>NZ_MTBP01000002.1:1200000-1800000 GCF_002911665.1 Actinomadura rubteroloni
AGCGCAGTTGCCATCGTTTCCCCTTCACAGACGTGACCCGTGGGTAACTTCACCAGCGCCGCAACGTCCACGTCAACCGAAACGAGCAGGAAACGGGGGGTAGGCCGCAGATGTATGTGATCCGGCTTACAAACGGCCCCTCAAGATCGTTCACCTGACGTGATTCTCGCAGGTCGTCCCGGTTGTTACGGTTCGCGCTGCCGGGTCCGCCCCGGCCCCTCGGACCAAGGAGTTCACCCATGCAGAACCGGCGTGCCTTCTGCCGTACCGCAGCCGTTACGGCCGGCGCGGCCCTGGGCGGCGGCCTCCTCGCCGCGCCCGCCCGCGCCTCGGGAGCGCGCGTCGTCGCGGAGAAACGACTGGGCAGCCACATCGTCGACCTGACCGTCCACTCGGCGGCGATGAACCGCGACCTGCCGGTGCGGCTGATGCTGCCGAACGGCTGGTCGAAGACCGCGGACCGGACGTGGCCCGTCGTCTACGCGTTCCACGGCGGCAACGAGAACTACCAGGCGTGGAACAACCACACCGACATCGCGGCCCGCTCGCTGCGCCGCCAGGTGATCGTCGTGATGCCCGAGGGCGGCTACGCGGGCGGCTACACCGACTGGTGGAACTACGGCTTCGGCAACAGCTACGCCTGGGAGACGTTCCACCTGAAGGAACTGCGCCCCCTTCTGGAGCAGCAGTACCGAGCGGGCACGAAGCGCGCGGCGTTCGGCCAGTCCACCGGCGGCTACGGCGCGCTGATCTACGCGGCCAGGCACCCGGGGATGTTCAAGTACGCGGCGGCCTACAGCCCGTTCGCGTCCCTGCTGACGGCGGGCGTCTCGACCGTCATGAACACGGGCCTGGACGGCCTGAAAGGCTGGAACGGCCTGGGCTTCAACGTCGACAAGTTCACAATGTGGGGCGACCCGTTCTGGCAGCACGACATCTGGGTGCAGCACGACCCGGTGTCCCAGGCGGCGAACCTGCGCGGGACGAAGCTCTACGTCTCCGTCGCCAAGAACGGACTCCCCGGCCCCCTGGACCCGCCCACGGCCCAGTTCGCCGACCCGGCCGAGGCGTTCTGCTACTACACGACCAAGCCGTTCCTGGACCGCCTCAACGAGTTGAAGATCCCGGTGACGACCCACCTCTACGAGCGGGGCACCCACTCCTGGGTCTACTGGCAGGACGAACTGGACCGCTCGTGGCCCGCGATGATGCGAGCGATCGGCGCCTGACGAGAGGGACCGGCCGCCCCGCAAAGGAGAAACGGGGCGGCCGGGCAGATCAGGACGTGGTGAAGGTCAGGTCACCCGAGCCGAAGTGGACGGACCCGCTGACGTCGATCTTGTAGTGGTAGGTCGTGGCGGCGTTCAACCCCGGACGATAGAAGGACGCGTACGCCACCCCGGACGCGTTGGCGGTGACGTTGACCGTGGCCGTGGAGCCATAAGAAGCGCTGGTTCCGTAGCTGAGCGTCGCGGTAGCCGAGGTGCCGGGTTCGAGGTGCACCGTGCCGATGACGGACTCATTGCCGGTCCCGGAAAGGGCGATGGCGTTGGCCGACCCGAACCCCGTGGGAACGAACGTGGCGTCGGAACTGGCGATGAGCCCGGCTTCATTGGCCAGGTGGACCCGGAAGTGGTACGTCGTTCCAGGGGTCAGGCCGGTCGCCTGGTACTGGTACGGCGTGGTGTTCGCCGAGGCGATCGGGTCGAAGCCGACCGTGGAGCCGTAGGCGGTGGTCGTCCCGTACTCGATCCAGCCGAAGCCCGGAGAGCCGCCGAGGTCCACGGTCCCGTAGACGGTCTCGTTGCCGTTCCCGTCGTCGTTCCGGATGTTCTTCGTAGGGCTGGCAGGCGGCGAGCTGGGCGGAACGGTCGAGAGCACACAGCTCGCGGTCGTATTGCTCCACAACGATTGGACGGCGAACGTCCCCGCACTGGTCGTGACATTGCCCTGGGGGTTCTTCCAGGAGCACTTGTCGGCGTTCTCCTGGCTGTTCGAGTCGGACCAGGAGTTGAGCAGCGGATCAGTGATCGACTCGACGAGTTCGTGTCCCGCGACCATGCTGACCCCGTCGAGCAGGCCGCTCGCACCGGGGTTGACGACGTTCGTCCCGCAGTTGCTCTTGTCGGTGTTGTACGGCAGGTTCGTGTAGGTGACCTGCGGCATGGCCCCCAACCCGATCGTGCCGTGGTAACCGCAGTAACTGATGCCGAAACCGCCCGAACTATGGCCGGTGGGGGTCGCGACAATGATCTGGACGTTCAGGTCGTCCGCCACCCCGAAGTGCTGCGCGGCCCGGTCGGCTTCGGCCCGGATGTCGTCGTAGGTCGGGGTCGCCGGGATCGCCGTGGTGCTGGACCAGGTGCCCTTCAGCAGGTCGGCGGGCGCGCCGGCACCGTACTGGAGCACGGACTTGACCCACGGTGTGCCCCCGATGGAGGACAGAAAGTTCTCCAGGTAGGGCTTCTCTCCGCTGGGGTCGGACGTCCATCCCCAGTAGTCGATGTAGACGACCGGCGCGGTCTGGACGACACCCTTGAACGCCTGGAGCTGCGGCTCACCCGCGGCGACCTTCGCCTGGGCACCGGAGCGCGGCGCCATGACGTGAATCTTGGGCGGTTTCGGCTGAGCCTGGGCTCCGGCCTGGTGAACGGCGTTGACCGACAGGATCGGAAGCGCCATCGCCAGGATGACGGCCCCCGTCCGACGCAGCGCTGCTCGTGTCGCGGACAGCAAGAAGTCTGCTCCTCGAAAAGAAGGATCACTGCCGGTGAGGGCGGCAGCGCGCAGACGCGGCGGGGAGACGGCTGCCGGTGAAAGATATTCACAGGCAGTTCGTTTTCTAACTCAACAAATTGAGGACTTCCGCCGACCGAAGACTCAGCTTTCTGAGCCGAACCACCCTGACCGAGGAGAACCGAGCCCGATGGCGGGCAGTGCGATCCATCACGTCCGACGCCGCAGGACGAGCGAGCCGATACCACGCCACCCGAGCAGAGTCACCCCGAGAAAAATGAACGCGACGACAACGAACGCGAAGGCCGTCCCCTGCCCGGAAACACGACGCAAGATCATGCCCACGACAACAGTGGACACCCACAGAACAACCCCGACGGGCACGAGCGAAAAAGGCCGAACCCAGGCCCGGGAGACAAGCCACCCGACCACCAGCCCGACAAGGAACGGCCAGGCCGTATGAAGAACACCGCCCAACCCCCCAAGACCTTCATGCGTACGCCGCCCGAGAACGACGAAAACAACCACACAAAGCCCGTCAACCAACACAAACCCAAAACGAGAGAACACACCCCAACCCTAGAGGGGGCGTGGGGGGCGGAGCCCCCCACATCGGGGGGCACGGGGGGTCGTCCCCCCGATAAAAGGCGAAGGTCCGCTTGGGAGCAAACGAAGTTTGCGACCAAGCGGACCCCGGATCCGTAGCGGGGACAGGATTTGAACCTGCGACCTCTGGGTTATGAGCCCAGCGAGCTACCGAACTGCTCCACCCCGCGGCGATGTCTTAACTCTATGGGGGCGGGGGTGCTTACGCAAACGGGTTAGGGCGCGGGGGTGTCGTCGCCGGGACGGGCGGAGCTGAGGACGAGGGTCAGGACGGACGCGAGGATGATCAGATCGAAGGCCATCTGGACGGTGACGACGGCGCGGGCGGTCTGCCCGGTGGCGACGATGTCGCCGTAGCCGACGGTGGTCAGGGTCGTGACCGCGAAGTAGAAGGCGTCGAGCCGGGTGGTGATCCCGTGGAACTGGTCGGCGAGCGTGTAGTAGCGGGCGGCGAACGTCACGGAGACGGCGGTGACGACCGTCGCGAGCAGGGCGAGGCGTTCGCCGATGCGGCGCGCGCGGAGGGCCCGGCGGGCCTGGACGGCGACGAGGTACGTCAGGAGGAGGAGCGCGGCGAGCGCGCCGGCGAGCCGTACGAAGCCGTGGCCGCCGCGCAGTTCGCCCCAGCGCAGCGGGACGGCCCAGTACCCGCCGACCACGGCGGCGCAGCCGATCAAAGCCCGTACCCATGCGCGGATCTCCGCCATCGCTCACCCCATGTGGGGGTAGCGGTGGTCGGTCGCCGGGACGAACGTCTCCTTGATCGAGCGGGGCGACGTCCAGCGCAGGAGGTTCTGCGGCGATCCGGCCTTGTCGTTCGTCCCCGAGGCGCGTCCGCCGCCGAACGGCTGCTGCCCGACGACGGCGCCGGTGGGCTTGTCGTTGACGTAGAAGTTCCCGGCGGCGAACCGCAGGATCTCCTGGGCGCGGGCGACGGCGGCGCGGTCGGTGGCGATGACGGCGCCGGTGAGCGCGTACCGGGCGACGGATTCGAGCTGGTGCAGCGTGTCCTCGTACCGGGCGTCGTCGTACACGTGGACGGCGAGGATCGGCCCGAAGTACTCCTCGGTGAAGATCTCGTGCGATGGATCGGTACCGACGAGAACGGTAGGCCGCACGAAGTACCCGACGCTGTCGTCGCACGCTCCCCCGGCCAGTACCTCGACGGTGGGATCCGCGGCGGCACGTTCGATAGCGGCCTTGTTGCGGGTGTAGGCGCGGGCGTCGATGACGGCGCCGAGGAAGCTGCGCAGGTCGGTGACGTCGCCCATCGGCAGCGCGTCGACCTCGGCGGCGAGGGCGTCGCGGAGTCCGTCCTCCCAGAGCGAGCGCGGGACGTACGCGCGGGACGCGGCGGAGCACTTCTGCCCCTGGTACTCGAACGCGCCGCGCACGAGCGCCGTCTTCACCACGGCGGGGTCGGCGGACGGGTGCGCGACGACGAAGTCCTTGCCGCCGGTCTCGCCGACGAGACGAGGATACGTCCGGTAGCCCGAGATGTTCTCGCCGACCGTCCGCCAAAGGTGCTGGAACGTGGTGGTGGACCCGGTGAAGTGGATTCCGGCCAGGTCGGGATGGGTGAGCAAGACGTCCGAAACGGCCTGCCCATCGCCCGTGACGAGGTTGATGACACCGTCCGGCAGCCCGGCCTCGCGCAGCAGCCGCATCGTGAGGACGGCCGCGTACGTCTGCGTCGGCGACGGCTTCCACACGACGACGTTGCCCATCAGCGCGGGCGCGGTCGGCAGGTTCGCGGCGATCGCGGTGAAGTTGAACGGCGTGATCGCGTAGACGAACCCCTCCAGCGGCCGGTGGTCGGTGCGGTTCCACACCCCGGGGCCGCTGATCGGCTGCTCGGCCAGGATCCGCCGCGCGTAGTGGACGTTGAACCGCCAGAAATCGACCAGCTCGCACGGGCTGTCGATCTCCGCCTGCTGGACGGTCTTGGACTGCCCCAGCATCGTCGCGGCCACCATCGTCTCCCGCCACGGCCCGGCGAGCAGGTCGGCGGCGCGCAGGAAGACCGCGGCACGCTCGTCGAACGGCAGCGCACGCCAGGCCGGGGCGGCGGCGAGCGCGGCGTCGACGGCGTCCCGGGCGTCCTCGCGCGTCGCGGCGCCGAACGTGCCGAGCACGGCGGCGTGCCGGTGCGGCTGGACGACGTCGGTCTTCGCCCCGCCGCCGAGGCGCTCACGCCCCCCGATCGTCATCGGCAGGTCGATCGGGCCGGCGGCCAGCTCGGCGAGCGCCGCCGTCAGCCGGGCGCGCTCCGGGCTGCCGGGCGCGTAACCGTGGACGGGTTCGTTGACGGGCGCGGGGACAGAAGTGACGGCGTCCATGCGGGGGACCTCCTCAGCGGGAGACGAGGGAACGGAGGAAGAAGGCGAGGTTGGCGGGACGCTCGGCCAGCCGGCGCGTGAAGTAGCCGTACCAGTCGACGCCGTAGGGCACGTAGACGCGCATCGTCTCGCCCGCCGCCGCGAGCCGCCGCTGCTCACCGGTCCGGATGCCGTAGAGCATCTGGAACTCGTGGCCGCCCGGGGCGCGTCCGGCGCGGACGGCGAGGGCCTTGGCGATGTCCAGCATCCGGGGATCGTGGCTGGCGACCATCGGATAGCCGTCGCCTTCCATGAGCAGGCGCAGCGCCCGGACGTACGCGCGGTCCACGTCGGCCTTGGCCTGGTACGCGACGGACGGCGGCTCGGCGTAGGCGCCCTTGACGAGCCGCACCCGCGACCCTTCATGGACGAGATCGCGCAGATCACCCTCCGTCCGCCGCAGCATGGCCTGGATCGCGACGCCCGTGGACGGGAACTCCGCGCGGAGCTTGCCGAGCACGGCGAGCGTGGAGTCGACCGTGGTGTGGTCCTCCATGTCGAGCGTGACCGTCATGCCGCCCCGGTGGGCCGCGGCGGCGACGGCGAGCGCGTTGTCCAGCGCGATCGACGCGCCGTCGCCGGGGAGCGCCCGCCCGAGCGCCGACAGCTTGACCGACGCCTCCGCGCCGTCGGCGAGGCCGTCGGCGGCGAGCCGGTCGAACAGCCGCAGGTAGGCGTCGCGGGTGGCGTCGGCCTGCGCCCGCTCGGTCGTGTCCTCGCCGAGGTGGTCGAGGGTGACCCGGAGCCCGTGCCGGGTGAGGTCGCGGACGGTCCGGAGCGCGGCGTCCAGGTCCTCCCCCGCGACGAACCGGTCCACGACGCTCCGGGTGGGCGGCAGCGCGGTGATCGCGTCGCGGAGCCGCGCGCTGCGGGCGGCCGCGAGAAGCAGGGAACTGGCCACGAGTTCCTCCCCGAGGTCTAAGGGTCTGACCTGACGGTAAGAAGCGTCCTTCGCCGGGGCATACAGTCAAATGTCACGTCAGTGGCCACGATTGTCGCGACAAATGTCAGAGGGAGGGCGGATGGCCGACGATCTTCAGGAGGTCACCGAGCGGACGGCCGAACTGCTCGGGGCTCCCGCGACCCTGGAGGACCGCGACTTCCACCTCGTCGCGTACGCGGCGCACGGCACGACGATCGATCCGGTGCGGATGGAGTCGATCCTGCACCGCCGCTCGACGGAGGCCGTCCGGTCGAGGTTCGAGCGCTACGGCATAGCCCGCGCGACGGGCCCGGTCCGCATCCCCGCCGACCACGCGGCGGGCGTGCTCGGACGCCTTTGCCTGCCCGTCCGCTGGAACGGCGTGACCTACGGCTACCTGTGGCTGCTGGACGACGAAGAACGCATCGACACCGCCCGCGCCGCAAGCGCCGCCCCTCTCTGCGAACGCGCGGGCCTGCAAATGGCACGCCAGGCCAGAGAACGCGGCGACCTAGGCCTGAAGCTGGCCGAACTACTCTCCACCGACCACGAAGTACGCACGAGAGCGGCAGCCGACGTCAGCATAGAAACCCCGGTGGCGGTAGCAGTCCTGAGAGCCCAAGGCACAGACGTCCTGAACCCCTGGCAACTCCCCCGCTCCGTCCTCACGACGACGTGGGAAGGCGACCACGTCCTGCTGGTCCCGCTACCGGGCCGCGACCCGTCCTCGGTGGTCGCGCGAGCGAGGAGCCTGCTGGAGGAGCGCAGCAGCGGCCCGGTGACGGCGGGAATCCACGAGCACTGCGCGTCCCTGACCGGAGTCCGCGAAGCCTGGCAGCGAGCGAGAACAGCGGCACGGGCAACCGAACCGGGCACAACGAGGACGTGGGACTCCCTGGGCGCCCTGCGCCTGCTCCGCTGGTCCGACGACACGTCCCTCAACGAGGCGATCCTCACCGAGGGCATCACCCGTCTCCTGACCAACGCGACATTGACCGACACGGCCCGCCTGTTCCTGGAGAACGCGGGAGCGATCAAGCCCACGGCCGAGTCCCTGGGCATCCACCGCCAGACCCTCTACCACCGCCTGACGAGGATCGAAGCCCTCACCGAACTGGACCTGACAACAGGCCAGGACCGCCTGACCCTGCACCTGGCCCTGACCCTCTCCCCCCACCTAACGGCCCCCTGAACGGCACCAGGGCCTCTCATCAGGTTGTTCTTCTTTAGGTGCGGCCGGACGAACCACAAAGCCATGACCACAGACAGACCACTACACAGAAAAAGGACCAAAAAGGCAAAAACGACCAACAACCAAGCCACAAAGGGGGCGTGGGGGGCGGAGCCCCCCACATCGGGGGGCACGGGGGGTCGTCCCCCCGACAAAAAGCGAAGGATCCGCCCGGAAGCAAACCAAAGGTTTGCGACCAGACGGATCCCAATCCGTAGCGGGGACAGGATTTGAACCTGCGACCTCTGGGTTATGAGCCCAGCGAGCTACCGAACTGCTCCACCCCGCGGCGATGTCTTAACTCTATGGGGGTGCGGGGGCTTACGCAAATTCAGGGGCAGGAGGGGACGGCGCCCTTGCCGGTGGTGAGGGCTTCGAGGGCCTGACGGGCCTGGTGGAGGTTGTCGGCGCGGACGAGCCGGAGGCCCTTGGGCCGGACGGGTGCGGCGTCGGCGCAGTTGCCCTTGGGCGTGAGGAAGATCGTGGCGCCGGCGGCGCGGGCGGCGATCATCTTCTGCTGGATGCCGCCGATCTGCTGGACGGTGCCGTCCGGGTCGATCTGGCCGGTGCCGGCGATGAACTTGCCGCCGGTGAGGGCGCCGGGGGTGAGCTTGTCGACGATGGCCAGGGAGAACATGAGGCCGGCGCTGGGGCCGCCGATGTCCCCGACACTGATGTTGATCTTGAAGGGCATCGTGTAGCCGGTGCCGAGGACGACCCCGACCACGGCTCGCTTGCCGTCGTCGGACGCGACCGTCGTCAGCGCGATGTTCTGGTCCTTGCCGCCGCGCCGGACGGTCAGGACGGCGACCGAGCCGGGCCGCCGCTTGCTCATCCGCGCCGTCACCTCGGACACGGCGGCGACCTTCTTGCCGTCCAGCGCGACGATCTCGTCCCCGGCGCGGAGCTGCCCGTCGGCGGGCTTGCCCTTCTGCACGGCCTGGACGACGATGTGCGACGGAACGGCGATCCCGAGTTCGCGCAGCGCGGCCACCTGGGCGCTCTGCTGCGAGTCGGCCATCTCCCGCGTGTTCTCCTCGTCGACCTGCTTCTGCGTCTGGTTCTTCGGGAAGTAGGTCTCCTCGGGGACGACCGCGACGTCCTTCTTCAGCCATCCGTTGAGAATGGTGAGCAGGTCCATGCGGGCGCCGGGGCCGCCGCGGAACGAGACGGTCGTGAAATTGAGGTGCCCGGTGTCGGGATAGGTCTGCCGGCCGTCGATGCGGATGACCGGCTCGCCCTTGTCGTTGGTGCCGAGCGTGTTGCTCGTGGGTCCCGGCATCAGCTCCACGTAGGGCACTTTCAGGACCGACGCGACCGCGGCCAGCAGCAGGACGAGGACGCTCGCGACGGTCAGGGTGACGGCGTGTCGGGACATGGCGGAAACTCTATGCGCCCGGGGCCGTTCAGCAGGCCCCGACCCACTCGTCCCCGCCGTCGGAGAATTGCTGGTGCTTCCAGATCGGCACCTGCGCCTTGAGGTCGTCGATCAGGCGGCGGCAGGCGGCGAACGCCTCGGCGCGGTGCGGGCAGGACGCGGCGACGA
The DNA here is from genome assembly GCF_002911665.1 of Actinomadura rubteroloni. Classification (NCBI taxonomy): domain Bacteria; kingdom Bacillati; phylum Actinomycetota; class Actinomycetes; order Streptosporangiales; family Thermomonosporaceae; genus Actinomadura; species Actinomadura rubteroloni. Next base: position 1,209,420 of record NZ_MTBP01000002.1, read on the forward strand.
CGACGGCGAGGTCACCGACCGCGAGGTCGCCGACGCGGTGGACGGCGGCGAGCCCGCGGACGGGGAACTCCGCCGCGACCTTGCCCAGCACCGTGCGCAGTTCGTCCTCGACGGAGGGGTGGGCGCTGTAGGAGAGGGCGCGGACGGCCCGCGCGTGGTCGTGGTCGCGGACCGTTCCGACGAAGAGGGCGACGCCCCCGGCGGCGGGGTCGCCGACGGCGGCGAGGACCTCGTCGACCGACAGCGGCGCGTCCTGGACGCGGGCGAGCCGGATCGGATCGGCGGCGGGCGCGGGCACATCGGTCACGCGCCGCACATTACCCGGCGGACGGTTCCCCGTCGTCGTCCGGCTCGTCGGGTTCGAGCGTCAGCGCGAGCGCGTCGGCGAGGGCGGGGACGAGGTCGGGCCCGAGGAGCACCTCGTCGTCGCTGTCGTGGCGGCGCAACCGGAGGGCGGAGTGCCGGGTGCCGTCGCGCAGCACGCCGACGATCATCCGGACGTCCTCGCGGCCGGGGTGCGCGGCGATCCACGCGGCGGCCTCGGCCTCGTCGTCGGGGATGCCGTCCTCGGCCTCGGGGGGCAGGACGACGCGCTCGATGACGAGGGCGCAGCCCGCGACCGCGTCCGGCCATGCGATGGTGGCCAGGGACTCCTCCACCGATCCTTGTGCGGGGAGTTCGGGTTGTTCGAGGGCGGCGAGCGTCTCGCCGTCCGCGCCGATCCCGAGTTCGTCGGCCAGTTCGGGTTCGGCGGTGCGCAGCTCGGCGCTCGGGACGAGCGCGTACAGCCGCGGCGGCGCGTCCCATCCGCCCGCCGCGGTGTGACGTTCCAGGTCCCGTACGACTTCTTCCAGAAGGCTCACGGAACCATCTTGGCGGCTCGGGAAACGGCGCGGTGCGGGAACCCCGGGCAGAATCGGTAAGTTGCTTAGACAGGAACCGGCGGGGTCCGCCGGTCGCGTGAACGTCGAAACGGAGTAGCCCCTTGACCTTCCGGACCCCAGGCCCGGGGCGCGGGCTCGGCTCCGGCCGGAGCCGCCTGGTGGTGCCCGTGCTGGTCGCCCTCGCCGTCCTGCTGATCGCGTACCTGGTGTTCACGGCGGTGTGGACGAACCTGCTGTGGTACCGCTCGATCGGTTTCTCCGGCGTCTATACGACGCAGCTCTCGGCGCGCGCCGTCCTGTTCGCGGGCTCGGGCCTGCTGATGGCGCTGGCCGTGGGCGCGAACATGGTCGTGGCGTACAAGGTGCCGCCCGCGTACCGGCCGCTGTCGGTGGAACAGCAGGGGCTGGAGCGCTACCGGGCGATCATCGACCCGCGCCGGCGGCTGGTGACCGCGGGCGCGCTGGTCGCGCTGGGCGTGCTGACGGGCTCGTCGGTGATGGGCCAGTGGCCGACGTGGCTGGCGTTCCTGAACCGGACGCCGTTCGGCGTGGAGGACCCGCAGTTCCACAAGGACGTGTCGTTCTACGTCTTCACGTACCCGTTCCTGCGGCTGGTGCTCGGCGTGGTGTTCGCGACGGTCATCCTGTCGATCGTCGCGGCGGTGATGGTCCACTACCTGTACGGCGGGCTGCGGTTGCAGGGGCCAGGCGACAAGGCGAGCCCGGCGGCGCGGGCGCATCTGTCGGTGCTGGTCGGGCTGTTCGTCCTGTTGAAGGCGTTCGCGTACTGGTTCGACCGGTACGGGCTGGTGCACTCCGAGCGCGGCGTGACGACCGGCGCGTCCTACACCGACGTGAACGCGCTGCTCCCGGCGAAGACGATCCTGGCGATCATCGCGCTGATCTGCGCGGGGCTGTTCCTCAGCAACCTGCTGCGGCGCGGGATGATGCTGCCCGGCGTCGGGTTCACGCTGCTGGTGCTGTCGGCGATCCTGCTCGGCGGGGTGTACCCGCTGGTGATCCAGCAGTTCCAGGTCCGTCCGGACGAGCTGGCGAAGGAACGCCGGTTCATCGAGCGCAACATCGAGGCGACGCGGCGGGCGTACGGGGTGGACGGCGCGCAGGTCGTCGCGTACGGCACCCAGGTCGAGACCGACCCGAAGAAGCTGCGGGCGGCGAAGGCGACGATCGACGGCGTCCGGCTCCTGGACCCGAACGTGGTGAGCGAGACGTTCCAGCAGCTCCAGCAGGTCCGCCCGTTCTACCGCTTCCCCGACATCCTGGACGTCGACCGGTACCTCATCAACGGCAAGCCCACCGACACGGTCGTCGCGCTGCGCGAGCTGTCGGGCGCCCCGGCCGGGCAGCAGAGCTGGGTGAAGGACCGCATGGTCTACACCCACGGGTACGGCCTGGTGTCGGCGCTCGGCGACCAGCTCGCGGACGGCGGCGTACCGAACTTCCTCACCAAGGACATGCCCGCGAGCGGCGACGCGCAGATCAAGGTGGAGCGCCCGCAGATCTACTTCGGCGAGCGCTCGCCGTCCTACTCGGTGGTCGGCGGACGCGGCCAGCAGGAGCTGGACTACCCCGACAACAGCGCGGCGGGCCAGAAGAACAACACCTACGCGGGCAAGGGCGGCGTCCCGATCGACTCGTTCTTCCACCGGCTGCTGTACGCGACGAAGTTCCAGGAGAAGAACCTCCTGCTGTCGGGCGCGATCAACAAGGACGCGAAGATCCTCTACGACCGGACGCCCCGCGAGATGGTGCAGCACGCCGCGCCGTGGCTGACGGTGGACGGCGATCCGTATCCGGCGGTCATCGACGGGCGCGTCCAGTGGATCGTGGACGGCTACACCACCGCGACCGGCTACCCGTACTCGGAGAACACGAGCCTCGGCAACGCCACCCGCGACACGATCACCGACACCCGGTCGGCGGTGGCGCGGCAGGCCAACGACACCATCAACTACATGCGCAACTCGGTGAAGGCCACCGTCGACGCCTACGACGGCACCGTGAAGCTCTACCAGTGGGACACCTCCGACCCGGTCGCGAAGACGTGGATGAAGGTGTTCAAGGGCACGGTGCAGCCCCGCTCGGCCGTGCCGAAGGCGCTGGAGGCGCACTTCCGCTACCCGCAGGACCTGTTCAAGGTGCAGCGGCAGATCCTCGCCAAGTACCACGTGACGGACCCGTCGGCGTTCTACAACGGCGAAGGCTTCTGGGACGTCCCCGAGGACCCGGGCGCCAAGGGACGCCGCCAGCCGCCGTACTACCAGAGCGTCCAGATGCCGGGCGCGCCCGGCAAGAGCTTCTCGCTGACGACGGCGTTCAACCCGCGCAACAGCCCGAACCTGGCGGCGTTCATGGCCGTCACGTCCGACCCGGGCAACTACGGGCAGATCAAGATCCTCCAGTTGCCGCGGACGCCGCCCGCGCAGGGGCCGGGCCAGGTGCAGAACTCGTTCGAGACGGACCCGCAGGTCAAGGACGCCCTCTACAAGCTCCAGCAGGGCAACACGACCGTGAAGGGCAACCTGCTGACGATCCCGTTCGCGGGCGGGCTGCTGTACGTCGAGCCGATGTACGCCAAGGCGTCCGGCGGCAGCGAGCAGGCGCCGTACCCGCTGATGCGGCAGGTGCTCGTCCGGTTCGGGGACCGGATCGCGTCCGCCGGGGACCTCCCGGCCGCGCTGGAGAAGATCTTCGGCGACGGCCCGGCGCCGTCCACCGGCGGGGACGGCGGGGACGGCGGCACGACGCTGACCGGCGACGCGCGGCAGGCCATCGCCGACCTGCAGAAGGCCGTCAACGACTTCGAGGCCGCGCAGCGCAAGAACGACTACGGCGCGATGGGCGAGGCGTGGAAGCGGATCAAGGCGGCCAAGGACGCGCTGGCCAAGGCCGGCGCGGCCCCGAAGGCCACGCCGAAACCGACGCCGACGCCCGGCAACTCCTGAGTCAGCGGCGGCGCCGCCGGGCGCGGCGGATCGCGGCGGCGGCGCCGATCGCCGCGACCGTCGCCCCGGCGGCCGTCGCCATCGTGGCCTCCTTGCCGCCGACGCGGCGGCCGACGACGGCGTGCCGCCCGGCCGTCTCCTCGACGAGGACGCGCAGCGCGGCGGCGTTGTCGTAGCGCGGCTTCCAGCCCGCCGCGCGCAGCCGGGCGCCGTCCACGGCCCACGGGTAGGCGACGAAGTGCAGGTCGGTGGCGGGCGCGGGCGTCATGCCGAGCCGGTGCAGCCGCTGCGCCATCCCGAACGTGAGCGCGGCGGGCAGCTCGAAGGAGCGCTTGCCGGTGATCTCGACGGCCTCGTCCAGCGTGAGCCAGCCGTCCGCGCCGACGGCGAGCGGCCCGGCGAGGTCGGCGGTGACGACGAGTTCGAGCGCGGCGGCGAGGTCCTCGATGTGGCAGAACTGCCAGCCCGCCGTGCTGCCCTTCACCGTGAGCAGGCGCGGCGCCTCGAAATGCCGGGTGATGACGGTGTCGATGCCGGGCCCGACGAGCGCGGCGGGCCGCACGACGGTGACGTCCAGGCCCGGGTGGACGCCCGCCGCCGACGCCGCCAGCTCCTCGATCTCCAGGTAGTCGCCCGCGACGCTCTCGTTCTCCTCGGCGCGCAGCGGGGCGTCCTCGGTGAGCGGGACGGGGTTGGTCGGGTCCGCGCCGTAGACCATCGCGCTGGTGACGAGCACCACGCGGCGGACGCGGGCCGCGGCGGCGGCGAGCACGACGGTCTGCGCTCCGCGCACGTTGTGGGTGCGGCGCTCGCGCGCGTCCAGGTCGGGCGAGCAGACCAGGTCGAGATGGACGACGACGTCCACGCCGGCGAGGCGTCCGGTCAGCAGCGGGTCGCGGACGTCAGCGACCCGCCACACGGCGCCGTCGACGTCGCCCCGGTGCGCGTCGATCGCGACGACCTTGCGGATCTCCTCGCTCGCGACGAGGCGGGCGGCCAGCAGCCGTCCGGTCCCCTCGGCGGCGCCGGTGACGGCCACCACAGGCCCCTGGCTACGCCGAGGGCGAACCTTGCCCGTTGCCACGGAGGTGCCCCCTTCCTCGGGTACGCGACGTCGCCGCGACCGGCTAACGTTGCTGATATGAGCCCATCATGCATCCCGGGGGCGAACCGATGACCGGCACACCCTTCGGCTTCAACCGTCCGGGCGGCGACGGCGACGACGACAGGCCCCAGGATCCGTTCGGGGGCATGGGCGGCGGCGACATGCGGCAGTTCGCCGACATGCTGCACCGCTTCGCGGACATGATCGGCGGCCAGTCCCCCGGCGGCTCCGACGGAGGCCCGCTGAACTGGGACATGGCCAAGGACATCGCGCGGCACGCGGTCGCCGAGCACGGCGACCCCTCGATCGTGGACGCCGAACGGCGCCAGGTCGAGGAGGCGCTCCGGCTGGCCGACCTCTGGCTCGACGAGGGGACGTCCCTTCCCGCCGGAATCCGGACGCCGAAGGCGTGGAGCCGGTCGGAGTGGATCGAGCAGACGCTGCCGGTGTGGTCGAAGGTCTGCGACCCGATCGCGGCCCGCATGGTCGAGTCGATGGGCGGCGCGCTCGGCGGCGGCGAGATCCCCGCCGAGATGCAGGCGATGGCCGGTCCGCTGATCGGCATGGTCCGGCAGATGGCGGGCGCGATGGTCGGCGGCCAGGCCGGGCAGGCGCTCGGCGCGCTGGCCCGCGAGGTCGTGGGCTCCGCCGACGTGGGCCTGCCGCTGGCGCCCGACGGCGTCGGCGCGCTGCTGCCCGCCGGGGTCGAGGCGTTCGGGAAGGGCCTGGAGGTCCCCGACGACGAGGTCCGGCTCTACCTGGCGCTGCGCGAGGCCGCGCACCAGCGGCTGTTCGCGCACGTCCCGTGGCTGCGGGCGCATCTGCTCGGCGCCGTCGAGGAGTACGCGCGCGGCATCACGGTCGACCTTTCCGGCATCGAGCAGGCCGTGCAGGGTCTCGACCTGTCCAACCCGGAGGCGATCCAGGAGGCGCTCGGCGGCGAGCTGTCGCTCCAGCCGGAGGAGACGCCGCAGCAGAAGGCGGCGCTCGCCCGGCTGGAGACCGCGCTGGCCCTGGTCGAGGGCTGGGTGGACACGGTCGTGAACCGGGTCGCCGAGGGACGGCTGCCGGACGCGGTGAAGCTCGCCGAGGCCGTCCGGCGGCGCCGCGCGACGGGCGGCCCGGCGGAGCGGACGTTCGCGACGCTCGTCGGCCTGGAGCTGCGCCCCCGGCGGCTGCGCGAGGCGGCGACGCTGTGGCGGGCGCTGACCGAGGCGCGCGGCACCGACGGCCGCGACGCCGTCTGGGACCACCCCGACCTGCTGCCCGGCGCGGCCGACCTGGAGGACCCGGACGCGTTCGTGCGCGGCGAGACGGCGGACCTGTCCGGCCTGGACTCGCTGCTCTCGGAGGCCGACGAGGAGAAGAAGAAGGACGACGAGGGGGACGGCGCGTGAGGCCGCCCCGCCGCCGGGCCGTCCGGAGGACCCGGCTGGGCTGCTGCGCGCTGCACGGGGCGTCGTCCGCCGTGGCGGTGCGCCGCCAGGCGGCGCGGTCGGCGCTGTGCTGGCACCGTCCGACCGACCATGAGCGCCGTCGCCGGTCGGGGGCGTCGTACCCGCGCGTCGGGCGCGCATGACCGATCCGCTGCACGCGGACGCGGTGCGGGTCCTGTCCGGCTGGACCGCGCCCGATGCCGGCCAGGACGAGCTGCGCGCGGTGTTCCTGGAGCATCTGGCGTCCCATCCGGACGGGACGCGCCGCGCGTGCGCGCCGGGTCACATCACGGCGAGCACGGCGCTGCTGGACGCGTCCGGGACGCGGGTGCTGCTGACGCTGCACGGGAAGCTGAAGCGGTGGCTGCAACTGGGCGGGCACTGCGAGGACGGTGACGCGACGCTCGCGGCGGCCGCGCTCCGCGAGGCGACGGAGGAGTCCGGCATCGCGGGCCTGCGGCTGGATCCGGTGCCGGTCTCGCTCGACCGCCACCGCGTGCCGTGCCATCCGGGCGGCTCGTGGCATCTGGACGTCGAGTTCCGCGCGACGGCCCCGCCGGGCGCCGTGCCCGTGATCAGCGACGAGTCCGACGACCTGCGCTGGTTCCCCGTCGACGCCCTGCCGCCGGAGTCCGACACGGCGACGCGCCGCCTGGTGGCCCGCTCCCTCGCCTGACGCGCGGGGGCGCGGGTCAGCCTGCGACGCTGCGGCGGGCGGGTTCCAGCTCGTCGGCGTCGTCCTCCAGGGCCAGCGGGAGGTGCGCGGTGGCGGCGACGCCCTCGAGGTAGCCGCGCGCCCGCTCGGCCTTCGGGTAGTTGCCGACGAGGTCCCAGAAGTCCGGTCCGTGGCCCGGGATGAGCAGGTGCGCCAGCTCGTGGACGAGGACGTAGTCCAGCACCCAGGACGGCATCCCGCGCAGCCGGGTCGACAGGCGGATCGTGCCGTCGTCGGGGGTGCACGATCCCCAGCGGGCGTTCTGGTTGTCGACCCAGCGGACGCTCATCGGGACGGCGCGGGCGTCCAGGTGGCGGCGGGACAGCTCCAGCGCCCGGGCGAACAGGTCGTCGTCGCTCGGGCGCCGGCGCCGTTCGCGCTCGGCGAGCCGCTCCAGGAGGGTGGCGACCCACTGTTCCTCCTCGGCCTTGCTGAGCCGGGAGGGCAGCAGGACGACGACCTTGTCCCCGTCGCGGTAGGCGGACACCGTCCGCCGGCGACGGCTGCTTCGGCGGACCTCAACGTATGGGGGCACACCTGAACCGTACCCAATCGTTGGTGAAAACCACAGGGGTCAATTGGCATTAGCCCTGGTCAACCGCAATCTTTTTACCTTTAGCCCAAGGATTCCGCGCAATCATCACATGCTTTCCGGGGGCGGGGTGAGGACGCAGGAGCCCCGCCGGCACCGGACGGCCCGCCCGGCACGGCCCGCATGAGCGTTTCTCTCCGTGTTCGTTCGGGTACTTTCCGTGCCAGCCGTAACGGAGACCGAACCGGGGGTCGCGATGGGTGCGTGCAGGACGACGAAGGACGGCCGCTGGCGGCCGACGCGGCTGGCGGGCGGCGTGCTCGGGGCCGTGGCCGGGCGGTTCGCGGCGCGGGCGCTGCGCCCGCTGGCCCGGCGCGCGGCGCCGCGGCTCGGCGTCCGGGCGACGGTGGCGATCGGGCTGGTCGAGGTGGTGGCGCCGCTCGCGCTGTCGATCGCGGCGGCGCGGATGGTCCGCCGCCGCGCGCCGCGCTGACACCGCGCGAACGGTCGCGCGGACCGGGCGGGACGGCCGTGGGGAAGCGGCCTCCCGCCCTTTCCGCGTCCAATCACGGATTGATCACGTGACGATCCGGTGACACCGGAGTGAACGCGGGATCACGCGCGCGGCCGGGCGGACGCCGGGCCCGCCCACAAAAAGGATCATGGCCGAAAGGACAGTGGCCGAGTGTGATCGCCTTGGTGACGGACGGGAGCCGGGGCCGAGCCCTGCCGTGACCTTTGAGCCGTAGCCCGGCCCGACGACGAAGCGGGCGGCGCCCGGGTCGGCCGGGCTCGACTGTGCCGCAGCGGGCGCCCGGTTCGCCGGTTCAGGGTGAGAAAGCGCACACTTACCGCGTTTGCGCAGGTGACGCGGATCACCACCAAAGCGCTCGCTCGGTTTTGTGGACCGGCGCTGTGGCGGGAAACCAGGTCCATCGCGGACAATGAGGACGTGAGCGACCTACCTCGCCGCGCGGTGACGCGGTCGGCAAAGCTGGCGTCCCTTCCGCTCGGGTTCGCCGGACGCACCGCGCTGGGCCTCGGCAAGCGCACGCTCGGGCGGCCCGCCGAGGCCGTCGCGGTGGAGATCCAGCAGCGCACCGCCGAGCAGCTCTTCAAGGTCCTCGGCGAGCTGAAGGGCGGGGCGATGAAGCTCGGCCAGATGCTGTCGATCTTCGAGGCCGCGCTGCCGCCGGAGATCGCCGGGCCGTACCGCGCCACGCTGACCCGGCTCCAGGAGGCCGCTCCCCCGCTGCCCGCGTCCGCCGTCCACAAGGTCCTCGCGGGCGCGCTCGGCCCGGACTGGCGCGACGCGTTCACCGAGTTCGACGACGCGCCCGCCGCCGCCGCGTCCATCGGCCAGGTGCACAAGGCCGTCTGGTCGGACGGCCGCGCGGTCGCCGTCAAGGTCCAGTACCCCGGCGCGGGCAAGGCGCTGATCAGCGACTTCAACCAGCTCGCGCGGCTCGGACGGCTGTTCGGCGTCCTCATGCCGGGCCTGGACGTCAAGTCGATGCTCGCCGAGTTGAAGGAGCGCGTGGTCGAAGAACTCGACTACACGATCGAGGCGGCGTCGCAGACGCGGATGCGCGAGGCCTACCCGCCCGACGACCCCGACTTCTACATCCCCGAGGTGATCGCGCAGGCCGGGGACGTCCTGGTCACCGAGTGGATCGACGGCGTCCCGCTGTCCAAGGTCATCAGCGAGGGCGACCAGGAGCAGCGCGACCACGCCGCGCTGCTGTACTGCCGGTTCCTGCTGTCGGGCGCCAAGCGCGCCGGGATGCTGCACGGCGACCCGCACCCGGGCAACTTCCGGCTGCTGGCCGACGGCCGGCTCGGCGTCCTGGACTTCGGCGCCGTGGACCGCATCCCGTCCGCGTTCGCCGAGCGGATGGGTCGGCTGCTGCGCATCGGCACCCTCGCCGACATCGACGAGATCGAGCGGGCGCTGCGCGACGAGGACTTCATCCGCGCGGGCGTCACGATCGACACCGAGTCGCTCCAGGCGTTCCTCGCGCCGATCACCGAGCCGTTCGTCACCGAGACGTTCAAGTTCAACCGGGAGTGGCTGCGGGACATGGCCGCGAAGGTCACGGACCTGCGGCCGACGAACGTCGTCCGGCAGCTCAACCTGCCGCCGGAGTACGTGATCGTCCACCGGGTCCTGTCGGCCGGGACGGGCGTGCTCTGCCAGCTCGAATGCGAGATCCCCGCCCGCGCCGAGTCGATCAGGTGGGTGCCGGGCTTCGCCGACCCGGAGCCAGCTTCGCCGTGATCGCGCGGGGCACCGGGACGCCCCGCCGCAGCAGGTCCGCCTCGAACCGCCGCACGACCGGGTCGCCCGGCCGGCCGACGAGCGTCACCACGTCCCGCCGCAGGACCGGGTCGAGCCGCCGCAGCGTCCCCGCGAACGACGCCGCGAGCGCGCTCGTCGGGACCAGCGCCGCGCCGAGCCCCGCCGCCGCGAGCCGCGCCGCCGTCGCGGACTGACGCGTCCGCATCGCCGCCGCCAGCACCACGCCGTGCCGCGCGGCGACCGCGTCCAGCCAGCCGCCCAGCCCGTTGTCGGGGTGGTAGTGGACGATCGGCCGTTCGGCCAGCTCGGCGAGCGTGATCGCGGGGGCGTCCGCCGCCGGGTCGCCGGGCGGCAGCACCGCGACGATCTCCTCCGGGCCGATCACGCCGGACGCGCCCGTCCAGCGGTCCGGGCGCGGCCCGACGGCGATGTCGGCTTCGTCGGCGGCCACGGCGGCGGCGAGGACGTCCGCGCTGGTGGTCTCGGTGAGCGTCAGGTGGACGTCCGGGGACCGCCGCCGCCACGCGCGCAGCACCGGCGCGAGCAGCCCGGCCGTCATGCTCTCGGCGCACGCGATGCGCAGGCGTCCGGTGGAGCCCGCCGCGACGGCCCGTCCGGTCTCCACGACGCGGCGGGCGGCGGCGAGGGCGGCCCGCGCGTCCGCCTCGACGGCCCGTCCGGCGACGGTCGGCCGCACCCCGCGCGGCAGCCGCTCCACGACGGGCGCGCCGATCTCCCGTTCCAGCGCGGCGAGCTGGTGGGACAGCGCGGGCTGCGACAGGTGCAGCCGCGCGGCGGCCTCGGTCACCGAGCCGTGGTCGAGGACGGCCACGAAGCATTCCAGTGCGCGCAGCGTTGCCATTCGCTGATTCTATGGCTTGTCCCGAAAACCCTCATGCGGCGACGGGATGGTTCCGGCACCGGACGGCGCTGTGGAGGTCATGACACTGCGCGACAAGAAACTGCTCATCATCGGGAGCCGGTCGGGCATCGCCCGCCGCATCGCCGCCGACGCGACCGCCGCCGGGGCCGAGGTCGTCCTCGCCGGACGGGGCCCGGACGCCGACGCCCGCGTCGACCTCGCCGACGAGGACTCGATCCGCGCGCTCGCCGAGCGCGTCGGGACGCTCGACCATCTCGTGGCGCTCGGCGCCGACCGCGCCAACGGCCCGGTCACCGAGTTGGACCGCGCGGCCGTGACCCGCGCGTTCGACGCCAAGGTGATCGGGCCGATCATGCTGGCCAAGCACTTCGCCGGCCGGTTCCGTCCGGGCGGCTCGGTGCTGCTGTTCTCCGGCGTCGCCGCGTGGCGGCCCGTGCCCGGACGCACGGTCATGGCCGCGACGAACGGCGCGGTCGCGTTCCTCGCCGAGGCCCTCGCGGTGGAGCTGGCGCCGGTCCGGGTGAACGCGATCTCCCCCGGCGTCATCGACTCCGGCGTGTGGGACGGCCTCGGCGACGCCAAGGACGCCTTCTTCGCCGACACCGCCGCCCGCAACCCGACCGGCACCGTCGGCCGCACCGAGGACGTCGCGTCCGCCGCGCTCCTCGCGCTCGCCAACCCGTTCGTCACCGGGACGACCCTGCACGTGGACGGCGGCGGACGGCTCGCCTGAGAACGGCGGAAGCCCGCGCGTTGATGAGACGCGCGGGCTTCCGGCAGGGCGCCGGGACGGGAGGGAACCGTCCGCGGGCGCCCGGGGAGGCCCGGCCGGGAGGCGCGCGATCCGTCGAAACCATCCCGGGAAGGACGGACGGCGCCTGCGACCGGCCGGGCACGTTCAGCGGCCCCGGACCGCCCCCGCAGGAGGCCCGGGGCGTCGGCTACCGATCCCGGACGCGCTGTTCCGGGAGTTCCCCGGAGCGGACCGGGGCGAGCAGCACGCGCCGGACGCGGGCGGCGCGGATCTGCGCGTCCCGCCGCGTCCGGCGCACGAGCGCCGCGCGCCGCAGCCGCTCCGGGGCGGGCATCGTCATGGTCATCTCTCTCCTCCACGGCCGGGCGGGGCGGCCGGAGCCGCCCCGCCCACCAGGTCAGACGCCGTCCGGCAGCGGGTGCTTGCGGGGACGGCCACGGGGCCGCTTGCGCGCGACGATCTCGCCGCGCACGAACAGCTCGCCGCCCCAGACGCCCCAGGGCTCCTTGCGCTCCATGGCGCCCGCGAGGCACTGCTTGCGCAGCGGGCACTCCAGGCACAGCGCCTTGGCGAGTTCCACGTCGGCGGGAGCCTCCGCGAAGAACAGCTCCGGGTCGGTCCGGCAGGGAAGGGTGAGGTCCTCTTCGCTCATCGCGAGAGCCCCCTGCGTCACGGTCACCCTGGTTCCTCTCATTGGATTCCAACGGGTGTGTCGGTGGTCTTCGGGAAAACAAAAGGCCGCGGATCCGGTGATCGGATCCGCGGCCTGGGGGCTCGCCGGTGGTTCTAGACCGGTGGCCTCCAGGGGTACGGACCCGACACATCTCCCCGCGGGGAGAGTTCGGCCATCGCCGGGGCGCCGAACCCGTCGAGCGCCCGCAGGGCGTTGACGGACTCATGGCGACCCAGCGGCGCCTGGACTCGCTGCGCGCTCGGACGCTGCGCGACCGCGACATAGCCCGAGACGGGCTGGACGTCACGTCGCTGCAGACCGCTCGGCGTCACCGTGCCGCGAAGGGCCGGCCCGCCGTCGTTCAGGGACGCGCCAGGGCACGTGGCGGTCAGGCTCTGCCACGATTTCGCGTAAATGGTGATCACCGGACTACACACCGCCTCTCTGGCGCATCGGGGCCGTTCGCACGGCCGGTTCATTGCTCGCGACGAGCGTACGGGGCCCGCTGCGAAGTCGGCAAGATATTTTTGACCTGCGGTTTCGTGGTTCAGTTCACGCCGCGCGGCCCGAACTCCGGGCCGCGCTCCCGCGTCTCAGGCACCGGTGGTGCGGATGAGGCCCTCCTGCATCACCGACACGACGAGCTGACCGTCCCGCGTGAAGACCTGGCCGCGCGCGAGGCCGCGCGCGTTCCCGGCGAACGGGGTGTCCTGCTGGTAGAGCAGCCAGTCGTCGGCGCGGAACGGCCGGTGGAACCACATGGCGTGGTCGAGGCTGGCGCCCATCGTCCCCTTCTCGCCCCACGCGAGGGCGTGGTTGAGCAGGACGGTGTCCAGCAGCGTCATGTCGGACGCGTACGTCATCAGGCAGACGTGCAGCAGCGGGTCGTCGGGGAGTTCGCCGTCCACGCGCAGCCACACCGAAGAGACGGGCGACGCGAGCGACGGGTCCTTGATCGCCTCCCAGGTCAGCGGCGTCGCGTGCCGGACGTCGAACGGCCTGCGGCTCACCCACTTCTCCGCCAGCTCGGCGCCCCACAGCGGCGCGAACCGCTCCCGCGCGGTCGGCAGCGTCTCGGGGTCGGGCGCGTCCGGCATCGCGGCCTGGTGCTCGATGCCCTCCTCGGCGACCTGGAACGACGCCGACAGGCTGAAGATCGCCTTGCCGTGCTGGATGGCGAGGACGCGGCGTGTCGTGAAGGACCGTCCGTCCCGCACCCGGTCGACCGTGTAGACGATCGGCACGAGCGGGTCGCCCGGACGGATGAAGTACGCGTGCAGCGAGTGCACCTGCCGGTTGGGCGGCACGGTGCGTCCGGCGGCGACGAGCGCCTGCCCCGCGACCTGGCCGCCGAACACCCGCTGCTGACGCTCCGCGGAGCTGCGCCCGCGGAAGATGTCGTTCTCGATCTGCTCCAGATCCAGCAGATCGAGCAGTTCTTTCAGGGTCTCCTTCACATCGGCAAGTGTCCCAAACGTCCGGCCGTGCTCGCGTCGGCACCCCGGCGGCCACCGGACGCGTCCGGGACTTCACAGCCGGTAAAGGCGGCAAACCGCAGGTACAGCGGCATTTCGGAGCCTAGAGGACCTCACCATCGTGTCAACGTGACTGTTGCCTCACCGACGGTGATCGTCGGCGTGCGGGGTTCTTGCCGTCGCCGTAACAGCCGTGTCACTCGCCGCAACAGGGGATTCGGCAGCCTTGCGGCGACGCAGATCGCCTGAGAAGCCAGATGGCCGCCGACCGCTCCCGCGTCACGAACGCAACGTCCGGTCGGCGGCGGTGAGGTCACCGCCATGAAATCCCCCGCCCGAGCCCCCTCCGTCGACCGCCGGGGCGCCCTGGTGTCCGCCGTGCTCGTCGGCACCGTCGTGATCCTCGTCGGCTACGCCTCCGGCCTCGGGGTCTCCTGGACGAGCACCGGCCGGGCCGCCGGGCCCCCGCCGGGCGCGGCGCCCGAGCCCGTGACGCCGGCTCCCGCCCCGGTCCCGCTGCCACCGGCCGACGGTCCGCCGCCCCCCGCGCCCCCGGCCGTCGACCCCGGCCCCGATCCCGGAGCGGATCCGACTCCGGCGCCCGTCCCGCCGGAGACCCCGCCCGACTCCCCGCCCGAGAAACCGCCCGCGCCGAGGCACACGCCGACCGCGCCGACGCCGCCGGACCGGCCCGCGCCGTCCGTCCCGCAGACGTGCGCCGGCCTGCTCGGACCCGTCGTGAACCCGCTCACCGGGCCGCTGGTCGGCCCGCTCCTGCCGCTGAACCACGGGAAGGAGCGGGGCGCGCTGACGCCGCTGCTCGCTCCACTTCTCGGCGACGCGGCGGACTGTCCTCCGGACGGCGGCAAGTGATGCTCTTCCGCCGCGTCGCGTTCTGCGCGCTGGCCCTGGTGTGGCTGGCGCTCGCGGCCCCGGCCGCCGCCGCGGCCCCCGGGCCGAGTCCGGCGCCGAGCACGTCGGCGTCCCGGGAACCGGTGGTCGCCCCGCCGCCCGCCGCACCGCACGACCATCCGGGCGTCCGTCCCCTCCTGACGACGGCCAAGGCGGTCGGCTACCTCGGACTGGCGGTGTTCGTCGGCGGCCTGGCGTTCCTCGCGCTGCTGTGGCCCGAGGGCGCGTGGGACCGGCGCGTCCGGCAGCTCATGGTCGCCGCCTGGGCCGCCGGGACCGCGGCGGCCGTGGCGGGCATCGCGCTCCAGGGCGTCTACACCGCGATGCGGCCGTTGTCGGACGTGACGAGCCCGCACGTCTGGGGCACCGTCCTGGACGACCATCCCGGCGAGGTGTGGGCGGTCAAGGGCCTGCTGTGGGTGCTCGCCTCGGTCGTCCTCGCCTGGGCGCTGCGGGCCGGCGACCGGGCCGTCCGCCGCGCCCCGTGGCGGGTCGCGGCGCTGGCCGTCGCGTTCGGGCTGGTGCGCACCACCGGCATGACGAGCCACGCCACCGGCACCGCGCGGCCGTTCCTCAGCGAGACGGCGGACGTGCTGCACCTCACGGGCGCGTCGCTGTGGTTCGGCGGCCTGGTGATCCTGCTGCTCGGCGTCCTGCGGCGGCGCCGTCCGGAGGAACTGGCGCAGGTCGTCCCCCGGTACTCGATGCTCGCGCTCGGCTGCGTGCTCGCCATCGCGGCGTCCGGGCTCGTCCTCGCCTGGCAGCTCGTCGGCTCGGTCTCCGGGCTGCTGGACACCTCCTACGGGCGCCTGCTGCTGGCCAAGCTCGCGATCTTCGCGCTGGTGCTGGGCGCGGCGCAGCGCAGCAAGCGGTGGGTGGGCGGACGCCTGGACCTCGCCGTGCGGCGGGGCGGCGACGCGGCGACCGTCCGCCCGTTCGTGTACTCCGTCGCGATCGAGACGGCGCTGCTGTCCGTCGTGCTCGTCGCCGCGACCCTCCTCGTCACGGCCGCTCCGGGCCGCTGACCCCTCGCCGTCGCGGCGTGCGCGCCGCGACCCCCCGGTGCGGGCGACCGCGCCCGCACCCCCATCGAAAGGAACCACCCGTGCGACGACCACCCGCCCGACTGCCCGCCGCCCCCCGGCGCCGGCTCCTGCTGACGATCTGCGCGGCCCTCGCCACGGCCGTGGCGATGCTGAGCCTCGTCGGGCTGACCGCCGGCGCTTCCGGCTCCCGGCTCGGCGCGACGCATCCCGTGGCCGGGACGGACGCGCTCGACCGTCCGCGTGCCGTGCCGGTCGCCGACACCCGCGCGCCCGTGGCCGCGACCGCCGCCGTCGTGGTGCACATCAAGAACTACGCGTTCTCGCCGTCCGCGCTGAAGGTGTCCGCCGGGCAGAAGGTCACCTGGATCAACGACGACTCCGCGCCGCACACGGTGACGACGACCTCGGGTCCCAAGAAGATCGACTCGGGGGAGATGGACAAGGGCGCGTCCTTCTCCTACACGTTCACCACGGCCGGGACGTACTCCTACTACTGCGCCTACCACCCGGACATGAAGGCCGCGGTGACGGTCTCGGGGGGCGGCGCGTCGCCCACGCCGACGGCCAAGCCGACTGCCAAGCCCACGTCCAAGCCGACGGGCCACCCGATGCCGTCCGGGACGCCGACGCCTCCGCCGGGCGACGGGACGCCGTGCACCGGGGCGCTGAACGAGATGCTCACCATCATCCTTCAGCACATCTACACCGCCCACCTGCAGCGTTCGCCGTCCCAGCAGATCGCGGACGCGCTGGCGCTCGACCAGTACATCAAGACCCACACGGCGTGGGTCCAGATGATCCTGGAATCGGGCGTGGGCGGCGTGCAGGAGGTCCTCAAGGGGCTGCAGCCGCTGCTCCAGCATCTGTACGTCGCGCATCTGCAGCGTTCACCGGCCGAGCAGTTGTCGGACGCGCTCGCGGTGGACAGCTACCTGAAGTCCCACACCGTCCTCGTGCAGGACATCCTCAAGCCCGGCCTCGACGGGCTCCTCGGCGGCGGTTGCTGACCCCACCGATTCTGCCCGAACCGATCCGAAGGAGAGCCGATGGGCACCCGCATCCCCCGGCGCGGCACGACGGCGGTCCTGGCCCTGTTCCTGTGCGCGCCGCCCGCGCTGCTGGTCGACGCGCCGGCCGCGAGCGCCGCCGCGCTGCACGTCCGGATGAAGGGCACCGCCTACCAGTCCGCGAACCTGACCGTCCGCGTCGGCGACACCGTCACCTGGACGAACCTGGACCCCGTCCCCCACGACGTCGTCACGACCAGCGGGCCGCAGGCGCTGCGGTCCCCGCTCTTGCAGCGCGGACGGTCTTGGAGTTACACCTTCCGCGTTCCCGGGACGTACTTCTATTACTGCTCGGTGCACCCGGACATGCGCGCCCGCGTCACCGTCCAGCCGGTGGCCACCCCGACCGTCCACCGGCACGCCGCCCCGGCCCGTCCGCGCGTCCGGACGGACTCGCCCCGGCCGCGGGCCACGCGGTCCGCCGCCCCGGCCGTCACGATGCCCGCGATGACGCCGACGCAGGCGGCTCCCGTCGCCGCCGCGGCCGGCAAGTCGGTGAACCCGCTGCTGCCGATCGCCGGGCTCGTCTGCGTCGTCGCGGTCTTCTGCCTGCTGCTCCTCACCTCCCCCGCCTCCCGGCCCGACGCCGATGAATGAAGGAGAACCGTCCATGTCCGTTCTGCGCCGTCTGTCGGGCGTCCTCGTGCTCGGGGCCGTCCTCGCGACGACCGCCGCCGCGCACGCGCACGCCGAACTGCGCTCGTCCGACCCGGCCGAGGGCGCGGTGCTCACGGCCCTCCCCCGCACGATGACGCTGACGTTCACCGAACGGCCGTCCGCCGCGTCGTCGGTGGTCACGCTCGGCGCGACGCGGCTGCCGCTCCGCGCGGACGCCCGGGATCCGGACGCGCTCGTCGCCGATCTGAGCGGCGTCCCGGCCGCCGTTCGGGGGCCGGTCGCCGTCGCGTGGCGGTCGGTGAGCGCCGACGACGGGCACGTCGCGGACGGCGTGATCCACCTCAGCGTCGGCGCGGCCTCGACCGCGCCCGCCGCCGCGCAGACGGCGGACGAACCGGGGGACGGCGGGCTCTGGCTGCTCGTCCTCGCGGGGGCGATCGCGGTGCTCGTCGCGACGGTCGCGGGCTTCGCCGTCCGCCGCGCCTTCGCCCGGGGCGACGCGTGAGGCGCGGTCTGCTCGCGCTGGCGTTCGTGTTCCTGGTCGTGAGCGGGGGGCCGGCCCGCGCGTCCGAGCCGGGGCCCGGCTCGATCCTGCCGACGATGGTCCCGCGTCCGAGTCCGCAGCCGTCGCAGCCGCTCGTGAGCGCGCTGCTGCCGGTCAGCGGGCTCGGCGGCGCCGCCGCGATCTTCGTCGTCCTGCTGGTGGCGCAGCGCAGGCGCGGTTAGCCGAGCGTGCCCTGGACGCCGGACACCGCCCGGTTCACCGTGCCGTCGTCGCTCAACTCGACGCGCACTTCGTGGAGGCCGCGCATCCCGATCAGCATCTCCGGTTCCGCCACGGTGAGCGGCTTCATCCCGTAGGCGTCGAAGTAGCCGAGGACCATCGCGCGCATCGTCGCGTAGCGCACCGCTCCGGGGGTCAACTCCTGGAGGAAATGGGCGGCGGAGAGCAGGACGTCGGGCATGACGGCGATCGACGCGGCGGGCTCGGGGACGCGCGTGTCGGTGATCGCGACGTAGCGCTGGTCGTCGCCCGCCGGGATGCGGGCGAGGCCGCGCGCCCCGCCCCGGTGGACGGCGGATCGCGCGAGCAGGATGGCCGGGAAGATCTGGACTTCGCTCTGCGGCAGTGCCACCTCGTCGGCGGCGATGTGGTCGGCGCCGTGCTCGGTCGCGGCCTCGCGGACGCGTGCGGCGCCGTCCCAGTCGCTCCACGTCCAGGTGCCGGTGTCGGCGTGGTAGACGCCGATCTCGTGGGCTTCGGCGGTGAAGACGTCGCCGTAGCGGGCTCGGCCGTCCTCCCAGACGGGCGGGCCGGCCGTCCAGCCGAGGGCGTGGAGATGGTCGCCGAGGGCCACCGAGCCCCGGTCCAGCGCGGCTGCGGAGTCGCGGGCCAGTTCGGTGAGCAGGGCGGCGGGGAAGAAGGCGGCGGCGGGGTCGTCGGCGGCCGGGGCGGGGTGGAATTCCTTCTGCTCCACCGGCCCTTCCGGGCCTTCGACCTGTACTTCGGCCAGGTGGCCGTCCTTGATGCGGGCGTGGACGCTGTGGCCGTCTTTCAGTTTCAGTCGCAGGCCGTCCGGGACGGGCTCGGCGGCGAGGCCGTGATGCGCGGCATAACCGGTGATCAGTTCTTCGGCGTTCACCTTCAGCAAGGACGCGGCCGTGCCGAGCGCCGTTCCGGCTGTGGCCGGGTCGGGGGCGGCGGCGGGAATGGCGGGGTCGTCGGTGACCAGGAGCGTCAAAGCCCGTCCGCCGTGGGAGAAGTCGAGGGTGCCGCGTGCGCCGAGCAGGCCCGTCGCCAGGAGCGCGAGCGTCCGCGCGGCCCGTCGCGGGTCGAAGAAGTGGCCGAGGTCGACCATTCCGTGCGTCAGTTCGGGGACGGCGTTCTTCTCCCCTATCGCCTTGAGCTTGAGCGACGCGCTCAGGCCGGGCGCTCCGCTCAGGCCGCTCTTGTCCCAGGCCCATTGAAAGGTCGCGTCCTCGGCATAGGAGCCCAGCAGTTCCGCCGGGAGTTCACGGCCGCCGATCCAGGCGACGCCCAGCGCCGCGTCATGCTCGACGCGGCCCTGGGGAACGGCGGCGTGGAACGTGTCGAGTTGCTCGATCACCCATCCGAGGTGGGGCGCGGCGATCGTCAGCAGAGCGTCACTGAAAGCGTCCATTCCGGGTGAGCGTAGCGGGACCGTCCCTCTCGCTCACCCGGTTCGCTACGGATGCACGAGTTCGCACTCGTAGCCGCGCACCTGCCCGTTCTCATAGGCGTGGACGCGCTTGCAGTCGCGGGCCTGGTTGTACTTGGCGATGACGACGCGGCCCGGCGCGACGCCGTCGCCGTCCGGGCCGGCGCAGTCGTGCGCGAAGACGTTGGACGGGAAGGACGGCGTCATCGTCGCGTCCTCGCAGGTGTAGACGGCGGGCTCGTCGGCGGCGGCGGGGAGCGCCGGGATTCCGCCGAGGACCGCCGCCACGAGCACCGCACCGATCTTCATGGCCTTCACGAATGCTCCTTCAGTTCCCAACGGCTGTTACAGAAGCGAACCGTAGCGTCACGTGCTGTGTTCACGCAGTCTTAGTTGACATCAACTATCTGAACCCGGATAGTTGATATCAACTAAAAGGAGGATCCGTGACCGACCGGCGTCCGGTGCCCAACCCGCTGGCCCTCGCGGTGCTCGCGTTCCTGCTGATGGGGCCGATGCACCCCTACGAGCTGGGCCGCCGCCTGCAGGAGACCGAGAAGGACAAGAACTTCAAGTACAACCGCGGCTCGCTCTACATGGTCGTGAAGCAGCTCGCCAAGGCCGGGCTCGTCGCGGCGCAGGAGACCGTGCGCGACACCGAGCGGCCCGAGCGCACCGTCTACGCGCTCACCGACACCGGACGCGGCGAGCTGTACGACTGGCTGCGCGAGCTGGTCTCCACCCCGAAGGAGGAGTACCCGCACTTCGGGATGGCGCTGTCGCTGCTGAGCGTCCTGCCGCCCGCCGAGACGGTCGAGCTGCTCGCCGCCCGCGCGGCGGCGCTGACCGCGCGGGCCGAGGCGGTGCGCTCCGCCGTGCAGGCGGCCACGGACGGCGGCCTGGCCTGGGTGTTCGTGGTCGAGGACGAATACGAGCTGGCGCTGGTCGAGGCCGAGTTGCAGTTCGTCGACCGGCTCGTCGCCTACCTCCGGCGGCCGGACTACGCGAAGGAGTGGAAGGCGATGACCGAGCACCTGGGAGAGATGACATGACCACCATCGGAAGGGCGCTCGTGATCGGCGGCGGCATCGCCGGGCCGGTCACCGCGATGGCGCTGCGGAAGGCCGGGATCGACGCGACCGTCCACGAGGCGTACACGGGCACGGCGGACGGCGTCGGCGGCACCCTCAGCGTCGCGCCCAACGGCCTCGACGCGCTGCGCGCCGTGAACGCCGATCTGTCCGGCGTCGGGCAGCCCATCACGCGGTCCGTGCTGGCGGACGGGACGGGGCGCCCGATCACCGTCCTCGACGGCCTCCCCGACCTGCCGCCGAGCCGCGCGCTCTGGCGGTCGGACCTGTTCCGCGCCCTGCACGACCGGGCCGTCGCGCAGGGCGTCGAGATCCGGCACGGGCGGCGTCTCGTCGGTGTCGAGGAGTCCGCGACGGGGATCACGGCGCGGTTCGCGGACGGCACCGCCGAGACCGCCGACCTGCTCGTCGGCGCGGACGGGATCCGGTCGACCGTCCGGACGCTCATCGACCCGGACGCGCCCGCGCCCCGCCACGTCCCGCTGCTGAACTTCGGCGGGCTCGCCGACGTCGCCGTCCCGTCCGACACCGACACGGCCGTCTTCGCGTTCGGAAGCCGAGGCTTCCTCGGGTACTGGCTCCAGCCGGACGGCCGCACCGCGTGGTTCGCCAACGTCCCGCACGCCGAGCCGCTGACCGGCGCGGACGCGCGGCGGACGTCCCCCGCGCACTGGCTGGAACGCCTGCGCGACCTCTACGCCGACGACCGGCCCGGCCGCGACCTCGTCCGGCACACCGCGCCCGAAGACCTCGTCGCGTTCGGGACGGTGGAGATCATGCCGAGCGTCCCGCACTGGCACCGGGGACGGATGGTGCTGGTCGGGGACGCCGTCCACGCGCCGTCCCCGAGTTCCGGCCAGGGCGCGTCGCTCGCCGCCGAGAGCGGGGTGCAGCTCGCCCGCTGCCTGCGCGACCTGCCGGACGTGCCGTCCGCGCTCGCCCGCTACGAGGCGCTGCGCCGGCCCCGCGTGGAGCGCGTCGCCGCCCGCGCCGCCCGGACGAACCGGACCAAGACCCTCGGCCCCGCAGCCCTTCGCATGATGCGGCTGATGACGCCCCTGCTGACCCGGACGGTCCTCACCCCCGAGAAGGCGCTGGCCCCCGAACACCGCCACCACATCGACTGGGATGCCAAGGTCGGCTAGCCGTTTGCCCCGGTAATGCCCGGGTACCGGCCTGCTCGCCCAGAAGATCTGACGTTGCGGGGAGTCTGTGACCGGTCTGTCCTTGCCCCTTCTCCTCGCGGTGTTCGCGGGGGCCGCCGCTGCGATCTGGGTCGCGGGCGTCCAGTTGTCGGCGCAGACCGACGTCCTGTCCGTCCGGCTGCATCTCGGATCGGCGCTCGGCGGCCTGATCCTGCTGGCCGTCGCGACCAACCTTCCCGAGATCGCGATCGTCGTCGGGGCGGCGACGTCCGGGAAGGTCGGCCTCGCGGTCGGCAACATCCTCGGCGGCATCGCGATCCAGACGGTCGTGCTCGTGGTGCTGGACGCGTTCGGCGGCACGGGCCGGTTCCCGCTGACCTACCGGGCCGCGTCACTCCTGCTCGTCCTCGAAGCGGCGCTGGTCGTCGCCGTGCTCGCGGTCGTCGTGGCCGCGAGCCAGTTGCCGAGCGGGCTGATCGCGCTGCGCCTGGCGCCCGGCTCGGTGCTCATCGCGATCCTGTGGGCGGCCGGCCTCTTCCTGCTCCGCAAGGCCGACGGGTCCCTCCCGTGGCAGGCGTCCGGCGAGGCCCCCGACAACCAGGGGCCACCACGCGGGCACAGCCGCGAGAAGGCGGCTCGCAGGGACGTCGGGACGGCGCGCTCCGCGACCATCTTCGCCGTCGCCGCACTGGTCACCCTCCTCGCGGGGGTCGTGCTGGAGCGCAGCGGCGAGGCCGTCGCCGACCGGATCGGGCTGTCGGGCGTCCTGTTCGGCGGGACGGTGCTCGCCGCCGCGACGTCGCTGCCCGAGGTCTCGACCGGTCTCGCGTCCGTCCGCGCCGGGGACTACCAGCTCGCGGTCAGCGACATCTTCGGCGGCAACGCGTTCCTCCCGGTGCTGTTCCTCCCGGCGACGCTGCTCTCCGGGCAAGCAGTGCTGACGCACGCCGAGGGCACCGACATCTATCTCACCGCGCTCGCGATGCTGCTCACGCTCGTCTACGCGGCCGGCCTGCTGTTCCGTCCGCGCCGCCGCATCGCGGGGATGGGCATCGACTCCCTGACCGCGCTAGTCCTGTACGCGGTAGGCGTCGCGGGCCTCTTCGCGATAGTCACCACATCCTGACCTCCCCGGCTGGTCATCCGGCGGCTCCTCCTTTGGTCGATGGTTCGGGACGTCAGGCCGCCGGCGCGTACCGCGGACGCCCGGCCGGGCGGAGAACCTGGATCGTCACGCCCTTGGAGTCGACGCGCGACTCGACCAGGTCGAGTGCGAGATCAGGACCCGCGTCGGGGAACAGCCGCGCGCCCTGCCCGACGACCACCGGGACGGTGATCATGATCATCTCGTCCACCAGCCCGTTCTCCAGCAGCCACCGGGTCAGGATGCCGCTGCCGTGGACCTGGAGTTCACCGCCCGGCCGGGACTTCAGCTCGCGGACGGCCGCCGCGACGTCCCCCGACAGGACCGTCGTACCCGACCACGCGGCGTCCGTGAGCGTCCTCGACGCCACGTACTTGGGCCGCGTGTTCAACGATTCGATGACTCCCGCCCACGCGGGCGCGTCCTGGACCGTCATCGTCCCCCACGAGCCGGCGAACAGCTCGTAGGTCCGCCGTCCGAACAGGAACGCGTCGGCGCGCCGATACGTCCGGTCGATGAACGCGCGGGTGTCGCCGTCGCCCTTCCCGAGCGCCCACCCGCCGCGCTCGAACCCGTTCCTGCGGTCCTCGTCCGACGCGCCCCCGTTGCCCTGCACGACACCGTCGATGGTCATCTGCGTCACGGTGGTCAGCTTCATGATCGCTCCCGCTGTCCTCGTCGCCGCCCCTCACGGCCGGCCTCACCCCTGCTACGAACGCGACCACCCCGACCCGACACCCCGTCCCCAACTTCCAAGAAACATTCAGCACCCGTCCCCCACCCAATTCACGCACGCGGGCGACACCGACATCTAACTCACGGCGCTCGGGATGCTGCTCACGCTCGTCTACGCGGTCGAACGGCTGTTCCGTCCGCGCCGCCGTATCGCCGGCATGGGCACGGACTCGCTGGCCGCCCTGGTCCTGCACGGGATCGATGTCGCCGTGCTGTTCGCCATCACCATGACGAGTTGACCGCCCGCCGACGCGTTCTTCCGGCGGCGCGGTGCCCGCAGGCCGGCGCTGCGCGACCGTCACCGCGGCTGCGCCGTCGATAACCCACGGGCTATCGGCCCGCACGGATATTGCATCATTCGCCCATTGCAGGTCCCGCGGAACTCGTGGCAAGGTTTGGAACAATCCAAAAGGACACGCCGCCATCGGCATCGGCGGCCATTTCGTGCATGAGGACGGGGGGCGGATATGAGAACGAAGATCATCAAGGCCGCGATCGGGTTCAGCGCCGCGGCGGTAGTGGCAGGAATCGGATTGGCGGCACCGGCCCAGGCGGCTCCCCAGAAGGGCCAGCACTGCGTGACCGTCATCGGCAAGGCGGCGAAGGGAAAGATGTCGCCGGTCGTGTCCAAGACCTGCGCCGACGGCAAGGACGCGCCGTCCCTGAAGGCGGCAGCCGCCTCGTCCACGCTGCTCATGGTGGCCTACGAGAACACTGTGGGCAACGGCGGGGCACAGATGGAAATCCGCGGAAACGCCGGCCCGTGCGACATCGACGGCTACCGCTACCGCTTTACGGGATACATGGCGAACAGGACTTCCGCGTTCCAAACGTATTCGTACTGCAACCTCGTGACGGGCTATGACCTCATCAACTACTCCGGCGACCGGATGACCTGGCGCAACGGCCTCCCCACGATGTACGTCGACTATGTGGGAGCCATGAACGACAGGATCGAGTCGCTCTGGATACGCCGCGAGTAATCGCCGCCGCCCCGCCGGGGAAATGGTCGCACACGCCCGGCCGAACCGCCCCGCGGCCGGGCGTGCGCGATCGAGGCCGATCACCGAAGGTGACCTGCCAGATGGTGGAGTGCCGGGACGAGGCCGGGGTGATCGTCGAGTTCGGCGCGCTTGAGGAGGCGGGCGACGGCCGCCGCGTCCAGGATTTCGCAGAGCCAGGCGCGGTACGCCGCGTCCGCCTCCTCGGTCACGGCGGGGGCGGGCCGACGATCCGGCGCAGGTAGGCGGCGGGGTCGCCGAGGTAGCGGCGATAGTGGTCGACCATGTCCAGGTCGTCCCAGGACGTGCGGCGGAGGCCGTGCTCGCCGACTTCCACGATGTCCGCGCCGGGCAGCGCCGAGATGATCGGTGAGTGTGTCGCACAGACGACCTGCGCGCCCGTGCGCCCGAGTTCGTCCAGCAGGCCGACGAGCCGGAGGCAGGACGTGAAGGACAAGGCGGCTTCGGGCTCGTCCAGGAGGTAGAGGCTGGGCTCGCGGAACATCGAGTCCAGGATGGTCCAGAAGCCCTCGCCGTGGCTCTGCTCCAGCACGTCGGCGTCCCAGTAGCCGTTCATGCCCGAGACGGTCTCCGCGAGCCCGAACACCGTCTCGGCCCGGAGGAAGAACCCCTTCTTGCGGGCTCGCGGGCCACCGCGCATCCGCGCGCCCGCGGCCGTCAGGTCGAGGTCGATCACCTGGCCGAGCGGCGTGCGCGGCCGGTTGTTGCTGTATTTGCGTCCCGCCCGTCCGCCGCGCGCGTCCAGCCCGAACCCCTCGGCGATCGCTTCGAGCAGCGTGCTCTTCCCCGACGCGTTCTCGCCGACGAGGAAGGTCACCGGCCGCGCGAACTCCAGCCCGTCCCGCGTGACCTCGGCGATCGCCGGAACGGTGAACGGCCACTGATCCCATGGAACCTGATCGGCGAGGATGCGCAACCTTCGGACGAACAACAGGACCTCTCTTCCTCGACAGCGGGGACGCACGCACCAACCGGAACACAGTTCCGCCGGGGAACGAACGAGGGGCCGCACTGCGGGTCGCACGCCTTGGGCACCACGCGCTTCCGGCAGGGACGCACCGGCGGTCGCCGCTGGGGCCGGGGCCATCGCGACCCCGACAGAAACTCGCGCAGCGACGCCCGTCGAACGCTACTCACCGACATCCAAAGAGAGAGCACGCACGGTGATATGTCCTCGTCCGGTGACACGGTCGCGATGCCGTGGCAGCAGTTTGCCGGGGAGCTCGGACGGATCAAGATGCTGGTCGTGGGCGGCGCGGCCGGACGGGCGTGGTCGAGGCAGAGCGGGTGGCGCCGAGTGCTTCGCGTTTGCGCGGGCCTCGGTGACGCGCTGGGCATCGTCGGTGGCGACGCGCAGCGGGACGCCAAGCTGGACGGCCTTCTCGATGTTCGCCCGCGTGCGCGCGTGGCTCGAGCGCCCGGTGATCGCGTTGTCAGGAATGTCGCCGTCGAAGATGAAGGGGAGCTTGTCGCCTTTCGTTCTCATTGGGGCTGAGTGGTGGGGATGAGGCGCGCCGTGTAGCCAGCGTGGATGAGGCGTTCGTAGGCGTCGTGGACGGCAGCAGGCATGGGCTGCGGGATCGCGAAGCCTTTGCCGGGGTAGACCAGGATGCGCTGGGTGTCGCCTACGAGCATGGAGATGACGCGGTCGGCGTCGCCGATGGTAGCGACGTAGGCGTCCAGCGGTAGCGGCCTGGACGCGCAGGAAATGGCGAGTTCGGGCCAGAGTTTACGGGCGGTGGCGTAGGCGCGGCGCTGCTGGTAGGGCCGCGAGATGAGGATTGCCGAAGCGACGGTGATGTCGTGGTCGGCCAAGAGCCGGCGAGTGTTCGCGATGTTCTCGCCGGTGTTGGTGGCGTGAGTCTCGATCAGGATCGCCGTGTCAGGGACGCCGTTGTCGAGGGCGTGTTCGCGGTAGTGGACGGCTTCGCCGCGCGGGAAGCGCTCAACAGTGGTAGGGGCGTTCGCGCCGGTGAACACGATGCGCGGGACGAGGCCGCGGTGGTACAGGTCGGCGGCGCAAGTGGCGACGCCGAGATCGTGGCTGCCGAGTCCGATGGCGATGTCCGCAGGACGCAGCGGGTGGTGCATGTCGTGGTAGTTCCACAAGATTTCCACGTCGCCGCGATGGGCGGCCGGGATCGTGCTCGTCATCGGATGCCTCACTCGGGGATGGTGAAGGAGTAGGTCCAGGAAAAACGAGAGGCGGCATGGATGCCGCGCGCGAATTCGACGGCGCGGCTTTGGGCGGCATAGGTGGTGCGGTGCAGTTCGATCACCGGTTCCCCGGCGGGGAGGGCGAGTAGCTCGATCTCCTCCTGGGTGGGCATTCGGCCGCGCAGTGTCTCGGTGATGCTGTCGGGTTCGAGGCCCCGGCCGGTGAGGACGGCGAAGCCGCCGCCGTGGCCCGCCGGTCCCGGTGAGGGATCGATCAAAGGCGTGCCTTCGACGTCCTCGGTGCGGTAATAGCTGGTCAGTGTGTGGGTCGGCGTCTGGCCGTCCTTGATGAGGCGGGCGCGCTCGTAGACGGGCGTCCCCTCATCGATTCCCAGAGCGGTGGCCACGACGGGGTCGGCCGGGACCTGGCGGACCTGTTGGGTCTGGTCGGTGAGTTTCCACTCCCGCTGTGAGCCTTCGCGGTCGGCGGCGAAGGCGACGAGGCCGGACTTCCACTTCCGCTTGGCGTAGCGGTCTACGCCGAGGCGTTTCATGGGCGGGTGCTGGCGGACGACGGTGCCGCGTCGGCGCACGGGCGTGACCAGACCTTCGGCTTCCAGGAGCCGGACCGCTTGCCGGACGGTCTTGATGTTGACCCCGTGCTCGGCGGCGATCTCATCCTGTTTCGGCAGCGTGCTGCCCGGTGGGTGGTCGCCGCGCTGGATCGCCTGGCGCAGGACGTCGGCAAGGTCGCGGTATCCGGTGGTCATGACCTCCCTCTCGGTTCGGAACCCGATCATTATGTCTCACCCCAGCCTATAGAGCTAGCTCTATTGACATCGAACACCAGCCCGTGTGAGATAGAGCTAGCTCTAAAAGGTGCAGGTCGCCGTGATCCGACTTGCAGGAGAGCGCAGCCGATGCGGCGCACTTGCCGCGTCGACCGGAGCGAAGGAAAGAGGTGAAAGTGATGGACACAACGGTCAGTGGGCCACCGTCCAACCAGCGGCTCGTGTTCCTGGAGGCGCTGGGCCTCACGATGCGCGAGCGCTACCCCGAGGTGGGTGCCCGAATCTCGCAGTTCAAGGCGGGCCTGCCGCCGATGCTGCGGCTCGCCTGGCACGACGCCACGGAGGACGTCGGGTGCGACCTCTCCAACGAAGGATGGGCGTTCGTCTGGGGCTTCGACCCCCGCAACGTCATCGGCCCTGCAGGCGATCTGGTGAGCGCGTCCTTCGCCGTCGCGAACGTCCTCGGCATCCGCCGCCACCCGGACCGCTGATGTCCCGGGACGACCTCCGCACCGTCACGGCCGGGCTTTCCGCCTTCGGACGCTTCGCCGCCGAGGTCGTCCACGGCCGCCTGTCCGTCCAGCCGACCGTCCGCCGTCTCCTGTCCAGGTCGAACGAGCGTCCGCGATGAACGCGCTCCCCGCGCCGCCCGCCCGATCCGTTCCATTCAATCCAGCGGGGCCGCGCAGGACGCGAGCACCTGGCAGATCCCGGTGCCTCACCGGACGTCCCCGACCCATGAACTCCTCCGGGTGGGGCGGGGTGGGCGGGCCCTCGGCTCGCCGGTCCCGACGAGGGGACTCCACCCGGAGGGCCCCGCGTCCACGGCCCCGTCCGGCTACGCGGGCCCGGTCGCGGACGCGCCGCCCGGCGGGACGGTCATGAACAGGTCCGCAGCGTCGAAGCGGGACACATGCTGTCGCGAGACCCGGTCAGCGGCGAGCCGTCCGGCACCGGGTCCCGCGTCCCGGCGTCCGGCGCACCGCGCCCGGACCGCCGGTAACCCTCAACCCCTCCGGGCCGCGCCGGGCGCCGTCGCGCACGACGTGCCGGGCGATCGGTCCGCGCACGGCCCGGAGGTCCCCGTCCGAAGCACCATCCGACCCGAACGAAACGTAAGGCGATGACCGACTCCACGAACCCCAAAGAGAACCAGCCGACCCTCTACACGCCGTCCGAGGTGGCGCAGTTCTTCCGCGTCGACCCCAATACCGTCACGCGATGGGCGCGGACCGGGACGCTGAACCCGATCACGCTGCCGTCCGGGCACCGGCGCTACCACGCGACCGAGATCCACGAGCTGCTCGAGATCGGCAACGCCAGGGAACCCGCCGCCCCGCTCCAGGAGGCCGAGTTCGTGCCCGGCCTCCGCGCGCTGGCCGTGCTCCAGAGCGTCGTCCGCGACTACTTCGACGGCGACCCGTCCGCCGTCGTGAAGGCGCTCACCAACCCCTGATCCCTGCAAGCTCGTCGGCCGGATGTTCTCGACGTCCGGCCGACGAGCTGCCGCCGCGG
Source organism: Actinomadura rubteroloni (assembly GCF_002911665.1). Lineage (NCBI taxonomy): Bacteria > Bacillati > Actinomycetota > Actinomycetes > Streptosporangiales > Thermomonosporaceae > Actinomadura > Actinomadura rubteroloni. The sequence continues at coordinate 1,238,565 of NZ_MTBP01000002.1, forward strand.
TGCGTCCGAGGTCAGGAGCAGAGGGAGAGGACGGCCGGGCCGTAGCGGTCCAGTTTCACCTTTCCGACGCCCGGGATCTGGGCCAGGTCCTCCAGGGTCTCGGGGGCGCGTTCGGCTATCGCTTGGAGGGTCGCGTCGGTGAAGACGACGTAGGCCGGGACGCGTTGTTCCGCCGAGATCTCGGCCCGCCAGTCCTTCAGGGCGACCAGGACGTTCTCGTTCATCTCCGCCGGGCAGTCCTCGCAGCGGCCCAGCTTGCGCTCCACCGCCGCCGTCAGCGGACGCCCGCACACCCGGCACGGCTGGGGGCCCTTGGCCACGCGGCGGGTCTTAATCCGGTCGACGGACGGTGGGGCGTGCGTGGACGCCTTGGGCGTCAGGCCGTCCAGGAAGCGCGACGGCTGCCGCTGACGGCCGCCGCCCGGCGAGCGCGCCAGGCCCCAGGACAGGTGCAGGTGCTCGCGGGCTCGCGTCACGCCCACGTAGAGGAGTCGGCGTTCCTCTTCGACGGCCGCCGGGGTGTCCGCGTAGATGATCGGCATCATGCCCTCGACCAGCCCGACCAAGAACACCGCGTCCCACTCCAGGCCCTTCGCCGCGTGCAGGGACGCCAGCGTCACGCCCTCCAGCGGCGGCGCGTGCTGGGCCGCCGCGCGGACCTCCAGCTCGGCGACGAAGTCCGGCAGGGACGCGCGCGGATTGTCCGCCGCCATGTCCTCGGCCAACTGCGCCAGCGCGGCCAACGACTCCCAGCGCGCCCGCGGCGCGCCCGCGCCCTCCGGCGGACGGTCGCTGAACCCCGCGCCCGACAGCACGTGCCGCACGGTGTGGATGAGGCCCGTCCCGTCGGTCTCGGCGTCCGCGCCGGCCCGGGACGCGCCGCGCAGCCGCACCACCGCCTCGCGCACCTCGGGACGCTCGAAGAACCGCTCCGCCCCCCGCACCACGTACGGGACGTTCTGCGACGCCAGCGCCGACTCGTACGCCTGCGACTGCGCGTTCACCCGGAACAGCACCGCGATCTCCCGCGCGGGCACGCCCTTCTCGACCAGCTCCCGCGCGCGGCGCGCCACGTCCTCGGCCTCGGCGATCTCGTCGGCGTAGGCGGTGAAGTCGGGCTCGGGGCCGGGCGGGCGCTGCGCGACCAGCTCCAGCCGGTGCCGCCGCGCCTCCTCCCCGACCGCCCGGTCGATCACCCCGTTGGCCAGCGCGACGACCTGCGGCGTGGAGCGGTAGTCGCGGACGAGCTTGACCACCGTCGCGTCCGGGAACTCGCGCGTGAAGTCCAGCAGGTAGCGCGGCGTGGCCCCGGTGAACGAGTAGATCGTCTGGTTGGGGTCGCCGACGACGCACAGGTCGTCCCGGTCGCCGAGCCACATCGACAGCAGCAGCTTCTGGAGCGGGTTGACGTCCTGGAACTCGTCCACCACGAAGTGCCGGTACTGCTCGCGGACCTCCCGCGCGACCTCGGGATGCTCGCCGATCACCGCCGCCGTCAGCTCCAGCATCCCCTCGAAGTCGAGCAGGTTGCGCTCGCGGCGGAGCTGCTCGTACATCGCGTAGAGGTTGGCGACGTCCACCACGTTCACCGAGGACTTGCGGCCGGCCCGCGCGACGCCCGCCGCGTAGTCCTCGGGACGGTGCTGGGTGACCTTCGCCCACTCGATCTCGTCCGCGACGGCGCGCAGCTCGGTGCCGCCGAGCGACACCCGGCACACCGACGCGGCCTCCCGGACGAGCGGGATCTTCGATTTCAGGATCGTCGGCCGGTCGCCCCCGATCACGCGCGGCCAGAAGTAGGAGAGCTGGCGCAGCGCGGCGGCGTGGAACGTCCGGGCCTGGACGCCGGTCGCGCCCAGCCGGGTGAGCCGCCCCCGCAGCTCCCCCGCCGCCCGGTTGGTGAACGTCAGGGCGAGGACGCGCTGCGGGCTCATCCGCCCGGTGAGGATGGCGTAGGCGATCCGGTGGGTGATCGCGCGCGTCTTGCCCGTCCCGGCTCCGGCGAGCACGCACACCGGACCGCGCACGGCCTCGGCGACCGCGCGCTGTTCCGGGTCGAGGCCCGCGAGCACCGCCTGTGCGTCCATGGGGGTCATCCTTGCAGGAGGGACGGACGGAGCGAAGCGGGGACGAGGGGTTGTGGATAACCTCCGGAATGCCGCACACTGCGGCGCTGTTGTTCCAGACGCCGAGACGCCCGAGCAGCGAGGAGACGACGCACCGATGGCCACGCCCCTCACCATGTACACGACGACCTGGTGCGGATTCTGCCGCCGACTGAAGTCCCAGCTCGCCCGCGAGGGCATCGAGATGGTGGAGATCGACATCGAGCGCGACCCCGCCGCCGCCGAGTTCGTGATGAGCGTGAACGGCGGCAACCAGACCGTCCCGACCGTGACGATCGGCGACGACGTGGTGCTGACGAACCCCAGCGCCAAGGAGGTCAAGCGGCACCTGACGGAGCTCGGCGCCCTCTGACCGACCGCGGAGAGCCCGTCCGTCCGGACGGGCTCTCGGCGTCTCAGAAGTCCGGCATCTTCGGCAGCGGCCCGCCGTACCAGCGCATGATGAGCTGCGCGGCGATCGACAGCGGGCCGGGCGCGATGATGTCGCCGGATCCGATGGCGGCGGTCAGCTCGTCCCGCGAGTACCAATCGGCGTCGGTTATCTCGTCGCTGTCCGGACGCAGGAGCGTCGAACCGTCCGCCCGCGCGAAGAACCCAAGCATGAGGCTCTGCGGCAGCGGCCACGGCTGGCTCCCGAGGTACCGGACGTCCCGGACCTCGATCCCGACCTCTTCGCGCACCTCCCGCGCGACGGCCTGCTCCAGCGACTCCCCGGGCTCCACGAACCCGGCGAGGATCGAGCGGCGGTCGGCGGGCCACTGCGGGCCGCGCGCGAGCAGGACGCGGTCGTCGTCGTCCCGGACGAGCATGATCACGGCCGGGTCGACGCGCGGGTGGTGCTCGCTGCCGTCGCTGGGGCAGACGCGGACGTGCCCGGCGGACTCGACGCGCGTCTCCGTCCCGCAGCGCGGGCAGAACCGGTGCGTGGCGTGCCAGTGCGCGAGCGCGACGGCGAGCGTCAGCAGCCCCGAGTCGCGGTCGCCGAGCAGCGCGCCGACGTGCCGGAGACCGGCGGGCTCGGCGCCCTCGACCTCCGGCAGCGGCCCGGGGACGGCGAAGTGCGGCGTCCCGTCGGGCTCGACGCCGAGCAGCCACGGGTCGCCGGGCGGGGCGTCGGCGGGCGCGACCTCGACCAGCGCGGTGCGGCCCGCGACGAGCGTGCGGCCCTTCTCCACGACCAGCACGCGGGCGCGCGGGTCCTTCCACAGCGCGGCGACCCAGTCCGCGTCGCGGCGGCGTTCGCCCGCGCGGTCCAGGTCCCCGCGGGCGAGGGCGAGCCATTCCAGCGGCGTATTTTCCACGTTCGTCCCTAACGCAGTGCGGCGGCGAGTTCGTCCCACAGGTACGCGGCGGCCTCCGCGCCCTTCAGCAGCAGCGGGATCTCGACCTTCTCGTTCGGCGCGTGGATGCGGTCGCCGGCCAGGCCGACGGCGAGGAAGACCAGCGGCGCGCCGAGGACGTCCGCGAGGTCGGCCTCGGGCCCGCTGCCGCCCTCGCGCGTGAACAGGATCTCGGTCCCGAACGCGCGCTCCATCGCGGCGCGGGCGGCGCGCACGCCGGGCGAGTCGATCGGGGAGAAGCACGGCCGGACGCCGCCGCCCGGGATCCGCACCTCGACCGCGACGCCCGGCGGCGTGTGCGCGGCGGCCCACGCCCGGAACTGCTCCTGGACGCGCGCCGGGTCCTGCCCCGCGACGAGCCGGAACGAGATCTTGGCGTGCGCCTCGCGCGGGACGATCGTCTTGCCGCCCGGCCCGGTGTGCCCGCCCCACATCCCGTTGACCTCGGCGGTCGGACGGGCCCAGACGCGTTCCAGCGTCGTATAACCGGCCTCGCCATATGCGGCGCGGCTGTTGCCCGCGGTGCGCAGCCACGCGTCCTCGTCGAACGGCAGCTTGGCGAACAGGACGCGCTCGTCGTCGGTCAGCGGGATCACGTCGTCGTAGAAGCCGGGGAGCGTGACGCGTCCGTCCGCGTCGTGCAGCGCGGCGACCATCGTCGCGAGCGCGTGCAGCGGGTTCGGGACGGCCCCGCCGAACGACCCGGAGTGCAGGTCGGTGTCCGGCCCGCGCACGGTCAGCTCGGCCTCGGTGAGTCCGCGCATCCCCGTGCACATGGACGGGACGTCCTCCGCCCACATCGTCGTGTCGCTGATGACGACGACGTCGCAGGCGAGCCGGTCGCGCCGCTCTCGCAGCAGGTCCGCGAAATGAACGGACCCGGACTCTTCCTCGCCCTCCACCAGCAGCTTCAGCGTGACCGGCGGCGCGGACGCACCGGACGCGGCCAGCCCGGCGCGCAACCCGAGCGTGTGGAAGAAGATCTGGCCCTTGTCGTCGGACGTGCCGCGACCGATCAGCCGGTCCCCGCGCTGGACGGGCGCGAACGGGTCGGTCTCCCATTCGTCCAGCGGCTCGACGGGCTGGACGTCGTGGTGCCCGTAGACGAGCGCGGCGGGCGCGGCGGCGTCGGCGGCGGGCCACTCGGCGAACACGGCCGGATGGCCGCCGGTCTCCCAGACCTCGACGGTCGGGAACCCGGTGCGCCGCAGGTGCGCGGCGAGCCATTCGGCGGAGCGCCGCACGTCCCCGGCACGCGCCGGGTCGCCGGACACCGACGGGATGGACAGCCACTCCGTGAGATCGGAGAGGAAGGCGTCGCGGTGCGCCGCGATATAGCGGACTACGTCGTTCACCTGCCGGAATCCCCCTAGTGTCGTCTCTGCACACGCACTCTAGGGGAGGCGAGTCCGTGATCTACATAGATCCGCCGCTGTGGCCCGCGCGCGGACGGGTCTGGTCGCACATGGTCAGCGACGTCTCCTACGACGAGCTGCACACCTTCGCGGCGCGGATCGGTATGCCGCCGCGCGCGTTCGACCGCGACCACTACGACGTCCCCGAGGACTTGTACGCGGCGGCGTTGTCGGCGGGCGCGCACGCGGTCGGCTGCCGTGAGCTGCTGTCCCGTCTCAAGGCGGCGGGCCTGCGCCGGCCTAAGCGCCGAGGAGCGTGAGTTCGGTGCGGATGTTCGCGCGGGCGCGCTCCTCGAAGCGGGCGCGGGCCTCGGGCGTCCGGTAGAGGGACGGGACGTCCGCGAGCCCGTGCAGCACCTCCGCCCGCGCCGCGCGGAAGATCTCCTCGGGGACGAACGCGTACTCCTCGCGTACGGCGGCGGCGTACGCGGCGTAGGCGTCCGGTTCCGCGCCGAGGACGGCCAGGTCCGCGTCGCACAGCACAGCGCCGTTGCCGTCGCCGGGCTCGGGGTCGTGGTTGGTCGTGAGCCGGACGAGCCGGACGACCTCCGCGACCGTCGCCTCCGCCAGGTCCGTCCCGCCGAGGATGCGGGCCGCGAGGCGGGCGCTGCGCTCCTCGTTGTCGGCGCGCTGCGGGTCGTACACCGCGTCGTGGAACCAGGCGGCGAGCCTTACGGCGTCGGGGTCCTCGGCGTGGGCGGCCAGCTCGTCCACGAGGTCCAGGACGGCGGCCAGGTGCGCGCCGGTGTGGTAGCGGCGGTGCGGTTCGGCGTAGCGGTCGGCGAGGTCGGCGCCGATGCGGCGGGCCTGCTCCCCGGCGAGCGCGACCCAGCGGTCAACGAGGTCCATGCCGTCCATCCTTCCCGACGATCTCCGCGGTTCCCGCACGCGCCCGGTTCCGGCCGTCCTATGATGACCACGCTCTGTTAGGCAAGGCTTACCTCACTGAAGGGGCGGTCGTGGGCGCGCTGTACGTCGTCGCCGGGAAGCCCACCGACGCGGTGGACCACGGGTTCCTGCCCGCCGCCGCGCGGCTCGGCGTCCCGGTCGTGCTGCTCACCGACCGTCCGGACGACCACGCGTTCGACGGCCCGGTCGTGCGCTGCGACGTCACCGACGTCCGGGCTCTCGTCGCGGCGGTGGACGACCCGCTCGCGCTCTTCACCAACAGCGACTTCCTCCAGACGCCGGTCGCGCTCGCCGCCGCCTATTTCGGCCTGCCCGGCAAGGACTGGCGGGCGGCTCTGCGCACCAAGGACAAACGGCTCACGCGCCGCCATCTCGCTGCTCTCGACCCGGTGTTCTCCGCCGACGCCGAGTCCGTTCCTTCCGACGCGCCTTTTCCGCTCGTCCTGAAGCCGCGCGGCGGCGTGGCCAGCGAGGACGTGTTCCTCGTCGCGGACGCGGCCGAGCTGACGGCCCGCCGCGCCGAGATCGCCGCCCGCCGGGACGACCCGCTGATCGTCGAGGAATATCTGCCCGGCGAGCTGCGCACTCTCGAAACCCTCGGCGACGGCGTCGAGACGCGCGTCCTCGGCTCGTACCGGACGTGCCTTTCCCCTCCCCCGCATTTCATCGAAGAGCGGCTGGAATGGGCGCCGCCCCCGCCCGAGACCGCGCAAATCCTGCGGCAGCTCGCCGCGCTCGGCGTCGGATTCGGGGCGTGCCACACCGAGTTCGTCGTCCACGCCGGACGGGCGCGGATCATCGAGGTGAACTACCGCCTCATCGGCGACCACTGCGACTTCCTCCTGGCAGACCTGCTGGACGTGCCGCTGTTCGAGCACATCCTGGCCGTGCATCTCGGCCGTCCGCTGCCTCCGCCGACGCCCGCGCCGAACCGTCACGCGGTGGCCGAGGTCGTGCTCGCGACCACCCCGGGCACGCTGACCGCCGCCCCCGGCGTCGAGGACGTCGCGGACGGCGCCGTCCACGTCTCCTACCGCCCGCAGCGCGCCGTCGGCGAGACGATCGAGATCGCCCGCACCAATCGCGACTTCCTCGGGACGATCCGCGCCATCGGCCCGGACCCCGCGACGGTGGACGCGGCGATCGCCCGCTTCCGCGCCGCCCGCACCTGGACGGTCGCGTGACCGAGCCGCGCGACGACCGCCCGGTACCGCCCCGCCCGCACCCGGACGCCCACACGACCGAGGCACTGCTCGCCGCCCGCGTCCTGGACGCCCTCCTGCGCGAGGACTACGCGGGCCTGCGGTCACGCGTGCACGACGGCGTCCTCAAGCTGCCCGCCCGAGACATCCCCCTCCGCCCCGGCACGACCTCAGACTGGACCTGCGAACCCACCCCACCGCACCCCGACACGACGACAGACCGAACGCGCGCACCCGGCCCGCAGCCCGACGCGACATCGGACCGGACCCGCGCGCCCCGCCTGCTGCTGGAAGACGTGTTCGCGGCCGTCCGCGTGCTCGCCGATCCGCGCGACGACGTGGACGCGTTCGAGCGCGAGTGCCGGGACGCGCTCGCGGCGCACCGTGTCCAAGCGGAGATTCACGCGGGCGTTCTCGCGCGGCTGCGGGGCGCCGACCGGCTCGGGCCCGGCGTCTTCTACGACACGCTCGCCGCGTTCACCGACCATCCCGTCCATCCGCTCGGCCGCGCGCGGACCGGCCTGACCGCCGCCGACCTGGAGCGGTACGCGCCCGAGCACGCGCCGGAGTTCGCGCTGCGCTGGACGCGGGCGCCGCGCGTCGCCGCCGCCGGGACGCTCCCGTCCTGGTGGCCCGGCGACCTGTTCCCCGTGCATCCGCTCACCGTGCCTCTGCTCGACGGCGCGATGGCCGGCCCGGCCACGCGGGTGCGGCCGACGCTGTCGATGCGGACGGTCGCCGTCGACCCGCTGACGCACGTCAAGGTCCCGCTGCCGACGAGCACGCTGGGCCTGCGGAACCGGCGGACGATCGTCCCGGCGACGCTCGCGGACGGCGCGCTGGCCGAACGGGTCCTGCGCCGCGTCCTGGACCGCGAGCCGCATCTGCCCGTGGTGCTCGCCGACGAGCAGACCTACGGGCACGCCGGGTCGCCGCTGCTCGGGTACCTCGTCCGGCGTTTCCCGGCGGAGATCGCGGACAAGCACGTCGTGCCCGTCGCCGCGCTGCTCGCCGAGGACCCCGACGGCGGTCCGGTCATCGCGCGCTGGGACGTCGCGGCGCTCTTCCGCGCCTATCTCGACGCGCTCTTCACCGTAAACGTAACGTTGTTCCGGTACGGGATCGCGCTGGAGGCCCACCAGCAGAACGTCGCCCTGGTCCTCGGCGACGACCCGCGCGACGTCCGGCTGCTCATCAAGGACAACGACGGAATGTTGGCCGACGCACCGTTCACCGACGTCCGCATGCGCACCCGCGACCCCGAAGCGCTGGCCCGCGTGTTCACGACCATCACGCTGCGCCTCTGCGCCGCCGCGCCCGCGTTCGAGCTGGCCGCGCGGGGACTGCTGCCGGACGCGGTCGCGCTCGTCCGGGACCGCCTCGACGCGGCGCTGGCCGCGGCACGGGACGCCGCGCCGGACGCCGCGGCCGGGCCGAGTGCCGCGTTCCTGCGCGCCCGCACGCTCGACGCGCCCCGGCTGCCCGCCAAGGCCATGCTCACCGCCGGGACGCTCGTGGACAAGGCCCGCACCGGGGCCGCCGACATCAACAAGCACTACGGCCCGAGCGGGCCGAACTACCTCCGGGACGCGACGTGCTGCTGACCCACCGGACCGTGACCGCCGACGACGCCACGGCCATCGCGCTGCTGAACTGCCTCGTCCGCGAGGTGTGCGCGCCCGACCGCCAGGTGTGGCGGGACGGCGGACGGCTCGTCCTGCGGCTCCCCCGCGCCGGGGTCCGGCTGCGCGCCGGGCTGGCACGGCCGCCGGTGGGCCCGACGTTCCGGCTCGTCCCGCCCGTGGAGGAGCGGCGCGGCGACGCGTGGGAGCCGGCGGGCTGGGAGCGGATCGCCGACCTCGCCGCCGGGGAGCTGGAGCTCGCGACCGGCCGCGCGAACCCCGAGTTCCCCGCCCAGGTCCGCGACAGCCGGACGGCGCTCGACGCGATCCTCGCCGCGCGCGCCGGCGTCCCCGACGACCCGGACCCCTACCTCGCCTCCGAGCGCTCGCTCGTCGCCGGGCATCGCTTCCACCCGTCGCCGAAGGCCCGGCAGGGCGCGCCCGCCGACTGGCTGCCGTACGCGCCCGAGGCGCGGGCGCGGTTCCGCGCGCGGTGGCTCGCGGTGCGCGCCGACGCGGTCGCCGAGGGCGGCGACGCCGGGGCGTTCGCCGCGCTGGACGCGCCGCCGGTGCCGCCCGGATACCGTCCGCTTCCGGTGCATCCGTGGCAGTTCGCGCTGCTCGCGGCGCGTCCGGTGCTGCGGCGTGCGCTCGCCGACGGCGTCGTGCGCGACCTCGGCGCGGGCGGGCCGCTCGTGTACCCGACGTCGTCGGTCCGGACGGTCCACGTGCCCGACGCCGACCTGTTCCTCAAGTTCAGCCTGGACGTGCGGATCACCAACTGCGTCCGCAAGAACGCCTGGTACGAGCTGGAGGGCGCGGTGCTGCTGGACGGGCTGCTCCGCCCGGTCTTCGCGGGCCTGGACGCCGACCTGCTCGCCGAGCCCGCCTACCGGACCGTCTCCCTCGCTGACCCGCGCCTCTACGAAGGCTTCGGGACGATCGTCCGGCAGGGCGTGCGCGGCCTGCCCGGCACGCCGCTGCTGGCCGCCGCGCTCGCCGACCCGTACGGGACCGCGCTCGCCGGGCTGCCCGCGCTCGCGTCGCCGGACGGCGCGGCGCGCTGGTGGGACGCGTACGTCCGGCTGACGCTGCGTCCCGTCCTCGCCGCGTACCTCGACCACGGCGTCGTGCTCGAACCGCATCTGCAGAACGTGCTGATGACCGTGGACGACGACGGCATGCCCGTCCGCGCGGTGTTCCGCGACCTGGAGGGCACCAAGCTCACCGCCGGGCGCTGGGACCTGCGCGGCGTCCCGGACGCCGTCCGCGCCGCCGTCTCCTACGACGCCGAGCGCGGCTGGAACCGCGTCGTGTACTGCCTGTTCGTCAACCACCTCGCGGAGGTCGCGGCGGCCGTCGCCGACCTGCACCCCGCCCTCGACCGCGACCTGTGGCGCACGGTCCGCCGCGCCCTCACCGGCTCCGGCTACGCGGACCGTCCGGGCGTGCGGGCGCTGCTGGCCGGGGTGCCGTTCCCCGCGAAGGCGAACCTGCGCGCCCGCTGGGGCCGCGACGCCGACCGCGCGGCGGGCTACGTCCCGACCCTCAACCCGCTCTGAGCGGGAAGCCGCAGAACGCCCCCGCTCCGATCGCGGGGCCGCGAAACGCCGGGCGCGCGCGCTACTGCCCGACGGGCGTGCCGTTCCCCGCGAAGACGAACCTGCGCCCCCGCTGAACCCGCGACGCGTACCGCACTCCTGACGCCCCGGTGCTCACCTCGCGTTGAACGCGAGGACGCGGACACCGATCACACGGCCCTCGATCTCGGGGTGCCGCCCCGGCGCTCGGCTCGCGTTGAACGCGAGGTCGCGGACACCGATCACACGGCCCTCGATCTCGGGGTGCCGCCCCGGCGCTCGGCTCGCGTTGAACGCGAGGTCGCGGACACCGATCACACGGCGCTCGATCTCGGGGTGCCGCCGCGGAGTCGCGGACGCCGATCACACGGCGTTCAATCCGCTCTGAACGCGAGGCCGTGTTCGGCGAGGGCTTCGCGCAGCGTGCCGAGGGCCTTCGGCCCCATGCCGTGCAGGCCGGCGATCTCGCGTTCGGTCGCGGTCGTCAGGCTCTCCAGGTCGTCGTGGCCCGCCGCCGCCAGCGCGCGGCGCGCGGGCGCGGAGATTTTGGGAAGTTCGATGGCCATTTGTGCCTTTCATGGCTAGAACCGGCGCGGCTGATCCCGTTATATCCGGGTAGGGCGACAGAAGACGCTCGCAAGGGAGGCCGTCGTCATGCCGCTGGAGACGATCCGGACGCTGGCGGGCAACCTCCTCGCCGGCACCGCGCGACCCGACCGGCTGGCGCGCGTCCCGTTCCAGATGACGCGGTACGGGGCCGTCCCGGCGGTCGTCGGCGCGATGTCCGCGCTGCGCTTCCCGCACCGCGTCGCGCTGATCGACGAGCGCGGCACGCTGACGTTCGCCGAGCTGGAGCGCAAGGCCGCCGCGCTCGCCACCGCGCTGCGCGACAGCGTCACCGGGGACGGACGGATCGGCGTCCTCGCCCGCAACCACCGCGGCTTCGTCCTCGCGGTGCTGGGCCTGTCGCGGCTCGGGCACGACGTCGTCCTGCTGAACACCGACTTCTCCGCGCCGCAGCTCGGCGCCGTCGCCGACCGCGAGGGCATCGCGCTGCTGCTGCACGACGCCGAGTTCGACGAGCTGGTGGACGCGTCCGGATTCGCCGGGGTCCGCGTCCACAGCTACGGCGACGCGCAGCTCGGCTCGCTCATCGAGGACGTCGAGCCGGTGCCCTTCTCCCCCGAACGGCCGGGCCGGCTCGTGATCATGACGTCCGGCACGACCGGCACCCCGAAAGGCGCACGCCACGACTACTCGCTGCCCGCGCTGCTCGCCGGGGGCCTGTCGTTCGCGCGCCGCGCGCCGATGCGGTCGGGGTCGCCGGTGGTGGTGGCGCCGCCGCTGTTCCACGTCCTCGGCTTCGGGTTCCTGATGATGGGGCTGGCGCTCGGCTCGCCGGTCGTCCTGGCCCCCCGGTTCGACCCGGCCGCGACGCTCGCGGCGATCGAACGGCACGAGGCGGGCACGCTCGTCGCCGTGCCGATCATGCTCCAGCGGATGCTGGACGTCCCGTACGGGCCGCGCCCGATGTCGCTGAGAACGGTCCTGTGCGGCGGCTCGGCGCTGCTCCCGCACCTCTCGGAGCGGTTCATGGACGAGTTCGGGGACGTCCTGCGCAACCTCTACGGCGCGACCGAGACCGGCTGGGCCGCCATCGCGACCCCCGAGGACCTGCGCGCCGCGCCCGGCACGGTCGGCCGCCCGTCCCTCGGCATCAAGGTGAAGATCCTGGACGCCGACGGCCGCGAACTCCCGGCGGGCGAGACCGGCGAGATCTTCACCGGCGGCGGCCTGCGCTTCTCCGGCTACACCGGCGGGGGCGGCAAGGACGTCCGGAACGGCCTGACCGCGACCGGCGACCTCGGCCACCTGGACGCGTCCGGCCGCCTCTTCGTGGACGGCCGCGCCGACGACATGATCGTCTCCGGCGGCGAGAACGTCTTCCCCGGCGAGGTGGAGGACCTGCTGAACCGGCACGAGGACGTCGCCGAGGTCACCGTCACCGGCGTCCCCGACGACACCTTCGGCGAACGCCTCGCCGCCCACGTCGTGCTCGTCCCCGGCGCGGCGACGACGGCCGACGACCTGCGCGACTACGTCAGGCAGCGCCTGGCCCGCTTCAAGGTGCCGCGCGACATCGTGTTCGTCCCCGAACTCCCCCGCACGAGCACCGGCAAGGTCCGCCGCCGCTCCCTCCCCGACGCCTGACCGACGTGGTCAGGCGGCGCGGGATTTGGCGGCCAGGCAGATGCGGGCCAGGTCGTTCAGGGCCTCGGTGCGGCGCTCGTCCAGGGTGCGGCCGTCGTCGGGGGAAGCTTCGGCGAGCGTGTCGATCACCAGGGAGAACACCGGCCACTCGTGCGGGTTGATGGCGCCCTGGAAGTCGACCGGGCCGTCGGCGAGGGCGTCCAGGTCGAGGTTGCGGGCGAACGTGGCGAGCGCCGCCTCGGCCGCGACGACGCCGATGCGCATGGCCAGCGCGGCGGGCTCGCGGCCCGGGGGAAGCGCGGTGCTAGAAAGCATGTTCGACAAGATAGAACACACAAGCGAGCCGAGTCGAACGTTTGGACGAGTAAGTCGCCCCTTTCACCCAACATTCGCCTGAAGGTGCAGGTACGAGTGGGTGAAGTGAAGTTCGCCGTCTTTCCGGACGGGCCGCATCCCCGTCGCCGGGCCTCCGGCCAGCTCGGCGGTCAACTCCGCGCGGATCTGGTCGGCGACGTCGGAGGGCGTCCGCGCGGACGCCAGCCACGGCTCCAGCGGCCGGACGATCTCGTACCCGTCCGTGCGCTTGACCTCCGCGCCAGCGTCCTCGACCAGCGCCGCGATCCGGTCGGCAGTGAGCAGCGTGCCGTGCGACGGGTCGCGCAGCCGCTCGATCCGGTCGGGGTCGCCGTCCAGCCCGTCCGGCCGGACGATGTCGGCGATGATCAGCGCCGCGCCGGGCCGGCCGACCCGCGCCATCTCGGCGATCATCCGCGCCGGGTCGGCGACCTGGTGGACGGAGAACCGCGTGATGATCAGCGTGTACGACTTGTCCAGGTAGGGCAGCGCGGTCGCGTCGCCGAGCGTGAACGTGACGTTCGTCAGCCCGGCCCGGTCCGCGTCGCACTTGCCCGTCGCCAGCATCGCGGGCGTGAGGTCGAGCGCGGTGACGTGCCGGACGCGCGGCGCCAGCGCCCGGCCGACGATGCCCGTCCCGGCGGCGACCTCCAGCACGATGTCGTCCAGGTCGAGTTCGGGGTCGGCGAACGCGATCAGCCGGTCCAGATGGTTGACGAACGCGCCGTTCAGGCTCGGATCGGCGAACGTGACCGCCTGCTTGGTGAACTCGGCAACGATTCTCTCGTCGTGGGTCGTCGGCACGCCGCCTCCTCGGGTTCCTGCCCACGGATCATCCCGGAATCGCGTGCGCCTGACCAGTGCCGGTGACGGTCATCACGCGTTTCGGCCGGTCAGTAAGGTGTATATCCCGCCGCCTGCGCCGCCGGGGACCGCTTGAGGTAGTCGACCGCGAGCTGCGTCGAGCACACCTTCGACGGGTGGTGCGACGGACGCAGATAGATCAGTCCCTCCTTGAGGAAGAACATCGCCATGCCCGGGATCTGCCCGCGCCGCACCGACCTGCGATAGGAGCGGTAGACGCGCGGGAGCGTCACCGGTCCCTTGATCGCCGGGTCGCGGCGCAGCAGGTCCAGCGTGCCCGCCGCCAGCGTGGACGACAGCAGCGTCACCGCGATCACCCACGACACCGCGCGCAGCGGGTACTTCCCGCCGAGCTGCTCGAAGACGTCGAACACCACCGACCGGTGCTCGACCTCCTCGGCGCCGTGCCAGCGGAACAGGTCCAGCATGACCGGGTCGGCGCCGCACTCGTCCAGCACGGTGTTCTTGATGATCCACTCGCCGACGACCGCCGTGTAGTGCTCGATCGCGCTCACCGCGCCCAGCTCGAACAGCAGCCGCCGCCGGAACCTGCGCGGCGAGCGCCGCGCCAGCTCGGCCATCTTCTTCGCGCGCTCGGTGAGCTGCGCGTGCGCGGGCCCGGTGATGTGGTCGGTCGGCAGGCCGTTCTCGGCGAGCAACTGGTCCAGGACGCCCTGGTGGTTGCGCGCGTGGACGATCTCCTGCCCGATGAAGTCCTTGATCTCGGCGCGCAGCCGCGGGTCGTCCAGGTACGGCGTCGCCTCCTGCACGCACTGGACGAACCATTTCTCGCCCGTGGTCAGCAAAATTTGGAAGAAATTCACCATATGGGTGGCCGCAGGTGCGTCCGGAATCCAGTGGACGGGCGTCCGCGACCAATCAAAGGTGACGCGCCTCACTTTCATCGGCGGATGCCGTTCGTCCACCGCCGTGTCGTTCACCGTGGGAACCCCCATCGTCCCGTCACCCCTTTCACGCTGGTCGTCACGCGCATACGCAACCACGCGCCCCCGCGCGGCGCCACGGAGCCGATTGACAAAACAGAACGCGCAGTCCGCCGTGAGCGCGCGTTTTCCCGCTGGAATTCTCAGTGGCCCGGGTTTTCGCGCCGGTCAGGTCGCGGGAACGGTTTCCAGGAGCGCGGCGAGCCCGGACGCGTCCAACAGGTCGGCTGGGCGAATTGTCCGGTTGGCTCGGACGTAGTGGAACGCGGCGCTCACCCGGTCCAGCGGCACGCCCGCCAGCTCCGCCCACGCCAGCCGGTACGCGGCGAGCTGCACGGCGGCGGCCGCGGCGTCGGCGTCGGACGGGAGCGCGCCCGTCTTCCAGTCCACGACCTCGTAGGCGTCCGCGCCGGAGCGGAACACCGCGTCCATCCGGCCCCGGACGAGCCGGTCCCCGATCATCGTCTCGAACGGGACCTCGATGTCCAGCGGCTCCCGCGCGGCCCACTCCGACTCCTCGAACCGGACGCGCAACTCCTCGAAGTCGGTGTCGGGGGCGGCCTCGGCGTCGGTGGCGCCGGGCAGCTCGTCCAGGTCCAGCAGCCGCTGCTGCCCCCAGCGGCCCTCCAGCCAGGAGTGGAACGCGGTGCCGCGCCGGGCGTGCGGCGCGGGCGGACGCGGCATCGGACGGCGGATCTGCCGGGCCAGCGCCGCCGGGTCGCGGGCCAGCGTGACCAGCGACGACACCGTCAGATGCGCGGGCAGCTCGACCTGGAGGCCGTCCCCGCCGCGGCCCCGGTCGCGTTCGGCGAGCAGCAGTTCCACGTCCCGCGCCCACGCCGACATGCGCAGCCGGTCCGGCTCGGCGAGCCCGTCGCGGCCCGCCCACGGACGGTTCCGGCCGCGCGTCGCGTCCTCGACCATCCGCGCCGCCTCCACGATCGCCGCGTAGCGCGGGCCGGTGTCGGGCTGCGGCGGCCACGCGCCCTCCTCGGCGCGCGCGAGCAGCGGGTTCGCCGCGCCGTCCTCGGGCGGCTCCGCCCACGCCGCGACCGTGCCCGCGCCCGCCAGGCACACCGCGCGGATCTCCTCCAGGAACGGCGACGGCCCGAGCGGACGCCCCGACGCGCCCCACCGGTAGCCCGTCGCGATGAGCAGGCTCGACGCCCGCGTCACCGCGACGTAGGCGAGCCGCCGCTCCTCGCGCAGGTCGCGTTCGGCGCAGGCGGCGTCGAACGCGGCGAGGTCGTCCTTCTCCAGGCCGCGCAGGACGGGCAGGTCCAGGCGGTCGCCGCGCAGCGGGAACGGCAGGACGCGGGCGTTGGCCGTCCAGCGGGTGGCGTTCTGCGGCGGCGACGGGAACACCGAGCCCTTCGCGGGCGCCCCGTTCTTCTGCGCCGCCGACGCCAGCCCCGGCACGATCACGACCGGCCACTCCAGGCCCTTGGACGCGTGGACGGTCAGCAGCTTCACGCTGTCGGTCTCGCCGACCCGTCCGGCCTCCAGCCCGAACTCCTCGGACTCGGCGGCCGACAGGTACGCCAGGAACGCGCCGAGCGTCGGGTCCTCGGCGTCGCCGGCGAACGCGGCGGCGGCGTCGACGAACGCGTCCAGGTCGGCGCGGGCGGTGACCGGGTCGAGCCCGGACCGCGCCGCGACCTCGATGTCCAGCCCGAGCGCGCGTTCCACCTCGGTGACGAGGTCGGGCAGCGCCAGCCCGGCCTGCGAGCGCAACTGCCGCAGCTCGTCGCGCAACCGGCGCAACCGGCCGTAGCCCTCCGGCGAGAACGCTGTATTCCCCCGACCAACCGACCCCGACCGACCTCCCGGCGACGGGCCGAGGTCGTCCAGCGCGTCGATGAGGCTGCCGGTCTCCTGGTTCAGCTCGGTGACCAGACGGCTCAGCGGATCGGCGTCCCCGGGCGGCGCGGCCTCGGGCGGCGTCTCGGGCGGCGTGATGTCGCGGGCCGCGTCCAAAGCCAGCTCGCGGGCGCGGCGGCCGAGCGCCACCAGGTCGCGCGGGCCGAGCCGCCAGCGCGGGCCGGTCAGCAGCCGCGCCAGCGCCGCCCCGGCGGACGGGTCGTGCATCACGCGCAACGTCGCGACGACGTCCTGCACCTCCGGGACGGTCAGCAGCCCGCCGAGCCCGACCACCTCCACCGGAATCCCCCGCGCCTCCAGCGCACGCCGGATCAGCGGGAACTGCGAGCGCTTGCGGGCGAGGACCGCGATGTCGGACCAGCGCAGCGGCTCGTCGGACGGCTCCCCGTCGGGCGCCGTCTCCGCCAGCGGGAGGGCGAGGACGCGGGCGGCGATGCGCTCGGCCTCGTCCTCGACGGTCGGCAGCAGCGCGCACTCGACCCGTCCGCGCCCCTCCCGGCCCGCGCCCGGCGTCAGCACCGGCACCTGCGCGGTGTCGGCGCGCAGTTCCTCCTGGACGCGCGCGGCGGCGGCGAGGATCCGCTCGCCGTTGCGGAAGCTGCGGCTGAGCTGCCGGACGGGCGCGGGCTCGGCGGGCCGTCCGCGCGGTCCCTCGATCGCCGGACGGCGCGGGAAGTCGTGGGTGAACCGCAGCAGGTTCCCCGCGCTCGCCCCGCGCCAGCCGTAGATCGACTGGCACGGGTCGCCGACCGCCGTCACCGGGTGCCCGCCGCCGAACAGCGACCGCAGCAGGACGAGCTGCGCCTGGCTCGTGTCCTGGTACTCGTCCAGCAGCACGACCGAGAACCGCGACCGCTCGATCATCCCGACCTCGGGATGCCGGGCCGCGATGCGCGCGGCGAGGGCCATCTGGTCGCCGTGGTCCACGACCTCCCGGTTGCGCTTGGCTTGCCGGTACGCCTCGATCAGCGGCAGGAGCCGCTCCCGGACGGCCTGTTTGCGGACGATGTCGCGCTGCGCGTTCAGCGGCTTGGCGAGCGCGGCGAACCGGGCGTCCAGCCACGCCCCGACGCGCCGGATGTCCTCCGGGCCGCGCAGATGCTCCGCCAGGTCGCCCGCCAGTTCCATGACGGCCTTGGTGACGGTGTCGGGCGACCAGTCCACCTCGTCCATCGGGCCGTCGTAGGCGTCCACGACCCGCGAGCAGAGCTGCCACGCGACCGCCGGGGAGATCAGCCGCATCGTCGGCTCCAGCGCCTCGCGCAGCGCGTGGTCGCCGAACAGCCGCGCCGCGTAGGAGTGGTACGTCGCGACCATCGGCTCGCCGTGGCGCAGGTCGTCGCCGCCGAGGCGTTCCAGCTCGTCCTCGGGCAGCGCCTCGAACAGCGCGTCCAGCCGCTTGCGGACCCGGACGGCCAGCTCGGCGGCGGCCTTGCGGGTGAACGTCAGCCCGAGCACCCGCTCCGGCCGGACGAACCCGTTCGCCACCAGCCACACCACGCGGGCCGCCATCGTCTCGCTCTTGCCCGACCCGGCGCCCGCGATCACCGCCATCGGCGCCAGCGGCGCCGCGATCACCTCCGCCTGCTCGCGCGTCGGCTCCGGCAGCTCCAGCAGGCGCGCCAGCTCCGCCGGAGTGATCATGAACCGACCCGTCCCCCCTCGTCGTGCACCGGACAGCACGACCGTACGGGACAGCTCCGACACTTCTCGTTCACCCGCGCCTGGAACACGTCGCTCGCCATGCCCGTCGCGACGATCTCGACCAGCTTCTTCGGCCACTCGGGGTCGGCGTCCTCGCCCGGCGGCGGCTGCTCCTGCTCGCGGGCCTTCGCCGTGAACGCCGCCTTCCCGACCTGGACGAGCTTGGCCCCGCCCGGCTCGATCAGCCCGTGCCGCTCGAACGCGCCGAGCATCACCGCGTACTGGTACACGCCGAGCTGCGGGTGGCGCGCCAGGTCCTCCTTCGGGACGTGCGTCGTGGACGTCTTGATGTCGATGATGACGGCGCGTCCCTGCTCGTCCCGCTCGGCCCGGTCGATGCGGCCCTTGATGACGACGCGGCCGAGGTCCACCCGGAACGACTCCTCCAGCGCGACGACCTCGTTCGGGTTCTGCCGGTGCCAGGCGAGGAACTTGTCGACCATCGCCGCCGCCTGCTCGCGCTGCTTGTCCGAGTACCAGGCGCTGCGGAAGTCCAGGTCGTTCCAGATCTCGTCCAGGCGGCGCGCGACGTCCACCTCGGTGACGCCGTCGTCCGCGCCCGCCATCTCCGCCACCGCGTGGACGACCTTGCCCATCGCCGCGTACTCGTTCGGGCCGCCGTCCTGCGCGCCGACCGCCGAGGTCAGCAGCCAGCGCAGCCCGCACGTCGTGAACGTCTCGACCTGGGACGGCGACACCTGGATCTGCTCGCCGTCGTCGAACGCCGGCCCCGGATCCGACAGCGCGGTGATCGCGTACCACTGGTCGGGGCTCGCGCCGCGCACCCCGGCGCGGGCGAGGCGGGCGAGGTGGCCGGCGGCGGCGCGGCGCAGCGCCTCGGGACGGGACGGGTCCGCGACCACCGACCGCAGATCCGCGACGAGCGCGGGCAGCGACAGCCAGCGCGTCTTCTCGTCCAGCCGCGACCGCTCCAGCGCGCCCGGGACCAGCTCGTTCAGGAACCGGGACGGGCGCTCCTCGGTGTCCTCGCCGCCGACCGCCGTCACGACCAGCCGCCTGCGCGCCCGCGTCACCGCGACGTAGAACAGGCGGCGCTCCTCGTGCAGCATCTTCGCGGCCATCGACGCGCCCGCCGCCGCGCCCGGCTCGATCTGCGTGCCCGCCGCGTATTCGAGCAGTTCCTCCAGGCCGAGCAGGGAGCCGCGCAGCCGCACGTCCGGCCAGACGCCCTCCTGGACGCCCGCCACGACCACGACGTCCCACTCCAGGCCCTTCGCGCGGTGCGCGGTGAGGATCCGGACGGCCTCGCCCTCGGGCGCCCGGTCGGCGAGCGTGTCGCCCGCGATCTCCTGGCCCGCGATGTCGTCCACGAACAGCTCAGGGCCCGCGTGCGGGAGCCGGTCCACGAACCGGGCGGCGTGGTCGAACAGCGCGACGACCGCGTCGAGGTCCCGGTCGGCGGACGCCCCGCGCATCCCGCCCTTCACGCTCTGCTCCAGCAGGACGTCGGCGCGTCCGCTCGCGCGCCACACGTCCCACAGCACGTCCTCGGCGGACCCGCCCCGGTCGGCGCTCTTGCGCGCGGTCTCGATGAGGCTCGCGACGCGCTCGGCGGGCGCGCGGACCTTCTCGTGGACGAGCGCGAGTTCGCCGACGTCGCTGACGGCCGCGACCATCAGCTCGCCGAGCGTCCGGTTCTGGCCCGCGATCTCCTCCAGGTCCCGCAGGGCGCGCTTGAGGCGGCGCAGCGCGAGGGCGTCCGCGCCGCCGAGCGGGCCCGTCAGCAGGTCCTCGGCGACCTCCTCGTCCAGGAAGCCTTTCTTCAGCGCGGCGCGCAGCAGCAGCAGGAACGGGCGGACGGCGGGCTCGGCCATCAGCGGCACGTCGTCGCCCGTCACGATCGCCGGGACGCCCGCCTGCGCGAGCGCTCTTCGGAGCGCCGGGACCTGCTGCGCCGCGCTCCGCACCAGCACCGCCATCCGCGACCACGGGACGCCGTCGAGCAGGTGGGCGCGGCGCAGCTCGTCCGCGACCAGCGCCGCCTCCTGGCTCTCGGAGTCGGCGATGACGGCGTGGACCTCGCCCTCCTCCAGGTCCGGCGGATGCAGCAGCGCGCGATGCTCGTCCCCTGCGCGCGGGGACGCGGGCAGCCGCTGCGCGACGCGCCGGGACGCGGCCAGGATCGCCGGGCCCATCCGCCGGCACGTCCGCAGCGCGACGACGGGCGCCGGCTCGCCGGTGATCGTCCGGAACCGGTCGGGGAACTCCTGGATGCCGCGCACGTCCGCGCCCCGGAACCCGTAGATCGACTGGTCGGGGTCGCCGACGACGATCAGGTCGCGGCCCTCGCCCGCCAGCTTCTGGAGCAGGTCCTCCTGAGCCGGGTCGGTGTCCTGGTACTCGTCGACGAACACGACGTCGTAGGCGTCGCGTTCGCGGAACAGGGCGTCCTCGTCGGCGAGGGTGCCGGCGGCCTCCTGGATGAGCTGGCCGTAGTCGAGCGTCGGGACGGGATCGACGTCGAACCGCGCCGCGTACCGCTCCATGAACGCGCCGATCGCCACCCATTCCGGACGTCCCCGGATCTTGCCGAGGCCCGCGAGGTCGTCCCCGTAGATCCCGCGCTCGGCGGCCCGCAGCATGAAGTCCCGCAGTTCCTCGGCGAAGCCCCGGGTGGCGAGCGTCTCGTGGAGATCAGGGGGCCAGCCGCGAGCGCCGTCCGCCCGCTCGCCTTCCAGCAGCCGCCTTACTTCGAGAAGCTGCTCCGGCCCCGACAGCAGCCGGGGCGGCTCCTCCCCCCGCGCGAGCGCGTCCCGATGGAGCAGCGCGTACGCGTAACTGTGGAACGTGAGCGCGAGCGGCGTGCGCGTCGTGCGCCTCAGCCGCCCGGTGATCCGCTGCCGCAGCTCCTCGGCCGCCTTACGGCTGAACGTCAGGACGAGCACCCGTTCCGGATCAACGTTCCGGTTCTCGATCCGCTCCACGACCGCCTCGACGATCGTGGTGGTCTTCCCCGTCCCGGGCCCGGCGAGCACGAGCAACGGACCGCCGCCGTGCTCCACGACACGCCGCTGCCGCCCATCGAGCTCCGGCACCGCGACCCGGCTGGGACCGGCGCGGCGCACGAGACGGTAAGACCCTGGCGGCACAAGAGACGATTTCAGCAGAAGATCGAGACACTTGCGTCCACGCCGCCCCCAACCCGAGCCGCTCCGCCCCCGGCCCACCCACCCAAACCCCCACAACCCACGCCACCCAACACCCAAGCCCGACCAGGCGTGACCCAGCCGCGCAGGACCAAGCGTGAGCGCAAACCACCCGCGAACAAGCACACGGCCCCAGCCGCACGCCGACGCGCACGCTCGCGGTCGCCCAAAGCCCGCAACGCACGCAGGGCCGAGCGTGCGTGCAGACCACGCGGGACCAAGCGCACAGCCCCAGCCGCACGTGGACGCGCACGCTCGCGTTCGCTCACACTCAGCAACGCGCGCAGAACCAGCACGCGGCGCCAGGATGCGGATAGTGCGCGGGCCAGGCGCGCGGACAGTAGGTCCGGTCGCGGGCGGGCATGCCTGGAGACGCGCGGCACGACTCCTCAGTTGGGCCGGCCGCGTGCAGGCGGGGCACGCCGGGCCGGGCGCGCATCGCGCGAGAGCCGGGTCACTGGCCTCGGACGACAGCGCGCCGCGCCGACCGCGCAGGGGCCGGCCGTTGGGGTCGCCTGGGGTCGGCGCGCCACTTCAGGTGGATGCGGGGCGGGCTCGTGCGGCGCGCGGGGGCGCCTGCCGGGTGGGCGCGGGATGCTTCGGGCGGGTGGGCGCGGGTGCCCGGGGCGGTTTGGGGCGGGGTCAGGCGCGTAGGGCCAGGAGGAGGTCCACTCGGTCGTCCAGGGACGAAAGGTCGCGGCCGGTGAGTTCCTCGATGCGGCGGATCCGGTAGCGCAGCGTGTTGACGTGGAGGTTCAGGCGACGGGCGCAGGCCGTCCAGGAACCGGAGCAGGCGAGGAACTGGGCGAGGGTGCCGAGCAGGTCGCTGCGGTAGCGGCGGTCGTAGGCGGTGATCGCGCCGAGCACCTGCTGGCGGAAGCCGCGGCGCGCCTCGGCGGGGAGGCGCGCCAGCAGCGCCTCATGGGACGCGGGGAGCGTCGCGCCCGCCGCGGACGTCTCGGCGTCCAGGCGCCGGACGACGATCGCCATCACCCGTGACAGCGTCGTCTGCGCCGGGACGGCCACGAGCGGGACCCCGTACCGCTCGCACGCCTCCACCAAGTCGTCGGGGACGGGCGCGGCCGCCTCCCCCGCGCCGAGCGCCGCGATCCCCCGCGCGGCGAGCGACGCGACGAACGGCACCGAGTCGTACGGGCCGCGCCGCCACATGAGCCCGGTGAGGACGAGTTCGCCGCCGTCCAGGTAACGGCTCGGGTCGGGCAGGTCCGTCACGAACACCTGGCGCACCGGACGGTCGAGCGCGGTCGCGCAGGCGAGCGGCCGGAGCGCCAGGTCGTCGTCCTGGAGCAGGTCAGCGGTCTTCACGGGAGGAACATACGAAACGTTTGTTCGGGCCATGTGCCCGGACGGTTACGGGTGGGAAACATGGGTGCTTTTGTCCTTTCATGCGCCGTCCCAGCGGGCACGGCGCATGTCCACGCGCCGGCCGTCGGGACGCAGCGGCGTGCCCTCGACGCGGTATTCCTCCAACGCGCGGACCTCATGCCCCGACGGCGGGGATCCGTCGGCGCGCAGCACCCGCCACCAGGGAACACCGCCGCCGAAATGGGCCATGACCCGTCCGACCTGCCGCGGCCCGCCGGTCCCGACCATCTCGGCGACGTCGCCGTACGCCATGACCTTGCCGGGCGGGATGCGCTCCACGGTGTCCAGCACGGCCTCGGCGTAGTCATCGGGGTCCATGCCGCCGATTGTCGCTCATCACCCTCCTCCCCGACCAAGCCCAACTCCGCCCTGTGGATAACCCGCCCCCACGCCGGACGATCTCGCCGTCCAGGCGGCGGGCGCACGGCTCGCGGCGTGCGCAGGCGGACGCCGGGACGGCCCTCAGTCCTCGGGCCACACCGTCTCGCGGCGTCGGCGAAGCAGAATCGGAATCGCGGCGAACATGCCGAGCGCGGCCAGCGCGGCGGTCGTGATCGTCGTGACGACCACGGCGGTGCTGCGGTGGACGACCATCACGGGCTCCGAGGATCCGGCGGCGAAATGCCTACCGGCGGGAAGGCCGAAGTCGGAGCCGTGATGGCCTGCCAACGCGTCGGACGCAACCAGCGCGGCGTACGCGTCCACCCGTCCGAACCCGACGCCGGTGTCGTAGCCGCGCTTCGGCCGGTGCTGCGTGCCGGTCGTGATCGCCTGCTCGACCAGCGCGGGCGCGAGGTGCGGGTGCCGAGCACGGATCAAGGCGGCCACACCCGACACGAACGCGGTGGCGGGACTGGTGCCGTCGCCGACCCAGTACTGCCCGCCCGGCCCCGCCCCGATGATCCGGACGCCGGGCGCCGAGACGACGACGGCCGAGTTGCGGTTGGAGAAGCCGGCGTGCCGCCCGTTCGCGTCCACGGCCGCCACCGAGATGACGCCGGGGAAGGACGCCGGATAGGTGAACTTCGTCGCCGCCCGCACCGAGCACCCCGACCGCTCCATCTCCTCAGCCCCGCTCAGCCGCACCGAACCGCTCGGGCGCGCGGCGCTGTGCGGCTGGACGGGGCTGGGGGCGCAGGCGGGGCGGGACGGGCCGGGCGTGCGCGTGTCCTCGCCGTTGTTGCCCGCCGCGGCGACCACGACCGTTCCGTGGGCGAGCGCGTAGGCGACGGCCTCGCGTTCGGCGCGGGTCGGGTAGGAGCGGCCGAGCGACAGGTTCAGGACGTCCGCGCCGTGGTCCACCGCGTAGCGGATGCCCGCGGCGATCGTGCCCGCGAAGCGCGGCTCGCGGGTGAAGACGGTGAAGCCCGGCTCGTCGCGCTCCAGGATCACGCGGACGGAGAGCAGCCGCGCCTCGGGGGCCACGCCCGTGACGCCGTCGGCGTCGCCCGGGCCGTGGCCGTGCCCGGCGATGATCGAGGCCATGTTCGTGCCGTGGACGCGGCGCGGCAGGGTGCCGGGCGGGTTCGCGCCCTCGGTGTAGTCGGGGCCTTGGGTGACGGAGCCTGCGAGGTCGGCCTGTGCGCCGTCCACACCGGAGTCGAGGACGGCCACCGTCACGCCCGCACCCCTCGTCAGCCGCCAGGCGCGCGGTACTCCGAGGGCGTCGAGGACGGGTGCCATCGCGTTGCGCACCTGGTCGGCGCGCACCGGACCCGCGACGCATGCGACGAGCAGCACGACCGCCGCGACGGCGCACCCGATGCCGCGCGCCGCCCGTCCCCGGCGCCTGCTTTCCATCCGTCGGCAGAAAGAGAACTCGCCGGCCGGGTGGCCGAGGGACCTGATTTCTATCGACCGACCGAAAGGGAGGCTTCGCGGCGGGCGCCCGGCGAGCGGAATTTCTTCCGGCCGAACGTTAGGAGCCGTCTTTGTCGGGAGACCGGCCGGGACAATTCCTGTCGGACGATCGGAAGGCAGAGCCTCTCTCGGTCGGCCGGTGGGAAAGGCGGCCGGGCGGCGCGGCGTCAGCATGAGAAATGCCTGTCGTCGCACGTCAGCGGGACGGGCCTGGTCAGCGGCGTGAGGATCCCCGACGCGAGCCGGCGCGTCAGCGTGATCAGGTCGGGCTGAGGATGCCCGCGGCGCGGGCGGCCGTCCGCGTAACCGGCCGTCGCCGCGACGACGTAAGGGCCGTCGTTACCGATGGCGGTGGTCTGCCGCGCCTTGTCCGTGAAATGTCCGGCCAGTGAGCCCGCGAACGTCAGCGCCCGGACGCCCAGGACCGCGCCGTGCGGCGTAAGGCTCTCGGCCGCGCGGCGGGCTCGCGCCGCGTCCGCCAGCACGACCACGCCGACCGTCACCCCCAGACCCTGCGACTGGTCCAGGTAGGTCGCGCGCAGGACGGCCCGGCAGCCCAGCGCGTCCAGCGCTTTGACCATCGCCGCGTCCACGCCGGACGCGCAGCCGGTGCCGGATGCGATGCCGAGGCGGCGCGCCGTCGCCCGCGCACCGTCCAACGTGTACGGAAGCGACGCGGGGAAGATGCGCCCGGCGGGCCACGTCCGGTACCGCGCGGCGATCTCCGCCGACCGCGCCGCGACGGCCTCGGCCCGCGTCGGCGACCGCGTCAGCTCGGCGGTCAGCCGCGCCACCGACAGCGCGAGCGCGACCGCGCACCCGACCGCGACGGCCACGACGAGCGCGGTCGGCGTCCGGCGCACGGCCCGCCCGGACGGCGGCGGCTCCACATCGGGAGCGGAGATCTCGGCGCGCGACACGAGCGGAGCGTAACGGACCTCATACCGGAGGGGAATCGCCCGGCGGCGGCGAATCCGCCAGCTAGCGCCGCAGGCGACCCGCCCCGCCCGGCGTCCACCGACCCGCCGTCCCCGGCGGAGACGGCTCAGCCGGGCCGCCGCCCGCGGAGAATCCGCCATCCCGGCGGAGGCGAATCCGCCGTGCGGGGTTAGTCAGCCGTGTCCGGCGGAGGACCTGCCCTGTCCGGCGTTTCCGGCGGGGAATCCGCTGTGTCCGGGGGCGGCGGGACGATCGTTTCCGGCGGGTCCGGAGGCAGGGGTCGCGGAGATGCTGTGCCGGGCAGGGAATCCGTCATGGTCGGCGGAGGGCCGGCCATGCCAGGTGGGGAAGCCGGGGGTGGGCCCGTCATGAAAGGTGCTGTGGCCGGACGCGGGTGACGCCGGAACAGCGTCAAGGCGATCAGGACTCCGGCCGCCGCGCCGCCCACTCCCCCGACGATCACGAAGACGATCAGCGGTTTCATCCAGGCCGGACGGTCGATGATCGCCACCGGGCCGGACGGGCCGCCGAAGCGCTCGGCCGCCCGCTTGCCGGTCTGGGGCGGGGAACCCGCGAGGCGCGCGGCGGCGGTCAGGGCGCGGGCGGCGCCCACCTCGCCATAGCCGACGTCGGGCGTGTAGCGTCCGCCGCCCTGCGCGCTCTGCACGAGGGCCTGCGCGACGAGCGCGGGCGCGAGCCCGCGGTGCTCCGAGCGGATCAGGGCGGCGATGCCGGACACGACGGCGCTCGCGTCGCTCGTCCCGGCGCTGACGAAGTAGGCCTTGCCCGGACCCGCGATCGTCAGGCCCTCGCCGGGCGCGGCGACGAGCGCGGAGTAGTTGCGGTTGGAGAACTCGGCGCGCGTCCGGCCCTCGGTCGTCGCCGCGACCGCGATCACGCCGGGGTAGGACGCCGGGTAGGAGTAGGGCGCGAAGCCGTCCTGGTCGAGGCCGCCGAGCTTGTCGCCGTCGTTGCCGACCGCCGACACGACCACGACGCCCTTGTTGATCGCGTAGGCGATCGCGGCGCGTTCGGCGGGGGCCTCGCCGGTCCGGCCGAGCGAGAGGTTGATCACGTCCGCGCCGTGGTCGGCGGCGTACCGGATGCCCTGCGCGACCGAGTTCCGGTCCGCCTCCGTCGACCGGTAGCGCGCGTATCCGGGGTCCTCCGGCTCGGCGAGGACGCGGATCGCGAGGATCTTGGCCTGCGGCGCCAGCCCGATCACGCCCGACCCGTTCCCAGGACCGTGCCCGTGGCCCGCGATGAGGGACGCCATGCCGGTGCCGTGCAGGCGTTTGGGCTTCGTTCCCCGGTCGGCGTCCTTGATCATGTCGGGGCCGGTGGTGACGGACCCGGCGAGGTCGGCGTGCAAGGGATCGACGCCGCTGTCCACGACGGCCACCGTGACTCCGGCGCCGCGCGTCGTCCGCCACGCCTTGTCCGCCTCGATGAGCCGCAGGAAGCCGTACTGCCGGTCGCGGATCCCGTCGGCGGACGCGGGAACCTGCGGCAGCAGGGCGAGAGCGGCGGCGAGGAATGCCGCGCCACGGACGAGACGCATCGTCAGCACCGCCAATCGGCGCCGCCGCACGACGGCAGCGGACGGGCCGCCAGCGTCCGCCCGATCTGCGCCGCGAGCTGCGGCGCGATACCGAACGGGTCGCCGGGCAGCGGCTTGGTGACCGTGCTCGCGGGACGTCCGTCGAACAGGCCGGAAGCGGTCAGCAGAAGGTACGGCCCCGCGCGGGTCGAGGTGCGGTTCATGCGGGACGCGTCGGTGAACGGCGCCGAGGACGTCCCCGGGAAGGCCGCCGCGCGCACCGCCGGGCCGATGCGCCCGTCACCGTCCCCGGACGACGCCTTCTGCAGCTCGCGGAACGCCCGGTCCGCCCCGGACGGGTCGGGGAACGCGACGACGGCGACGGTCGTCACGACGCCGCCCAGCGCGTCCGCGTAGGTGGCGCGCAGCGCGGCGCGGCAGCCGTTGGCGGTGAGCAGCGCGGCGATCTGCGCGTCCACGGCGTCCGGGCAACCGGTGTCGGGCAGGATCCCGAGCCGCCGCGCGGTCTCGCCGGGCCCGCCGCCGGGCTGGTAGGGCAGCGTGCCGGGGAAGATCCGGCCGGCGGGCCAGGCGGACCAGCGGCGGGCCACGTCCCGGTTCGCCGCGCGCTCCAACTCCGCCGCCGTCGGGTCGCGGTGCAGCGTCAGCCAGCCCGCCACCACGGAGACCCCGGCGGTCAGCAGCAGGCAGGACGCCACCGTGATCGCCGCGACCGCCCACTGGCGGGCCGTCAGGCCGAGCCGCGTCGGCGGGGGCGTCCACGGCGCGTCGGGGGGACGGGCCGGAAGCCGGGAGGAGGGGGGCAGGAACGCCACAACAGCCAAGATTAGCGATTGTTCCCGCCATCGCGGCCTTACCTCAGCGCCGGGGCCGCAGTCCCCGCCGGATCAAGGCGGCCTCCGCGTGGATGCGCGCCTCGGTGGCGAGCAGATCGGTCTCGGCCTTGTCGGTGCGCATCCGAGCCCTCGTCTCGCGCAGGCTGGGCGTGCGTTTGGTACGGCGTCTCCGGAACAGCATGACGGCTCCTCTCGTCGGACGCCTCGTCCCCGTTCCGGGACGGTCCATGCCCGTCCGG
Organism: Actinomadura rubteroloni; assembly: GCF_002911665.1. NCBI lineage: Bacteria > Bacillati > Actinomycetota > Actinomycetes > Streptosporangiales > Thermomonosporaceae > Actinomadura > Actinomadura rubteroloni. Next base: position 1,266,705 of record NZ_MTBP01000002.1, read on the forward strand.
GCGTTGACATGCGTGTTCACAGCCCCAGGGCAGGCTTCGGGAATGCGCGAGCCGCATGGCAAGGTTGTGCGATGACAGGACGATGGCGTCCGCCCCCTTCGAGCGTCAGCACAGGAGCAGTCACCGTGTCGTTGCCACCTCTGGTCGAGCCCGCAGCGGAGCTCACCCGCGACGAGGTCAACCGTTACTCGCGCCATCTGATCATTCCGGACGTCGGGATGTCCGGGCAGAAGCGCCTGAAGAACGCCCGGGTCCTGTGCGTCGGCGCCGGCGGCCTCGGTTCCCCCGCGCTCATGTACCTGGCGGCGGCGGGCGTCGGGACGCTCGGGATCATCGACTTCGACGTCGTGGACGAGTCCAACCTCCAGCGGCAGATCATCCACCGGCAGTCCACGCTCGGGCTGCCGAAGGCCGAGTCGGCCGCCGCGACCGTCCGCGACATCAACCCGCTCATCGACGTGGTCGTCCACAACACGGCGCTGGACCGGGACAACGTCCTGGAGATTTTCTCCGGCTACGACCTCATCGTGGACGGCACCGACAACTTCGCCACCCGCTACATGGTGAACGACGCGGCCGTCCTGCTCGGCAAGCCGTACGTGTGGGGCTCGATCTACCGGTTCGACGGCCAGGCGTCGGTGTTCTGGGCCGAGCACGGCCCGTGCTACCGCTGCCTCTACCCCGAGCCGCCGCCGCCCGGCATGGTCCCGTCGTGCGCCGAGGGGGGCGTGCTCGGCGTGCTGTGCGCGTCCATCGGGTCGGTGCAGGTCAACGAGGCCATCAAGCTGCTCACCGGCATCGGCGAGCCGCTCGTCGGACGGCTGCTGATCTACGACGCCCTGGAGATGAGCTACCGCTCGGTGAAGGTCCGCAAGGACCCCGAGTGCCCGCTGTGCGGCAAGAACCCGACGCAGACCGAGCTGCTGGAGGACTACGACGCCTTCTGCGGCGCGGTGTCGGACGAGGCCGCCGAGGCCGCGAAGGACTCCACGATCTCCGTCCACGACCTCAAGGCGCTCCAGGACCGGGGCGAGGACATCTTCCTCGTGGACGTCCGGGAGCCCAACGAGTACGAGATCGTCTCCATCCCGGGGGCGACGCTCATCCCGAAGGGCGACTTCCTCAACGGGTCCGCGCTGGAGCGGCTGCCGCAGGACAAGAAGATCGTCCTGCACTGCAAGTCGGGCGTGCGGTCGGCGGAGGCGCTCGCGGTCGTGAAGAGCGCGGGCTTCTCCGACGCCGTCCACGTCGGCGGCGGCATCGTGGCCTGGGTCAACCAGATCGACCCGAGCCTGCCCAGCTACTGACACGCGCGACGGCGCCCCTCCCGGCGGAGGGGCGCCGTCCTCTTTTCACCGACTGCGGACGGCGTGCCGCAACCGCCAGGTGCCGGCGAGGCCGAGTCCGCTCAGCGCCACGCCCAGCGCCAGTCCGCCGGACGGTTCCTCGTTCAGCCCGAGCAGGCAGTACGTCAGCACGCCGCTGGAACTCGCCGTGGCGGCCAGGACGCCGGCCGCGCGCACACGCGTCCGGACGGCGGCGCGACGGCCGAACCCGGCCCGGGATGCGCGGGACGCTGCGTGGAGCGTGGCGCGGGTCGTAAGCGTCGCGACGGCGGCGAGGGTGAAGCCGAACGCGGTGGCGAGCTTGAGCAGGCGCGTCGGACGGTCCGCGAGGACGGCCTGCAACTCTTCTGTGCGGACGGCGGCCCGTTCCGCGTCGCGGTAGCGCGCGTGCGCCGACCACACGACGAGTCGCCGCGCGATCCACGGCGCGAGGTCGCCGCACTCCGCCGCCACGAGCCCCGCCGCGACGGCGCACACGAATTGCGCCGCCGTCACGTCGTGCCTCCGGTGGGACGTGGGCGGAAGAGGCGGCGGAACGTTGTTCCGGATGCGGGCCGGGGCGGGCGGGACGTCCGGTCGAGCGCGGCGGGACGGCGTTCGGCGAGCAGGGTCCGCGCGGCGGCGAGCCCGTCGGGGTTCAGCCGGTAGAAGCGGCGGCGCGGCCGGGACGGGTCCGGCGCCGCGTCCTCCCAGCGCGCCGCGACCCATCCGGCGTCCTCCAGCCGGTCCAGCACGCGGTAGACGGTCGGCCCGGCCCGCCGCGTCGTCTTCATGAGGTCCCAGCCGTGGACCTCGCCGTCCTGCCGGTAAACCTCGACCAGCGCTTCCAGCACGTCCAGGAGAGGCCCGGTGACCCGCTGCACTCCGCTCACCCGCTTAATGTACCTAGCTACATCAAGGTGGGTCCAGGTCGAGCCGCCACTCGCACACCCGCATCGAGGGGACGCGCGGATACAGGAAGTCCGTCTCGCCGAGCAGCGTGAACCCCGCCTTGCGGCACACCGCGTTCGACGCCGGATGGTCCACTGACGGGAACGCGTACAGGAAGCGGTGCCGCGCCACGGCCCCGAGCCGCGCGACGAGCGCCAGCGCCGCCGCCGTCGCGACGCCGCGCCCCTGGAAGGAGGGCAGGACGGTCCAGCCCGTCTCGTACCCGGGCTCGTCGCGCCAGGTCCGCTCCCAGTAGCCGATCGTCCCGATCCGCTCGCCGTCGGCCTCCACCGCGAACAGCTCCACGACGCCCGGCTCGGTGTACGACAGGTAGCGCTGATGGCGGCCGAAGACGTCCCACTCGCTCTCCGGGCCGCCCAGATGGTCGGTCATCTCCGGCGCGTTCAACCGCCGCAGCAGCTCGAAGTCGGCGTCGTGCCACCGGTCGAGCCGCACCGTCCGCAGGCCGTCCCCCATGCGGCCGACGCTAGCCGACGCCGCCGCGCGAGGCCGCGGGAACCGCCGCGCCGTCCTCAGCCCCGGGGCGGCGTGTACGGCACGTGCAGCATTTCGGCGAGGTCCTTCAAGGTCAGCTCGAAAAGGGGCTCGGCGTCGTCGAGAGCGAAATCGAGATGCCCGAAGACCTCCATGCTGATCACGCCCTCCAGCCGCACCCAGCAGTTCAAAAAGATTTGCAGGACGGCGAGCGGAAGGTCGATGCCGCGCGTCTCCCGGTAGCGCGCGAGCTGGACGCGCAGCGACGGGTCCAGCTCGTCGTCGGACGCCACCGGGAACGGGTGGTGCTCCCAGAGGTGCAGGAAGAGCTGCATGAACGTCATGGCGAACTGACGGCCGCACTCGTCGGCGATGTCGATCGGCCCTTCGTCGTCCAACGCGGGCGGCGGCGCGCCGAACAAGAGCGCGAACTCGCGCGGGTGGGCCAGGCACCATTCGCGGAAGACCCGGCCGACCGTGAGGAACTTGAGGCCGATCTCCCGGTTCGGGAGGGCGTCCATCCCCTTTTCCAGCTCTTCGGTGATCTCGCGGAACAGCGCGGCCACGAGATGGCGCAGCAGTTCACCGTGATTGCCGAAGTAGCGGTAGAGGCCGGGCGCGGTCATGCCCATGTCGCGGGCGATGGCCCGCAGCGTGACCGCCTCGACGCCGTCCGCGACCAGGATCCGCCGCGCCGTGCGGGTGATCTCGTCCACGGTCGCGGCGCGCTGCCGTTCCCGCCGGCTCTCCATCGCGCCCTCCTCCGCCGCTTGACGCCCTCACTGGAGCCATGCGATGTTAACACCGTTCACCAGTTAACACCGTTTACTAGAGCTAAGCAGTTTCACGGAGGGGCCCATGCTGGAACGCTGGGGACGACTACTGCACCGACGGCGACGGCCCGCACTCGTCCTGTCGGTGATCGCGCTGGTCATCGCCGCCGTCTGGGGCACCGGCGTGTTCGGCGCACTCAGCTCGGCCGGCGGGTTCACGACGCCGGGCAGCGAGAGCGCCGCCGCGGTCGACGCCGCCGAACGCGCGCTCGGCCGCGACGCCACGGACGTCGTCGTGCTCTACCGGGCGCCGCGGGGACGGACGATCGACGACCCGTCCGTCCGCGCCGCCATCGACCGGCAGCTCGGCGCGCTGCCCAAGGACCGGGTCGCGAGCGCCGGGACCTACTGGTCCACCCGCTCGCCCGCGCTGGTCAGCCACGACCGGACGGCCACCTACGCGGCCCTGCGCCTCGCGGGCGCCACCGACCAGGCCCGCTCGGACGCCTACGAGGCGGTGAAGCCGCGCCTGGAGCGCGCCGACGGCCTGACGGTGCGCCTCGGCGGCCCCGTCGCGACCGAAACGGCCGTCAACGACCGCGTCAGCGCCGACATCGGACGCGCGGAAGGCCTGTCCCTGCCGATCCTGCTGATCCTGCTCGTCGTGATCTTCGGCGGGCTGGTCGCCGCGAGCCTGCCGCTCGTCATCGGCGGCGTGGCGATCCTCGGCTCGTTCACCGCGCTGCACGTCCTCACCGCCGTCACCGACGTGTCGATCTTCGCGGTCAACATCACGACGTTCCTCGGCCTCGGCCTGGCGATCGACTACGGCCTGTTCATCGTGTCGAGGTTCCGGGAGGAACTGGACGGCCCCGACGGCGTCGAGGGCGCGCTCGGCCGCACGATGGCCACCGCCGGACGGACGGTCCTCGTCTCCGGCGTCACGGTCGCGGTCTCACTGGCCGGACTGACCCTGTTCCCGCAGATGTTCCTGCGGTCGATGGGCTTCGGCGGCGTCGCGACCGTCCTCGTGTGCGCGGCGGCGGCGCTGACCGTCCTGCCCGTCCTGCTGGCCCTGCTCGGACGCCGCGTCGACGCCCTCTCGTTCCGGCGGAGGAGGACCGAGCGCAAGCCCGAGGACCAGGGCCGCTGGTACCGGCTCGGACGCGGCGTCATGCGGCGTCCCGTCCTCGCGCTCGCCGGGATCGTGGTCGTCCTGCTGGCGCTCGGCTCGCCGCTGCTGCGCATCTCCTGGGGCGGGAACGACGCGCGCGTCCTGCCGGCGGGCGCGGAGACGCGCGTCGCCGCCGAGGCGCTGGACCGCGACTTCCCGGGCGGCGCGACGACGCCGATCCGCGTGATCGTCACCGGGATGCAGCGGCCGGGCGACGCGACCGGGTTCGCCGCGACGCTCGCCCGGATCCCGGGGGTCGCCGGGGCCGCCGTCGCCCGCGCCCGCGGGGGCGCCGCGGAGATCGACGTCCGGTACCCCGGCGACCCCGACTCCGGTACCGCCCGCCGGATCGTCGCCGACGTCCGGGCCGCCGCGCCGCCCCCCGGGGCGCGGGTGCTCGTCGGCGGCGAGACCGCCGAACTGGTGGACAGCCTCCACGCGCTCGGGTCGCGCCTGCCGTGGCTGGCGCTGACGGTCGGGCTCGCGACGTTCGTCCTGCTGTTCCTCGCGTTCGGATCGGTCGTGCTGCCGTTGAAGGCCATCCTGATGACCGCGCTGTCGCTGTCGGCGACGTTCGGGATCGTCGTGCAGATCTTCCAGGAGGGGACGCTCTCGGACGTCCTCGGCTTCACCGCGACCGGCATGCTCAACCCCGCGATGCCGATCCTCATGGTGGCGATGCTGTTCGGCCTCACGATGGACTATGAGGTGTTCCTGCTGTCCCGCGTCCGCGAACGGTACGACGCCACCGGGGACGTGGCGGCGTCCGTCGCGTCGGGCCTGCAACGCACCGGGCAGATCATCACCGGGGCCGCCGCGCTGTTCATCGTGGTGATGGGCGCGTTCTCCACGTCCGGGGTGTCGTTCATCAAGATGACCGGCGTCGGGATGGTCGTCGCCGTCGCGCTGGACGCCACGCTGGTGCGGATGCTGCTCGTCCCGGCGGCGATGCGGCTGCTCGGCCGCGTCAACTGGTGGTCGCCCGGCCCGCTCGCCCGGCTCTACCGCCGGTACGGCATCCGCGAGGAGGCCGCGCCGCCCGTCCTCGAACCGGCCGGTACGTGACCGCGAAATCACGGAAAGTGCTTGTGATCACCGGTCCGGCGACCGGAGGATGGGGACATCTCGGCGTCGGCCCCTGATCCCCGTGGCGGCGCGGTGCGGAGGGCATCCGCGCCGCCGCGGTCAGGACCGGTCAGGCCGTCTTCCTGCTCCGCGGCTTGGCCTTGGCCTTCTTCTCCGGGGCGGCCTCCTTGCGCGGGGCCGCCGGCTTCTTCTCCGCCCGGCTCTTCTTGGCCGCCTCGACGCTGGCCCGCAGCGCGCCGAGCAGGTCGGCGGCCGGCGCCTCCTCCTCGGGCGCGGCCGGACGGGTCACCTCGCGTCCCTCGACCTTGGCGTCGATGACGGCCTGGAGCGCCTCGCGGTAGGCGTCCTTGTACTCGCCCGGGTCGAAGTCGCCCTGCATCGACTCGATGAGCGAGGACGCCATCGTCAGCTCCTGCTTGCGGACCTCGATCTCCTCGTTCATGAACGGGAAGGACGGCGCGCGGACCTCGTCCGGCCACAGCATCGTCTCCAGCACGAACACGTTGTCGCGGACGCGCAGCGTCGCCAGCGACTCGCGCTGGCGCAGCGCCACCTTGACGATCGCGACCTGTCCGCTGCCCGCCAGCGCGTCGCGCAGCAGGACGTAGGGCTTGGCCCCCTGCTGGTCGGGCTCCAGGTAGTACGACTTGGCGAAGTAGATCGGGTCGACCTCGGCCGCCTCGACGAACTGCAGGACGTCGATGCGCCGGCTCGTGGACAGCGGCAGCTCGGCGAAGTCCTCGTCGGTGAGGACGACCATCTCGCCCCCGGGCAGCTCGAAGCCCTTGGCGATGTCGCCGTAGGAGACCTCCTCGCCGTCGAGCGTGCAGACCCGCTTGTAGCGGATGCGTCCCCCGTCGGTGCGGTGCACCTGGTGGAAGGAGACGTCGCGCTGCTCGGTGGCCGAGTACAGCTTCACCGGGATCGTGACCAGCCCGAACGAGATGGCGCCCTTCCAGATACTGCGCATGACCGACCCTTACCCGCAGGACAGTTCTCACTAGCGTCATGGCTAGATTCGTTTTGGCGTTCCGGCACCCTTCCGGCCTTTTTCCCGGAACCCCGGGCCGGGTAGGGAGCCGGTATGAGCTTGCCGTGGCCGATCCCGCCGATGACGGCCGTCACCGGGGACCTGCCCGCCGACGGCGCGCGCTGGGCCCTGGAGCTGAAGTGGGACGGCGTGCGGGTCCTCGCGCGCACCGCGGGCGGCGCCGTCCACGCCGTCGGACGGCGCGGGACCGAGGTGACCGGCCGCTACCCCGAGCTGTCCGGCCTCGCCGACCTGCTCGCCGGGCGCGACGCCGTGCTGGACGGCGAGGTCGTCGCGTTCGAGGAGGGCCGGCCGAGCTTCGGGCGCCTCCAGCACCGCATGCACGTCGAGCGTCCGCCGGCGCGGCTCGTCCGGGACGTGCCCGTCCGCTATGTCGTCTTCGACCTGCTGTCCCTGGACGGCCGGACGCTCCTGGACCTCCCCTACACCGAGCGCCGCGCCCATCTCGCCGGCCTCGACCTCGCCGCCAGCGGCCCGGTGGAGGTCCCGCCCTACCTCGACGGCTCCGACACCGGCCAGGTCAAGGAGCTGCTGGACTTCACGCTCGAACAGCGGCTGGAGGGCCTGCTCGCCAAGCGCCTCGACTCGCCCTACCGGCCGGGCCGCCGCGTCCCGGACTGGCGGAAGGTCAAGAACTTCCACACCCGCGAGGCCGTGGTCTGCGGCTGGAAGCCCGGCAAGGGCCGCCGCGAGGGCGGGGTCGGCTCGCTGCTGCTCGGCGAGTACGACGCCGACGGGCGCCTGGTCTTCCTCGGCCACGTCGGCACGGGGTTCACCGACCGCGTCCTGGACGACCTCGGCGCCCTGCTCGCCCCGCTCGCCCGTCCCGGCAGCCCGTTCGCCGAGCCGCTGCCGCGCGAGTTGACCCGCGACGCCCGCTGGGTCGAGCCGCGCCTGGTCGGGGACGTGGCGTACGGCGCGCTCACCGGGGAAGGACGGCTGCGGTTCCCCACGTGGCGGGGCCTGCGCGACGACAAGGACCCGCGGGAGGTGACCCATGAGCAGTCGTGAGCGGACGGGCGTGACCGTCGAAGGACGGGATCTCACCCTCTCCAACCTGGACAAGCCCCTCTTCCCCGACTTCACCAAGGGCGAGGTGATCGACTACTACGTCCGGGCGGCGCCGGTGCTGCTGCCGCACGTCCGGGCACGCGCGGCGACGCGGATCCGCTATCCGGACGGCGTGGACGGCCAGAAGTTCTTCGAGAAGAACGCGCCGTCCCACACGCCCGACTGGGTGCGGACGGTCACGATCGCGACGCCGGGCAGTTCGCGCGGCCGTGAATCGGTCGACTACGTCGTCGTGGACGACCTTCCGACGCTCGTCTGGTGCGCCAATCTCGCCGCGCTGGAACTGCACATCCCGCAATGGCGCGTCGGCCCGCGCGGCGCCCGCCGCGACCCCGACCTCATGGTGTTCGACCTGGACCCCGGCCCTCCCGCCGGCCTGCTCGACGCCTGCCGCGTGGCGCTCCTGCTCCGCGACCTGCTCGCCGAGGACGGCCTGGAACCGCTGGCCAAAACGAGCGGCAAAAAGGGAATGCACCTCTACGTGCCCGTCAAGGAGACGGGCAGGACGTCCGACTACGCCAAACGCGCCGCGCAGCGCCTGGAGAGCGAACACCCGGACCTGGTCGTCAGCAGAATGGAGAAGAAACTCCGGACCGGGAAGGTCTTCGTGGACTGGAGCCAGAACAACCCGGCGAAGACAACGGTCGCGCCCTACTCGCTGCGGGCGGCGGCGCACCCGTCGGTCTCGACGCCCGTCACCTGGGCCGAGGTGGAGGCCTGCGCGGACCCGTCCGACCTGGCCTTCACCCCGGACGAGGTCCTGGCCCGCGTCGAGAAGGACGGCGATCTGCTGGCCCCCCTGCTGGACGAACGCACGACCGCCCTCCCCTGAGCAAGGGGAACCTACGAGAGGGGAAGCCGATGAGCGAGAACAGCGGGATCGGTCCGGACGACGAGAAGCCCGAGGCGGACACCGCCGAGCAGCGGGCGGCGCTCCGGCCCGGCGAGGAGCCGCGCGTCTGGCCCGGGAACGTTCCGGACGAAGCGAACGAAGCGGATGTGTCCGAACAGGGCCACGAGATCCCGGACGACGAAGACGACTACCGCTGACCGGCGACACGCCCGTTCTGCGGCCTTCTCCTGCGGTTTCAGCCCCGGGAGCGATCGCACCCTGACACCATGACCTGGGCGTCGCTTGATGACCATGAGGTTACTGACGCGTAGGATAAGGACACAGTTTCCGCGACGGGCGCCCCTCCCGTCGCACTGAACCGGTGATCGGAGTGTGAGGTGGCCGCTACCCCGGACGCCCGCCCCCGTGGCACGAGGCTGCCGCGGCTGGCACGTCGCAGGCAGTTGCTCGGCGCGGCGCAGGAGGTGTTCGTCGCCCAGGGCTACCACGCCGCGGCGATGGACGAGATCGCCGAGCGGGCCGGGGTCAGCAAGCCGGTGCTCTACCAGCACTTCCCCGGCAAGCTGGAGCTGTACCTGGCGCTGCTGGACGAGCACGCCGAGTCGCTGGTGAAGACCGTCCGCGACGCGCTCGGGTCCACCTCCGACAACAAGCTGCGCGTGCAGGCGAGCATGCAGGCGTTCTACGACTTCGTGGCGGGCGAGGGCGAGGCGTACCGGCTGGTGTTCGAGTCGGACCTGCGCAACGTCGCCCCGGTCCGCGCCCGCGTCGACCGCGCCAACCAGCAGTGCGCCGAGATGATCGCCCAGGTGATCGTCGAGGACACCGGCTGCCCGCAGGACGAGGCGCACCTGCTCGGCATGGGCCTGGTCGGGATGGCCGAGGTCAGCGCGCGGTACTGGCTCGGCCAGCACCGTCCGATCCCGAAGGAGACCGCCGAGTCGATCATCGCGCGACTCGCCTGGCGCGGCATCTCGGGCTTCCCGCGCACGTCCTAGCGTTTCACTCCCGGCGAACCGGCCGGCGCGCGAACCGTCCGCCCGGCGTGCCACGATCGAAGCCGGGACGCCCGTCCGGGGCGGCCACAGGCGAGAGGGGGCGGCCGTGCAGGTGCGCATCGGCGTCCAGTACGTGGCGCGGGAACTCGTGGTCGACACGCCGCAGAGCGCGGCGGAGGTGGAACGCGCGCTCGCCGAGGCGCTGGCGGAGGAGAACGGCGTTCTCGTCCTGGCCGACCGCAAGGGCGGAAAGATCGTCGTACCCGCCCGGCGGCTGGGCTATCTGGAGTTCGGCGAGGATGAGGACCGCCGCGTCGGCTTCGGCGGCACCATCTGACCGCGACGTTTGAACTCCGCTGAGCGGGCACATCGTCATCTGACCGAACGGTCGCGCCGCCCGACGGCACGACCTGGAACGGAAGGGTGATCGACTCATGGTCCTGACGGTTCTCTGGTTCATTCTGGTGGGTGCCGTCATCGGTGCCCTGGCCCGTCTGATCGTGCCGGGCCGCAACCCCATCGGCATCCTGCTGACGATCCTCATCGGCATCGTCGGCGCGGTCCTCGGCGGCGTGGTCGCGCACGCGCTCGGCGCCGGATCGGTGATCGCGTTCGTGTTCTCGGTGGTGATCGCGGCGCTCGGGGTCGCGGGCATGACGTCCGCGCGCGGCGGCCGGATCGGCCGTTCGCACTAGCCCACGGCAGGCTTGAGGCCCCCGTCGTCCCCCGCGACGGGGGCCTCGCCGCGTCCGGGCACGAGCCCCCCGCAACTCCGCCGCGAAACGCCGTGGCCGCAACTGGCCAGAACCTCGATGAAACGGTAAAATCGCTTGTCAGATCGGGCCTGGTGCCCGGGCATGGAATACGGCGAAGGCGGGAACCGTTAGCACCAGTGATCGACCATTGGTGTAGTGAAACCGAGGTCGGTACACTGCGTCGCGGAGTGTGACCGCACGCAGCCACAGCGAGTGACTGCTTTCAACCCCTGACTGCGGTCGCCCAAGGAATGATCGACGGCTGGTCCCTCCCGCATGAGCGCGCGGACACGGGACGCGGACGACGGCCCGGAACCCGACCGGCGCCGCGACCCGCCCCCGTGGCGGACCCCTTCGGCCCGCCGCCCCGGCGCGGCCGGGGTACCACCGCGGCGCCGCGCACGGAGCGAGGACCCCGCACTATGGAGGCTGAAAGCCCTGACTACCTTTCGTGAACTCGGGGTCCGACCCGAGATAGCAGACGCCCTGGAGACCGAGGGCATCGTCAACGCGTTCCCGATCCAGGAACTGGCGCTGCCGATCGCCCTCGGCGGCCACGACATCATCGGCCAGGCCCGCACCGGCACCGGCAAGACCCTCGCCTTCGGCGTGGCCCTGCTCCAGCGGATCACCCACGGCGGCAAGCGGCCCCAGGCCCTCGTCGTCGCCCCGACCCGCGAGCTGGCCAGCCAGGTCACCGACGACCTGGTCGTCGCCGGCGGCAAGATCGGCACCCGCGTCCTCGCCGTCTACGGCGGACGCGCCTACGAGCCGCAGGTCGAGGCGCTGCGCGCGGGCGTCGACGTCGTCGTCGGCACCCCCGGCCGCCTGCTCGACCTGGTCAAGCAGAAGCACCTGGACCTCTCCGAGGTCGGCGTCCTCGTCCTGGACGAGGCCGACCGCATGCTCGACCTCGGGTTCCTCCCCGACATCGAGCGGATCATCGACCGCATCCCCGCCCAGCGGCAGACGATGCTGTTCTCGGCGACGATGCCGGGCGAGATCGTGTCGCTGTCGCGGCGCTACCTGACCCGTCCGACGAACGTCCGCGCCGAGTCCCACAGCGAGTCCGACGCGACCCCCCAGGTCGTGCAGCACGTGTGGCAGGCCCACCAGATGGACAAGCCCGAGATGCTCGCGCGCATCCTCCAGGCGGACGGCCGTGGGCTCACCATGGTCTTCTGCCAGACCAAGCGCGCGTGCGACCGGGTCGCGGGCGACCTGGCCCAGCGCGGGTTCGACGCGGCCGCCGTCCACGGCGACCTCGGGCAGAGTCAGCGCGAGCGGGCGCTGCGCGCGTTCCGCAACGGCAAGATCGACGTGCTGGTCGCGACGGACGTCGCCGCCCGCGGGCTCGACGTGGACGACGTCACGCACGTCGTCAACTACGAGTGCCCCGACAGCGCCGACACCTACGTCCACCGCATCGGCCGCACCGGCCGCGCGGGCAAGGAGGGCGTGGCGGTCACGCTCGTGGACTGGTCCGACCTGCAGCGCTGGAAGCTGATCAACGGGACGCTCGGGCTGCCGTTCGCGACGCCCGAGGAGACCTACTCCACGTCCGAGCACTTCTACGCGACGCTCGGCATCCCGTCCGGCACGACCGGAACGCTCCCGAAGGAGCAGCGCGGCGAACGCGCCGGGCTGGACGCCGAGGCGCTGGAGGACATCGGCGAGACGGGCCGCAACCGCAGCCAGGCCCCGCGCGAGCGGGAGCGGGAGCAGCCCGAGCCCGAGCGTCCGGCCAAGCCGCGGCGCAAGCGGAGCCGCTCCCGGACGCGTGCGGGCCAGCCCGTCGCCGAAGACGCGGTGGCCGAGACGTCCGCGCCCAGCGAGCCCGTAGCCGAGCCCGCGGCCGAGCCCGCGGCCGCCGCCCCGGCGGAGGCGCCGAAGCGGACCAGGCCCGCCCGCAAGCGGACCCGTGCCGCCAAGCCCGCCGCCGCACCGGCCGCCGAGGCCGCGTCGCAGCCCGCACAGCCCGCCGAGGCGTCCGGTGACACCGTGGTCACCGAGCGCACCCGGACCCGCCGCCGCACCCGCGCCGGCAAGTCCGCCGACCACGACCCGTACAACTCGTGAGGCCCGGCCCCGCCGTCGCGCGGGGCACGGTTCAACGCAGCGCCAGCGCGGTCCTCGGGCGGTCCGTCACGAGGACCGCCACCCGGGGATCGCGCAGGAAGCGCCTGATCAGGCGCTCGGCGTTGACCGTCCACAGCATGACCGGATAGCCCGCCCGCGCGCACTGGCGCAGCACGCCGACGCGCGCGAGGCGGTGGTTCAGCGCCACCATGTCGGCGCCGGACGTGCGGATCGCCCGCAGCGGCGCCAGATCGCCCGCAGCGCCCCGCTCCAGCATTCCCCGGCCCACCGACAGGGCCGTGGACGCGTCGGGGAACTCGTTCTTCACGCGCCGCAGGACGGCCGCGTCCCGGGTGGTGACGACGAACCGTCCCGGCCCGAAGATCTCCATCGCGAGCCCGACCGTCTCCTGCTCGACGCCCGGCTCCTTGAGGTCGAGATGCCCGCGTGCGCCCCGCGCGATGATCTCCATCGCGTCGGCGACGGCGGGCACCGGACGGGCCGCGACCTCCTCGATGCGCTCCCGGCTCAGCCGCCGCAGCGGCAGCCCGCCCACCACGGGATCATGGTGGACGACGAGACTCCCGTCCCCCGCCCGGCGCACGTCGATCTCGACGTACTCGGCGCCGGACGCGACGGCGTCGTGCAGCCCGGTCACGCCGGCGGCGTCCCGGCGGTGCGCGGAGATCTCCGGTAGCGGCCCCACGAACCGGACGTTACCACCGAAGGCCCGTGACCGGTGTTCTCGCCGTCGGGTTTAGTATGGTGGCGCTCTGTGAGCACGCCCCCGTTCCTGACCCTGCCCCCCGGCGTCCGCCGGACGTCCGTCGAGACCTCGCGCGGCACGTTCGCCGCGCTGGAGGCCCTGCCGGGGTCGGGGGTCGTCGAACGCGGCCTGGCCCTGCTCGTGCCCGGTTTCACCGGCAGCAAAGAGGACTTCATCGCCGTCCTGCAGACGCTCGCGGCGGCCGGCCGCCGCGTCCTCGCGATCGACCAGCGCGGCCAGCACGAGAGCCCCGGCTCGCCCGACGACCCGGCGGTGTACGCGCGGCCGGAGCTCGGCGCGGACATCGCCGCGATCGCCGAGACGCTCGGGCCCGAACCCCTCCACCTCGTCGGGCACTCGTTCGGCGGGCTGATCGTGCGGGAGGCGGTGCTGGCGGACGCCGTCCTGCCCGCCTCGCTGACACTGATGAGCTCGGGCCCCGCCGGGCTCGTCGGCCCGGCCGCCCGGCGCGCGGCGGCACTGCGGGACGCGATCCCCGAGATCGGCATGGAGCAGATCTGGACGCTCGCGATCGAGCCGGACGCGGTGGAGCGCGGCGTCCCGGCCGACATCATCGCGTTCCTGCGCCGGCGGACGCTCGCGAACTGCCCGACGGGCCTGCGCGCGATGGCCGACGGCCTGCTCACCGCCCCCGACCGGGTCGAGGAGCTGGCCAAGCGCGCCCGCGACGACGGGTTCGGCGTCCTCGTCCTGTACGGGGAGGACGACGACGTCTGGCAGCCGCGCATCCAGGCGGAGATGGCCGAGCAGCTCGACGCGACGCGGGTCGTGATCCCGAGCGCGGCCCACTCCCCCGCCGTGGACGCCCCCGAGACGACCGCCGCCGCCCTGACCACGTTCTGGAACGCCGCCGAGCGCCGCCTCCGCTGACCCGGGGGTGGGCCGCGGACGTCAGTAATGGCACACTTTCATCGGTTCGACCGATCAACCGATGCGGAGGCGTGCCGATGTCCGCGACCGTCCAGCCCCCCGAGAGCGTCACCTGGCGCGTCCACATCGACCGGTCGATGTGGGTCGGCGGCGTGCGGAGCCTCATGCTCCAGGCGCTGCACCCGCTCGCGATGTGGGGGGTCTGGCAGAACTCCACCTTCCAGGAGGACCCGTTCGGCCGGCTCCAGCGCACGGCGGACTTCGTCGGGACGGCCACGTTCGGCGCGCCGGCCGAGCTCGACGCGCTCGCCGCCCGCGTCCGGGGCATCCACCGCAGCCTGCGCATCCTCAACCACGACACCGGCAAGCGGGAGCGGCTGGACCAGCCCGAGTTGCTGCTCTGGGTGCACTGCGCGGAGGTCTACTCCTACCTGGAGGTCGCGCGGCGGTCCGGGCTGCCGCTGACGCCCGCGATGGCGGACCGGTACCTGGACGAGCAGCGCCGCACCGCCACCTACGTGGGCCTGCACGCCGAGGACGTGCCGGGCAGCGTCGCGGAGATGGAGGACTACTTCGCCGCCATGCGGCCCGTCCTGCGGGTGACCGAGGAGGCGGCGGCGACCGTCCGGTTCCTGCTGTGGCCGACGCTGCCGCCCGAACTGCGCTTCCTGAGCGCGGGCAAGCCGGGCTACTTCCCGTTCGGCGCCCTCTGCTACTACGCGCTGCCGGACTGGGCGCGCCGCATGTACGGCACCCTGCCGGAAGTCCCCCGGCCCGCCGTGACCGCCGCGCTGCGCTCCTTCCGGACGGCGCTCAGCACGGTGCCCGAACGCGTCCACGACCGCGCCTTCGCCAAGCCGACCCGCGCGATGCTGGACGGCGCCCGGCAGCGCCTCGCCGCCGAGGGCTACGACCTCGCCCGCGGCCTCTACGGCCTGCGCGACCCCCGCCGCTGGCCCGTCCCCGCCTGACCGTCCCCGGGAGCGTGTTCCCGTCGACGGTCGCGCACGTGCGTTGACCGGGCGACGGCGCGCGTGCGCCGGGTGATCTAGGAGACGGCGGCCCAGGGGTCTTTGGCCGGGGCGGCGGCGCGGCCTTCGGGGCAGTGGCGGGCGAAGTCGCACCAAGCGCACAGGGTGCCCGGACGG
This sequence comes from Actinomadura rubteroloni, assembly GCF_002911665.1. Taxonomy (NCBI): domain Bacteria; kingdom Bacillati; phylum Actinomycetota; class Actinomycetes; order Streptosporangiales; family Thermomonosporaceae; genus Actinomadura; species Actinomadura rubteroloni. The sequence continues at coordinate 1,282,121 of NZ_MTBP01000002.1, forward strand.
GGCGGGAAAAGCTCGTCGTGCGGCGCGTGGTCGATCGGCGCGGTACCGGAACGCGGTTTCGGAACACGGTTCCGGTAGGCGGTGTCGGCGGCCTCGGCCTCGGCGGCGATCGACTCGGCGCGGCGGAGCTGGCGGTCCAGGGAGGCGTCCGAGTGCTCCCAGGCGGCGACCTCGCCGGTCGGCAGATGGTGCAGCTCGACCGTCCGGCACGGGCGGCGCAGCACCCGCGACGCCGCCACCGCGTACAGCGCGAGGGCCAGCGACCCGCGCGCGTCGTCGGAGGTCAGCGGGCGGCGGCCCGTCTTGTAGTCCACGACGGCCAGTTCGTCGCCGCGCGCGTCCAGCCGGTCGATGCGGCCCGAGACGGCGATGCGGTCGGTGCGGGTCGCGACCGTCCGCTCCACGCCGAGCGGTTCGGCCGCCGGGTCGAGCCCGGACGCGTACCGTTCCACCATCTCCCGCGCCCGCTCCCGCTGCTGCGCCGACTGCTCGGCGTCGCGGAAGCCGTCGGTCAGCCAGCCGCGCGCCAGCAGCGTCCCGGCGGCGGCCGGGGTCCGGTCCGGCTCCGGCAGCCGCCACCAGCCCGCGAGCGCGTTGTGAACGCTGGCCCCGAGGCTGTTGTGCGCCCACGGCGGCCCCTTGGGCGGCGCCGGACGGTCCAGATACGTCATCCGGTACCGGCGCGGGCAGTCCAGCCAGGTGTTGAGCCGGGACGGCGTGCAGGCGTAGAGCCGGCGCGGCATCCCCTCGAAGCCGAGCTGCTCGCCGCTCACCGCGCGCTCAGTCGTCCTCGCCGCCGAGCGCGCCCCAGGTGTCCCAGCGCGCGTCCTCTTCGCCGACCGTGGTCTCCTCGCCCTGGCCGGGCAGGACCCGCAGGTCCTTCGGCAGCGGGGTGAGCAGCGCGCCGATCGAGTTGAGCTGCTTGCGCAGGTCGTCGAAGACGCCGCCGACCGAGCCCGGACGGCCCCGGTGCAGCGTGTCGCCGGAGAACAGCACGCCGAGCTGCTCGCTGATCACGCTGACGCTGCCGGGCGTGTGGCCGGGCGTGTGCACGATCTCGAGCTGCGCGTCGGCGATCTCGAAGACGCCGCCGTCCTCCAGCCAGATGTCGGGCTCGACCGACCGCAGCGCCTTGGCGTCGTCCTCGTCCTCCTCGGACTTGGCGAGGCGGCCGAAGTAGTCGCGCCACAGCAGCCGGTCGGAGCGGTGCAGGGCGATGGGGGCCCAGTCGTCCTCGTCCTCCTCGCCGGCGGCGGCGACCTCCAGCGCGGTGGCGAGGTGGTGCTCGTTGCCGTCGGTGAGGATGACGGCCATGACCTCGCGGTCGCCGACCGCCTTGAGGACCGCCTCGGCGTCGAATCCCGGGTCGATCACGATGACCTCGTCGTCGTCGCCGACGAGGTAGGTGTTGTTCTCGACGTCGTGTTCGGTGTCCTCGACGGCGGTCGTCCCCGACGTCACCACCTGATCAATGCGCGCGTCCACGCCCCGCACCCTACCGCGCGGCGGTGACGGGCGTTACAGCGCCGGACGTCGCGGCGACGAGCGCGGCGTAGGCGGCGGGGTCGGTGGTCTCCGCGCCGAGCCGGTCGCCGGTCATCGCGCCGTGGTCGTCGCTGGACCCGGTGACGACGAGCCCGAGCGCGCGGGCGGCGGCGCGCAGCGGCTCGCGTTCGGCGGCGTCCTGCTCGGGATGGTCGACCTCGACGCCCGTCAGCCCGGCCGCGGCCAGTTCCTCGATCAGCTCGTCGCGGTAGTCGTAGCCGTAGCGGCGGGCGCGGGGGTGGGCGAGGACGGCCGCGCCGCCCGCGCCCCGGACGAGCCGGACGGCCGTCGCCGGGTCCAGCGCGTACCGGTCGACGTGGGCGCGGCCCCCCTCGCCGATCCAGTCGGGGGTGAACGCCTCCTCCACGGTGGCGACGGCGCCCGCCGCGACCAGCGCCCGCGCGATGTGCGGCCGTCCGATCGCGGCGCTTCCGGCCTGCGCGAGGACGTCCTCGAACGTCAGGTCGGCGCCGAGTTCGACGAGCTTGTCCACCATCGCCTGCGCCCGGACGGTCCGGTCGTCGCGGACGCGGTCCAGCTCGGCGGTGAGCGCGGCGTCGGACGGGTCGAAGAGGTAGGCGAGCAGGTGGACGACGCGTCCGTCCCGGTGGCACGACAGCTCCGCGCCGCGCACGAGCGTCAGGCCGGGCGGCAGGGCGGCGACCGCCGCGTCCCACCCGGCGGTCGTGTCGTGGTCGGTGAGCGCGAGGACGTCCAGTCCGGCGGCGACGGCCCGCGCCACCACTTCGGCGGGCGGGCGGGTGCCGTCGGAGACGTCGCTGTGGCTGTGCAGGTCGATGCGCCGGGGGTCCATGCGTCATTCATAGCAATCCCGGCCTGCTGCGCTCGTGCGAGTGCCGCATCGCTTCGCGATCTTCCCGCCCGGGGCGCGCGACGGCCGAGCGCTCCTCATGGCCGAACGGCGACGCGGGAGCTGAGCGGGCCGTAGGGGAGGTCGACGGCGAGGCCGGGTTCGCGGAGGTCGAGCAGGCCCGTCGCCTCCATGAGCAGGACGCCCGCCTCGGCGGGCCACAGCACCGCCCACAGCCAGTCGCCGAGCGCCTCGCCGACGAACGCGGCGCGGCCGGGGCCGGACGGGACGGCCCACAGCGGCACCGCGAGGCCGCAGGACGCGCGCGGACCGCCGACGGCGAGCTTGGCGTGCGGCGCGGCGCTGTCGAACCCGGCGCCGGGGTCGGGGCCGGGCAGCCCGGCGAGGTGGGCGCCGAGCCCGATGCCGGGTTCCTCGGCGACCAGGACGAGGTCGGCGCGTCCGCGCAGCAGGCCGGGGGCCGACAGGGCGACGGCGACGGCGCGCGTCCCGGTGCCGGCGTCGCCGACCGACGCGAAGCCGGTGACGAGCCAGCCGGACGGCAGCGGCCACGGCACCCAGACCGGGACGCGCGTGTCGAGCAGGACGGCGGCCAGTTCGTCCGGGCCGGGGACGTTCGCGGGCCGCCACGGGAGCACCGCGCCGTGCGTCGCGCAGGTCCGGTCGGCGTGCAGCGCCCCGAAGCAGCGTGGGCATGCCTCCATGACTCCTCACCCTGCGCCGGGGGGCCGGCGGACGTCAACGCGTGGACCTGCAAAAACCTGGTCATCCTTCCGCCACAATGAGGTTCATGCGCGTGCGGTGCGTGGGGGCGGTCGTCCGGGACGACGCGGGGCGGATCCTGCTGGTGCGGCGCGGCCGTCCGCCGTCGGCCGGGTCGTGGTCGGTGCCGGGCGGACGCGTCGAGCCCGGCGAGGACGACGCGGCGGCCGTCGTGCGCGAGCTGCGCGAGGAGACCGGCCTGGACGTCGTGCCGGGCGCGCTGCTCGGCACGGTGGACCGTCCGGGGCCGGGCTGCGTCTACGAGATCCACGACTACGCGGCGACGGTCGCGGGCGGGGCGCTGCGGGCGGGGGACGACGCGGACGACGTCCGGTTCGTCCCGGTCGCGGAGCTGGACGGGCTGCCGCTCGTGCCGGGGCTGGTGGCCGCGCTCGTGTCGTTCGGCGTCCTCTAGGATCTTCGCCGCCCCTCGCCCCACCTGGAGTTTCCCGTGCTGCACGACCTGATCGGCCCGCTGCTGCGGCCCGCGTTCCATCTCGGGACCGTCCCGACGAGCCGGGCGGAGCTGCTCGGCTTCGCGACCGGCGCGGTGAACGTGTGGCTCGTCGTGCGGCAGAACATCGCGAACTGGCCGGTCGGGGCGGTGAACGTGGTCCTGCTCGGCCTGGTGTTCCTGGACGGCGGCCTGTACGCGGACGCCGGGCTCCAGGCCGTGTACCTCGTGCTTCAGTTCTACGGCTGGTACGTCTGGCTGTACGCCGGGGACGGACGGGACGCGCTGCCCGTCCGGCGGACGACCCCGATGGAATGGGCGGCGCTCGGTGCGGCGACCGTCGTTGCCACCGGGCTGCTGACGTGGATGCTCGCGCGGTGGACGGACTCGACCGTCCCGTTCTGGGACGCGTTCACCACCGCGCTGTCCCTGGCCGCGACGTACGGGCAGTCCCGCAAGCTGCTGGAGTCGTGGTGGCTGTGGATAACCGCCGACCTGGTCTACATCCCGCTGTACTTCTACAAGGACCTCAAGCTCACGTCCGGCCTGTACGTGCTGTTCCTCGCGCTGTGCGTCGGCGGCCTGCTGGCCTGGTCGCGGGACCGGCGCGCGGCGGTCGCCGGATGACCCGGTACGCGCACGGACTCGTCATCGGCAAGTTCTATCCGCCGCACGCGGGCCACCATCACCTCATCGACCGAGCGGCGGAGCAATGTGCGCGGGTCTCCGTGCTGGTGTGCGCGTCCACGGCGGAGAGCGTGCCCCTTGCGTTGCGGACGGCGTGGCTGCGCGAGCAGCATCCGCAACCGCAGGTGGACGTCGTCCCCGTGATGGACGACGTCGAGGTCGATTACGCGTCCGACGCGATCTGGACGGCGCACGTGGACGCGTTCCGGAGCGGCCTGGCCGCGCTCGCCGGGCCGGACGCGCCCCGTCCGCCCGTGGACGCGGTGTTCAGCTCCGAGGAGTACGGCCCCGAGCTGGCCCGCCGGTTCGGCGCGGCGCACGTGCCCGTCGACCCGCCGCGCGTCCGGTTCCCCGTCAGCGGGACGGCCGTGCGCCGCGACCCGGTCGCGGCGTGGGAGTGGCTGGCGCCGCCCGTCCGGGCGTACCTGGCGCGGCGCGTCGTGGTCGTCGGCGCGGAGTCCACCGGCTCGACCACGCTGGCGCGGGCGCTCGCCGCGCACTACGCCGCGCGCGGCGGGCCGTGGGCCGCGACGCGGTGGGTGCCCGAGTACGGCCGGACGTTCACCGAGGAGAAGCTGGCGGCGGCGCGCCGCGCGTCCGGGAACCCGGGCCTGTGGCTGGACGACCTGGCGTGGGAGTCGGCGGAGTTCACGACGATCGCCGAGCGGCACCTGGCGCTGGAGGACGCGGCGGCCCGCGCGGGCTCGCCGCTGCTGGTCTGCGACACCGACGCGTTCGCGACCGCGCTGTGGCACGAGCGCTACCTCGGCGCGGCGGCCCCGGACGTCGAGCGGCTGCACGCCCGCGCCCCGCACCACCTGTGGATCCTCACGGCCGCCGCCGGGGTGCCGTTCGAACAGGACGGCTGGCGCGACGGCGCCGACATCCGTGCGTGGATGGACGGCCGGTTCCGGGACGAGCTGTCGCGGCGCGGGATGCGGCACGTCGTCGTCACCGGGACGCCGGGCGAACGCCTCGCCGCCGCCGTCGCCGCCGTGGACGCGCTGCTCGCCGAGGGCTGGACGTTCAGCCCGCCGCTGTGACCGGCGCTGTGACCCGGGCGACCTTGAACCGGCGGGCCAGGAGCACGACGAGCCCCGCGTAGACCAGCATCGACGCGACGTCGGCGACGACGTACGCGCCGGGCACCGCGCCCTGCTCCAGGTCGAGCGTGCCGATCGCCGCCGGGACGAGGAACGCCATGAGGTTGTTGCAGACGTGCATCGCGATGCCCGCCTCCAGCCCGCCCGTGCGGACGGTCAGCCACGCGGCGATGGCCCCGAACAGGAAGACGTCGAGGACACCCCAGCCGGTGTAGCCGTGCGCGGACGCGAACAGCGCCGAACCGACGACGATGCCGGGCCACGGCGTCCGCAGCACGCGGCTGAACGCGCGGGCGACGCGCCCGGTGCGGCTCTCCAGCGTCCACGCGCCGACGCCCTGGAGGATCCAGCCCCGGAAGGTGAACTCCTCGGCCGCCGACTGGAGCGGCGCGAACAGCAGGATCACGATCGCCGGGCCGATGAAGCTCCCCCAGCCGACCCACGTGCCGTCCTCGGTCGCGTCGTCGGGCGCGACGGTCTGGGCGGCGAGCCCGAACCCGTACGACACGGCGCAGAACAGCACGGCGGCGCCGCCGCAGACGGCGAGCCACCGCCAGCGCAGCCGCCCGACCACGGACGCGACCGTCCCCGGCCGCCGCCGCTGCACCGCCCACGCCGCCAGCAGCACGACCGGGAGCAGCAGCGCGATGGACAGCAGGTTGAACGCGAGATCGGTCGTCGGGTCGCCGAAGAACTCGGTGTCGTCGCCGGACACGTCCGGGGCTCCGCCGGTCACGACCGCGTACCCGATGAGGAACGCGATCATCAGCGCGACGGCGAGCAGCAGATAAGCGGCGGCGCCCGCGAACGTCCCGGCGATCGGCCGCCACCAGCGATGCGCGGCCGTCCGCGCCATCCGGTGGTACGGCACGCCCGCCTCCGGCGCGACGCTCCACACCCGACGCGGCGGCGGCTGCCCGTACGCGTAAGCCGCCGGCCCCGGCGGCCCATAGCCCCCCGGCGGCCCGTACGCGCCGGGAGGGGCGAAAACACCGGGCGCACCCGGCGCCCCGTAACCGCCCGGCTGCCCGTACGCACCCGGCTGGGCGGGGGCGCCCAAGGCGTCGCGTTCGCCGTACGTGCCTGGCGCGCCTGACGTGTCGTACATGCCCGGCGTGCCCGGCGGACCGTAGCCGCCCGGCTGCCCGTACGTGCCGGGTGGGGCGGGCGTGCCGGGTGGGGCGTAGCCGCCCGGTGTGCCAGGTGTGCCTGGAGGGACGTGGGTGCCCGGTGTGCCGGGTGGGGTGTAGTGCTGGGGCCATTGCCAGCCCGGCGGGGGCGGGGTGGGCGGGGCGGGGTTCTCGTCGGGGCCCGCCCAGCCGTCCGCGTCGGGGGTCGGGGCGGGGCGGGGGCCGTCGGGGTAGGCCGCGTCGGGCGGAGCCCAGCCGTCGTCCGAAGGTCGCGTCACCGTCTGCCTCCCCGTGCCCCGAACCCGTCGCTACGCAGCGTACGCGGACCCGCCGACGATCCGCGTCAGGACGGGGGCGAGAACGTCCGGGTGCGGCGGAGGCCCGCGGCGCGGCCCTTGGCCGCGACGACCAGCGCCATCTTGCGGGACGCCTCGTCGATCATCTCGTCGCCGAGCGTCGCCGCGCCGCGGCCCTCCACGTCGGTGGCGTGGGCGTAGGCGTCGAGGATCAGCTCGGCGTGGTCGTAGTCGTCCTGCGACGGCGAGAACACCTCGTTCCCGGCCTCGATCTGCGCGGGGTGCAGCACCCACTTCCCGTCGAAGCCGAGCGCCGCCGACCGGCCCGCGACGCGGCGGAACGCGTCCACGTCGCGGACGTTGAAGTACGGGCCGTCCACCGCCTGCAGATCGTTGGCGCGTGCCGCGAGCAGGATCCGCATGAGGATGTAGTGGTAGGCGTCGCCCTCGGTATAACCGGGCGGCTGCTCCCCCACGGTCAGCGTCCGCATGTTGATGGACGCCATGAAATCGCCGGGCCCGAACACCAGGCTCTCCAGCCGGGGCGAGGACGCGGCGATGGCGTCGATCGCGGTCATGCCCCGGGCGTCCTCGATCTGGGCCTCGATGCCGATGCGTCCGCGCTCCAGGCCGGTGGCCAGCTCGATCTGGGTGAGCAGCCGGTCCAGCCACTGGACGTGCGAGGCGTCCTGCGCCTTCGGCAGGATCAGGCAGTCGAGGTGGGAGCCGGCGCCCTCCACGACGTCGATGACGTCCCGGTACGCCCACGGCGTCGCGAGGTCGTTGATCCGGACGGCGCGGACCTTCCCCGTCCAGTCGCCCTCGTTGAGCGCCGCCACGACCAGCTTGCGCGCCTCGGCCTTCGCCGACGGCGCCACGGCGTCCTCCAGGTCGAGGAAGATCTCGTCGGCGGGCAGCCCCTGCGCCTTCTCGATGAAGCGGGGATTGCTGCCGGGGACCGCGAGGACCGTGCGCCGTGATCTCATGCGCCGGATCGTAGCGGCGGGTGTGAGACCCTGACGGGCATGGGTGAGGACAACAGCGCGCTGGTGGAGGAGGCGGCCAAGAAGTCGGGCCTGCTGTGGCTGGACCTGCCCGGCCTCCCGCAGCCCCGCGCCGCCTGGCACCTGTGGCACGACGGGTCGGCGTACGTCCTGACGGGCGGCGACGGCGAGCAGCCGCTGCCCGGCCTGCCCGAGGCCGAGACCGTCCGGGTGATCGTCCGCAGCAAGGACAAGGGCGGACGGCTCGTCGCGTTCACGGCCCGTACCGAGACCGTTCAGCCCGGCACCGAGCTGTGGGACGCGGTCGTCCCGCAGCTCGCCAAGGACCGGCTCAACGCCGCGTCCCACGACGGCCAGGCCGAGCGCTGGGCGGCCGAATCGTACGTGATCCGCCTCACCCCGGACGGCGACGCGGACGGCCCCGGCGCGCACGACGACGCGTACGCGACCGTCCGCCCGATCCCGACCCCGGCCGCCACCGCGGGTCCGCCGCCGCGCCTGGTCGGCGGGAAGCGCCGCCGCGCCGACCGCTAGGACCCGACCGGCCGCCGGATGGCCGCAGGTCCCGTGGGTACGCTCGTGCGCATGAGCGGATCTTCGACGCGGGTGTTCATCGCCCGCCTGGCCGGGATCGCGGTGTTCGATCCGGTCGGCGACCAGGTCGGACGGGTCCGCGACGTCGTCGTGTCGCTCCGTCTCGGCCGCCGCATGCCGCGCGTCCTCGGCCTGGTGGTGGAGGTCTCGCCGCGCCGTCCGGTGTTCCTGCCGATCACGCGCGTCACCGTCATCGAGCCGGACGCCGTCGTGTTCGACGGACGGCTCAACATCCGCCGTTTCCGCCAGCACGAGTCCGAGACGCTGGTGCTCGCCGAGATGCTGGACCGGACGGTCCGGCTCCGCACCGACGGCGACCGCGTCACCGTCGTGGACGTCGCGATGGAGCCCACCCGCACCCGCGACTGGGTCGTGGCGAAGGTCGCCGTGCGGCCGCCGCGCCCGGCACGGCCGCGCGGGCTGCGCCGCCGGGGCGAGAGCCGCGTCGTGGACTGGGACGAGGTCGAAGGCTTCTCGATCGTCGAGTACGGGCAGGGCGCGGCCGGGCTGCTCGCCGCGTTCGAGCGGATGAAGGCCGCCGACCTCGCCAACGTCGTCCACGAGCTGCCCGAGAAGCGGCGCGGGGAGGTCGCCGCCGCGCTGGACGACGAGCGTCTCGCCGACGTCCTGGAGGAGCTGCCCGAGGACGACCGGGTCGAGATCCTCGGCAAGCTGGAGGTCGAGCGGGCCGCCGACGTCCTGGAGGCGATGGGCCCCGACGACGCCACCGACCTGCTGCGCGACCTGCCCGCCGAGCAGCGCGAGAACCTGCTGCTGCTGATGGAGCCGCACGAGGCCGCGCCGCTGCGCCGCCTGCTCACCTACGAGGACGACACGGCGGGCGGTCTCATGACCACCGACCCGGTCGTCCTCGCCCCCGACACGACGGTCGCCGAAGCCCTCGCCAACATCCGCAACCCCGACCTCAACCCCGCGCTCGCCGCGCAGGTCTACGTCTGCCGTCCCCCGGTCGAGACCCCCACCGGGCGTTATCTCGGCACCGTCCATTTCCAGCGGCTGCTGCGCGAACCGCCGCCCACCCTCGTCAGCGGGATCGCCGACACCGAGCTGGAGCCGCTGCGTCCGCGCGAACGGCTCCAGGACGTCGCGATGTACCTCGCCACCTACAACCTGGTCGCCGGGCCGGTCGTGGACGAGGACGGGCACCTGCTCGGCGCGGTGACGATCGACGACGTCCTCGACAACCTCCTGCCCGCGAACTGGCGCGAGACCGTGATGGAGGCGTCCGCGCTGGAGGGCGCCGACCCCGAGGAGGAGGCGCTGCGCCGCGCCGCCGACGACGAACGCACCGGCCCGACGGAGGACCCATGACGTCGCCACGGCTGGACCAGCCGCGCGAGATCCGCCGCACGCTCGTCCCCCGGCCGCACTACGACCCGGAGTCGTTCGGGCAGGTGTCCGAGCGCATCGCCCGGTTCCTCGGGACGGCTCGGTTCCTCGTCTACATGACCGTGTTCATCGTCGTGTGGGGGGCGTGGAACGCTCTCGCGCCGCCGGCCCTGCGCTGGGACCCCTACCCGTTCATCTTCCTGACGCTGATCCTGTCGCTCCAGGCGTCCTACGCGGCGCCGCTGATCCTGCTGGCCCAGAACCGGCAGGACGACCGGGACCGCGTCCAGTACGAGCAGGACCGGGCGCGCAACGAGCGCAGCATCGCCGACACCGAGTACCTGACCCGGGAGATCGCCGGGCTGCGGCTGGCGCTGAACGAGGTCGCGACGCGGGACTTCGTCCGGTCCGAGCTGCAGGCGCTGATCAAGGAGCTGGACAACCGGGACCCGCGGCCCTAGCACCGTTCCGGAGTCCATACCATGGGTGCATGGCCTCCCAGCTAACGACGGAGCAGGTGACCGCGGCGCTCGCGACCGTGAACGATCCTGAGATCCGCAAGCCCATCACCGAGCTCGACATGGTGAAGAGCGTCGACATCGCGCCGGACGGCACGGTCAGCGTCGGCATCTTCCTCACCGTGGCGGGCTGTCCGATGAAGGACACCCTCACCCGCAACGTCACGGAGGCCGTGAGTCGTCTGGACGGCGTGACCTCGGTCGCCGTCGAGCTGGACGTCATGAACGAGGAGCAGCGCAAGGCGCTCCAGACCAAGCTGCGCGGCGGCGAGGCCGCCAAGGAGATCCCGTTCGCCAAGCCGAACTCGCTGACCAAGGTCTACGCGGTCGCGAGCGGCAAGGGCGGCGTCGGCAAGTCGTCGGTCACGGTGAACCTGGCGGCGGCGCTGGCCGCGCAGGGCCGCAAGGTCGGCGTGGTGGACGCCGACATCTACGGCCACTCGGTGCCGCGCATGCTCGGCGTCGAGCACGCGCCCACCAAGGTCGAGGACATGATCATGCCTCCGACCGCGCACGACGTGAAGGTGATCTCGGTCGGGATGTTCACCGCCGGGAACCAGCCGGTCGTGTGGCGCGGGCCGATGCTGCACCGCGCGCTCCAGCAGTTCCTCGCGGACGTGTACTGGGGCGACCTGGACATCCTGCTGATGGACCTGCCGCCCGGCACCGGCGACATCGCCATCTCGGTGGCGCAGCTCCTGCCGTCCGCCGAGATCCTGGTCGTGACGACGCCGCAGCAGGCCGCCGCCGAGGTCGCCGAGCGCGCCGGGGCCATCGCCGCGCAGACGCACCAGCAGGTCGTCGGCGTGATCGAGAACATGTCGTACCTGACCTGCGCGCACTGCGGCGAGCGGCAGGAGATCTTCGGCTCGGGCGGCGGGCAGGCGGTCGCGGACGCGCTCGCCACGACGCTCGGCACCCGCGTCCCGCTGCTCGGGCAGGTCCCGATCGACGCGCGGCTGCGCGAGGGCGGCGACAACGGCACCCCGCTCGTCCTCGGCGACCCCGACGCCGAGGCCGCCAAGGAGCTGCGGAAGATCGCCGACTCGCTCGGCGGCCGGTCGCGCGGGCTGGCCGGCATGTCCCTCGGGATCTCGCCCAAGGGCCGCTGACACACCGCGCCGACGCACCGCGAAGGCCCCGTCCCGGACGTCCGGGACGGGGCCTTCGGCGTTCCCCCGGTCAGCCGGCGGTGATCGTCTTCAGCTCGGCGAACGCCTCCCGGATCCCGGCGGCCAGCGGCTCCCCGTCCGGCCCGTGGATCCACCGGTCGGCGGCGACCTTGAACGCGGCGAGGCCCGCTTCGGCGGCGAGCGCGGCGGCGAGGTCGGGGACGCCCCGGTCGCGCAGGGCGCCGGCCAGCGCGTCCCCGAGCGCCGCCAGCTTGATCAGCTCGCGTTCGCGCAGCTCGGGATGGGCGTCGATGACGGCCTGCCGCTGCCGCGCCGCCGTCCGGCGCTCCCCGAGGACCACGCCGACGGCCTCGACCGCCGCCGCCGCGACCGTGATCGGCGCGGCGGACGCGGGCGCCTCGGCGGCCGTCCGCACGATCAGGTCCCGGAGCGGCTCGGCCCCGCCGAACAGCACTTCGCGCTTGTCGGCGAAGTGGCGGAAGAACGTGCGCTCGGTGAGGCCCGCGCGGGCGGCGATCTCGGCGACGGTCGTCCGCTCGTAGCCGTGCTCGGCGTACAGCTCCAGCGCCGCCCGTTCCAGCCGGCCGCGCGCGTCCGGCACCCATCGCCCCATGTTGGGCATCGTAGACGATGACAGGCACTGACATGACGGTGGTAGTGTCGAAGACAGTGACTGACATCAACTCCGCTGCGAAGGGTCACCCCATGCGCGTTCTCATCACCGGCGCGACCGGCTGGATCGGTTCCGCCCTCGTCCCCGAACTGCTCGGCGCGGGCCACCAGGTCGTCGGCCTGGCCCGCTCGGACGCCTCCGCCGCCGCCCTCGCCGCGGCCGGGGCCGAGGTCCGCCGGGGCTCGCTGGACGACCTCGACGTCCTCGGCGCCGCCGCCGCCGACTCCGACGGCGTCGCCCACCTCGCGTTCAAGCACGACGTCGCCTTCGGCCAGGGCGACTTCGCCGCCGCCGCGACGGCCGACCGCCGCGCCGTCGAGACGATCGGCGCGGCGCTGGCGGGCTCGGACCGTCCGTTCACGATCGCGTCCGGCACCGTCGGCATCGCCCCGCCCGGCCGGGTCGCCACCGAGGCGGACGGCCTCGGAACGTTCCCCCTGCTGCCCGAAGGCCCGCGCGCCCGGCAGGCCACGGCGCTCTACACGCTGTCCCTGGCGGCGACGGGCGTCCGGTCGTCCGTCGTGCGGCTCGCCCCGACGACGCACGGCGACGGCGACCAGGGCTTCATGGCGACGCTGATCGCCGTCGCCCGCGAGAAGGGCCTCGCCGGCTACATCGGCGACGGCGCCAACCGCTGGCCCGCCGGGCACCGGCTGGACGCGGCGCGGCTGTTCCGGCTAGCGCTGGAGAAGGCCCCGGCGGGGTCGGTGCTGCACGCGAACGCCGACGAGGGGGTGCCGATCCGGGAGATCGCCGAGGTCATCGGCCGCCACCTCGGCGTCCCGGCGGCGTCGGTCTCACCCGAGGACGCGCCCGCGCACTTCGGCTGGCTGGCCGCGTTCATCGGGGCCGACGCCCCGGCGTCCAGCGCGGCGACCCGGGAGCTTCTGGGCTGGGAGCCGACGCAGCCCGGACTGCTGGAGGACCTGGACAAGGGGCACTACTTCGGCGGCTGACCGTCCGGCGCGGCGTCCGCTCAGGTGGCCTCGGGGTCGAAGGGCGGGCGCTCGCCGTTCCCCAGCCCGCCGTGCGCGACCGGGTCGTCGAACGGGGCCTCGTCGCGCATGAAGTCCAGCGGGTCGTCCTCGAAGAGGTGCTTGCGGACGAACGTCTTCGGGTTCAGGTCCGCGACGTCGAAGTCCTTGAACTCCGGCCCGAGGCCCTTCTGCAGCTCGGCCTTGGCGTTGTCGGCCATCATGCGGAACTGGCGGAGCGTCCGGCCGAGCTGCTGGGCGGCGCCCGGCAGCTTGTCGCCGAAGATCACCAGGGCCAGGACGACGAGCACCACCATCTCGCCGAGTCCGACGTCGAACACCCGACCTCCCCACATGAGCGGCCCCGGCGCGGCCGGGGTCACCTCAGCGTAGCCGCCGTCCCGAGCGCGCCGGACCCGCCCCCGACGCCCGTCCGGCGCGGCGGGGACGCCGAACGTGAACGTTCGTCGGAAGTTTCCCTTCGCGTCGCCCGTGGGCCGGTCGCGCGGACGATATGGATCGTTTCAATGCTTTTTGCGGCGATCCGGCCGCTGTGGACGAGTTTTCCAAAGGTGATCGTCTTGGCTTCTTCGTTTTCCCGTCGCGACGTGCTGCGCTCCGGCGCGGCCGGCGGCATCGGCATCGCCGTCGCCGGCAGTCTCGCGGCCATCGCCGACCCCGCGATGGCGCAGGTCACGCGGCACGCGGCGGGCTACGGCCCCGTCGTCCCGGACCCGAAGGGGCTCCTCGCGCTCCCCAAGGGCTTCTCCTACAAGGTCGTCGCCGAGGCGGGCGTGACGAAGCTGGAGTCCGGCCAGGCGACGCCGAGCGACGCCGACGGCACCGCGTTCTTCGCCCACGGCCACCGCTACGCGCTCGTCAACAACCACGAGATCAGCGGCGGCGAGCCGTTCAAGGTCCCGGCGCTGGACGGCCTGACCTACGACCCGGGCGCGGGCGGCGGCACCACCACGATCGACGTCGCCAAGGACGGCTCGCGCGTCCGCGAGTACGTCTCGCTCGCCGGGACGCACAACAACTGCGCCGGCGGCCGGACCCCGTGGGGCACCTGGCTGACCTGCGAGGAGACCGAGCAGCGCGCGGGCGGCGCGTTCACCAAGGACCACGGCTACGTCTTCGAGGTAGACCCGTTCGAGCGGGACGCCAACACGAGCCCCGTCCCGCTGAAGTTCCTCGGCCGCTACTCGCACGAGGCCGTCGCCGTCGACCCGCGCACCGGCGCGATCTTCCTCACCGAGGACGCGGGCGGCCCGAACGGCCTCTACTACCGCTGGACGCCGCCGCACGGCTACCGCGCCGGCAAGGGCGCGCTGCGCAAGCTCGCCCTCGGCAAGGGCGGCGACACCGCCGGCCGTCTCCAGGCGATGAAGGTCTTCAAGGGCACCACGCACATCAAGGACCTGTCGCAGGCCACGCAGCCCGGCACGCGCTACCGCGTGACCTGGGTGGACGTCCCCGACCGCGACGCCAAGACCACGTCGGTCCGCAAGCAGTTCACCGACGACCAGGTGACCCGCAGCCACAAGCTGGAGGGCGCGTACTGGGGCGACGGCGGCGCGTACTTCGTCGCCAGCTTCGCGCGCAGCAGCGACGGCAGCGTCAACGAGCACGACGGCCAGGTCTGGTTCTACGACCCGCGCAGCGAGACCGTCACGCTCAAGACGATCTTCGGCGTGAACCCCGACCCGTCCAAGGACGCCGGCAACTACGACGGCCCCGACAACATCACCGTCTCCCCGCACGGCGGCCTGATCCTCGCCGAGGACGGCGAGGGCGTCAGCCACCTCTACGGCGTGACGGACGGCGGCAAGGCCTACACCGTCGCCCGCAACGACCTCAACGAGAGCGAGTTCACCGGCCCGACGTTCAGCCTGGACGGCCGCATCCTGTTCGCCAACATCCAGACGCCCGGCATCGTCCTCGCGATCACCGGCCCCTGGGGACACCAGCGCCGCTGACCAGCCCCCCGCCCCACGACGACGGGCGCGGACCCCCAGGTGGGTGGGGTTCCGCGCCCGTCAGGCATTTCCGGGGTCAGCCGGCGGAGAGGGTCAGCTCGACCGTGTTCTCCTTGCCGTTCCGGACGTAGGTCACCTTGATCTTGTCGCCCGGGGCCTTGCTGCGGATCAGGGCGATGAGGTCGGACGCGTCCTCGATCGGCTGGGAGTCGACCTTGGTGATCACGTCGCCGGGCTTGAGGCCCGCCTTGGCCGCCGGGCCGCCCGGGGTGATCGGCTGCTGGCCCTGGACCGGCTGCTCCATGATCTTGGCGCCGTCCTGCGACCGCGGGTCCGGCAGGACGCCCATCTTCGCCTGCTTGACGCTCCCGTTGTTGATGATCTCCTGGGCGACGCGCCGCGCCTGGTTGATCGGGATCGCGAAGCCGAGGCCGATGCTGCCGCTCTGGCTCTGGCCCTGGAGCGACTGGCTGCCGAGCGTCGCGATCGCCGTGTTCATCCCGATCACGCGGCCCTTGGTGTCGACCAGCGGCCCGCCCGAGTTGCCGGGGTTGATCGCCGCGTCGGTCTGGATCGCGTTGAGGTAGGTCGCGTCGCCGCCGTTCTCGCTCTGCGTCGGGACGGCGCGGTTCAGCGAGCTGACGATCCCGGTCGTCACCGAGCCCTGGAGCCCGAGCGGGGACCCGATCGCGATGACCGGGTCGCCGACCGCGATCTGGTCGGAGTTGCCGAGCGAGAGCGCGGGCAGGTCGTGCTGGCCCTCGGGCTTGAGGACGGCGACGTCCGAACTCGGGTCGGTGCCCTTGACGGTCGCGGGCAGCGTCTTCTTGTCGTTGAAGACGATCTGGATCTGCCCGCCCTGCCCGGCGCCCGCCGCGACGTGGTTGTTGGTGACGATGTAGCCGCCGTTGACGATGAAGCCCGTCCCGGCGCCCTCCTCGGTGGCGCTCTTCACGCGGATCATGACGACGCTCGGCAGCACGCGCCGCGCGATGCCCGCGACCGAGTCCGGCGGGCGGCTGGCCCCGCCGCCGCCCCCGCCCCCGTCGCCGCCGAGGCTGACGGTGCCCTGGTCGTCGTCGGACGCCAGCACCGCGACACCGGCGCCGACGCCCGCCGACACCAGCGCCACGACCGCCACGATGATCGCGATCAGGCCGAGGCCGGGACCGCGCAGCGAGGACGGCGGGGGCGGCGGCACCGGCGCCCAGTTCGGGCCGGTGCCGGGCGGCGGCGGCTGCTGGCCGTATCCGGCCATCGGGCGCGCGCCCTGCGGCGGCTGGCCGTTCAGCGGCGGGCCCTGCGGCGGCGCCCCCTGCCACCCGTAGGGGTGGGCGGGCGCGTCGTGCGGGACGAACCCGGGCCGCTGCCGCGGGTCGACCGGCGCCTCTGGCCCGGCCGGGGAGCCCCACGGGCGCGGCTGCTGCTCGGGGGGCGGGCCCGCCGGCATCGCGACCGGAACGTCGGCGGGCCCGTCCGGCGGCGTGAAGCCGCCCGCGACGTGCCGGTCGCCGGGCTCGGGAGCGGCGGGGGGCTCCTCGGGGTCGTCCACCGGGACGGGCTGCTCCTGGTCGATCATCGTGGCCCGGGGAGCCTCCGGCCGCGCGGCGAGTGCTTCGTCGTCCTGGCGCGCCGCTCCGGCCCCGGCGACGGGGCGCTCGTCGTCCGACGGCGACCGGTTCTCTTCCGTCATCCCCAACTCTCCTGCCGAGCACCGTTTCTGATCAGTTGCCCTCATCGTGGCGAGGAAGGCATGTGACGGGCGTAAAACCCGTCAGTCGAGCGGATCGAGCCATGAGCCTAGCCTGCGCGCACCACGGCTCAGCCGGGCGCCGACCGCGTCCCGGCGGGGCCGCAGCCCGGCCGCGACGGAGACGGCGGTGGACGCCGGGGCCTCCGTCACGACGGTGAGGACATACCCAGCACCGGACGTGATCGCCCAATGATGCAGGAGATCGTCATCACGGACGAACAGCCCTTGGCCGAAGCGATGCCATCCGGAGAGGGAACCGGGCGCGAGCCGTCCCGGCTGGACGAACACCGACAGCGCCGCGAGGCCGTCGGAGAAGCCGAGGTGGACGGCCCCGTCGGCGGCGCGGCGGGCGTCGAACAGCCGGAACCGGCCGGGCAGGGTCTCGGGCAGCGGCCAGCCCCGGTCGCGGAGCGCGGCGCGGGCGGCGGGGCCGAGCCGGTCCGGCCAGATCCCGCTGGGGAGGCGGGCGGCGAGCTGCGGGCCTCCCGATCCGATGGTCAGGCGGCTGAACCCGGATTCCACGACGCGGCGGCCCTGGACGTCGAACAGGTCGCGGCGCAGGAGCAGGCCGGTGGCGGCGTCGAGCCAGAACCGTCCGGCGACCCGTCCGCCGTCGCGGTGCGCCTCGACCAGGTGCGCGGCGCGGCCGAGCAGGCGCGTCCCGGCGGCGCGACGGACGGTGTAGTTGCGCAGCAGCGCGGACAGCACGGGCCCGGACGGCGGGTCGGCGGCGATCCCGTCCGGGCTGAGCACGGACCCGTACGCGGTGCCCGTTCCGGGCGTGTGGACGACGGTGGACGTCGTGCGCGCGTCCCCGACCGTCAGGTAGCGGCGGCCCCGGTAGGGCACGCGGCGGGCGGCGTCGGCGGCGGCGCGCAGCAGCCGGACGGCCCCGGCGTCGTCGGCGGGGCCGCGGCTGCCGGGCGGCTCCCCGAGCGATCCGCCGGTCAGCGCGACGGCGGCGGCGAGCCCGCCCGCGAGCAGGGCGCAGCCGCGTCCGTACGGCGCGCGCAGCCGCGCACGCGTCACGGCCGGGTCGGGAGGGGCACGGCCGTCTGGAGGGTGCTGGGGTCGGTCAGGGGGTCGGAGACGGGCGACTCGCCCGACAGCAGTGAGTGCTCGACCGCGAACCGGTCGAAGGCGGGGCTGACCTGCGGGGCGTCCTGCCGTCCGCCCGCGATGTAGGCGCCGCCGCCGAGCCCGAGGAACAGGGTGGCCGCGCCGACGGCGACGACCGTGCGCCGGGTGCCCCGCCGGTCGGCGGGGGTTCCGGGCCGTCCGGCGGGCCTGCCGGCGCGGGGACGGGTGTCGCGGGGCCGGACCGGACGCGCGGGGCGCGGCGGCCGGACGGGTCCGCACGCCGGCGCGGGCGGCGGTTCGGCCAGCCCGTTCAGCCGGGCCAGGAAGTCCCCGGACGGAGCGGCCCCCGCGCCCGGCCCCGCGAGGCCGCGCAGCCGGTTCTTCAGGCCGCGCAGCACCTCGGCCTCGGCGCGGCAGTCCGCGCAGCGGGCGAGGTGCGCGTGGGCGCGCTCGCGCTCCTCGGCGTCCAGTTCACCGTCGACCAGCGCGGTCAGACGTTCCCCCAGACAGCTCACGTGGCTCCTAGTGGATCGGGCAGGCGGATCGGGCAGGTCGGTCGGGGCGCCGGTCAGCGCGCGGCGGCCTCGATGTCCGGTGCGATGTCCGGTGCGGCGGCACGGCGCGGGGCGCGGTGCTCCAGCGCGGCGCGGAGCTGGGACCGGCCCCGGTGGATGCGGCTGCGCACGGTGCCGAGCTTGACGCCGAGCGTCGCGGAGATCTCCTCGTAGGAGAGCCCCTCGATGTCGCACAAAACGACCGCGGCCCGGTACTCGGGCGCGAGGGCGTCCAGCGCGGCCTGGACGTCGGCGTCGAAGTTGCTGTCGTCGAACGCCTGCGCCGGGGTGGGCTCGCGGCCCTGGAGGCGTTCGGCGGCGTCGTCGGCGAGGCCCTCGAAGCGGATCCGCTGCCGGCGGCGGGCGCCGTCGAGGAACAGGTTCGTGGTGATGCGGTGCAGCCAGCCCTCGAACGTGCCGGGCGTGTAGTTCGACAGCGACCGGAACACGCGGACGAAGACCTCCTGCGTGAGGTCCTCGGCGTCGTGCTGGTTGCCGGTGAGGCGGTAGGCCAGCCGGTAGACCCGCGCCGAGTGTTCGCGGACGACCTCGTCCCAGGACGGCGGCGCCCACGCGGCCTCGGGGGCGTTCTCGCGGGCGGACTGCCGGGGGGCCACGCCCACGGCGCCCGTGAATCTCAGTGCTGCCACTCCCATGATGCCGGGTGTTCCTCTCTGATGACCAACACCGTCGTCTGGAACGACACGGTCGCGCCTGGGCTGGGGCGTTTCCTTCTGTCGCACCGCCGGGCGTCTGGGAGATCGTCCGGCGACGTCATCACCCGCTCCAACGCGCGGTACCGGCGTTTGGTTCCCGGTCAGCGATATGGTCTTTCCAGCATGAGCCAGGCGGGGTCCCGCTAGGAGGCAGCCATCGACGCCCTTTCCGCCACGCTCGCCTACGTGGAGGACTTCCCGGCCGAGGACGAGGCGCTGCTGGCCGCCCGCCGCCGCGGCGCGGAGGTCGGCGCGGTCCCGATCGGCCCCGCCGGCGGCGCCGCGCTGCGGTTCCTGGCCGCGCTGATCGGTGCCCGGACGGTCGTGGAGGTCGGTTCCGGCTGCGGCGTCTCGGGGATCTGGCTGCTGCGCGGCATGGCCAAGGACGCCGTCCTGACCAGCGTGGACGTCGACCACGAGCACCAGCGGCTCGCCAAGCTGGCCTACCGGGAGGCGGGCCTCGGCACGGCCCGGACCCGGATGATCGTCGGACGGGCGCTGGACGTCCTGCCCCGGCTCACCGACAACGCCTACGACATCGTCTTCTGCGACGCCGTCAAACAGGAGTACCCCGAGTACCTGGAGGCGGCGCTGCGGCTGCTGCGGCCGGGCGGGGTCGTGGCGTTCGACAACGCGCTGTGGAACCACCGCGTGGCCGACCCGACGCGCCGCGACGCCGACACGCGCGCGATACGCGAGGTGATCCAGGCCGTCCGGGAGGACGAACGCCTGGTCCCGCTGCTGCTCCCGGTCGGCGACGGGCTGCTCTGCGCGGTGAAGAGGCGCTGACGGTGGAGCCGTTCGCCGTCCGGGCCCGGCCGACGTGGCGGGCCGCCGCGCAGGCGGTGTCCTGCCTGATCCTGCTGCTGGCGTCGGCGGGGTTCATCACCGGCGGGGTGCTGCGCGGGTTCGGGCTCGGCGGCGCGGTGTTCGCGGTCCTCGGCGCGCTCGGCATCGTGCTGTTCGGCGCGGGGCTGGCGGTGGCGCTCGGGCGGATGCTGTCGCGCCGTCCGGTCCTGGTGGTGGACGACGCGGGCGTGCGGCGTCCTGCGCGCTGGCCGCTGCCCGCCGCGCGCGGGGCCGTGCTGGCGTGGTCGGGGGTCACGGCCGTGGGCGCGCTGCGGCGCGGTGTGGACGGCACCCGCAAGGGACGGCAGGACTTCGTCGTGTTCCTGCCGACCGAGGCGATGATGGACATGGTCCGCACCGCCGAGCGCAACCGGCTGGTCGTGCTGACGCTGCCGGACGTCCCGGCCGACAGGCTCCCCGAGGGCGCCGCCGAGGCGCTGCGCTGGTGCGTGCCGGTCGGCCCGCGCTGGGACGCGACGCTCCCCGAACTCGTCCGGGAGATCCGCCGCCGCCACGCGGTGCCCGTCGTGGACCGCCGGACGAAGTAGCTCAGCCCGTCCAGCGCGCCGTGAAGATCTCCGGCCCGGCGGGCTCGGCGGACCCGTCCATCGGCTCGACGGTGACGTAGACGCCGGTGGCGCGGCCGAGGCCGTGGATCATCGCGGGCTTGTCGGCGACGCGCATCCGCCCGGCCGGGCGGGGCGCGCCGTCGCCCATGAGCCACACGGCGTAGGTGCGTCCGGCGGGGGCCTCGTCCAGGCCGCTGAGCATGACGACGGCCGCGTCGCGGTCGTGGGACATGACGACCATGCCGTGCCCGCCCGTCGCGACCGATCCGGCGACCGTCCGGGCGTCGGGCGCCGACATCATGTCGGCCATCATGTGCGAGCTGGCCTCGGCGTGCCGCGCGCGCCGATCGGCCTGGTACCAGCCGGCGCCGAGCCCGGTCGCGAGGACCAGGCACGCCGCCGCCGCGAGCGCGGGGACGATCCGCCGCAGCCGCCGCGTCCGGGCGGCGGGCAGGCGCGGCGGGGCCTGCCGGGTGCGGGCGGCCTCGGCGAGGACGCGGGCGCGCAGCGCGGCGGGCGCCGGGCGCGCGGCGGCGGCGCCGAGCCGCGCGGCGGTCTCCGCCAGTTCCCCGACCTCGGCGGCGCACACGGCGCAGCCGTCCAGGTGGCGTTCGAAGTCGCGGCGCTCGTCGGGTCCGAGCGCGTCCAGGGCGTACGGGCCGGCGAGCCCGTGGACGGCGTCGGTCATGATCCCGCTCCCAGGCAGTCGCGCAGCCGGATCAGGCCGTCGCGCATTCTCGTCTTCACGGTACCGAGGGACGTCCCGAGCAGTTCGGCGACCTCGCGGTACGTATGGCCGCCGTAATAAGCGAGCGTGACGGACTCGCGCTGGATCTCGGTGAGCCCGTCCAGGCAGCGGCGGACGCGTTCGCGCTCCAGCCGTCCCTCGACCTCCTCGCTGACGGCGTCGAACGCCGGGCCGTCCGCGCGGTGGGCGCGCTCCTCCCGGTCGGCGGCGGCCTGCGCGGAGCGGACGCGGTCCACGGCGCGGCGGTGCGCCAGCGTCATGATCCACGCCAGGGCCCCGCCCCGGTCGGCGTCGTAGCGGGCGGCGGTGCGCCACACCTCGACCAGGACCTCCTGCGCGACCTCCTCGGCCTGCGCGGGGTCGCGCACGACCCGCAGGACGAGCCCGTAGACCGGCCCGGAGACGACGTCGTAGAGCCGGGCGAACGCGTCCTCATCCCCGCGCGCGGTGCGCGCGAGGAGCGCGGCCGGGTCCCCCGCGCCGCCGGGGCGGCGCGGGGACGCGGCGGGCGACGGTCTCACTTGCCGCCGGGCTCCATGCTGTGGCCCTCCATCGGCTCGTGGCTCTTCATCGGGTCCCCGCTCTTCATGGGCTCGTGGCTCTTCATCGGATCCCCGCTCTTCATGGGGTCGCCGCTCTTCATCGGGGTCATCGAGTGGTCCATCATCGGCGAATGGCTCGGGCTCATGGTGCTGCCCGTCTTGGCGTCGCCGTCGTCGCTGCCGCAGGCCGTGAGGCTGACGGACAGGCCGAGGACCAGCGCGACGATTCCGTACTTCATTCTGTCTCCTAGTTTCGGTGAACGGTGACGGTGGTCTGGTGCCAGCCCGTCGCCCCGCTGGGGAACGGGTCGGCGCGGTTCCCGGTCTGGACGGCTCCGGTGCCGTCCACGGCGCGGGCCTCGATGCGGTGCCGCCCGGGGACGGCGTCCCATTCGAGGACCCACTGCCGCCAGGTATCGGTGTTGGGGACGGGCGCGAGCTGCGCCGTCCGCCAGGGGCCGCCGTCCACGCGGACCTGGACGGCCGTGATCCCCCGGTGCTGCGCCCACGCGACGCCCGCGACGGCGATCCGGCCCGCCTTCACGTCGGCGGACGGGCGGGGCAGGTCGATCCGCGCCATCGTCCGGACGGTCCCGTGGTCGGCCCAGCCGCGCTCGGTCCAGTACGCCCGGTCGTCGGTGAACCGGGACACCTTGAGGTCCACGACCCACTTGGTCGCCGAGACGTAGCCGTACAGCCCGGGGACGACCATGCGGGCGGGGAAGCCGTGCTCGACGGGCAGGGGCGCGCCGTTCATCGCGACGGCGAGCAGCGCGTCCCGGCCGTCCATGAGCGCGTCGAGCGGGGTGCTGACGGTGAACCCGTCGGAGGACCGGCTGAACACCTGGTCCGCGCCGGACCGCACGCGCGCCTCGCGCAGCAGTTCGGCCAGGGACGCGCCGACCCAGCGCGCGTTGCCCGCGTACTCGCCGCCGACCTCGTTGGAGACGCAGGTCAGCGTGACGTCCGTTTCGAGCAGGGGCCGCCGCAGCAATTCGTCGAAGGTGATCTCCAGCGGACGGTCCACGAGACCGTGGATCCGCAGCGTCCAGTCGGCCGGGTCGACCTGCGGGACGACGAGCGCGGTGTCCACGCGGTAGAAGTCCCGGTTCGGGGTCGTGAACGGGGTGAGGCCGGGGATCCGCAGGTCGGCGGCCCTGGGCAGCGGCGGCGCGGGCCGGGCGGGGGCGGGCAGCCGGGTCGCGGCACGGGCCTTGGCGACGCTCTTGCGGCCCGCGATCGACCGTCCGAGCAGCGTGCTCCCGGCCGCGAGCGCGGCGGCGCCGCCCGCGAGCGCGAGGAAGGACCGGCGGTCGCCCGACGTCCCGCGCGCCGCGGCCGGGAGCAGGACGGCGACGACTCCGGCGGCCGCCACCGCGCCGAGCAGGACGGGCAGCGCGTCCACCGGCCCGGCGTCCGGGCGGGTCAGCGCGGCGGCGGCGCCCGCGACCGCGAGCGCGCCGAGCAGCGCCCCGGCGAGCCGGGGACGCGTCCGCGCCAGCAGCCCGAGCAGCGCCGCCACGATCCCCGCGCCGACGAGCATCGAGCCGAGCAGGACCTGCTTGTCGTGCGTCCCGAACTGCCGGATGGCCCAGTGCTTGAGCCATTCGGGCGTCCGGTCGATCCCGGCGCCGCCGAGCGCGATGAGCGGCGCGGACTGCGGCCGGACGAACGCGGCGGCGAGCTGCGCGGCGCCGAGCCCGGCGGCCCCGGCGACGAGTCCCGTGGCCAGGGCCGCGACGCGGCCGGGCGTGCGCTCCTCGTTGGTCATGCACGGGATTCGGAGCCGCGCGCTCCCCGGATTGGTCGGCTCCGCATCACGTTTCGGTCACGTGAGAAATCCGCGGCGGACGAGGGGCGCCGGGGAGCCGCACCACGTGCGCGAGGGCGCTGCCGGACGGCCCGGCCGCCCGGCTCGCTAGATCTTCTTGATGTACTCGCCGACCCACGCCACCTGCCGGTAGCCCATCGCCTCGTTCACGGCGATCATGTGGGCGTTGGCGGCGGCGTTGTAGGTGACGATCGCGCGCCGTCCCGCCAGCTCGGCGGCGGCGGCGCGCATGTTCGCGAGCTTCATCGCCAGCCCGAGGCCGTGCCCGCGGTGCTCGCGCAGCACGAGCGTGTCCCACTGGAACGCCTCGACCGAGCCCTCCGGCAGGACGAGGTCGGTGTGCCCGGCGAGCGTCCCGTCCGGCGCGACCGCGACCGTGATCCAGAAGTCGCGGCCCTGCCGCTGCCGCCGGGCCTGCTCGGACCGCACCCGCCCGGCGTCCCAGAACTGGTCCTCCAGCCCGGCGTCGCCCTGCGGGGCCTCCGACACGATCAGCCGCCGCAGCGCCGCGTACTGCTCCAGCCGGTCGTCGGGAACGCGGCCGTGCCAGCTCTCCAGCCGGTACGCCGGGTCGGCCGACGGCGCGGGCAGCTCGGCGGGCAGCGGCAGCTCGCGGACGGCGTCGCGCATGTCGAAGGTGTAGCCGCGCGCCTCCAGGAACGCGACCGGGGCCGCGCGGTCGTCGTCCAGCGGCGACGTGGCCTCCACGAACACGGTCGAGCGGCCGGCGCGGCGGGCGATGTCCTCCAGCGCGTCGAGCACCGCCGTCGCGTGGCCCTCGCGGCGGCGGTCCGGGACCGTCCACATCTCCGCGTAGGCGAACTCCAGGTTGTCGCGCTGCGGCAGCGTGAGGCTCCCGCCGCCGACGGGCCGTCCGTCGTCGTCGCGGGCGAACAGCGCCGTATACGGTTCGTACGGATCTGGTTGTAGATGGACGCGTTTTTCCCGTGCCGTCCACAACGGGACGAGCGTCCCCTGATAGGCGGCGGCGTACGCCGCGTAGAACTCCGCGTACTGCCGGTCGTCGGACGGGTCCACCGTTTCTAGCCTGGTCATGGCGGCCCACCCTAAGAACCCGGTGCCGGGAACGCACCGGGTTTTTTCCGTCAGGCGGCCAGGTAGGACAGCAGCAGCCGCACCGCGTAGCCGGTCGCGCCCTTGCTGATCTCCCCGTCGTCGGAGCCGGACCGTCCCGGCCCCGCGACGTCCAGGTGCGCCCAGGTCCGGCCGCCGGTGAACTCGCGCAGGAACAGCGCGGCGGTGGTGGCGCCCGCGCCGAAACCGGGGCGGCCGATGTTCGCGATGTCGGCGACGTCGGACTCGATCGCGGGCCGGTACTCCTCGTCCAGCGGCAGCCGCCACAGCGGCTCGCCCGCCGTGTCCCCGGCCGCGACCAGCGCGTCCGCCAGCGCGTCGTCGCTGGCGAACAGCGCCCCGTACTTCAGGCCGAGCGCGACCTTCGCGGCGCCGGTGAGCGTCGCGACGTCGATCAGCGCGTCCGGGTCCAGCTCGGCGTCGGCGTAGGCGAGCGCGTCGGCGAGGACGAGCCGTCCCTCGGCGTCGGTGTTGAGCACCTCCGACGTCGTGCCGCCGAAGTGGGTGATCACGTCGCCGGGGCGCATCGCCGACCCGGACGGCATGTTCTCGGCGATCGCGAGCAGGCCCGTCACCCGCGTCCGGACCCCGAGGTCGCGCAGCGCGCTCAGCACGCCCAGCACGACCGCGCTGCCCGCCATGTCCGTCTTCATCGTCGTCATCGCCGGGCCGGGCTTGAGCGACAGCCCGCCGGTGTCGAACGTGATGCCCTTGCCGACGAGCACGACGTGCCGATCGGCGTCGCCCGGGTCGTAGGACAGCTCGACCAGGCGCGGCGGACGCGCCGAACCCCCGCCGACCGCGACCAGGCCGCCGAAACCGCCCGCGGCCAGCTCCTTCTCGTCCCGGACCCGGACCGTCAGCCCGGACTCCGCGCCGATCTCCGTCGCGCGGGCCGCCAGCCACGACGGCCCCTTCTCGCCCGACGGCGTGTTCGCGAGGTCGCGGGCGAGGGCCGTCGCGCGGGCGCGGACGGTGCCGAGCGCGATCGCGTCCGCCGCCGCATCCGGACCCGCCTCCGTCAGCACGACGATCGTCGGGGCAGCGGGCCGGGACGGCGGCTTGCCGATCGAGAACCCGTAGGACGCCAGCAGCGCGCCCTCGACGAACGCCGCCAGATCGCCCGCCGGGACCCCGGCCGCCAGCGACGCCCGGCCCCGCGCGCGGCGGGCCAGCGCCGCGCCCGCCCGGCGCAGGTCCGCGGGAGTCGCCGCGCCGACGCCGTAGAGCAGCAGCTCACGGACGCGGTCGCCGATCCGGACGGGCGTCGCGATCACCTCGCCCGGCTCGCCCTTGGCCTTGTGCAGCGCCAGCAGCTCGTCCAGCGTGAACGGCAGGAACGCGGCGATCTCGGCGTCCGGCGCGACGGCCCCGGCCGGGACGGGCACGGCGAACAGATCCGCGTCGGCCTGCGACAGCAGCCCGCCCCGGGCCTCGACCCGCGTCTCGATGGGCATCGGTGAACTCCCTGTGTGGAAGATGGAGCCGGACATGACGAGGGCCCCGGCCGGAACGCGCCGCCGGGGCCGTCACCGCGCGCTGTGCCGCGCCGTCAGCCCACGACCTGCGCGAGCGCCTCGCCCAGGTCCTTGGCCTCGTCGGCGGAGAGCTCGACGACGAGGCGCCCGCCACCCTCCAGGGGGACCCGCATGACGATTCCGCGGCCCTCCTTGGTCACTTCGAGCGGACCGTCTCCCGTCCGCGGCTTCATCGCCGCCATGCGTGCATCCCCTTCCTGCCTAGGGCCGCGGGTCCTCGGGGCACCGTAGGCCGCGTGGCCGCCTGTCTCGCATCCGCGTCTTCAGTAAGCCCATTATCTCGTCTTCCGGGCGCGAAGTGGTAACGATCAGCCGCCAGATAGGAAGACTGCCCACATGCGGGGGCCTTCGCCGCTGTTCGTTCAGTGCGGCGATCATCTTCACCGGCATGCCGGAACCCGCACGGTTTCGGGAAAAGGCGGCGCGGAATCGCCGTCCGCCCGCGCGAAAGGGCCGCACGACCGTATCGCCGTCCGGCGGGTCCGGGTTCCGCCCCGTCCGGATGCGCCCGGCGACAGTGACCGAAACCCGTCCCCTGACTCCGTCCGCCGCAGGTGAGACGCACCGCGGGCGCCGTCCGGCGCCGATCACCGCCGTCCCAGCGGCCCCACTCCCACCCGCACGGAACCCCGGCGCGGGCGGGCCGGACGCGGCGGGCGGCCGGACGCGTGCGCGGGCGTGGCCGGACGGCCGGACAAGACCGCCGTGCCCGGACGGCGGGGCGCGCGGCGCGGCTGGACGCGGCGGCGCGGACGAGTCGCATGAGTCTCCCGAGGTTCCCGTGACGTGTCCCCTGCCCGGCCGGCGCGGCCGGGAACCGTCGCTCAGCGGTACGCGCCGCGCCGGTGGCAGCCGGTCAGGTGGTCGTCGACCAGCCCGCACGCCTGCATCAGCGCGTAGGCGGTCGTCGGGCCGACGAACCGGAACCCGTTCTTCTTCAGTTCCTTGGCCAGCGCCGTGGACGCCGGGGTGGTCGCCGGGACGTCCGCCGTGGTCTCCGGCGCGGGCGCGTCCGGGTCGGCGTAGGGCCAGAGGAACGCGCCGAGCCCGCCGGGCAGGTCCAGGGCGGCGCGGGCGTTGGCGACGGCCGCCCGGATCTTGGCGCGGTTCCGGACGATCCCCGCGTCCGCCATCAGCCGGGCCTCGTCGGCGGGCCCGAACCCGGCCACCCGCTCGGGATCGAAGCCCGCGAAAGCCGCCCGGAAACCCTCGCGCTTGCGGAGAATCGTCAACCAGGAAAGCCCGGACTGGAAAGCCTCCAGGCACATCCGCTCGTACAATCCCCGGTCGTCGCGAACCGGCCGGCCCCACTCCTCATCGTGGTATGCCACATAATCGGGCGCCGACAATCCCCACGGACACCGCGCCAACCCGTCCAGACCCACGACCGCGATACTCACGGGCACGTTCTACCGCACGCCACCGACGGAATCGTCGGCGCGGGGCCGGATCAGTCGTCCAGCGCGTACGGCTGGTCGTCCTCCTTGAGGCGCGTCCGCAGCTCGGTCACCTGGCCCTGGAGCGACTCCAGCCGCGCGTCGCGCTCCGTCAGCGCCGCCGCGTACCGGTCCAGGGCCTGCTCGGTCGCGGCCGGGTGGTAGCCGAACATCGAGCGCGGCAGCCGGGTCGCGGCGACCTCCGCGCCGGTGACGGGGTAGTCCTCCGGGTAGGGCAGCCGGGCGTGGTCGGGCTGCGGCGGCGCCAGCTCCCCGCCCCGCCCGGCGGCGAGCACGACGACCGCTCCCAGCACGACCGCGCAGGCCAGGACGATGACCACGATCACTGCGACGCTCCGATCTGTCGGCTCCTGCACCGACGATCGTGCCACACGCCGCGTGCCGCCCTGTGCGACGATCAAGGGCATGGAACCGCACGACGACCGCCTGCTCCCGTCCGCGGCGCCGGCGCCCGCGGGCGCGGCGGACGCGGGCGAGCGCCCGCCCGCCGGGCTCGTCCGGGAACTCGTGGCGGCGGGCGCGCCCGTCGTCGTCACGCCCGCGCCGGACGGCCCCGAACTGCTCGCCGAGGTCGCGGTGTACGCGTGGCTCGGCGTCCGGTACTTCCGGGTGCCCGATCCGGGGGCGCAGGACGTCCGGGACGTCCTGGACATGGTCGCGTCCGTGCTCGGGACCCGGCCGCCCGCCTACACCGTGCGCGGCCTGGCCTGAGCGATCAAGGCTCGGCCTCGACGTAGTCCTCGGGGGTCGGCTCGATCCGGACGGGCGAGCGCTCCAGCAGGTCGAACGCCTCGTCCAGCGACGCCGTCCAGCCGATCGCGTCGAAGATCTTCGGCCGGGCGAAGCCCTCGTCGGTGAGGCGCACCATCAGCTCGCGCAGCGGGTCGTAGACGCCGGTCGGGTCGAGGATGACGAGCTGCTTCTCGTGCATGCCGAGCGTGCGGGCCGTCCAGATCTCGAACAGCTCCTCCAGCGTCCCGATGCCGCCGGGCAGGACGAGGAACGCGTCGCTGCGCCGGTCCATCTCGCCCTTGCGGCTGCGCATGTCCGGCGTGACGATCAGTTCCTCGCTGGCCTGGTCGGCGATCTCGTACGCCAGCAGGCCCTCGGGGATCACGCCGACCGTCCGGGCGCCGCCGTCGCGGGCGCCGCGCGCGACCGCGCCCATGCACGACACGGTGCCGCCGCCGCTGACGAGGCTGTGCCCGCGCCGCGCGATCTCGGCGCCGACCCGTCCGGCCAGCTCCACATGCCGCGGATCGATCTTGCTGCTGGACGCGCAGAACACGCAGATCGCAAGCCCCATCGGGTCCCCTTCCTCTCGCCCCCTGGGATATCACGCGCCGCGACCCCGGGCCAGCGGCCGGTCCCGCCGCCACGGTCGGTGAATCCGCTCTCACTCAGAGGTGACCCAAGTGCTCCTGGACCGGACGGGCACGCCCTGCTTAATTAGTTGTCTGTGTCATACACGTTTATGCTAGAAAAGGCCGTCTCGCCGCACGCCCCGGCCGGCCCCGGACCCCCCGACCGTCCGGCCGCCCGGAGCACCGCGCGCGGCCCCCTCCCCGCTCGACCCAACCGCCCTGCCCGCCGGTCCCGGCGGCGCATCGAGAGGACGCGTCCCATGACGACCGACACCGCCCCGCCGGCGGAACCCGTCCAACCCGGCGCGGCGCAGACCGCGCCCGAGCGCACCGGGTACTCCCACCGCCAGATCCTCGTGATCCTGTCCGGGCTGCTGCTCGGCATGTTCCTCGCCGCCCTCGACCAGACCGTCGTGTCGACGGCGATCTACCGCATCGGCGAGAGCCTGGACGGCCTCACCGCGCAGGCGTGGGTGACGACCGCGTTCCTCATCACGTCCACGATCGCGACGCCGCTCTACGGCAAGCTGTCCGACCAGTACGGACGCAAGCCGTTCTTCCTCTTCGCGATCTCGGTGTTCATCCTCGGGTCGGCGCTCTGCACGCTCTCGACCTCGATGTACATGCTCGCCGCGTTCCGCGCGTTCCAGGGCATCGGCGCGGGCGGCCTGATGTCGCTCGCGCTCGCGATCACCGGCGACATCATCCCGCCGCGCCAGCGCGCCAAGTACCAGGGCTACTTCATGGCGGTGTTCGGCACGTCCAGCGTGCTCGGCCCCGTCGTCGGCGGCGCGCTCGCCGGACAGGACGAGCTGCTCGGCGTCGCCGGCTGGCGCTGGATCTTCCTGCTGAACGTCCCGGTCGGCATCGCCGCGCTCATCGTCGTCGCCAAGGTCCTGCACCTGGAGCACGAGGCGCGGGCGCACCGGATCGACTACGCGGGCGCGGTGTCGCTGGTCGTCGCGCTGGTGCCGCTGCTGCTGGTCGCCGAGCGCGGCCGGGAGTGGGGCTGGGCGGCCACGGGCTCGCTCGCCTGCTACGGCCTCGGCGTCGCCGGGATCGTCGCGTTCCTGTTCTCCGAGCACCGCGCGGGCGACGACGCGCTGCTCCCGTTCCGGCTGTTCCGGAACCGGACGTTCGCGCTCGGCGTCACGCAGTCGGCGATCCTCGGCATCGGGATGTTCGGCGGCATCACGCTGATCCCGCTCTACCTCCAGCTCGTCAAGGGCTATTCCCCCACCAAGGCGGGGCTGCTGACGCTGCCGCTGATGCTCGGGATCATCGTCTTCTCGATGACGGCGGGCCAGATCACGGCGCGGACGGGCCGGTACAAGGTCTTCCCGGTCATCGGGTCGGCGCTGTTCGTCGTCGGGATGCTGATGCTGTCCCGGCTGGAGGCCGACACCGCGATGGCGTACGTGAACGCCGGGATGTTCGTCGTCGGCGCGGGCCTCGGGCTGAACATGCAGACGATCGTCCTCGCGATGCAGAACGCCGTCCCGCCGCGCGACATCGGCGTGGCGACGTCGTCCACGACGTTCTTCCGGCAGATGGGCGGCACGCTCGGCGTCGCGGTGTTCCTGTCGATCGTCTACTCGACGGTCGCCGACCGCATCTCGACGGCGTTCGCCGACGCGCGCGGCACGGCCGCGTTCCAGGCCGCCGCCCGCGCCCACCCCGACCAGATCGAGACGCTGCGGGCCGCCACGGCCGGACGCTCGGACGTCCTCAACGACATGTCGTTCCTCGGCCGCCTCGACCCCGCGCTCGCCCACCCGTTCAAGGTCGGGTTCACGGGCGCGCTGACCGGGGC
Organism: Actinomadura rubteroloni; assembly: GCF_002911665.1. Classification (NCBI taxonomy): domain Bacteria; kingdom Bacillati; phylum Actinomycetota; class Actinomycetes; order Streptosporangiales; family Thermomonosporaceae; genus Actinomadura; species Actinomadura rubteroloni. The sequence goes on from NZ_MTBP01000002.1 coordinate 1,313,064, forward strand.
GTTCCTGGTCGGCGCGGTCGTGCTGGTGATCGCGCTCGTCCTGTCGGTCCTGGTGAAGGAGACGCCGCTGCGCACCAGCGCCGCCGCGTTCGCCAAGGACAAGGACGTCTGACCGCGCGGCGGAGGGCCGGGAGCGGGCGGCTCCCGGCCCTCCGCGCCGTCAGACCCCGACGGGCCGGAGGCGTTCCGGCTCGTCCGCCTCGGACGGCCCCTCCACCGAGACGCGCGGCAGGATCCGGTCCAGCCAGCCCGGCAGCCACCAGTTCGCGCGGCCGAACAGGTGCATCACGGCCGGGACGAGCACCGTCCGCAGGATGAACGCGTCCAGCGCGACGGCCGCCGCGAGCCCGATCCCGAACTCGCCGATGACGCGCTGCCCGCCGAACGCGAACGCGGTGAACACCGCGATCATGATCGTGGCGGCGGCGGTGATGACGCGTCCGGTCTCGGCCTGGCCGACCGCGATGGCCCGCCGGTTGTCGCGCGTGTGGACCCATTCCTCGTGCATCCGGCTGACCAGGAACACCTGGTAGTCCATCGACAGGCCGAACAGGATCGACAGCATGATCACCGGCAGGAACGCCTCGACCGGCCCGGCCGCGCCGAGCCCGAGCGGGTCCGACCCCCAGCCGTACTGGAAGAACGCGACGACCACCCCGAACGACGCCGCCGCCGCGATGACGTTCATGACGGCGGCCGTGAGCGGCACGAGCACGCTGCGGAACGCGACGAGCAGCAGCACGAACCCGAGCGCGACGATCACGCCGAGGAACAGCGGCAGCTTGCCGGTGATCACGCCGGCGAAGTCGTCGAAGATCGCGGTCGGGCCGCCGACGTAGACCTGGAGGGTCGTCCCGCGCTCGGCGGCCGGGATCTCGTGGTCGCGCAGGTGCGTGATGAGGTCGGCGGTGTCCTTGGACTGCGGCGACGTCTTCGGCACCACCTGGACGATCCCGAGCGCCGCGCCCGGCTTGGCGGGCAGCACGTTCACCGCCGCGACGTCCTTGTTCCCCTCCAGCTTCGCCGCCAGCCCCTCCAGCGCCGCCCGGTCGGACGGCGCCGGGGTCTCCGCGACGAGCTGGAGCGGTCCGTTGAAACCGGGGCCGAACCCGTCGGCGAGCATGTCGTAGGCCTTGCGCGTGGTGGACGACGCCGGGTCGTTGCCCGCGTCCGACGACCCCAGCCGGAGCGACAGCACCGGCAGCGACAGCACGGCGATGAGCGCGACCGCGAGGACCGACAGCACGACCGGCCGCCGCTCCACGACCCCGGCCCAGCGCGCCCACACGCCCCGTCCGGTCCCGTGCCCGGCCGGACGGCGCCGTTCGCGGCGGCTCAGCACCCGCCGTCCGAGCAGGCCGAGCAGCGCGGGCAGCAGCGTCACCGACGCGAGGACCGTGCAGACGACCGTCGTCGCCGACGCGACCGCCATCCCGTTGAGGAAGCTCATCCCGAGCACGAACAGCCCGAGCAGCGCGATCACGACGGTGCCGCCCGCGAACAGCACGGCCCGTCCGGACGTCTCGACGGCCTTGACGACGGACTCCCGCACGTCCATGCCCGCCTTGAGGTTCGCGCGGTGCCGCGTGACGATGAACAGCGCGTAGTCGATGCCGACGCCGAGCCCGATGAGCGCGCCGAGGATCGGCCCGATCTGCCCGATGTCCAGCACGTGCGTGAGCAGCGTGACGGTCATCAGGCCGGTGCCGACGCCCGCGATGGCCGTCCCGATCGGCAGCAGCATCGCCATCAGCGACCCGAAGGCGATGAACAGCACGACGGCGGCGGCGACGATGCCGACGATCTCGCTGCTGCCCGGCGAGCCGCGCTCGACCGCGCTCACGGCGTTGCCGCCCGCCTCGACGCGCAGGCCGTCGGCACGTGCGGCCCGCGCGGCGTCCACGAACTTCTGGACGGCGGCGTCGTCGAGGTTCTGCGCCTGCTGCGCGAACGTGAAGGACGCGTAGGCGACGTGCCCGTCCGCACTGATCTGCCGTGCGCCCTGCGGGGTGTACGGGCTGGTCATGCCCGCGATGCCGTCCATCCGGGCGAGGCCGGCGAGCGCGGACTTCATGTGGTTCGCGACATCGGGCGAGCGGACGTCGCCGTCCGCCTGCCACACGACGCTGGCCGACGCGCCGGACTGCGCGGGCATCGACCGCAGCAGCAGGTTCATGGCCTTGGTGGACTCGGTGCCGGGGAGCGAGAAACTGTCGTTGGTCTTGGTACCGGCCAGTTGGGAGGCGGTGCCGAGGCCCACGAGCGCCGCGACCCACAGCAGCACCACGAGGACCCGGTGCCGGAGGCACCAGCGGGCGAGGGCGGACACGAAGGCGTCTCCTTTTTCAGGATATCCAGGGGTTCCCTTCCAGCTTCGGGGGACGCGCGGGACGAACGGTCCACCTGACGCACGGTCTTCGCACTACCGCGAGCGCGGTAGCCGCCTACGCCGGAGGGACGGAACCGGGCCGGACGAGCCCCGTCTCGTAGGCGATCATCACGAGCTGCGCCCGGTCGTGCGCGCCGAGCTTGGTCTGCGTCCGGTTGACGTGGGTCTTGGCGGTGGCGGGGCTGATCCCGAGCCGTCCGGCGATGTCGTCGTTGGACAGGCCCGCCGCGACGAGCACCAGAATCTCCCGCTCCCGGTCGGTCAGCGCGCCGAGCCGCTCGCCGGACGCCGCCGCGTCCTCGGCCGGGCCGCGCAGGAACCGGCCGATCACCGCGCGGGTCGCGGCCGGGGACAGCAGCGAGTCGCCGCGCGCCACCAGCCGGATCGCCTGCTGGAGTTCGACGGGCTCGACGCCCTTGCCGAGGAACCCGCTGGCGCCCGAGCGCAGCGCGGCGAACACGTATTCGTCGATCTCGAAGGTCGTGAGGACGAGGACGCGCACGGCTGGGAACGCCGTCGTGATGCGGCGGGTCGCGGTGATGCCGTCGGAGCCTGGCATGCGGACGTCCATCAGCACGACGTCGGCGTCCCGGGCGAGTTCGACGGCCGCCAGCCCGTCCGCGGCCTCCCCGACGACCTCCAGGTCCGGCGCGGAGTCCACGAGGACGCGAAAGCCCGCCCGGACGAGCGCCTGGTCGTCGGCCAGCAGGACGCGGACGGTCACCGGCCGCTCCCGCCGTGCGGCAGCGTCGCGGCGACCCGGAACCGCCCGTCGGCGCGTCCGGCGGTGAACGTCCCGCCGAGGGCGTGGGCGCGCTCGCGCATCCCGACCATGCCGTGGCCCGCCTCGCCCGGCTCCCCCGGGCTCGACGGGCTGGTGACGGTGACGCGCAGCTCGTCCGTCCGGTAGTCGAGCCGCAGATCCGCGTACGGACGGGCGGCGTGCTTGCCGACGTTCGTCAGCGCCTCCTGGACGATCCGGAACGCCGACAGGTCCACCGCCGACGGCAGGTCGGCGGGCACGCCGGTGACGCTCTGGTCGACGACCATCCCGGCGGCGGTGAAGCTCGCGACGAGATCGGGCAGCCGCGCGAGGCCGGGCGACGGCTCCTCGGGCGCGTCCGGCGCCTCGGCGTCGGGCTGGCGGAGCAGGCCGATCGTGGCGCGGACCTCGTCCAGCGACGCCCGCGCGGCCCGCCGGATGTGCGCCAGGGACTCGCGGGCCTGCGCCGGGTCGTTCTCCAGGACGTGCGCGGCGACCCCGGCCTGCACGTTGATCAGCGAGACGTGGTGGGCGAGGACGTCGTGCAGCTCGCGCGCGATGCGCAGCCGCTCGTCGATGACCCGCCGCCGCGCCTCCTGCTCGCGCGTCTCCTCCGCGCGCCGCGCCCGCTCCTTGATCGCGGCGACGTACGCGCGGCCGTGCCGGACGGCGTCGCCGAGCGCGGCGGCCAGCGCGCTCTGGGCGAGCAGCGCGACGATCTCCGGGCCGAGCCACCACGGGTTGCCGAACACCGCGCTCGTCCCGGCGAGCACGGCGGACACGGCCGCCGCCGCGACCACCCCGGCCTTGCGCCCGCGGTACAGCGCGATCGTGTAGAGCGCGATCATCGTGGTGATCATGAGCGGGCTCTTGAGCCCGCCGTTGGCCAGGTAGCACGCCATCCCGGACGTCGTGACGACGAGCGTCAGCACCGGCCACACGCGCCGCACGACCAGCGCCGCGCAGATCACCGTGCCGAGCAGCACGCCGTGCGCCGTCAGCCCGCCGGCCTCGCGGGGCATGGCGATCGGCCGGACGAGCGTCAGCGCGAGCACCGCCCCGGCGAGCAGCGCGTCGGCCGTCAGCGGACGCGCCCGCAGCGCCGCCTTCAGCCGGAGCAGCCCGGACGGCTCGGCGACCCCAACGACGGACATACCCGAAAGGTACCCGCGAGCCCCCCGTCCCGGAGCCCGGCCGGGGGGCCGCTCCGGGTCACGCCCGGAGTGTCACCTCCTTGACGAGCCGCGATGTCCACGGGCACCAGAGGCCGCCGGGCAGGAACGCGCCGCCCGCCTCGTCCAGGTGGTCCTCGACGTAGGGCATCGTGGCGTCGCAGACCTCGATCGCGGCGTTGAAGAACTGGACCGTCGCCGGGTCGTAGTGGAAGCTCCAGCGCGGGTTGTACGGCGCGGACCGCTTGACGAGCCGTCCGTAGATGTGCGGCTGGTCGGACGTCTCCCCCGCCAGCAGGGCGCGGGCGTGCGCGATCTGCCCGGGGTCGGTCAGCTTGACGACGCCCGTCTCGCGCGTGATGTCGGTGAACTCGAAGTACGCGGCGTCCTCGGCGCGGTGCTGCGCGGCCTGCGCGGCGGGCGTCCCCGTGACGGCGAGCGCGGCCACCGCCGCGAGGGCCCCGAGCTTGGTGATGACGTGTCGCATTCGTGCGCCTCCTTGTCGTCCGACGGCCGCGATCACGACCGTCGAGACGCACTGTAATCACACGACCACGGATTGTTCGTGATAACGCCATGTATCTGACAAGCTCGCAACCCATAACCAGCCCCGTCAGCCCGGTTCTGTCACACGCGGCTCGTAGAGTGCGGGGCATGGACGAGAGCGACGTCTTCGCGACCCTGCGCGAGATCTGCCTGGCGCTGCCCGAGGCGGCCGAGAAGCCGTTCGGCGGCCACACCGCGCCGTCCTTCCGCGTGCGCGACAAACTCTTCGCGATGACCAGCGAGGACGGCACCCGCCTCACCCTGAAGGCGGGCCCCGGCGTCCAGCAGGCCCTGGTGGCCGAGAACCCCGAACGCTTCCACGTCCCCCCGTACGTGGGCCCGAAGGGCTGGATCGGCGTCGCCCTGGACGTCCCCCAGGACTGGGACGAACTCGCCGAACTCATCGAGGACAGCTACCGCCTGGTCGCCCCCAAACGCCTCACCGCCCGCCTCGACACCCCCTGACGCCCGAGAAGGGTCTCGCCCCCACCGGGCGATCAGAGGCGTGACCACCGCCCGCGCCACGACGACGCACCCGCCCGGCCGTGCACCGACCGACGCCGAGATCATCGACGCGTCCCGCGGGCACCCCGAACGCTTCGCCGCCGTCTTCGACCGCCACTACGCCGAGATCCACCGCTATGTGGACCGGCGGCTGGGCGCCGACGCCGCCGACGACATCGCCGCCGAGACCTTTCTCGTCGCGTTCCGCAAGCGCGCCTCGTTCGACGGCCGCGCGTCCGCGCGCCCGTGGCTGTACGGCATAGCGACCCGCCTGGTCAGCCGCCACCGCCGCGACGAGATGCGCCGCTACCGCGCCCTGGCACGCCTGCACGCGGCCGACACCGAGAACCACGACGAGCGGGTCACCGACATCGTGACCGCCGCCGGCGCGGGTCTCGCCCCGGCGCTCGGAAAACTCGCGCACGGCGACCGGGACGTCCTGCTCCTGGTGGCGCTCGCCGACCTCAGCTATCCCGAGGTCGCCGCCGCCCTCGGCATCGCCTACGGCACGGTGTGCTCCCGGTTGAACCGCGCCCGCCGCCAGGTCCGGGCCGCGCTCGGCGCCGCTCCGGAAGGAGACGATCATGGATGACCTGAAGCTGGTCGCCGACGCGCACGCGCCCGAGCGTCCGCCGTCGCCCGTCACGACCGCCGCCGCGCGCCGCCGCCTCCTGCACGAGACGCGGCACGGCCGGGGCCGCACGCTGCCGCCCGCGCGGATGCCGCGCCGGCGGCTCGCCCTCGTCGCGGGCCTGACGGCCGCGTCGCTCGTCGCGGCAGGCTGGGGCTTCGTCGCCTGGCGGAACCGGCCGCTGTACCGTCCCGAGCCGCTCGCCGGGATCGGCGGCCCCGCCGCCGACTTCCTGCTGACGGCGGCGGACGGCCGGTCCCGGCACGCCGCCGACGGACGGTTCTTCCACGTCCACTCGGTGATCGGCAACACCGCCGTGGTGCGGTCGCCGTACCGTCCGGGCGTCCGCTACACCGTCGAGTACACGCAGGACGCCTACGAGCTCAGCGCGAAGAGGCCCGGCGAACTCGGCCCGACCGCCCGCGGACGGCCGATCACCAGAGCGTCCTGGCAGGGCGACACCGTGTCCGTGCGTCCGGCGACGCCGGCCGACGCCGCCGCGTGGCGGGCGGACCTGCGGCCGGACGCCGGCGCGCTCGGCCTCCCCGCCCCCGAGCCGCGGCGCGGGCCGGACGGTTCCGAGGGCGCCGAGCTGGACTTCGGCGTCGACGACGCGCGGCGGCTCCCCGCCGATCCCGCGCGCCTGCGGGCGTGGCTGCTGAACTACGCGACGAAGTTCGACCACAGGCGGCTGGACGACCCGGACCTCTACCTGTTCACCCACGCGCCGTCCCTGCTCGCCGCGATGCCCGTCCGGGACGAGGTGCGCGTCGCGATCTACCGCGTCCTCGCGAGCCTCAAGGGCGTGCGCCTGGTCCGGGCGACGGACGCGTCCGGACGCACGGCCCGCGCGGTCGCGATGCGGCAGACCACGCGCAAGGACGGCACCGTCGAGTGGCAGTTGTTCATCGACCCCGAGACCGGCAGGCTCACCGCCGACCAGGGCGTCGTCGTGACGCCCGGCACCGGCAACGCCGCGCTGCGGCCGGGCACCCGGCAGTACTTCGAGGTCGTGAAGCGGGCGGAGTGGACGGACGCGCCCGCCCGGAGCCTGCTGCCGCGCGATTTCTGGGACCCGACGTGGCAGCCGCCGGACGAGCCGCCCGGCGGCTGAGGGGCGGTCAGTCGACCTTGTCGAGGAGGGACTGGCACGCCGTCACGCACTTGCGGCAGACGTCGGCGCAGACGCGGCAGTGCTCGTGCATGGCGGCGTGCTGGTCGCACTCGTCGCGGGCCGCGACGCACGCCTGGACGCACGCCATGAGCTGCACGCGGGTGACGTTGGAGTCGTAGCCGGTGTTCCGCGACAGGATGCGCGCGGTGACTTCGCAGATGTCCGCGCAGTCCAGGTTGGAGCGGATGCACACCGTCAGGTCCAGGACGCTGTCCTCGGCCAGGCAGGCGTCCGCGCACGCCGTGCACGCCTGGGCGCACTCGCCGAGCAGTTCGACCGCCTCGGCGAGCGCCGCGCGGTCCATGTGGACGGCGGCCGGGTAGTCGTCGAGCATTTCACGAACCGGCATCGTCTCCTCCTCAAGGTCCGTGCCGGACATGGCCGCCGTCGCCCCTACCCGGCCGCGAGCGGACTAACGGCGACCCGCCCGGGCCCTGGACGATCTTTGGCCCGGCAGCCGGTTGACGGCCTCTGAGCTGGGAATTCACCCCTCGAACGGCCCGCATCGGCCGGGCGGTGTGTTTCGGCGCGGAGCAGCGGGTGAGAGGGTCCGCGTCCCCGGGGCGAGGGAAGGAGACCGGAATGCCCGCAGGCGTTCCCCGCGCGGTGGCGCGGCGGTGAGCGGCGGACGGCTCGCGGCCGGGACGGCGCGGGCGCTGGACGACCGCCTCGGCGCGGCCCGCTTCGCCGCGACCAACCTCCGCAAGGTCTTCCCCAAGCACTGGTCGTTCCTGCTCGGCGAGATCGCCCTCTACTCGTTCGTGGTCCTGCTGCTGACCGGAACGTTCCTCACCTTCTTCTTCAAGCCGACGAACGCCCAGGTCGTCTACGACGGCTCGTACACGGCGCTGCGCGGCATCACGATGAGCGAGGCGTACGCGTCCACGCTGCACGTCTCGTTCGACGTGCGCGGCGGGTTGCTCATGCGCCAGATCCACCACTGGGCGGCGGTGGTGTTCGTCGCGGCGATCTGCGCGCACCTGCTGCGGATCTTCTTCACCGGCGCGTTCCGCAAGCCGCGCGAGATCAACTGGCTGATCGGCGTCACGCTGTTCACGCTGGCGCTCGCGGAGGGCTTCGCGGGCTACTCGCTGCCCGACGACCTGCTTTCGGGGACGGGCCTGCGGACGATGGACGGCATCGTCCTGTCCATCCCGGTCGTCGGGACGTACCTGGCGTTCTTCGTCTTCGGCGGCCAGTTCCCCGGCGAGGACATCATCCCGCGCCTGTTCGCGCTGCACATCCTGCTCGTCCCGGGCCTGATCCTCGCGCTGGTCACCGCGCACCTGATGATCCTCTGGCACCAGACGCACACGCAGTGGCCCGGCGAGGGCCGCGTCGAGGGCAAGGTGGACGGCGAGCCGACGTTCCCGCACTTCGCCGCGCAGAGCGCCGCCTACTTCCTGTTCACGTTCGGGGTCCTCGCGCTGCTCGCGACGCTGTTCCAGATCAACCCGGTGTGGCTGTACGGGCCGTACGACCCGAGCCAGGACTCCACCGCCGCGCAGCCCGACTGGTACGTCGGGTTCCTGGAGGGCGCGCTGCGCATCACCCCGCGGCTGAGCACGACCCTGTGGGGCCACACGATCTCGTGGAACATCTTCGTACCGGCCGTCGTGCTGCCCGGCGTGTTCCTGACACTCATCGCGCTGTACCCGTTCTTCGAGCGCTGGGCGACGGGCGACGGGCGCTACCACCACCTGCTGGACCGTCCGCGCAACGCCGCGACCCGGACGGCCATCGGCGCGGCCGTGATCGCCTGGTACGGCAACCTGTGGGCGGCGGGCGGCAACGACGTCCTCGCGTACACGTTCGGCATCCCGCTGGAGGACACGACGTGGTTCTTCCGCTGCGGCTTCTTCGTGTTCCCCGCGCTCGCGTTCGTCGTCACCCGGCGGATCTGCCTGAGCCTCCAGCGCCGGGACGCCGAGATCGCGCGGTCGGGCGTCGAGAGCGGACGCGTCTGGGTCAGCCCGCGCGGCGGCTACCACGAACAGCATGAACCGGCGTCGCCCGCCGAACGGGCGCTGACGGGCGTCCGGCAGCCGCGCGAACTGGTCGCCGAGCGCCCGCACCACCTCGTCCCGCTGCCGACGCCCGGCCGGATCAGGGCGCAGCTCCGCACCCGCGCCAACCGCTTCTACCTGGACTACAACAGCGAGGTCTCCGGCGGCGGCCAGGGCGACCACGACGGGCGGACGGACGGATCATGACCGCGATCGACGACCCGAGGCCCGACACCACCGCCGAAGAGGCCCTCGCCCGCCACCGCATGGGCACGCGGATCGGTGACGTTCTCGCCACGACCGACCACAAGGTCGTCGGCTACCTGTATCTGACGACGTCGTTCACCATGTTCCTCATCGCGGGCGTGATGGCGATGTTCATGCGCGCGGAACTGCTGAAGCCCGGGCTCCAGATCGTCTCGAACCAGGAGTACAACCAGCTTTTCACGATGCACGGCACGATCATGCTGCTGCTGTTCGCGACGCCGTTGTTCTCCGGTTTCGCGAACGTGCTGGTGCCGCTCCAGATCGGCGCCCCGGACGTCGCCTTCCCCCGGCTCAACGCCGTCAGCTATTACCTCTACCTGTTCGGCGCGCTGATGGTGCTGGGCGGCTTCTTCACCCCGAACGGCCCGGCCGCGTTCGGCTGGTTCGCCTACACGCCCCTCTCCGACGTGACGTATTCGCCCGGCCACGGCGGCGATTTGTGGGCGATGGGACTAGTCCTCTCGGGCCTCAGCACGACGCTCACGGCCGTCAATCTCACGACGACGATCGCGGTGCTGCGCGCCCCCGGCATGACGATGTTCCGGATGCCGATCTTCACGTGGAACACGCTGCTCACCAGCCTGATGGCGATGATCGCCTTCCCGGTGCTGACGGCCGCGCTGCTCGCGCTGGAGGGCGACCGGCGGCTCGGGATGCACGTCTACGACGCGAGCCACGGCGGCGCGCTGATGTGGCAGCACCTGTTCTGGTTCTTCGGCCACCCCGAGGTCTACATCGTCGCGCTGCCGTTCTTCGGGATCGTCACCGAGATCATCCCGGTGTTCTCCCGGAAACCGCTGTTCGGCTACATCGGCATGGTGATGGCGACCATCTCCATCACCGGCCTGTCGTTGACGGTGTGGGCGCACCACATGTTCGCCACCGGACGCGTCGTGCTGCCCTTCTTCTCGTTCATGTCCTTCCTCATCGCGATCCCGACCGGCATCAAGTTCTTCAACTGGGTCGGGACGATGTGGCGGGGCCAGCTCACCTTCGAGCCGCCGATGCTGTTCGCCGTCGGGTTCCTCGTGACGTTCCTGTTCGGCGGGCTGACCGGCGTGATCCTCGCCTCTCCCCCGCTGGACTTCCAGGTCACCGACTCCTACTTCGTCGTCGCGCACTTCCACTACGTCCTGTTCGGGACGGTCGTGTTCGCGATGTTCGGCGGCTTCTACTTCTGGTGGCCGAAGATGACCGGGAAGAAGCTGAACAACACCTGGGGGCGGATCCACTTCTGGACCCTGTTCGCCGGCTTCCACACGACGTTCCTCGTGCAGCACTGGCTCGGCGCCGAGGGGATGCCGCGCCGGTACGCGGACTACGCCGACCAGTTCACGACGCTGAACCTCATCTCGTCCGTCGGCTCGTTCGTGCTCGGCGCCTCCACGTTCGCGTTCCTGTGGAACGTCCTCATCACCCACCGCAGGTCCGGAAAGGTCGGCGTGGACGACCCGTGGGGCACCGGCGGCTCCCTGGAATGGGCGACGACGTGCCCGCCGCCCCGGCACAACTTCACCGAACTGCCCCGGATCCGCTCCGTCCGTCCGGCGTTCGACCTGCACTGGCCGCAGTACGCACCGGACAAGAAAGGTCACTGAATGGGTGTGCGCACATGGATCCGGGACTGGCCGGTCTACCGGCAGATCACCGGGGACGACCCGCTCGGCCGGGGCGCCGCTGCGATGTCCCCGGCGACGAAGAACCTCGCGCCGCGAACCGACACGGCCGACAAGGTCGTGAAGTCCGTCTGCCCCTATTGCGCGGTCGGCTGCGCGCAGAACGTCTATGTGAAGGACGACCGGGTCGTCCAGATCGAAGGCGACCCCGACTCCCCGGTGAGCCGGGGCCGGCTGTGCCCGAAAGGCGCGGCGACGCTTCAGTTGACGACCGGGGACGCCCGCCGCCACGAAGTCCTCTACCGCCGTCCGCACGGGACGGAATGGGAGCGGCTGGACCTGGACACGGCCCTGGACATGGTCGTCGACCGCGTCCTGAGAACGCGCCGCGAAGGCTGGCAGGACGAGGTCGACGGCACGGCCGTGAACCGCACGCTCGGCATCGCCAGCCTCGGTGGCGCGACGCTGGACAACGAAGAGAACTACCTCATCAAGAAGCTGTTCACCGCGCTCGGGATCGTCCAGATCGAGAACCAGGCGCGGGTCTGCCACAGTTCGACCGTCGCGGGGCTCGGGACGTCGTTCGGGCGCGGCGGCGCGACGACGTTCATGCAGGACCTCCAGAACTCCGACTGCATCGTCATCGAGGGCTCGAATTTCGCCGAGTGCCATCCGGTCGGCTTCCAGTGGGTGATGGAGGCCAAGGCGCGCGGCGCGAAGGTCATCCACGTCGATCCCCGGTTCACGCGGACGAGCGCCCTCGCCGACCTGCACGTCCCCCTGCGCGCGGGCACCGACATCGCGTTCCTCGGCGGCATCATCAACCACGTCCTGCAGAACGGCGCGGACTTCCGCGAATACGTGTTGGAGTACACCAACGCGAGCACGATCGTCGGCGAGGAGTTCCGCGACACCGAGGACCTGGACGGCGTCTTCTCCGGCCTGGACGAGGAGAAGCGCCATTACGACCTGACGACCTGGCAGTACGAGGGCGGCCAGGTGCAGGCGGCGTCCGGGGAGCGCGACGAGCTGTACCGGGAACGCGTCCGGCGCGGCGGCCCCGCCGCCCCGGCGGGCACCGCGGAGTCGCACGGATCGGGCGGCGCGGGAATCACCGGGGAACCGCGCCGCGACCCGTCGTTGGAGCACCCGCGCTGCGTCTTCCAGATCCTCAAGCGCCATTACGCCCGGTACACGCCGGAAATGGTGGAGAAGACCTGCGGCATCCCGCGCGAGACGTTCCTCGACGTGTGCCGGGCGCTGGTCGAGAACTCCGGACGCGACCGGACGAGCGCTTTCGTCTACGCCGTCGGCTGGACGCAGCACAGCACCGGCGCGCAGTTCATCCGCGCGGCGTCCGTGCTGCAACTCCTGCTCGGCAACATCGGCCGTCCGGGCGGCGGGATCCAGGCGCTGCGGGGGCACGCCTCGATCCAGGGGTCCAGCGACATCCCGACGCTGTTCAACCTGCTGCCCGGCTACATCCCGATGCCGCACGCCCATTCCCACGAGACGCTGGACGATTTCGTCCAGGCCACCAAGACCGAGCACGGCTACTGGGCGAACATGCGCGCCTACGTGGTGAGCCTGCTCAAAGCGTATTTCGGGGAGAACGCCACCGCGGAGAACGACTACCTCTTCGGCCACATCCCGCGCCTGACCGGCTCGCACAGCACCTACGAGACGGTCATGGCGCAGCTCGACGGCGTCTGCAAGGGCTATTTCCTGCTCGGCGAGAACCCGGCGGTCGGGTCGGCGAACGGGCGGATGCAGCGGACGGCGATGGCGAACCTCGACTGGCTCGTCGTCCGCGATTTCTCGCTCATCGAGTCCGCGACCTGGTGGAAGGACGGCCCCGAGATCGAGACCGGGGAACTGCGCACCGAGGACATCGGGACCGAGGTGTTCTTCTTCCCGGCCGCCGCCCACACCGAGAAGGCGGGCTCGTTCACCAACACCAACCGCTGGCTCCAGTGGCATTTCCAGGCCGTCGAGCCGAGGGGCGACGCGCGCAGCGACCTGTGGTTCATCTACCACCTGGGCCGAAGGCTCCGCGAACGCCTCGCGGAATCCACCGATCCACGGGACAGGCCGCTCCAGGATCTCACCTGGGACTACCCGACCGAAGGCACGATCGAGGAGCCGAACGCCGAGGCCGTCCTCGCCGAGATCAGCGGCTCGCACGTCGGCGGCCGTCCGCTGTCGGGTTATCTGGAATTGAAGGACGACGGTTCGACCGCCTGCGGCTGCTGGATCTACAGCGGCGTTTATGCCGACGGCGTCAACCAGGCCGCGCGCCGCAAGCCGCACACCGAGCAGGACTGGACGGCGCACGAGTGGGCGTGGGCGTGGCCGATGAACCGCCGCATCCTCTACAACCGCGCGTCCGCCGCGCCGGACGGCGAGCCGTGGAGCGACCGCAAGGCCCTGGTCTGGTGGGACGCGGGAAAGAAGAAATGGACGGGCCACGACGTCCCCGACTTCGTCCCCGACCGGGACCCGTCCTACCGTCCGCCGCGCGACGCGCAGGGCGTGGACGCGATCTCCGGCGTCGACCCGTTCATCATGCAGGCGGACGGCAAGGGCTGGCTCTACGCCCCGGCAGGCCTGGTGGACGGCCCGATGCCGACGCACTACGAACCGCAGGACTCTCCGATCCCCAACCCGCTGTACGCGAACCAGCAGCGCAGCCCGGTCCGGCAGGTGTTCTCCCGTCCGGGCAACCGCTACCACCCGAGCGGCGACGAGCCGGGCGCGGACGTGTTCCCGTACGTCATCACGACCTACCGCCTCACCGAGCACTTCACGGCGGGCGGAATGTCGCGCTGGTCCCCGTATCTGGCCGAACTCCAGCCCGCGTTCTTCTGCGAGGTGTCGCCCGAGCTGGCCGAAGAACGGGGCCTCGCCCACAACGGATGGGCGCACCTGGTCACGGCACGCGGCGTCGTGGAGGCCAAGGTGCTCGTCACCGAGCGGATGACGCCGCTGCGGATCGGGGACAAGGTCGTGCACCAGATCGGCGTCCCGTACCACTGGGGACCGAACGGTTATACGACGGGCGACTCGGCCAACGACCTGTCATCCATCGCGCTGGATCCGAACGTGCACATCCAGGAGGTGAAGGCGTTGAGCGCGGACATCCGTCCGGGACGCCGTCCGCGCGGCCCCGCCGTCCCGCGCTTCCTCGCCGACTACCGCGAACGCGCGGGCATCACCGACGAAACGGGCATGGAGGTGCGCGGATGACCTCGCTGATCGGGCGCAACCTGCTCGCCGGCGCCGAACCCGATCCGGCCGGGGACGCGGGCCACCGCGACCACCCGCCCCGGATGGGCTTCTTCACCGACACCTCGGTGTGCATCGGCTGCAAGGCGTGCGAGGTGGCGTGCAAGGAGTGGAACGCCGTTCCGGAAGACGGCCTCGAACTCACCGGGATGTCCTACGACAACACGCAGGGCCTCGGCGCCGACACCTGGCGGCACGTCGCGTTCATCGAGCAGCGCAAGCCCGTCGGGAACGCCGAGGCGGGCGAGCGCGGCGACCTGCGCTGGCTGATGGCGTCGGACGTCTGCAAGCACTGCACGCACGCCGCGTGCCTGGACGTCTGCCCGACCGGCGCCCTGGTCCGCACCGAGTTCGGCACGGTCGTCGTGCAGGAGGACGTCTGCAACGGCTGCGGATATTGCGTCCCCGCCTGCCCGTACGGCGTCATCGACCAGCGCAAGGAGGACGGCCGCGTCTGGAAGTGCACGCTCTGTTACGACCGGATCGGTGCGGGACAGGAACCGGCGTGCGCAAAAGCGTGCCCCACCGACTCCATCCAGTACGGCCCGCTGGACGAGCTGCGCGAGCGCGCCGCCGCCCGCGTCGAGGCGCTGCACGACATCGGCGTGGCCGACGCGCGCCTGTACGGGGACGACCCGGACGACGGCGTCGGCGGCGACGGCGCGTTCTTCCTGCTCCTGGACGAGCCCGAGGTCTACGGCCTGCCGCCGGACCCCGTCGTCACGACCCGCGACCTGCCAGCGATGTGGCGGCACGCCGGGGTCGCCGCCGCCGCGCTGCTCGGCGGGGTCGCGGCCGTCTTCGCCGCCCACGGCCGGACGGGAGGACGCCGGTGAGCACGTCCGACGTCACGAAGCAGGGCGTCCGGGGCGTGCGTCCGGGCCGGGACGCCCTGGTCGGCGCGGGCCTGCGGCGCCGGAAGCGCCGGGGCGAGCGGCCGATGGTCCCGGACGCCGAATTCACCTCCTACTACGGCAAACCGATCATCAACCGTCCCACCTGGGAGGCCCGGGACATCGCGGGCTACTTCTTCCTCGGCGGGCTCGCGGGCGCCGGGTCCGTGCTCGCCGCTGGAGCGCACTTCACCGGACGGCCCGGCGCCGCCCGCGCGCTGAAGATCTCCTCGACCGTCGCCATCGCCGGGTCGGCCGCCGCGCTGATCCACGACCTCGGCCGTCCGGCCCGCTTCTACAACATGCTCCGCGTGCTGCGCCCGACCTCACCGATGAGCGTCGGTTCCTGGCTGCTCGGTGCGTATGGGCCTGCTGCGGGCGCGGCGGCCGTCCTGGACGTCACCGGCCTGTTCCCGCGCCTCGGACGGTCCGCGACCGTCGCGGCGGCGCTGCTCGGCCCGGCCGTCGCGACGTACACGGCCGTCCTCGCCGCGAACACGGCCGTCCCCGCCTGGCACGACGGCTACCGCGAGCTGCCGTTCGTCTTCGCCGGATCGGCGGTGGCGGCCGCGTCCGGGCTCGCGCTCGCCGCCGCGCCGACGGCCGAGACCGCGCCCGTCCGCACGGCCGCGCTGCTCGGCACGGCGGTCGAGACGACCGCGCTGACGCTCATGGAACGCCGGCTCGGCATGGTCGCCGAGCCGTACGGGAAGGGCCGCGCGGGCCGCCTCATGCGCGCCGCGAAGGTGCTGTCGGTCGCCGGCGCCGTCGGCGGTGCCGCGCTCGGCGGACGAAGCCGGACGGCGGCCGTCCTCAGCGGCGCGGCTCTACTGGCCGCGTCCGCCTGCACCCGGTTCGGCGTGTTCTACGCCGGCGTGGCGTCGGCGGACGACCCGAAGTACACCGTCGTCCCGCAGCGGGAGCGGATGTTTTCCCGCCGTGCGCCGGGTAGTGGCGAGAGTAGCGACTGAAAGGAGCGCATTCCGATGCCCATGACGACGCGCGACGGCAAGGTCAAGAAGAGCGAGCTGCCCTCGACCATCCAGCGGTCCGACGACAAGGCGCAGCGGACGTTCGCCGAGGCCCACGACTCGGCCGTGTCCGAGTACGGCGCGGGCCAGCGCGCCAACCGCGTCGCGTACGGAGCGCTGAAGCACACGCACGAGAAGGTCGGCGACCATTGGCAGCCGAAGGCCGGGGGCGCGAAGGGACCGTCCGACCCGCAGTCGGCGGGCGGCCGGACGACGCGGCGTTATGACGCGCAGGGCGTCGACATGAACGCGTCCAAGGAGCACCTGTACGACATCGCGAAGAAGCTGGACGTGCCCGGACGCTCGTCCATGAGCAAGCTGGAACTCGTGAAGGCGATCGAGAAGGCCAACCGGCGGCAGACCGCCAAGGCCCGCTCGAAGTGAACGACGCGAACGGCCCGGTGCGTTCTCCGCACCGGGCCGTTCGCTTTCTTATTTGGCGCGGCCCCGGATGACGTCCCGGATCCGGTCGACCATCGCGGTCGGCGGGCCGAGCAGCAGGTTCTTCTTGGCGCTCTCGATGCCGGGGTGCGGGTGCGTCGGCGCGGTCGCCTCGGCCATCGCGACCGCCGACGCCAGCGAGCGGCGCTGCTCGGGGGTGAACTCGGCGCCGAGACGGTCGAACTCGTAGCGTTCCTCGGCGCGGGCGTGGGTCAGGACGGCGATGCGCAGCTCGTCCAGTTTGGGGAGGAACGCCGGGTCACCGACGTCCATGCCGTCCAGATCGGCGAGCATCTCCTTGGCCGCGCGCTCCTCGGCCAGCCGGTCGTCCACGATGCCGTCGCCGCCGCGCAGCGACCGCCGCGCCAGCGGATGGACGATCTCCTCCTCGGCCGTCTCGTGGACGGCGAGCAGGCGGACGAGCCGTTCGAACGCCGTTCTGCGCTCGTCCCCCTCCCGCTCGGCCACCAGCGCGAACAGGTCCCGGATCTGGCCGTGCTGCCGCCGCAGCAGGTCGATGACGTCGCCGGTCGCCGGCGCTTCCGTTGCGGTCGATTTCATGCCCGGCGCCCTACCCCGCGTGAAGGTTCGCATTCGGGCATCCGGGTAGGCGCGGCCGACCCCGACCCGAAAGGACGACCATGACCTTCAATCCGCTCGAACATCGCGGCATCCCGCTCGACCGCCAGGTGCGGAACTGGCCGGAGTTGAACGTCGAGCCGGTCGACCCGGACACGACCGACCCGTACACCAAGTGCCGGATCATCACGATGAACGGGATCGAGGTCGAGGCCGTCCTGTTCAGTCACCAGTTCTCGCGGTTCTGCCCGGACATGGACGTGAAGCGGAAACTCGCCGAGGTGCGGTACATCGAGCAACAGCAGCAGAAGGCCGTCAACTGGCTGCTGCCGGAGCAGGCGTCGGTGCTGGAGACGACGATCTCCTATGAGCAGGTCGCGGTGGACCTCACCGCCTGGATCGCGCGAATGGAACCCGACCCCTATCTCAAGCAGGCGTACGAATTCGGCGTGCTGGAGGACTTCGACCATCTGTACCGGTACTCCAACCTGTACGAGATGATCGAGCACCGCCGGGCCGAGAAGATCACCGGCGGGCTCACCGAGGTCATGCCCGGACGTCCCACGCTGGCCGAACACCGCCACCCGGCCGACAACGTCCGCGATCCGTACGACCGGAACGCCGCCGACTTCGTCTCGAAACTGCACGCGCTGACGCTGGTGGCGTCCGAGCAACAGACGATGAACTTCTACATGAACACCGGCCCCCTTTACATGGAACCGATCGCGCGCCAGCTCTACCAGGAGATCGCGATGATCGAGGAGGAGCACGTCACGCACTACGGGTCGCTCATCGACCCCGGCGAGACGTGGTGGGAACGGCTCGTCAACCACGAGTACAACGAGTGCTACCTGTACCACTCGTTCATGGAGACCGAGACCGATCCCAAGGTGAAGGCTCTCTGGGAACTGCATCTCGACATGGAGCTGGCGCATTTGCAGATCGCTTGCGACCTCCTGCGGCAGTACGACGGACGCGATCCGGAGAGCATCGTCGCGCCGGAAATGCCCAAGCCGGTGACCTTCGAGCCGAACAAGGACTACCTGCGTCATCTGCTCGCGACGCAGGTCGATCTCAACACGATCGGCGCGGGCTACGTCCAGGAGGCGCACGAACGGTTCGAGCGGATGCAGGACGCCGTCATGGGCGGACGCAAGCCGCCGAGCGAACGCGTCATCGACGAGCACCGCGAGGAGTTCGGCGGCGAGTACCGCGACCAGACCGAGGGTCCGCACCCCGTCGCGGACCTGCGCGAACCGATCCCGCTCTGACCGATCAGCGACCCGTCCGGCGGGACGCGATGGCCTGCTCCACCTCGCCGAGCGCGGTCGCGAACCGGGTGGCGGGGGCGGCACGGGCGACGGCGCGGGCGTCGTCCATGCGGTCCACGTCGCGCAGCGCGGGCAGGTCCGCGACCGTCAGGCCGAGCGCGGTGAGACGGCGGCGCTGCGACAGGAGCGTGGACGCACGGCTCATCGGCACCCCCGCGCACACGCCCGGGACGTGCCGCCGCAGCCCGATCGCCCAGTAGCCGCCGTCGTCGGCCGGGCCGAGCACCGCGTCCGCCGTGGCGAGCGCGGCGAGGGACGCGCCGAGCAGCGCCGGGGTGACCTGCGGCGTGTCGTAGGCGATGAGCAGCGCGGGCGTCCCCGCGTCGGCGAACGCGCCCTCCAGCCGCTCGCCGAGCCCGCCGCCGCGCTGCGGGACGACCTCCATCCCGGCGGGCAGCCACGGGCCGGGCGGACCGTCCAGCACCAGGCACGCCCACGCGGGCCGGGCCGCCCGCGCCGCGCGCAGCGTGTCGACCAGCATCGCCTCGGCGAGCGCGGACGCCTCGCCCGGCGTGCAGGGCGGGCAGAGCCGGGTCTTGACGCGTCCCGGCTGCGGGCTCTTGGCGAGGATCAGCAGGCCCGCCGCGTCGCCGGGCAGCCGGGACGGACGGCGCGGCCCGGTGCGCTCGGCGCGGGCCAGCGGCTCCTCGCGGGGGCGCGGGATCCGCCACGTCCGGTGCGAGTGCTCGATCACCAGACCGCCCCCCGGGCGAGCCTGGTGAGGACGGCCGGGTCCGGGCAGGTCAGGGCCAGGGCGTCCCGGACGGCGCGGCACGGGTCGCCGGCCAGCGTCCGGCGCGTCGCGGCGGCCGTGCGCGGATGCCGGGCGACGGCCTCGCGGACGCGGTCGTCGTCGTGCCCGGCGAGGTCGGCGAGCAGCGCGGCGGGGCAGGCCGGGTTCCACGCGACGGCCCGGCGCCGTCCGCGCCGTGCGAGGGCGCGCAGCAGGCCGGCGGGGGCGCCGGGGTTGCGGGCCGCCGCCGCGACGACCGCTTCGTCCGGATCGTCGGCGAGCGCCGTCAGCGCGGGCGCGGGCGTCCGGGGATGACCGGCGGCGGCCGTGCGGACGGACGCGTCGGCGTCCACCGCGAACAGTGCGAGCAGCCGTGGCTGGCAGGCGGGGTTGCGGGCGATGGCGGCACGCCGGTCGTGGTCGGCGCCCGCCGCGCACCGCGCGCGGCGCGCCGCCGGAAACGCCGGGTTGCGCAGCGCCGTGGCGGCGGCCTCGGGATCCCCGGCGAGCAGGGCGAGCACAGGTCCGGCCGTCGCGGGGTTGCGGGCCACGGCCATGCGGACCTCGGCGGCGGGATCGTCGGCCAGCACGGCGCGGACCGGGGACGGCGTCGCCGGATGGGACGCGACCACGACTCTTGTCCACAGGTCGTCGTCCGGACTTGCGGTAAGCCGCTCGGGCGGGTAGTCGGGGTGCTGCAACGCGGTGTCGCGGACGGCGCGGTCCACGTCGTCCAACAGTGCGAGGCAGAGCACGGGATTCACGGCCGCCGCCGCACGGACCGCCGCCACCGGATCACCGGCGAGCCGCGCGTGCCCCGGCGGAATCCGCCCCGCGACGGCGGCGCGGACCAGCGGATCGGTGTCCTCGGCGAGCGCACGAAGCGTGCCCGGCTCGCAGGCCCGGTTGCCCGCGACGGCCGTCCGGACGCCCGGCTCCTGATCGAGGGCGAGACCGCCAAGCCACGGGACGGCGCGGGGATGCGCCGCCGCGGCCGTGCGCGACCGCGGCCCGCCGTGCGCGGCCTTGGCGAGCAGACCGGCCGGGCAGGCCGGGTTGGCGAGCAGGAGCCCGAGGTCGGTGGTCATGGTCCGAGCCGCCCCGCGACGCGGACGCGCTCGTCCGGCAGGTCCGCGTCGAGCGTGCGCAGGAAGTCCGCCAGCCGCCGCTCGGCGCGCTCCCGCCCGTAGTGCGCGGCGAGCCACGCCGCCGGGGCCACGTCCTGCCCGAGCAGCCGCGCCGCCGCATCGCCGACATCGCCGTCGTCTTCGAAGAAGGCGCCGGTGGCGGGACCGACGTACTTCCACCCGCCGAGCAGGCCCGCCCGCACGAGGACGGGCACGTCCAGCGCCAGCGCCTCCGGCAGGGCACGCGGCGAAGCATCGAGCCGATGCGGGACGAGCACCATCCGCGACCGCGCAACCAGACCGAGGTAATCCGCCCACGGCACCGGCGCGCTTACCTCAAGCCCCGGAAGATCGGGCACGTCCGCGCGTCCCACCACGAGAACGCGCAACCCCAGCTCGGCGCACAACCTGCGCAGGCACGCCTTGGCCAGCTCCCAGTCCTTGGCGACCGCAGCACGGTGGCCAGGCTGGCAGACATACAGGACATCCCAGCGCTTGCCCGGCGGACCATCCGGCGCACCCAGCGCCCGGACCCGGTCGATATCGGTGAAGTCCGAATTACTGAACAGCAGGCGCGGACGATTCGGCGGAAGAAACCGCCCAGGCTCCCGAAAACAGTGGCACCAAGCCGCGCAGACCGCAACGAAATCACTGCGCCAGCCGTCCTCCGGGGCACGGCGCTCATCGACCCAGATATCCCGAAACCCCTCATGATAAAGCGGAAAGGGACCACAACTACAGAGCCCGACCATGCGGTGCCGAGCGGCGAGCGCACAGAACACGGTCCGATGCTCAGACCGCACGGGCTCCCGGACGAAGGCGAAGCCGGTGTCGCGTCCGCGCTCGTCCACGATGTGCCGCAGCGCAGCCGGAAGGTCCGGAACATCCGAGGTCAGCGGCCTGCTCCCTCCGCTAGGCGAAGCAGCCCCGACCCGCGCCCACACCCCCGGCCCGCGCCCCGCACGACGGCCGCCCCCATGACGCACCTCCCAGTCGCAGACCGTCCGAAATTCGCGCCACCACGCTTTCCCGCAGCGAACGTCCGCCCACGCTAAGCCCGCCCCACCACACTGTAAAGAGGGCAAAATCCGCCCACCAAAAAGACACGAACACAAATCCCCCCTCCACCCGACCGATAACACGCCACCCCATAAAACCCGCCCCCCATACCCCCCGAACCCCGACCCACAGCCCCGATCCCCCACCCCCGCACCCCACGAGCCCCCCGACCCCCACAAGCACCCCGACACGCCTGGTACCCTGGAACAGCCGACAGGCCGGTCACCACGACCCCGTCGGCACGCGCCGTTAGCTCAATTGGCAGAGCAGCGGACTCTTAATCCGCGGGTTCGGGGTTCAAGTCCCTGACGGCGCACCCGAACTGCACAGACTCCCATGAGGGCGGCTTCGAGCCCCATCAAAACCCCACCAGGGGGGACTAAGCCGCGTTGTTGCGGCGGGCCAGCGCCTCACGTGCGGCGTCTCGCCCTTGCTCGGACCCGTCGGTGTACATGTCGAGGGTCGTTGCGATCTTGCTGTGGGCCAGGATGAGCTGGACCATCTTGAGGCCCACTTCGTCTCCGACGAGGAACGTGGCCAGGGCGTAGCGGAGCTGGCGGGGTGTGGCCTTGATCTTCGCTTTCTTGCACGCCTTTACCACGTCCCCCACCACGGAATCGGATTGATCCACGCACAGGCCCAGCCGCCCTCCGCCTCATCGGCGAACTAGGGAACGACCCGATCTTCCATCACCGGGTGTGGCGGTGGGCCCACCCCGAAGCCTGGCAGAAGATCACCTATCTGTTCCCGACTTCAAAGGGCCGTGCGGCGCCCGAACCGACCGCCCGACGCACCTTCCCGCGCGACCAGCTCGCCGGCCTGGACCTGGTCCTCAACACCTGATCAACGGCTGCCTGGGCGTGCGCGCCCAGGCAGCCCCCGCACGTCAGGTCCAGCACCGACCCGTCCCGCTGCGGCGACGAGAACCGCGTTGTAACCGGTGCCCCGTACCGATCTCCAGGACGCTCATGCCCGGTTTCAGCGCTCCTCCACCGAGACCAGCGAAGCGCCGGGCGCTACCAGAAAATCAAGCCGTTGAGAGTCATACTGCTGTTGCACTGGGTCGGGGCGTCATTAGTGTACGACGTCGCCAATGCTCCTGAAGGGTCATCACCAGGCGGGATATACCGGAAAGAATGGTAAATACTTTCCTTTCGGGGAAAGCCTCCCTGTTTCCCGGATACATCCCTGCCACCGGTCTTTCCCCGGAAGCATTTGCAATCGTCGTCCCACAGCCCCGAGTTGTACAGATCGTAAATCCAGGCCCAGCCGGGGACCTTCCAGATCTTTCCTTTGAAACCGTACTTCCACCCCAGGAACCAGTAACTGGAGTGCCACTGCTCATGGAAGACCACGCCGACCTTAGTGCCTTGCGGCAGTGCCAGCCTCCTGCCGGTCGGCGGCCAAAGTTTCGCCTCCCTCCACCATGTCGCACCCAACTCCCCGAACTTGCCGATCGAGCAGTCGACCTCAAGGTAGGGCATCGGCAGGGTTGGCCGGCACCACAGCATGTACTTGGTGTAGTTGGTGTCCTTCTTGTTCTTCAGTCGCAGTTCAGAGTGTTGCTCCAGTCGGTCGAGGCACAGGACGAGATCCTGGTCTTGATAGACGGCCAGGTAGAAGTGGTCACGCTGGCCGCCTTCGCTGGGAATGATCGCCCATCGAGTGGCTTCGGCAGGGCTCGTAGCGACGACCTTGACTTCGTGATCGGACGTCTTCTGCAGGTAGGCGTCCTTACCGGCCATACTGCGAATGCACATCGGATAAGGCTCACCGGGACGCGTCGCGGGTGACGCGTCCCGGCCGTCGAGATCGTCCATCGGATCGAACATGAAGATTTGGTTGTTGTTTCCGTGGATATCGAACGCGATGACCTTGCTGCCAATGCCGGTGGCGTCCAGTACGAGGTATTTACTCGGACCCTCCTGGTGAAGAGGAACCAGGTGATAGTAGGCGAAGAACTCGACGCTCCCCTCCTGGGGCCACCTGGCGGTCTCGGCGTTTCCGGGAAATTCCGTCATGATCTGAGTACCTCTTCTTTCGCGAAGTCGGTGATCTGCGTCGCCCCACGGAAGGGCACCCAGGGGCGTCAGGGCGTTCGATCTGGGCTCGCTGCGGCCTCGGCCACCCGATCCGGATTCGCTTGAACGTCGTAACCCGGACAACATCGCCCGTGATCCTTACGGTGTCCCGCACTCCCGCCCTACGCGATTCGCCTACCCGCGTATGAGCCGACGCGACCCCATGCCGAAGCAAGAAGAAGTCACGTACCCGGCAACCCGCTCCCGCGCGAGCAGCCCTGGCACCTCGCCGCCCCGCTGGGCCTCCACCAGATCCCCATCGACGGGGTAGAACGCAGCTTCAACGGCCTCCACCGAACCGGAAGAGAAGAGAGCCGATCACGGTCCTTAGCTGCACAAACACCGTTCGAGCATCACTAGGCCGAACCAGGCGCCAAGAGCCAGAATCCCCCTCAATTAATTTGCGGGTTCGGGGTTCAAGTCCCTGACGGCGCACCCCGCATTCCCCCGGCGCACACGCATGATGCCGCCGGATCGATCCAGCACGGATCACCAGGCGGCCGTCACGCACGTGTTCGAGCCCTCGCCGCCGCGAACTGGAGGCTTGAACACGTGGCACGCCGGGATCAGAACACGGTGAACGGAACCGCGTGGCCGGATGAGTCGAGCGGCGTCACGGTCCACCAATCGCCGCGGCCGGCTCCGTCACCGTCCGCGGCGATCGAGCCGGTCGGGTCCGCGTCGATGACGAAGTAACGTCCGGTCGGAACGCCGTGCAGAGCGGGCAGCGGCCGGGTCGTGACCGTCCTGTCGACGCGGTGCGGGTAGACGATCCGCACCGAGGTCGCGTTGGCGGGGACCGGGCCCAGGAGGAAGAACGACGAGCCGGGGCCCTGGGAGAAGTCCCAGAAACTCCCGGACGGCCTGGCGTCGTATTCGCACCCTCCGCCGGTCTGCCGCCGACCGGCCATCAACGAAAGACAGAGTCTCTCCTGATGGCGGAGAAAACGGTTGCGCTCGACGCCGGCTTGGAGCGTCCAAGACTGACCACCCGCGGCGGTCCCTCCGGTCAGCGTCACCGGGTTTCCGACGGTGATCTTGTGCTCATTTCGCCAGTCGTCGTACTTCACGAGACCGCCACCCGCCACGCAGGCCCCAGCGACGACGGCAGCGACAGGCGCGATCACCTTGCGCTTCATCATCGCTCCTCGCTGCGATCGCCGCGGGGCCCGCGCCAGTTGACGAATATGGTGTTCCCGACGTCGACGTTTCTGCTGCCCGAGACGGCCACGCTTCCCTTGAGCCAGAGATAATGCACCACATGGCTCCCGCGTGGCGACATCGGCCACCCGTCGCTGTGCGGGCCTTAGGCGCGTTGGTATTCCTCCCAGGTCAGTTTCGGGACGGGTGGGCCGTCGTCGGGGGCTCGGTCGGCCAGGCCGTTCAGGCCGAGGTAGTAGTCGCCCGCCTGGTGCTGGGCTTGCGGGGACTGGTCGGTGTCGGAGATCGCCACCGCGTGGATGTGGTAGCCCCAATCGCCCTGTGACGGGGTGCGGAGCCAGGCTGCGAAGCCGACCTCGCGCAACGTTCGCACCACTGTGGTCCGTGTTGCGGTGGTCATTCCGGAGACGGAGAGGTCCACGACTCCGCCGCCGTCGTGCGTGCCCGCCGAGGACGTGTCGCCGCCGGGGTTGTAGGAGCCCTGGGTGATCACGAACTCGCGGCTCAGGCGGCGTTCTGCCTCGGCCAGCATCGTCTTCGTGCGCGTGTTGACCGTGGCGCCGCGGTAGGTCGTCCGGGCGCCGGGGGTCAGTTCGCGGACGACCGTGAACCGGCCGTCGCCTAGCGTCCGCAGGGATGTGCGGCCCGGTAGGCCGGACGCGTCCAAGCCGGTGTAGCCGAGTGATCGCTGGTAGGCGGCGTAGGCGTCGATGGTCTTCGTGCCGAAGTAGCCGTCCACGTAGGCCGGGTCCAGGAGGTTCCGGGCGTCCAAGGCCTGTTCGACAAGGAGCACGCTGGCTTTTGCGCCGGGCGTGAGGGTGTCGTCGGCGCGGCGCGGGTCGATCTGTGCCGCTTTGACGACCGCCTCCATGTCCACCGAGGGCAGGGCCGCGGAGGCGGGTGAAGCCACGGTCGTTCCCAGGAGGGCGAGCAGGACGACGCCCGCTAGTCGTTTCCGCATGGCGCTCAGCCGCAGTGCTCGAACGGGCTGGTGTACGACGACGATCCGACCGATCCGCCCCACTTCACGCACAGGCCGCCGGCCGCCCGCGACACCGGGCCCGCGTAGTAGGCGAAGCTGCCCGAATCGGTGACCGTCGTACCGCCCTCCACCTGGAGGTGCGCCGACACTGCGGACGGGGTGCCGACGTTGGACGACTTGAGCGTCACCACGCAGTTCCGTGCCGTGGACGACGCGTACAGCAGGTAGACCCGTCCGCCCGTCAGACCGTACGAATCAATGACCGAGTAACCGGAGCCGCACACCTCGGCGGCGGTGTACGGGTTGCCGCCGCACGCATTGTGGCTGGTGAAGTCGGTGTGGCCGTAGTACGGGACGGCCCGTCCGTCGAGGACGGCCTTCTGCGTCGTCCCGTTGAGCCGCTGCTCGTAGTGCAGATGCGGACCGGTCACGTTGCCGGTGGCGCCCGCCTTGCCGATCTGCTGTCCGAGGGACACCTGCTGCCCCACCGAGACCTGCTGCGCGGACAGGTGCGCGTACCGGGTCCGGTAGCCGCCTCCGTGGTCGAGTTCGATCCATTTGCCGTAGCTGGTGGAGCCCTCGTCGGCGACGCGGGTCACGGTGCCGCCCGCCGAGGCCAGCACCGGCATTCCCGTGATGCCGTCCTTTTGGAAGTCGACGGAATAGGGCGGGTTGTGGCCGGAGAACGTCGCCGCCGTGACGACCGTTCCACAGGTGAACGGGACCTGGAAGTCGGGTGCCGCGACCGCCGGGGCCGCGAGGCCGGCGGACGCCAGGACTCCGGCCGCGAGGACGGCGAAAGCCCGGATGACTCGTCGCATTTCTGAACCTCCACAAGGGGAGACGCGCGGACAGCCATTGATCGGCCCAACTATCACATGGACGGGCCGCCGCGAGCAGAGCCGGACGAATTAATAATGCCGTAACAAAAGGTATTCAGCCCATACCGGCAGGACGGCTGACCTGGCCGGACGAGAAACTTCCACAAAACGCGCCGCGCAACGCGGGCAAGAGCGCGTTCCGCAGGACGAGTTCGGCGGCTTCGGAAAGTTCCGCGACGCGGACCAGCGTGTGCGCCGCGCGGAACCGGCTTCCACCGCCTCGCCGAGCAGGCGGTCCTTGCTGCCGAGCAATGGATCGGGTCGGAGCGCTCGATACCGAGGCCGTCCGCCGGCTCGGTGAGCCGCAGCCCGGCCGGGCGTCGGCGCGCGGCTCCAACGCGGCGGACGGGAGCAGTTTCGGCGCGCGGGTCCTGCCGGACGAACCGGCGTCCGCCGGACCGAGACCGTCCGGCGGGCGGCGCGGACGTCGCGCGCATGCGACGCGACCTGCGCGACCACCGCGAAGATCACGCTGCGTGACGGACGGGCCGGAAAGCGGCGCACGCCCTCCGATTTCCGTGACGGAACGTGCGGGATTGTTACCGCCAGGTGAAGCGGCAGAGCAAATGACTCAATGAAGCATGATGCCTTCTCCGGACGGGTCGGGAACGATGGCGGACTATTCGCCGCCTTCTCCCAGCAGCGAAGGAGTTTCACCGTGCCCCCCGCCCAGCCCGATTCACCGTTCCTGCCCGCCCCCGTCGCAGCACCGCCCGTTGAACCGGTCCAACCGGTCCCGCCCGTCCCGCCCCCGAAGATCCGGGCCGTTCCGGATCCGCCGCCGTCCCCCCGCTCGCGGATCCGGACGGCCCCCCACACCAGCGCCCAGGTCCTGGCCGTCGGCCCGCCGGGGCCGCGGCTCGACCGCGTGTGCGAGGCGCTGCTCGAAGGCGGCCACCACGTCCAGCACGCCGTGCCGGGCGACGTCCGCCGCCAGGTCCAGATGGCCGCCCCGGACGCCGTCGTGGCGCTCGCGGGCGAGGACGGCGGCGACGAACTCGTCCGCGAGGTCCGCCAGGTCCCGGCCGGACGCGCCGCGCCGCTCGTCGTCGTCACCGCCGTGCCCGGCCCGGAGGGCGTCGTCGCCGAGCTGCGCAGCGGCGCCGACGACTGCGTCCACGACACGTCCGACCCGGGCGAACTGCTCGCCCGCGTCGAGGCCAAGCTGCGCCGGGTGCCGGTCCCGGTCGAGCACCTGCCGATGGACCTCGGCACCGGCCTGTACTCGCGCCAGCACTTCCTGGACGAGGTCGACCGCGAGCTGCAGCGCCCCGAACCGGGCCCGCGCAGCGGCGTCGTCGCGGTCGTCCAGGTCGCCGAGATGGAGGCGCTGGAGGCGCGGCTCGGCTCCCGGGCGCGCCGCGAGGTCGCCGAGCGGATGGCGAGCGTCGCCGAACGCCTCGGCCGCGCCAGCGACCGGTTCGGCTGGCACGAGGGCGGGCAGCTCCTCATGCTGCTGCCCGGCGTGGACGCGCACACCGCCGAGCACGACCTGCGCGAGTTCGCCGACGCGGTCGCGGGGACGCGGTTCGTCGTCGCGAACGAGAACGTCCTGCTCACGCCGCTGATCGGGTGGGCGCCGCTCGCCGGGAGCGGCGACCACGCCGCCATCTTGGAGCGGGCCGCGAACGCCGCGGCCGAGGCGGCGCGCCACCGCGACCTGCAGCCCGTCCGGTACGAGCCGTGGATGCGCGGCGACCCGGACCGGCGAAGACCGTTGCAGGCGTTCGCGGGGGCGTTGATGCCCGTCCTGTCGCCGGTGCTGATGCTGCTGCTCGGCGTCGGCGTGCCGCTCGCCGGCTACGTCCTGCTGGAGCAGATCGGGTGGGACGCCGGGCCGCTCATGTACTGGGTCGTGTCCGGGGCGCTCGTCCTCGCGGCGGCCCTGGTCGTCCTGGAGTGCCTGTACTCGCTGGACTCGGTGCCCCGTCCGGCCGCGCCCGGCGCGCCGTACCCGCCGGCGAGCGCGATCATCTGCGCGTACCTGCCGAACGAGGCCGCGACGATCGTGGACACGGTCGAGTCGTTCCTGCGTGTGGACTATCCGGGCCAACTGGACATCGTGCTCGCCTACAACACGCCGCGTCCGCTGCCCGTCGAAGACGCGCTGCGCGAGATCGCCCGCCGCGACCCCCGGCTCGTGCTGCTGCCGGTGCCGGGCAGCACGTCCAAGGCGCAGAACCTCAACGCGGCGATCACGCAGGTCAGGGGCGAGTTCGTCGGGATCTTCGACGCCGACCACCACCCGCACCCGGCCGCGTTCCGGCTGGCGTGGAACTGGCTGTCCAACGGTTACGACATCGTCCAGGGGCACTGCGCGCCGCGCAACGGCCACAGCTCGTGGGTGGCGCGGATGGTCGCCGTCGAGTTCGAGGCGATCTACGCGGTGAGCCACCCGGGCCGCGCGCGGATGTTCCAGTTCGGGCTGTTCGGCGGCTCGAACGGCTTCTGGCGGACGGAACTTCTCGCGTCCACCCGCATGCACGGCGCGATGCTCACCGAGGACATCGACTCCACGATGCGCGCCCTCCAGTCGGGCGCGAAGATCGCCTCGGACCGCGAGCTGGTCTCCCGCGAACTCGCGCCGACGACGCTGCGCGCGCTCTGGCACCAGCGGTCGCGGTGGGCGCAGGGGTGGTCGCAGGTATCCCGCAAATACCTGCGCTCACTGCTGTTCTCCCGCCGGTTCACCGCGCGCCAGCGGTTCGGGTTCTTCATGTTGCTCGGCTGGCGCGAGGTGCAGCCGTGGCTGACGCTCCAGATGCTGCCGATCCTGATCTATTCGGTGTGGCGGGTCGGGGGCGTCGACCGTCTCAACTGGGCCGTGCCGCTGTTCCTGCTGGCGACCCTGTTCACCGTCGCGACAGGACCGATCCAAGCGGCGTTCGCGTACCGCCTCGCCGCGCCCGTCGTGAAGAAACGACGGTCCTGGTTCTTCCTGTACCTGGTCATGTCGGCACTGTTCTACGGCCACTTCAAGAACCAGGTCGCGCGCAACGCCCATTTGAAGGAACTGCTGGGCGTCCGGCAGTGGCGGGTCACCCCGCGGACGGCGCGGAGCGACGACTAGTGGCGGCGCTGAACGGCGTCGCGCGTCCGGTGCCCTCGGCGCGCGCGCCCGAACTCCCCAAGCACCCGCCCGAGGGCGCGCCGAGCGGCGGACGGGTCCGGGAGCTGGAGGGCTACCGCGGGCTGGCCGCGATCAGCACCATCCTGTTCCACGTCTGGCAGCACTACACCCGCTACGGGCCGGACGGCGCCCACCCGCCTGTGCACAACCGCCTGCTGGCCGCGATGCTGTCGTTCGAGGTGGTCGACCTCTTCTTCGTCCTGTCGGCGTATCTGCTGACGCTGTCGTACGCCCGTGCCGCGATCGACAGGACGAACTCCCAGCCCGCGAAGTCGTTCCTGTTCCGGCGGGCCGTCCGGATCCTGCCGCTGTACTGGTGCGCGATCCTGTTCATCTGGGCGACGCGGAACCCGCGGCTGCCCGGCGACTGGCGCGACCTGCTGGAGCACCTGACGTTCACCCAGGTCTTCGACCAGAAGCGGATCTTCTACACGATCGGCCCGTCCTGGTCGATGTCGCTGGAGATCATGTTCTATGGCGCGCTCGTCCTGCTCGGCCCGCTGGCCGCGCGGTCGTGCGCGCGGGTCGAGGACCGCTCACGGCGGATCATGATCTGCGCCGCCGGCTGCCTGGCGCTGTACGTCGGGCCCGTGCTCTGGCTCGCCGTCGCGCGCTATGGCCTGCACATCCCGGTCACCGAATGGCCCGCCTACTTCGGGCCGCAGGCGCGCTTCCACGCGTTCGGCGCCGGGATGCTCCTGGCCGTCGTGATGGTCGGGCTCGGCGACCGGGGACGGCTCGGGCCGTCCGCCGCGCGGTTGCTGCGGCTGGCCGTCCCGGCCGCGCTGGTGCTGCTGACGTACCTGGCCACCACGCCGGAAGGCCCGTTCGCGATCTTCTACCACCCGATCTGCGCGGTGCTGTGGACGGCGCTGATCTACACGACCGTCCACGGGTCGGGCGACAACGCGTGGCACCGGCTCCTGCGCTCGCGGGTGCTCACCGCGATCGGGCTCGTCAGCTACAGCGTGTACATGTGGCACGAACCGATCATGATCACGCTGGGCCGGGCGGGGCTGATCCCGACGAGCCAGTCCGCGTTCCCGGTGACGTTCGTCATCCTGCTCGCCGCCGTGCTGCCCGCCGCGACGCTCAGCTACTGGCTCATCGAATACCCCTCGGCGCTGCTCCGGCGCCTTCGCCATCCGACCCGGGGAAGCCGCGACTTCTACCCCGCCATCAACCAGCCCGCTCCTTACGACCGCTGATCCCACTGCGCGGGGAACGGCGCGCGTCCGGTCACGGTGACCGGACGCGCGCCGTTTCCCGTCTGCCTACTGACGGCTGGGCTGGGCCGAGCCGAGTTCGGCGTGGACGCCGTCCCAGAACGCCAGGTCGGCGTCGTCGGCGAAGTGCGAGACGCGGTTCCAGAACTCGCGGTCCTCGGCCTCGGCGGCGACCGCCGCCGTCACGGCGGGCATGACTGCCGTCACGGACTCGGCGAAGTCCAGGTCGGCCGGGGTGATGTCAGCCGGGAGCGTCACGCGGTGGTGCCGGCCGCGCCGGCGTCCGACCAGGCCCAGCGGACGCGCCGGACGGTGGTGCTTGCCCCGTTTGCGCCGCTTCGACGGCTCTTCGACTTCGACGGCCTCGGCGACGTCCGGCATCGCGGCGTCCGCGTTGGCCGCGGCGGCGAGCATCGGCAGCAGCGCGCGGTGGTGCCTGCCGCGCCGCCGCACCCGGATCGGCGCCTCGGCCGGGACGCGCGCCGCCAGCGCACGGCCCGCCGCCAGCGCGACCGTCCCGCACACCGCGACCGCGAGCAGGCCGCCGAGCAGGCCGTCCTGGGAGATGAGGGGCTCGTCGTGTTTCGGAACGTTCCGCTGCACGGTCGCGACCGTCGCTGCGGCGGGCTCCGGACGGGAGTGCCGCGCAATGTACGCGCCGTCCTTCACCTTCGCCGGGTACCCGTAGCCCACGACGTCGCTGAAGTCGCGGGTCTTGCGTTTGAGGTAGATGCCGTCGGTGTTGCCCTCGATGGTGTGGAGAGTCCGTCCCTTCACGCTCTCCACGATCCCCACATGGCTGATCCCGTCGATGCTCCGGGACCCGCTGAACGAGTAGAAAACGATCGCGCCGGGCTCCGGCCGCGTCCCCCACGCGCCCTGCTCCTTGAACCAGGTCGCGTGCTCGATCGTGGACGCGAACTGGCCGACCCGGTCCACGACCCCGGCCTCGTGCGCCGCCCACGCGATGAACATGTCGCACCAGGGCGCGGTGCTGAAGTAGTCGTCCCCACCGCCGACATTGCTTCTGTACCAGTCTCCGTACTTGGTGTAGCCGCCGGACTTCTCGTGGTACCCGAGTTCCTTCTTGGCGACCTTGAGCAGTTTCTCGCCTATGTGATCGGTCATCGGCTCTCCTCGGCGCCGCCTACCGGGTTAGCTGACGGGTTCGGACCAGGAGCAGGCCCTACCGCGCGCGGCGGATTCACCCCGGGAACAGGTGGTTCCCCGGTTCCCGGCGGACGTGGGGGGCGGGCGCCCGGCCGGGACTCGGCGGTCGGCCCGCGCTCCCCCGGGAGAGGAGCGTGTCACGGGCCGTAATGGAGCAAGGTAGAGGACGTTCCCGCTGATCGCAATGCCCTGCGGCCGTGTTGTCGCAGCTCAGCGCCCCGCTTGCCGCCTTCGCGGCACTCTAGGTCGGCTTTAGCGGACCCGCCGATGATCGGTGACGAGTGGGACCGGCACACCGAAAGGACCGGTATGAGCGTCACCGAACTGCACCGGGCGGGACGGCTCGCCGCCGAGTACCCGGCCGTCCGCGGGCTCCTGGCCGGAGCCGACCCCGACACGCTGCGCCGCGCCGGACAGGTGCTGGCCCGGCTCGACCCCGTCGCCGTGCTGGCCGAGCATCCGGACGTCCCGGTGCTGTCGGTCGCCGTCACCGGGCACGGGACGCTCGGGCCGCTCGTCCCGGCCGTCGCCGCCGAACTGGCCCGGCACGGGCTGCTCGGCCGGTTCACCACGGGTGATTTCGATGGCTATGTCTTTGAGCTGTCCGACCCGGAGAGCCCGATCTACGCGGCCGACCCGGACGTCGTCCTGTGCCTGCTGGACCCGGAGATCGTGTTCGACGAGCTGCCGTCGCCGTGGACGGCCGCCGACGTCGAGGACGCCCTGCGCGCCAAGGTCCGGCTGATCGAGTCGCTGGCGCAGCGGTTCACCGAGACCACGCGCGCGACGCTCGTCCTGAACACGCCGCCGCTGCCGTCGCGGTTCACGGCGCAGCTCGTGGACTACCGGTCGCGCGCACGCCTCGGCATCGCGTGGCGGACGGCCTGCTCGGAGCTCCTGCGCCTCGCCCAGACGCACGACCGCGTGGTCACCATCGACGTGGACCCGCTGCTCGCCGAGGGGATCGCGGCCGACGACGCGCGGCTCGGCGTCTACACGGGCCTGCACCTGTCGCCCGACCTGCTCGCCCGCTACGCCCGCGAGGTCGGCCACCTCGCCCGCAACCTGACGGGACGCACCAAGAAGGCCCTGGTCGTGGACCTGGACGGGACGCTGTGGGGCGGCGTGCTCGGCGACGACGGCATCGAGGGCATCGAGGTCGCG
The DNA here is from genome assembly GCF_002911665.1 of Actinomadura rubteroloni. NCBI lineage: Bacteria > Bacillati > Actinomycetota > Actinomycetes > Streptosporangiales > Thermomonosporaceae > Actinomadura > Actinomadura rubteroloni. The sequence continues at coordinate 1,346,406 of NZ_MTBP01000002.1, forward strand.
GGCGGCTACCGGGGCAAGGCGTTCCAGGCGTTCCAGCACGCGGTGAAGCAGATCGCCGGGCAGGGCGTGCTGCTCGCGGCCGTCAGCAAGAACGACGCCGAGACCGTCCGGGAGGTGCTGCGCGACCATCCGGAGATGGCGCTGCGCGAAGATGATTTCGTGCGCGTCGTGGCGAACTGGCGTCCGAAGCATGACAATCTCGCCGAGCTGGCCAAGGATCTGAATCTCAGCACGGACGCGTTCGTGTTCGTGGACGACAGCTCGTTCGAGTGCGGGCTCGTGCGGCACGCGCTGCCGGGCGTCGCGGTCGTCGCGCTGGACACCGAGCCCGCGCTGCACCTCGGGCGGCTGCTCGCCGACGGCTGGTTCGACGTGCGGGAGCTGACCGCCGAGGACCGGCAGCGCTCCGGCCGCTACCGCGAGGACCTGGCCCGCAAGGACTTCCTCGACACGTTCGATTCCCTCCAGGACTATCTGGACGAACTGGACGTCCAGGTGCGGCTGGAGCCGGCCGACGACGCCGGCGTCCCGCGCCTCTCGCAGATCACGCTGCGCACCAACCAGTTCAACCTGACGACCGAGCGGTTGCAGCCCGCCGACGTGCGGGCGCGGCTCGACGACCCGGACGCGCGGGTGCTGTCCGTGCGGTCCGAGGATCGCTTCGGCTCCAACGGCGTGGTCGGAGCGATCTTCCTCCGCTGGGACGGGCCGGTGCTGTCGGTCGAGAACTTCCTGCTGAGCTGCCGGGTGTTCTCGCGCGGCATCGAGCAGGCGTGCCTGTCGGCGGTGCTGCGCTACGCGTCCGCCGCCGGGGCGGAGCGGGTGCGCGGGACGTACCGTCCGTCGCCGAAGAACACGCGGGTGCGCGACTTCTACCAGCGGAACGGGTTCACGGCCGCCGGGGAGGAGGACGGCGCGTCGGTGTTCGTCCACGACCTCGCGGACATCGCGGACACACCGTCCCACCTGCGGCTGGACGATCTGCTCGCGGGGACCGGCCGCTAGCCGCCCGCGCCCCGCCGCACCGTGCGCAGGAACGCGCGCGCGGCGGGGCCCGGACGGTCGTGCGCCGCCAGATGCAGGATGCGCGGAGCCGTCGGGGCGAGCGGGACCTGCGCTATTCCGTCCGGCCTTTCCGGGAGCGCGAGCGAGGGCACCAGGGAAACGCCGATGTCCTCGCGGACGAGGGCCAGCAGCGTCGCCATTTCCCGTACTCGGTGAACGGGCTTGTAAGGCACACCGCGCTCGCGGTGCAGGCGGCGGACGAGCGTTTCGCATCCGCCGTCGGAAATCAGGAACGGATCGTCCGCCAGGTCGTCCAGGCTGATTTTCGCCTCTGTCGCCAGCGGATGCGCGGAATGCATGACGGCGACGAACGCGTCCGCGGCCAGCGGCACGGCGATCGTCCCGGCCGGCGCGGTCACGACGCCGAGATCGACGACGGCGGCGGCCAGCCAGGCGCTCACCTCGTCGTCGGTGCCCTCCAGCAAGATCGTCTCGACGTCCGGATGCAGGTCGCGGTACGCGCGGACGAGCGGGGCCAGCACCCGGGCGGCGCTCGGGAGGGTGCCGACGCGGAGCCGTCCGCGCACCACGCCGGACGCCGCCGCCGTCTCCTCCGCCAGCCGCGCGACGTGCCGCAACGCCGCCGTCGCGTGCGGCAGGGCGCGGCGGCCCGCGTCGGTCAGGCGGCAGCCGGCGCGGTCGCGGACGGCGAGGCGCGTGCCGAGTTCGGTCTCCAGCGAGGTCAGGGCGTGGCTGACCGCCGACTGCGTGACGCCGAGCAGATCGGCGGCGCCGGTGACGCTGCCCGCCTCGTCCAAGGCACGCAACGCGCGCAACTGGGCCAGGTTCATGAGCGCGCCTCATGGCGCAAATGAAGCTCTTTTGTTTGCCTCATGATTTCAGGGTGCCTTATCACCGGGTGCATGAGTGTTGTTCTGATGATTTTCGTGGCAGCGGTGTGGGGCGCGTCATTCCTTTTCATGCGGCAGGCGGTGCCGGTGCTCGGGCCGGTGGGGATGATCGAGGCGCGTGTCGTGCTCGCGGGTCTCGCGTTGGCGCTCGCGTGCGCGGTCTTGCGGCGGCCTCCGCGTCCGTCCCGGAAATTCCTGCTGCTCGGCGCGCTGACGGCCGCCGTGCCGTTCACGCTCATCGGCGCGGCCGAACTGCGGCTCACCGCTTCGCTCGCGGCCCTGCTCAACGCGACGACGCCGCTGTTCTCGGTGCTCGTGACGGCCGCGCGGGAGCGGCGGGCGCCGTCCGTGCGCGAGGGGGCGGGGATCGTGCTCGGGATCGCGGGCGTCGCCGTGCTGGTCGGCCTCGGGCCGCAGCGGGTGGACGCGGGGTTCCTCCTGGCCGTCGCGGCGAGCCTGCTCGCTTCCCTGGCGTACGCGCTCGGCGGCGTGTACGCGGAGGCACAGTTCCGGAACACGGATCCGCTTGGCACGGCGGCCGGGCAGCAGCTCGGGGCGGCGCTCTGTCTGGCCCCGCCGGCGGTCTGCTTCCCGCCCCGGCACGCGCCCGGACTCGGCGTCGCGGCCTCGGTCGTCGCGCTCGGGCTCGTCTGCACGGCCCTCGGATTCGCGGCGTTCTTCCGGCTCGTCGAGCGGATCGGCGCGACGGGAGCGCTGAGCGTCACGTTCCTCGTGCCGTTCTTCGGGCTCCTCTGGGGAACGGTCTTCCGCGGCGAACCGATCGGGCGCGGCACACCCGCCGGTTTGGCGCTCGTGCTCGCCGCCGTCGTCGCCGTGTCCCGCCGCCCGGCCGCGCGCGCCGCAATTTCGGACGGCCGGAGAACCGCCCGGACAAGGCACTGACTCGTCCGTTAGCGGTCACTTTTCCGAACCGGCCGACCCATCCCGTGATGACCTTGAAAAATCGAGGGGATCGCCTTCCCCCTGGAGGTCCCTCGGTGTCAGCGCCCTCCCGTCCCGGCCGGTCCACCGCAGCGTTCGCGTCACTCTGGACGGGCGCGGGACTCGTCACGGCGTTCGGCGTCTTCCTCGCCATGACGCACTGGCGGCTCTTCCTCACGATCGTCGTCGCGGCGGCGGTCGCCGGCCTGGGCGGCGGTTCCCTCGTCCTCATCCGCCGCCGGGAGGCGCGGCTGCGCCGGGAACGGCTGCTCGAAATCGCCCACCTGGACCGCGTGGACGTCATGAGCGGCACCGATTTCGAGTTCCTCACCGCCGACCTGCTCCGCCGCGACGGATTCAGATCCGTCGAGGTCGTCGGCCGCGCGGGCGACCGGGGCGTGGACGTCCTCGCCACCGCCCCCGACGGACGGCGCATCGCCGTCCAGTGCAAACGCCAGCAGAAAAAGGTCGGCTCCGACCGCGTCCGCAATCTGATCGGCGCGATCCACGGCACTTACGCGGGACGCGTCGGCGTTCTCGTGACGAACGCCGACTTCACCGCGCCCGCCGTCGACGAGGCCGCCGGGCGAATCCTCCTGATGAACCGCGCCGACCTGGCCCGCTGGATGAACGGCCGCCCGTTCGACCTGTGAAATGCGGGAACGGGCAGCGCGCTCTTCACACCGGAATCATTGGCGAAATGGGCGAGGCCGTCCCGCCACCGCGAAACAGCCCGAGCCGCCGCGCGCCCGGAGGCGGGCCGCGGGGGCGGGCGGCCCTAGCGCTAACGTTGGCTCAGATCGACGAGCGAGCAGGGGTGAACAGTGGAGCTGGTCCACTCGGGCAAGGTCCGGGACGTGTACGCGGACGGCGATGACCTGATTCTGGTCGCGTCCGACCGGGTGAGCGTCTACGACGTGGTGCTGCCCACCGCGGTCCCCGACAAGGGCAAGATCCTCACGCAGCTCTCGCTGTGGTGGTTCGACCGGCTCGCCGACGTCATCCCCAACCACGTGATCTCCGCGACGGACGTGCCGGACGAGTGGGCCGGGCGCGCGATCCGCTGCCGCCGCCTGGAGATGCTGCCCGTCGAGTGGATCGCCCGCGGTCATCTCGCCGGTCTCGGTCTCCAGGAGTACGAGAAGACGGGGACGGTGTCGGGCGTCCGGCTCCCGTCCGGCCTTGTCGAGGCGTCGAGGCTGCCCGAGCCGATCTTCACCCCGACCACGAAGGCGACCGTCGGGCACGACGAGTTCATCACCTACGCCGACGTGGTCGAGGAGATCGGCGCCGAGACCGCCGAACGCCTCCGCGAGGTCACCCTCGACGTCTACCGGCGCGGCGCGGCGATCGCGGCGGAGCGGGGCATCATCATCGCCGACACCAAGCTGGAGTTCGGCCGCGCCCCCGACGGCACGCTCGTCCTGGCCGACGAGGTGCTGACGCCCGACTCCTCCCGGTTCTGGCCGGCGGACGACTGGCAGCCGGGACGTTCCCAGCACTCGCTGGACAAGCAGTTCGTCCGTGACTGGTCGTCCACCGTCACCGGCTGGGACCGCACGCCGCCCGGCCCGGAGATCCCCGCGGACGTCGTCGCCGCGACCCGCGCCCGCTACGTCGAGGTGTTCGAGACCCTGACCGGGCGGCGCTGGGAGTCCTGAGTCAGTCGAACGCCGTCGCCCGCGCCACCGGCTCCCACGCGCGCAGTTCGGCGCGGACGGCGTCGGCGTGGGCGACCAGCGCGTCCACGGCGTCGTCGCCGAGCGGCAGGCGCAGCGGCGTGTCGCCGTCCAGCGCGGCGAGGATCGCGGCGGCGGCCTTGGCCGGGTCGCCGGGCTGCTTCCCGTCGGACGTGGCGGCCATCTCGCGCGTCTTCCCGACGGTGTCCGCGTACTCGGGCATCGGGGCCGATCGGTAGAGGCGTCCACCGAACAGCGACGTCCGGAACGCGCCGGGCTCCACGATCAGCACCTTGATCCCGTGCGGCGCGACCTCCTCCGCGAGCGCCTCCGAGAAGCCCTCCAGAGCGCACTTCGTCGCCGAGTACGCGCCGAACCCGGCGAACGAGAGCTGCCCGCCCATGCTGCTCATCTGCACGATCGCGCCGCTCCCCCGAGCCCGCATGTGCGGCAGGACGGCCCGGACGAGCGCCGCCGGGCCGAAGAAGTGCAGCTCCATGAGGGCGCGCAGCTCGGCGTCGGTGGTCTCCTCGACCGCCCCGATCTGGCTGCGGCCCGCGTTGTTGACGAGGACGTCGATCCGTCCGTGCCGTGCCACGACCTCGGCGACGGCGGCCTCGACGGCGGCCGGATCGGTGACGTCCAGCCGGACGGTCTCCAGATCGTCCAGCGCCGCCGGATCCCGGACCGCTCCGACGACCGTGTCCCCCGCCGCCTGCGCGGCGCGCGCGATCGCGCGGCCGAACCCCGACGACGCCCCCGTGATGAGCCATACGCGGTTTTCCATGCCGTCCGTTATCCCAGGAACGCCGGTGCGGCGTCCAAGACCGTTTTCCGGTCGTTCGATAAACGCCCTTTATGATCGACGGGATGGAGCTGCGCGTGCTTCGCTACCTGACCGCCATCGCGGACGAGGGCAATCTCGGCCGCGCCGCCGCGACGCTGTTCGTCAGCCAGCCCGCCCTGTCCTACGCGCTCCGGAAACTGGAGTCCGAACTCGGCGTCCGCCTGTTCGACCGGCACGCGGGCGGCGTCACGCCCACCGCCGCGGGCCGCGACGTGATCGCCGAGGCACGCCGCACCGTCCGCCAGGCGGAGCGGGTCACGGCCGCCGCCGAACGCCACCGGACCGGCCGGACGGGCGTCCTGCGCCTCGGCTTCGAGGCGACCGGCGCGGGCGAACTGACCACCCGGGCCCGCGCCGAGTTCGCGCGGCTGCACCCGGACGTGCGCGTGCGCCCGAAACGGTTCGACTGGTCCGGCGAGGCGGACGCGCTGCGCGAGGGCCGGGTGGACGTCGCGTTCGTCTGGCTGCCCGCCGACCTCACCGGCCTGCACGCCGAGATCGTCCACACCGAACCGCGCATCGTGGGCTGCGCCGCGACCCACCGCCTCGCCGGCCGGGAGGGCGTGTCCGTCACCGAACTCGGCGATGAGCCGCTGATGTGGACCGAACGCGCGCCGCGCGCCTGGGTGGACTGGTGGGCGATCAACCCCCGCCCCGACGGCCGCGAGCCCCGCTGGGGCCCCACCAACGACAACGTCGAGGAGATGCTCGAACAGGTCGCGGACGGCGCCGCGATCTGCTTCGCCCCGGCGAGCATGGCCCACTACTACACCCGTCCGGACCTGGCCTGGATACCGCTCCTGGACGCCGAGCCCCTGCGCGTGGCCCTCGCCTGGCCCGAAGACGCCGACACCCCCCTCATCCGGGCCTTCGCCGACGTCGTCCGCTCCCTGGCCCCCTGACGGTCAGATCGCGGTGGCGGCTCCTTCGTCCAGGACGCGGACGTCCGCGGTGTCCGGGCCGAGGTTGCGGAAGAGCTGGTAGTGCAGTTGCCGGTGGACCTCGGCGAGTCCGCCCTGGTGGATCGGGATCGCGATCTCGGGGGCGACGGCGCGCAGATAGTCGATGCCCTCGGCGGCCTTCATCCACGGGGCGCCGGTCGGCAGCAGGAGCACGCGGGCCGGGGCGGGCGGCGGCGCGAAGGCGTCACCCGGGTGGTACAGGACGCCGTCGATGAGGTAGCCGTTGTTGTGCGGGCAGGGCAGGTCCGGGTGGATGACGGCGTGGTCGCCGCCGACGACCCGGACCGGGGCGTCCGCGACGGACACGGTGGCGCCGTCGGTCACCGTCTCGTGTTCGATGGCCGCCTCGCCGAGCCGCGCGCTCGTCCCCGGGTCGGCGATCACGCGGGCGCCGGGGTTGGCCTCGAGCAGCGCCGGAAGGCGGCCGAGGTCCAGATGGTCGGGGTGCTCGTGCGTGAACAGGACGGCGTCGAGCCCCGTGACCTCCTCGAATCCGCCGGAGTAGGTGCCGGGGTCCAGGAGCAGGCGGCCGCCGCCGTCCAGCTCCACCAGCACGCAGGCATGGCCGAAATGGGTGATGTTCACCGAGTCCTCCTCAGAGCCAGGTGGGCAGGTCCGGCAGCGGTTCCGGGCCGAGGCCGGCACCGGTCGTCCGTCCGGTCAGCCAGCCGAGCAGCGCGGCGGTCGTGCCCGCCACCTCGGCCGCGTCGGCGGCGTCCGGACGGGTGACGAGCGCCGTTCCCGTACCCGGACGCAGGATCAGCGCCGGGCAGTCGGGCTGCGCGGCGAGCCGGGAGACGACGTCGTCCAGCAGCGTCGTCGCGAGGTCGCCGGGGAGGTCGGCGAACGTCGCGCCCGTGTTCAGGTCGATCGCGTGGATCCACACTTCCCGGACGCGCAGCCACGGGATCACCGCGGCGGGCATCGCGTCGCCCTGCGGGGTGTGGACGGTGCGCGTCCACGCCTCGTCCGGCAGGGCGTCCAGCCGGGCCGACAGCCGGACGGCCGAGTCGGCGAAGTCCGCCAGGATCGCGCGCGGCTCCCGGTGCACGCCGCTCTCGATGTCGGCGGCGCGCTGCGCCGGGCCGCCCGGGTACATCGGCGTCTCCACGCCGGTCGTCGCCCATTCGACCAGGTTGCCGAGGGCGTCGGCGTTGCGCGCGAGGTGCGTCAGGAGGTGCGCGGCCGTCCAGCCGGGCAGGGCGATGAGGCCGTCCAGCCGGTCCTCGGGGATCTTGGCGACGTGCGCGGACAGATGGTCGGTGCCCGTCCGGAGCCATGCCAGGGACCGGGACGGCGGTACGGGTTCGGGTGCCATGTGTTCTCCTGGTGCACGATGGACGGGCCGGTCCCGCCAAGGTAGCGGGCACGTCCGACGCCGCTCCGCGGGACCCCTGCTCGTTGATCAACGACCGTGCGGCGCCTCCAGGCAGGCCGGCCAGCCCACGCGCAGGAGACCGAAGACCATGTCCACGGCGGCGCGCGGGTCCTGCTCTGCGAAGGTGAGATCCGGGATCTGCAGGACGCAGCGGGCGAGCGTCCCCGCCTCGACGTCGCCGGGTTCGAGTCCGGCCGCCGCCGCCACGGCCCCGGCCAGCTCGGCCTGTCCCGACGTCCACAGGCGCCGCCGGTAGGCGCGCAGCTCCGGGGTCTCGCGCACCATCTGCGCGAGTTCCCGGACGAGCGGGGACGGATCGACTTCGCCTGGACACCGGTCGATCAGGAAGCCGCGCAGCGCGTCCAGGACCGTCCGGTCGCCGGGACGGTCGCGAACGGCGGCGACCAACTCCGCGACCTGCTTCTCTTCCCCGAAGACCAGACTCACCTTGCCGTCGGGATAGTAGGAGAACAGCGTCGCGACCGAGGTGCCCGCCTCCTCTGCTACCTCGCGCACGCCCACGTCCTCGAAGCCGCGTTCGGCGAACAGCCGCCGCGCGGTCTCGGCGAGGGACCGGCGCGTCGCGGCCTTCTTACGTTCGCGCAGGCCCGGCGGCCCGGGTTCGGCCGTGTCAGGGCCCGGGACGGCCGCCCGGGACGGGCGTGCTGGCTCCGTATGTCTGTTCTCCCAGCCCTCGGCGAGCAGGGCGAACGTCGCCTCGACGGCGCCGAGCGGCGCATCGCCGTCCCATGGAACCGCCCGGTCCAGGACGAACCGGGACAGGGCACGGGCGGCGACCCCGGCTCCGGGGACCTCCGGTCCCGCCTCGGCGACGGCGGCGGCGAGCGCCTCTTCCCGCGCCGTCCACATCAGCGCGGCGTGCTCTCGCAGCGACGCGGTGCCGGACACGAGGTCGAGCACGGCGCGCCGTTCGGCGTCACCGGTCCCGGCGTACATCGGTTGCGCGAGCAGCCAGGCCCGGAGCGCGGTGAGGACGTCCGTTCCCTCCGGGCGGTCGCGGACGGCGGCGACCAGCCCGTCCCGCTGATCCTCCTCGCGGCCGAAGACCAGCGACTCCTTGCTCGGGAAGTGCTGGAACAGCCCGCTCATCGACACGTCCGCCGCCTCGGCGACCTCGCGGACGCTCACCCGGTCGAAGCCGCGTTCGCGGAACAACGCCAGCGCCGCGTCGGCGATGTTCTGCCTGGTCAGGGCCTTCTTACGCTCGCGGCGACCCGCGGGAACCTCGGTCATGCTCCGATCGTAGCCGAAGTTCGGAACGACTTCACTTCTGGAGCTGTTATAGTTTTCAGCGGGAGGCGGGAGCGCGGGCGCGAGTCACGTCAGGGGCGTGCGGCCGGTTGGGGTTCTTTGAGCAGGCGGGACGGGAGGTGTTCGATCGTGCCGGACGGCGAGCGGGTCGGGGCGGCGACGGGTTCTACGCGCAGGCCGCGTTCGACCAGGTACTCCAGGAACAGGCGGGTCTGGAGCCGGGCCAGCGGGGCGCCCAGGCAGGCGTGGGCGCCCCAGCCGAAGCCCAGGTGGTCGTTCGGTGCGCGGTCGCCGACGAAGCGGTCGGGGTCGGCGAAGACGGTCTCGTCGCGGTTGCCGGAGCAGAACCAGAGGACGACCCGCTGGCCGGCGCGGATGCGGCGGCCGTGCAGCTCGACGTCGCAGATGGCCGTGCGGCCCATCGACAGGACCGGCGACGTCCAGCGGACCATCTCCTCGACCACGGCGGGGACGCGGGACGGGTCGCGGACGACGGCCGTCCATTCGTCCGGGTGGCGGTGCAGCGCGACCATGCCGCCGGCGAGCAGGTTGCGCGTCGTCTCGTGCCCGGCGACGAGCAGACGCGGATAGTAGGCGTCCAGCTCGTCGCGGGCCAGCGGGACGCCGTCGACCTCCGCCCTGGTGAGCGCGGTGACGATGTCCTCACGCGGCGACCGGCGGCGGTCGTCCTCCAGGTCGCGGAAGTAGCCGCACAGCGCGTCGCGGGCATGCGCGGCGGGCTCTGGAGCGGCGTCCTCGGCGGCGAGCGCGTTCGTCCAGGCGAGCAGGTCCTCGCAGTCCTCGGCGGGCGCGCCGACCAGGCGGCCGAGTACCAGCAGCGGCAGCCGGGCGGCGAGGGCGGAGACGAAGTCGAACGGCTCCCCGTCCGGCAGGACGTCGATGAGGGCGTCGATCATCCCGCGCGTCTCGGCGGCCAGCTCCGCCGCCTCGAACGGCCGGAAGTACGGGACGACCAGGCGCCGCAGCCCGTCCGGCCCGCCGCCGCCCTCGGCGGCCGAGGCGAACGTGTCGTGGTCGGCGGCCACCGCGCGGATGTCGGCGTGGCGGGTGATCGACCAGGCGCCGGTCCCGGGGTTCCAGTGGACGGGGTCGGTCCGCCGCAGCCGGCGGAACTGCTCGTGGTCCGTCAGATCGACGTTCGGCTGGTCGGGCACCGACGCTCCTCATGAGGATTGGCGACTACCGAATGGCTGGTTCTGACTCGCCCTCAGGATGTCAGTGAAGTCGTATGTTGAGTACCCCTAGTCCACATCGTGGACCGCCCGTCCGGCCATCGGAGCAGAACTGCTAAAAGTTCGGCGATACGACGGGATGGCCGAACGATATTTGGCAGCCTTGCCATAACGACCGGGGCGGCCGAACACAATTCATCGTCCGTCGCATTATCGTCGGTCCTTTCCTAGGGTCGCGGGCATGAGACGACCTGACGCCCGGCCGAAAGGCGCCGCGCTCGTGCTGGCCGCCGCCGTCCTGTGGGGCACCGTGGGTCCCGCGCAGGTCTGGGCGGACACCGGCGCCGACCCCGTCGCGCTCGGCGCCGCGAGGATCCTGGTCGGCGGCCTGATCCTCGCGCTCGTCGCCGCGCGCTCGCGCGCCGGTCTCTCGCCGCTCGCCAGGCGCGACGTGTGGCCGTGGCTGCTGCTCGCCGCCCTCGCCACCGCCGTCTACCAGGCCGGATTCATGTTCGCGGTCAGCCGGACGGGCGCCGCCCTCGCCACGGCGATCGCGCTCGGCACGGCGCCGGTGGCGACGGGCGCGCTCGCCCGGCTGCTCGGCGGCGACCGGCCGGGCCCGGGCTGGACGGCGGGCACGCTCGGCGCCGTCGCGGGCTGCGCGCTGCTGCTCGCGCCGGGCGCCGGACGCGTCGACACCGCCGGGATCGTCCTCGGCATCGTCTCCGGCGCCTGCTACGGCCTCTACACCGTGGCGGCCAAGCGGCTCACCGAGCGGCGCGTCCCGATGTCCGCCGCCGTCAGCGCGACGCTGCTGGCGGGCGGGCTGGCGATCAGCCCGGCGCTCGCGGCCCGTCCGCACGCGCTGCTGGACGGCCCGACCTTGGCGCTGCTGGCCTGGCTCGGCGTGGCCGCGACGGCGGCGGCCTACCTGCTGTTCGTCGCGGGCCTGGAGCGGGTGCCGGCGAGCACGGCGGGGACGTTGAGCCTGGCCGAGCCGCTGGTCGCCGCCGTCCTCGGCCTGACCGTGCTGGGCGAGCGGATGACGGCCGCGTCCGGCGCGGGGCTGGCGCTGCTGCTCGGCGGCCTCGCCGTCGCCGTCACCGGCGGAACGCTACGCTCACGCGTTGACGTCTTGTCCGACGATGGGTCCCGGATATGAAAGTGGATGCGACCGACCGCAGGCTCCTGCGCGCTCTCCAGAAGGACGCGCGGGCGAAGAACCGGGACCTCGCGGCGGCGGCGGGCGTGTCGCCGTCGACCGCGCTGGAACGCGTCCGCGCGCTGCGGGAGCGAGGCGTCATTCGCGGCTACCGCGCCGAACTCGATCTGGCGGCGATCGGACGGCCCGTGCAGGCGCTGATCGCGGTGCGGATCCGTCCGCCGTCCAGGAGGGTGATCGAGGGTTTCCGGGAATGGGCGGCGGCGCTCCCCGAGACGATCGGGCTGTTCGTCACCAGCGGTTCGAGCGATTTCCTCATCCATGTCGCGGTGCCCGATCCCGACGGCCTGTACGCGTTCGTCATCGACCGGCTCACCGAACGCCGCGAGGTCGCGGACGTCCAGACCTCGATGGTCTACGAGCACGTCCGGGCCCCGCACATCGACCCGGCGCCGGACCGCCCGTGACGGCCTACGTCGCGCTGGGCAGTTCGTTCGCCGCCGGGCCGGGGATCCGTCCGGTGGCGCATCGCGGCGCGCTGCGCTCGGCGCGCAACTACCCGCACCTGGTGGCGCGGGCGCTGGCGCTGCCGCTCGCGGACGTCACCGCGTCGGGCGCGACGACCGATCATCTGCTGACCGATCCGCAACGCACGATCGCCGGGACGCTCCCCGCCCAGATCGGCGCCGTCACCGCCGACACCCGGCTCGTGACGATCACGGCGGGCGGCAACGACGCGGGATACCTCGGGACGCTGACCGGACGCGCCCTGGCGAACGCCGCGCTGCGCCGCTGCCCCGGCCTCCCGAAGCGCAGGCTGCGCGAACGGATCCCGCCGATTCCGACGACGGACCGGTGCGCCGCGGTGGCCGGCGCGCTGGCGCGCGTCGTGGCCGCCGTCGGGGAACGCGCGCCCGAGGCGCGGATCGTGCTGGTCGACTACCTTCCGATTCTCGCCGCGCACGACGTCGGCCTGCCGCTGGACGCCGACGAGACGCGCCGGTTCCGCGCCGCCGCCACGGCCCTGGCGGCGGCGTTCGCGGAGGCTGCGCGGACGACCGGTGCGGATCTCGTCCGGGCGTCGGTGGCGGGCGAGGGCCATGAGGCGGGCACGTCCGACCCGTGGGTGACCGGACTGACCGTCGGTGTTCCGTTCGCCGGCGGACCGATCCCGTTCCATCCGAACGCGGACGGAATGGCGGCCGTGGCCCGTCTCGTCGTGGACCACGTCAGCCGGCGCTCTGCCGCTCCGGCTCGATGAGGGCGACGACGCGTTCCTCGTCCCGCCCGTAGGGACGGCCGATGTACTTCATTGCGATGCGGTCGACGATCTCCCAGCCCGCGTCGCCGTCGAGCCATTCGACGACCCGGCCGCGCACGAGCACGGGCCGGAACGGGTCGTCCGGCGGCGTGAGGGACAGCGCGACGCGGGGATCCAGGCGCAGGTTGCGCGCCTTCTGCGACTGCGGGCCGGTGAGGATGACGATGTGATCGCCGTGCGTCCCGACCCAGAGCGGGACGCTGTGCGGAGCGCCGTCCGGCAGGACGGTCGCGAGGTGGGCCAGCGCGGTGCCGTCGAGGACACGGCGGACGTCGGGGTTCAGCATGGTTCTTCTCCTTGGTGTCAGTGTTCGACGGCGTAGTGCAGGTGGGTGACGCCGGGCGCCGGGACGGCCTCGATCAGCCGCAGCCGGACGTGCGCGGGCAGTTCCCGGAAGAACCGGCGGCCCCCGCCGATCAGGACGGGCACCTGGTGCAGGACGACCTCGTCCACCAGCCCCTCCGCCAGCGCCGCGGTCGCGACGCCGCCGCCCATCAGGCCGACGTCCTTGCCCCCGGCGAGTTCGCGGGCGGCGGCGATCGCGTCCCGGACGCCGGTGGTCACGAGCGTCTGACGGTCGGACATCCCAGGCACCGGCCTGTGGCCGAGGACGACCAGCGCCGCTCCCGGATGGGGACTGGCGCCGCCGAACCCGTCGGAGTCCTCGTAGGTGGCGCGGCCCGCGACGACGGCGCCGACGCGGCCGGCGAGGGCGTCGAACACCCGCGCGCTCGGCCCGCTCAGCCGGAACCCGTCGAACACGGCGCTGGAGGTGTCGCCGTCGAAGTACCAGTCGAACAGCGTCCCGGCGTCGCCGAGCCCGCGTCCGGGGCCGGCGTCGCGGCCGGTGATGTAACCGTCCACCGAGACCGCGTGCGCGGCCATGACCTTGCTCATCCCGTCCTCCTGGAGTTCCTTGAAGAGACTCCATGACCGTAGCAGAGCAAAGTTCCCTAAGGGAACCCCAAGAGTTAGACTGATCCCATGCAACGCACGAACTTCGGGGCGATGGCCTGCTCCATCGCGCGCACGCTCGACGTGATCGGCGAGCCGTGGTCGCCGCTGATCCTGCGCGACGTCTGGGTCGGGATGACCAGGTTCGACCAGCTCCAGGCCGATCTCGGGATCTCCCGCAAGGTGCTGACCGAGCGGCTCGCGCATCTCGTCGGCCAGGGCGTGCTGGAACGCCGTCCGTACGACGCCCGTCCGCGCTACGAGTACCACCTGACGGCGAAGGGCACCGAGCTGGTCGACCTGCTCATGGTGATGACGCGCTGGGGTGACAGATGGCTGGCGGGCGAGGCGGGGCCGCCTGTGCTCTACCGCCACCGCGCATGCGGCGAGATCGGCACCGTGGACCTGCGCTGCCCGCACTGCGGGGCGCCGATGCACGCGGGCGACATCGACCTGCTGCCCGGCCCCGGCGCGTCCGGCCGGCCGCCGCAGGAGACGTCGCCCGCCGACGTCACGGACGAAGCAGGGACTTGACGGCGCGGCGCTCGTCCATCGCCCGGTACGCCTCGGCCGCCTCCTCCAGCGGCAGGACGAGGTCGAACACCCTGCCCGGGTCGATCCGCCGGCTCCAGATCAGGTCGATCAGCTCGGGCAGGAAGCGGCGGACGGGAGCGGGACCGCCGTGCAGGTGGACGGCCGCGAAGAACAGTTCGTTGCCCGGCAGCTCCACATCGTGCGACACGCCCACATAACCGACATGGCCGCCGGGACGCGTCGACCGGATCGCCTGCATCATCGACTCGTGCGTGCCGACCGCCTCGATCACGCCGTGCGCGCCGAGCCCGCCCAGCAGGTCCTTGAGCGCGGCGACGCCCGCGTCCCCGCGGTCGGCGATGACGTCGGTGGCGCCGAAGTCGATCGCGAGCTTCTGCCGGTCGGCGTGCCGGCTGAACATCACGATCCGCTCCGCGCCCATCTCCCGCGCGGCGAGGACGCCGAGCAGGCCGACCGCGCCGTCCCCGACGACCGCGACCGTCCGGCCGGGTCCCGCGGCGGCGGCGACGGCGGCGAACCAGCCGGTGCCGAGCACGTCGGACGCGGTCAGCAGCGACGGCACCAGGTCGGCGTCCGGGGGTCCGGGGGTGGCCACGAGCGTCCCGTCGGCCAGCGGGATCCGGGCATATTCCGCCTGCGTACCGATCGCCCCGATCGGTACGGCGTGCACGCAGCGGGACTGGTACCCGGCCCGGCAGATCTCGCAGGTGTTGTCGGAGGCGAAGAACGACCCGACGACGAAGTCCCCCGCCTTCACGTTCCGCACGTCCGCGCCGGTCTCCTCGACCACGCCGACGTACTCGTGGCCCATCGGCGCCGGGCCGGCGCTCTTGTCGACGCCGCGATAGGGCCACAGGTCCGATCCGCACACGCACGCGGCCGTCACGCGGATGATCGCGTCGGTCGGCTCGATGATCCGCGGGTCCGCGCGCTCCTCGACGCGCACGTCGCCGGGCCCGGTCAGAACCACTCCGCGCATGAGTCTCCTCCTCGTTCGGTGACGGGTGCTCGACGGGTGAGCGAGCCCCGGACCTTCCCGATCCGGGCGCCGTCCATGCAACCCGCACGACCGGGCGGTTGAGGAGAGTCCGTCGTTCCAGGGGTTGTCGGCACCCCCCTCGCCGGGCGCGCCGCTCGTAGCCTGGACGGCATGGACAACCGGGACGACATCCGCGAGTTCCTCACCTCACGCCGGGCGAGGATCACCCCGCAGCAGGCCGGGCTGCCCGTCTACGGGACGAACCGGCGCGTCCCCGGCCTCCGCCGCGAGGAGGTCGCGCTGCTCGCCGGGGTGTCGATCGACTACTACACGCAGTTGGAGCGCGGGCGGCTGGCGGGCGTGTCCGAGACCGTCCTGGACGCCGTCGCGCGGGCCCTGCGCCTCGACGACGCCGAGCGCTCGCACCTGTTCGATCTCGCCCGTGCGGCGAACGCGCCGGCACGTCCGCGGCGTCGGCCCGCGCCGAAGGTCCGCCCGGGGCTCCAGCGGCTGATCGACGCGCTGGTCGACGCGCCCGCGATGATCCGCAACGGCCGCATGGACGTCCTGGCCGCCAACCGGCTCGGCCGCGCGATGTACGCGCCGATCTTCCAGAGTTCCAGTCCCGCGAACGTCGCCCGTTTCCAGTTCCTGGATCCCGCCGCCGCCGACTTCTACACCGACTGGGACAGCGCCGCCGACATCACGGTCGCGCTCCTGCGCACCGAAGCGGGACGCGACCCCTACGACCGCAACCTCACCGATCTCATCGGCGAGCTGTCCACCCGCAGCGATGATTTCCGGACGCGCTGGGCGCAGCACAACGTCCGCATCCACCACACGGGCACCAAGTCCTTTCACCACCCGGCCGTCGGCGACCTCGCGCTTGACTACGAATCCATCGCGCTGCACGCCGACCACAACCTCCACCTCACCGTCTACACCGCGGCGCCCGGCACTCCCAGCGAGGACGCCCTGCGCCTCCTGGCGAGCTGGGCCGCCACCCACCTTCAGGAACACCGTCCCTGATCGGGGATCAAGGAGACCACCATGACCGGCACCAGCGGCGAGCGGCTGCACACCGTCAACGGCGTCGAGCTGTGCGTCGAGACCTTCGGGGACCGGACGGACCCGGCCGTCCTGCTCGTCGCCGGGTCGTCCGCCTCGATGCTGTGGTGGGACGCCCGGTTGTGCGAACGCATCGCGGCGGGCGGACGGTACGTCGTCCGCTACGACCACCGCGACACCGGCCGGTCGACCGCCTCTCCCCCGGGCGCACCGACGTACTCGTACACCGACCTGGCCCGCGACGCGCTCGGCATCCAGGACGTCCTGGGCATCGAACGCGCCCACCTGGTCTGCCAGTCGATGTTCGGCGGGATCGGCCTCATCCTCGGCGTGGACTACCCCGAGCGCGTCGCGTCCCTGACGTTCGTGTCGACCTCGACCGGCGCGGACGACCTCCCGCCGCCGTCGAGCGACCTGAAGATGCCGGACGAGCCGGACACCTCGGACACGGCGGCGGTCGTCCGGTACGTGGTCGCAAGCGCGAAAGCCTGCGCCGGCGGCCACTTCGACGAGCCCGCGATGCGCGCCCTGGCCGAACGCGACGTGGCGCGGGCGCGGAACTACGCGTCCACGCTGGTCAACCACTACGTCATCGACGTCGAAGGCCTGGTGCGCGGCGGCTTCGGCGACATCGCGGCGCCGACGCTCGTCGTCCACGGCGACCGCGACCCGCTCCTGCCGCTCCCGCACGGCGAGGCGTTGCGCGACGCGATCCCCGGCGCGGACCTGCTGGTCCTGGAAGGCGCCGGACACGACGTCCCCGAACCCGTATGGGATGCGTTCGTATCGGCCCTGCTGCACCACACGCGAAGAAACGTCCGGCGTGAGCGCCGCGCGGCTACCGGGGCGCGAAGCCGTTCTGAATGAGGTCGAAGGTCTCCTCTACGGCGGCCAGAGGGTCGTCCGCCTGCCGGGCCAGGGAGTAGGCCTCCAGCGCGAAGCGGGCGAGGGCGCGGCGGGCGGTCGCGGTGGCGGGGGCCTCGGGGTCCGCGGCGATGGCGGCGACGAGCGCCTGCTCGTGCCGGGCCTGCATGCGGGACGCGTAGCCGCGCAGCGCGGCCGAGTTCTCGACCAGGGTCCAGAACGCGATGGATTCCGGCGCGGAGAACCACCGGGCCGCGCTCAGCGCCTCGGCGCGCAGCGCGTCGATCAGCGACCGGCCGGGGGGCCGGTTCGCCACGGCGCCGACCAGGCGTTCCTCATGCTGCTCGTCCTGGTCGAAGACCAGTGCCTCCTTGGACGCGAAGTGCGCGAACACGGTGGTCACGGCGACGTCGGCTTCGCGCGCCACGTCCCGCATGCCGACCTCGTCGTATCCGCGCTCGGCGAAGAGACGCAGCGCGACCTCCGCGATGTGGTTCCGCGTCGCCGCCTTCTTGCGCTCCCGGCGCCCCGCCTTCGGATCCATCCGACCAGGATAGTAAAGACTAACGCGTTATGAAAACCTAACGTGTTAGCGTATGGTGGCGATATGACCACCACCGACGTACTCATCGTGGGAGCGGGCCCGACAGGCCTGATCACCGCTGCGGCACTGGCCCGCAAGGGGGCGCGCGTGCGCCTCGTCGACGCCCAGCCCGGACCCCAGATCGGAAGCCGCGGGAAGGGCGTCCAGCCGCGCACGCTCGAACTCCTGGACGGCTTCGACGTGGCGCGGCGCCTGCTCGCCGCCGGACGGTCCCGCCTGGTGATCCGCTACGTGGACCCCGACGGCACCGCGCACGAGCACGACATGACCAAGGGCGTCGAGCAGACGCCGACCACGCCGTTCGCCCGTCCGATGGTCCTTCCGCAGTGGCGACTCGAGGAAACCCTGCGTGACCTGCTCACGACGTACGGCGTCCGGGTCGAGTTCGGCACGCGCCTGACCGACATGCGGCCCGGCGGCGACGGCGTCGCCGTCGAACTCTCCTCGGGTGAGCGCCTGCGCGCCGGATGGCTGGTCGGCGCGGACGGCGGGTCCAGCACCGTCCGCAAGCTCGCGGGCGTGTCGTTCCTCGGCGTGACCCGCGAGGAGAAGCAGATGCTGCTCGGGGACTTCCGCCTCGACGGCGTCGACCGCGACTGGTGGCACGCCCGGCGCCGCTCGGGCGGTCAGCGCCTGTCGCTGGTGCCGCTGCCCGCGACGGACTCGTTCGTGCTCCAGGCCGAGATCAACGAGAGCGACGGCGACGTCAAGCCGACGCTCGCCACCTACCAGGCGCTCGTGGACGACGCCTACGGCCCCGGAACCGTCACCCTCCGCGAAGCCCTCTGGACCTCGCGCTGGCGCTACAACGAGCGGATGGTCGACCGCTACCGCGTCGGACGCGTCCTGCTCGCCGGAGACGCCGCCCACGTCCACGCGCCGGCCGGCGCCCAGGGCATGAACACCGGCGTTCACGACGGGATCAACCTCGGCTGGAAGCTGGCCGCCGTCCTCAACGGCGCCCCGGAATCGCTGCTGGACACCTACGAGCAGGAGCGACTGCCGATGGCGGCGGCCGTGCTCGGCCTCTCCAAGGAGCTGCTGACGCGCTTCTCCAAGTTCGAGGACGCCGACCTCGACGTGATGTCCGGCCTCGGGATCACCTATCGCGGCGGCCCGCTCAGCCCCGCCTGGGACGGCGCCGGCCCCCACCCGGGCGACCGCAGCCCCGACGCGACCTGCTCCCGGCCCGACGGACGCCCGGTGCGCCTGTTCGAGCTGCAACGCGGCGGCGACTGGACCCTCTACCGGTTCGGCGCCGGCCCACTGCCCGAGGTCGCGGGAGTCAACGCCTACTCGATCGGCACCGACCTGCTCGACCCGCACGCGGCGGCACGCAGCGCCTACCAGGCACTCGACGACGAGTTCGTCCTGGTCCGCCCGGACGGCCACATCGGACTGCGCACCACCGACGCGACGGCCGTCACCGCGTACCTGGCCACAGTGAGCTGACCGAAATCGGAGTCAGGAGCTTTCCTCGGCGGCGGTCTCGGCCTGGGCGCGGGCCTCGATGATGGCCTGCTCGGCCTTGGCGTGCGCGTCCACGACGATCTGGACGGCCTCTTCCGGCGTGTCCGTCAGGTGCAGAAGCCGGGGGTCGTCGGTGGAGACCAGGCCCCTGGTCAGGAGAGTTCCGTTGATCCAGTCGACCAGGGGCTGCCAGAACTCGCGGCCGACCAGGACGATCGGGAAGCGCGTGATCTTGCCGGTCTGGACGAGCGTCACCGCCTCGAAGAGTTCGTCCAGCGTCCCGAAGCCGCCGGGCAGGACGATGAACGCCTGCGAGTATTTGACGAACATCGTCTTCCGGACGAAGAAGTACCGGAACTCGAGGCCCACGTCGATGTGGTCGTTGAGCTTCTGCTCGAACGGCAGCTCGATGCCGAGCCCGACCGACAGCCCGCCGTCCTCGTCGCAGCCCTTGTTCGCGGCCTCCATGATCCCCGGACCGCCGCCGGTGATCACGGCGTAGCCCGCGCGGTGCAGCCGCGCGCCGATCTCGACGGCGAGGTCGTACTCCGGCGAACCGGGACGGATCCGTGCGCTGCCGAAGACGCTGACCGCCTTCGGCAACTCGGCGAGGAGCCCGAAGCCCTCCACGAACTCGGCCTGGATGCGCAGCACGCGCCACGGGTCGGCGTGCAGCCAGTCCGAGGGGCCGCGGCTGTCGAGGAGCCGCTGGTCGGTGGTGGTCTGCGGGACGGCGCGTCCGCGCAGCGTCGCCGGTCCCTGCCGGCGCGTCCCGGACTCGGTCTCAGATGCCATGGGGTCACCGTAGCCGGACCGGACGGGGCGTAACGGTGAATCCGCCGTCACGCCAGCCAGGCGAGCAGGCGACGTTCGCATTCCCCGATCAGCGGGATCTCGACGGACTCCTCCTGCGTGTGGGCGAGCGTCGGCTCGCCGGGGCCGTAGTTCACGGCGGGGACGCCGAGGGAGGCGAAGCGCGCCACGTCCGTCCAGCCGAGCTTGGCGCGGACCTCGGCGCCGCTGGCCGCGACGAACGCTGCGGCGGCCGGATGGGTGAGGCCGGGGCGGGCGGCGGGCGCGGCGTCCACGACCGTCACGGCGTACCCGGAGAAGACGGACCGCAGATGCGCCTCGGCGTCCGCCACGGACTTGTCGGGCGCGAACCGGTAGTTCACGGTGACGACGCACTCGTCCGGGATGACGTTGCCCGCGACGCCGCCGCGCACGAACACGGCGTTCAGGCCCTCGCGGTACTCCAGCCCGTCCACCACGGGACGCGTCGGCGAGTACGCGCGCAGGACGTCGAGGATCCCGCCCGCAGCGTGGATCGCGTTGGCGCCCATCCAGGCGCGGGCGCTGTGCGCGCGGGCGCCGGTCGCGGCGACCTCGACGCGCATCGTCCCCTGGCAGCCGCCCTCGATGAGACCGCCGGTCGGCTCCAGCAGGACCGCGAAGTCCCCGGCGAGCAGTTCGGGACGCCGTCCGGCGAGCCGCAGCAGCCCGTTGCGCTCCGCCTCGACCTCTTCGCACTCGTAGAACACATAGGTGAGGTCGCGCGACGGCGCCGTCAGCGCTGCCGCCAGCCGGAGCTGGACGGCGACGCCGCTCTTCATGTCCGACGTCCCGCACCCGTACAGCCGGGAGCCCTCGACGCGGGACGGCAGGTTCGCGTTCACCGGCACGGTGTCCAGGTGCCCGGCGAGGACGATCCGCTCCGCGCGGCCGAGGGTCGTCCGGGCGACGATCGTGTCGCCGTCCCGGTCCACCGTGAGGTGCGGCAGCGCGCGCAGCGCCGCCTCCACCAGGTCGGCGAGGTGCCCTTCGGCGCCGCTGACGGACGCGACGTCCACGAGCGCGGCCGTCAGGGCGGCGGCGTCGGAGCTGAGATCGAGGCCCATGGACGGCAAGGGTAACGGGACGGGGCCGCGCCGCCCCGTCCCGCCAGGTCAGGTGTCGAGGCCGTGGTCGCGCAGGATGCCGTTCAGCGCGGCCTTGTCGTGCCGCTGCCCGGGGTCGAGCCGCTTGAGGACGAGCACCGCCGGCAGCCCGAACGACCCGCCCGCGAACTCCTTGATGCGGGTGCCGCCGACCGCGACGCACCAGTCCGGGACGCGGCCCCGGCTGATCTCCTCGCCCGTCTCGACGTCGATGACCGGCATGGACGCCGACAGGTTCGTCCCCGAGCCGATCACCGCGCCGACGCCGACCCGCGCGCCCTCGACGATCATCGAGCGGCTGCCGATCATGGCCTCGTCGCCGATGATGACGGGCTTGGCGTTCGGGGGCTCCAGCACGCCGCCGATGCCCACACCGCCGGAAAGGTGGACGTTCTTCCCGATCTGCGCGCACGACCCGACCGTGGCCCAGGTGTCCACCATCGTCCCGGAGTCGACGTAGGCCCCGATGTTGGTGAACGACGGCATCAGCACGACGCCGGGCGCGAGGTAGGAGCCCCAGCGGGCGATCGCGCCGGGCACCACGCGGACGCCGTCCAGCCGCGTCTTCAGCGGGATGCGGTCGTGGTAGCGGAAGTCGCCGACCTGCGCCTGCACCATCCCGAGCACCTTGAAGCTCAGCAGGATCGCGCGCTTGGCCCGCTCGTCCACGACGACCTCGTCGGAGGCGTCGACGTGCGCGACCCGCGCCTCCCCGCCGTCGATCTGGTCGACGGCGGCGACCACGGCGGCGCGCGCGTCGGCGTCGTCGGGCGTGAGGCCGGCGCGCTTCTCCCACAGCTCGTCGATGACGGACGCGATCGGGCTGGTGAACGTTTCGGTCATGACCCCTGAGCTTAGTGGTGGCCCGATCCCGGTACGGTCGTCGCGTGGCTGCATCGGAGGGGCGGTTCCGGCGCTGGCGGTGGCCCGCCGTGGGTCTCGTCGTCGTGCTCGCGCTCGGCGTCGGCGCGTACGTGGGTTTCCAGCGGCTGCGGCCGTACCTGCACGGGACGAGCTGCGAGGTCCACACGTCCGTCGGCAGCCAGACCCTGGACGTCGACCAGGCCGAGAACGCCGCGACGATCGCGGGCGTCGCGTTCCGCAAGCAGCTCCCCGAGCGCGCCGCGGTGATCGCGTACGCGACGGCGTACCAGGAGTCGCGGCTGACGAACCTCGCGGGCGGCGACCGGGACTCGGTGGGCATGTTCCAGCAGCGTCCGTCGCAGGGCTGGGGCAGCCCGGAGAAGCTGCGCGACCCCGTCCAGTCCACGAGCAAGTTCTTCGACGCGCTCGTCAAGGTGAAGGACTACCTCGACCTGGACCTGCACGACGCGGCGCAGGAGGTGCAGCGCAGCGCGGACGGCACCGCCTACGCCCAGCACGAGGACCTCGGCGAACTGCTCGCGGCGGGCTTCACCGGACGCGAGCCGGGCGCCGTCCGGTGCTGGTACCCGCCGAACCGGGAGGTCCCGGCGCGGCGCGCGGACGCGATCCGCGAGCTGCGCCGCACGTTCGGCAGCAGGCTGCGGGTCCTGACGGCCGCGCAGGGCTCGCCGGCCCCGGCGGCGGACGCGGTCAAGGTCGGGACGCGCCGGTCCGGCTGGGCGGTCGCGGCGTGGGCGGTGACGCACGCGAAGGCGTACGGGCTGCGCGAGGTGCGGTTCGACGGACGGCGCTGGACGTCGCACGCGGGCCACGACGGCTGGACCCCGGACCACGGCGCGCAGGCCGACCGCGTGGTCATCCGCTGATCAGGGGTGGACGATCAGCCAGGTCGCGACGGCGGTCGTCGTGGCGGACCGGTTCCCGATCAGGTGCGGACGGTCGCACGGGAACGTGATCGAGTCGCCCGCGCCGAGCGTGACGACCTCCTCCGCGAACTCGATCGTGAGTTCGCCCGCGGTGACCGTCCCGACCTCGTAGCCCTCGTGCCGCAGCAGTTCACCGTGCGCGCCCGCTTGCGCGTTCGGCGGATAGGTCGACTCGAAGAACTCCACGCCGGACGTCGGGACGGGTGACAGCCGCCGGAACGTCACGCCGCCCGCCAGCCGCAGCGGCGCGACCTCGAACGCCCGGCGGATCGTGAACCGGCGCGGCGCGTCGTCCGGCTCCGGCGCGCGCGCCGCGACGGGTTCGAACACCTCCGCGAGCGAGACGCCGAGCACCGTCACGTACGTGATGAGGCGGCTGACGGACGGGCGCATCGTGCCGCGTTCGATCTGCGACACGGCGCTCGGCGAGATGCCGAGATCGCGGGCCACCGACCGCAGGGAGCGCCCGGCGCGCTCGCGCAGCTGGCGCAGGCGTGCGCCGAGGGCGGCGGCGTCCAGGGCCGACAGGTCCGGTTCAGCGCTCATGCGGGGGTTCCGGGCTCCGGTTCGTCTGTCACACGGGTTTTACAACGCCGAAATTTCCGGCCGCCTGTTCAGGCATAAGTTCACCCTAACCGTTAAGTGATTGCTTAACGGACCCGGTCCCCGCGAGGAATCGCCATGCCCGACAGCGCACCGGCCGCCGAGGCCGTCCGGCCCCCGGAACCCGTTCACGACCCGCGTCTGACCAACGAGGACCTCGCTCCGCTGCGCGAGCAGAACTGGTCCTCCTACAACATCTTCGCGTTCTGGATGTCCGACGTGCACAGCGTCGGCGGTTACGTCACCGCGGGCAGCCTGTTCGCGCTCGGCCTCGCGAGCTGGCAGGTGCTGATCGCGCTGCTCGCCGGCATCCTCATCGTGCAGTTCTTCTGCAATCTCGTCGCCAAGCCGAGCCAGGTCACCGGGGTTCCGTTCCCGGTCATCAACCGGTCGGTCTTCGGGGTGCGCGGCGCGAACATTCCGGCGGTCATCCGGGGGCTCATCGCGATCGCGTGGTACGGCGTCCAGACGTATCTGGCGTCGCAGTCCCTCATCATCGTCTTCCTGAAGTTCTGGCCGTCCACGGCGAGCTGGAACCAGCACACGTTCCTCGGCCTGCCCGCGCTCGGCTATGTCGCCTACGCCATTCTCTGGGTGGCGCAGGCGGCGGTGTTCTGGAAGGGCATGGAGGCCATCAAGCGGTTCATCGACTGGGCCGGCCCGGCCGTTTACGTCGTGATGATCGCGCTCGCGGTCTACCTCGTGGCGAAGGCGGGCTGGGGGAACATCAGCTTCAACCTGGCGCAGGGCAGGCACCTGGACGTCACCCACTCGTTCACGACGATGCTCAGCGCGATCGCGCTGGTCGTGTCGTACTTCTCCGGGCCGATGCTGAACTTCGGCGACTTCTCCCGCTACGGAAAGTCGTTCGACGCGGTGAAGCGCGGCAACCTGCTCGGGCTTCCGGTGAACTTCCTGTTCTTCTCGCTGCTCACCGTCATCACCGCGTCCGCGACGGTCCCGGTGTTCGGGGAACTCATCACCGACCCGATCCACACGGTCGAGCGCATCGACACGACGTTCGCGATCCTGCTCGGCGGGCTCACGTTCGTCATCGCGACGGTCGGCATCAACATCGTGGCGAACTTCATCTCGCCCGCGTTCGACTTCTCCAACGTCAATCCGCAGAAGATCTCCTGGCGGACGGGCGGAATGATCGCGGCGGTCGGCTCGGTGGTCCTCACGCCGTGGAACTGGTATTCCAACCCGACCGCGATCCATTACACGCTCGACCTGCTCGGCGCGCTCATCGGGCCGCTGTTCGGCGCGCTCATCGCGGGCTACTACATCGCGAGCAGGCAACGCGTCGCAGTGGACGACATGTTCACGCTCGACCCGCGCGGACGCTACTGGTTCCGGCGCGGCTACAACCCGAACGCGGTGTGGTCGCTGGTCGCGGGCGGGGTGCCCGCCATTCTCGCGGTGCTCGTCCCGAAACTCGTTCTCGACCTGGACGTCGCGACCGTCGACGTCACCTGGATCTCGAACTATTCCTGGTTCATCGGCTGCGGTCTCGGCTTCGTCACCCTGGCCCTGCTGGAGCGGAGCCGACCCATGATCAAGGTGATGGACCCGGCATGATCCGGATCACCCTGGTCAACCCCAACACCGCCCGGGAGATGACCGAGGCCATCGGCCGCGGCGCCCGGGCGGTCGCGGCGTCCGGGACCGTCGTCACGGCCGTCGGCCCGGCGATGGGCCCGGCCTCGGTGGAGAGCCACTACGACGCGGCGCTCGCCGTCCCGGGCGTGCTCGCCGAGATCGCGGCGGCACCGGACGCCGACGGTTTCGTCATCGCCTGTTTCGGCGACCCGGGGCTGGACGCGGCGCGCGAGGTCGCGTCCGGGCCGGTCGTCGGGATCGCCGAGGCCGCGATGCACACGGCGACGCTGCTCGGACGCGGGTTCAGCATCGTCACGACGCTGGCCCGGACGATCGGCCGTACCGAGGAGCTGGCGCACCGCTACGGCTTCGCGGCGGCGTGCCGGGGCGTGCACGCGTGCGACGTGCCCGTGCTGGAGCTGGACTCGCCGTCCGCGCGCGCCGCCGTCCTCGACCGGTGCGCCGCGGCGCTGGCGACGGACCGCTCGGACGTGCTGGTGCTCGGCTGCGCGGGCATGACCGAACTGACCGGGGCGATCTCGGCGAAGCTCGGCGTCCCGGTGGTGGACGGCGTGGCGGCGGCGACCAAGCTCGTGGAATCGCTGGTCGCGCTGGGCCTGCGGACGAGCACGCACGGCGAGTACGCGCCGCCCCCGCCCAAACCGCAGGCGGGGCTGCTGGCGGAGTTCACCCGGTCTTTCGAGTAAACACTGACGTCTGTTAGTGTTCGCGGCGGCCGACTTCCCAGGGAGCCGCGACATGCGCAGCCTCGCCGTCCTCACGACCGCCCTCCTGCTGCTCACGAGCGCCGTCGTCCCGGCCCGCGCCGCCGCGCCCGGCGGGTACGGGATCAGCGTGCAGCGCAACCTGACGATCAGGCTGCACGACGGGACGGTCCTGCGCGCGGACGTCCACTCCCCCGCCGACCCGTCCACCGGCAAGCCCGCCGCCGGCCGGTTCCCGGTGATCGTCGGGTTCACGCCGTACGGGAAGACGCCGTCCGCGCTGGCGGGCGGCGCGGGCATGGGCGGGTTCAACCCCGACCTCGTCCGCCACGGCTACATCGCGGCGGTCGTGGACGTCCCCGGGACGGGCGGGTCCGAGGGCGCGTTCGACCTGTTCAGCCCGGCGGAGGCCAAGGCCGGGGCGCAGGTCGTCCGGTGGGCGGCGCGGCTGCCCGGCGGCGACGGCAAGGTGGGGATGCTCGGGCTCTCCTATGTCGCGATCGACCAGCTCTTCACCGCCGCCGAGGTCGGGCCGAACTCGCCGCTCAAGGCGATCTTCCCGATGGCCGCGACCGCCGACCCCTACCGCGACCTGTTCACGAGCGGCGGCGCGCTGAACGTCCTGTCGCCGCTCGGCCTGGTGTTCGGGTACGGGGTGACGCGCACGCTGACGCCGTTCCTGGAGCTGCCGTTCGACCCGGCGACCGCGCTGACCCTCGCCTACCAGCACCTTCTCCAGGCGGGGCCGTTCGAGCTGACGATGGCGCGGGACATGCTCACCAATGGGTCCCGGCGCTACTTCGACGCGTGGTGGAAGGAACGCGCGCCCGACCGGCTGCTGTCGCGGATCGTCGCGAACGGCGTCGCGGTCTATCTCGTGGGCGGTCTGTACGACGTGTTCCAGCGCGGGGAGCCGCAGCTCTACAGCGGGCTGCAGAACGCGGCGGCGGGACGTCCGGTGACCGCGCCGATGAAGCCCGGCCAGCCGGTGTCGTCCAAGTACCAGCTCCTCACCGGGCCGTGGACGCACGGCGGGATGGGCGGCGGTTACGACCTGTCCGCGTTGCAGCTCCAGTGGTTCGACCACTGGCTCAAGGGACGCGACAACGGAATAACCGACACCCGTACGCCCCTGCACGTCGTCGAGCCGGGCGGCGCGAAATACTCCACCGCCACGTACCCGCTCTCCGACGCGCGCCTCCAGCGCCTGTCGTTGCAGTCCGGCGGACGTCTCACGTCGGACGCCCCCGGCGCCGGACCGGGCGACACGATCAAGTACACCCCGCTGTCGGACCCCTGCACGCGCTCCACCGACCAGTTCGCGGCGGGCCTGCTCTCACAGCTCCTCGAAGGGATCGGGATGCCGGGCGTCTGCACCGGCCCGCAGCGCAAGCCCACTTCCGGGGACGGCGAACGCACCTACAGCACCGCGCCGCTGACCCGTCCGCTGAAGCTGGCGGGGCCGATCGGCGCGACGCTGCGCGCGTCGTCCACCCGTCCCGAGACCCTGTTCGCCCTCACCCTGGAGGACGTGGCCCCCGACGGCCGCTCCACCGACCTCTCCGGCGGCGCCCAACTGGGCTCCCTGCGCGCCCTGGACCGCACGCGCTCCTGGCCGGCCCGCGACGGCGACTGGATCAGCCCCTACCACGTCCTGACCAAGGCGTCCCGCAAGCCCGTGAAGCCCGGCGAGATGACGCGCTACGACGTCGAGGTGCGTCCGACGTTCGCGACCGTCCCGGCGGGCCACCGCCTGCGCCTGCGCGTCGCGACCGCCGACTTCCCGCACCTCGTCCCGCTCGCCGACCTCCCCGACCTCTTCGGCGGCGCCTACACCCTCGGCCCGTCCACCCTGACCCTCTCCACCCGCCCCTGACCCCTCGGCTCAGGCCACGCGAATGGAGTGCGGACCGACACTGATCGTCACGTCGACGTGCCCGCCGAGCGCAGCGGCGTACGCCCGCAGCGTCTCCAACCCCATCGCGCGGCCTCCTTTTGCTTCCGCGCAGGTGGTCAGCGGCGGCGGGTGGGGGCGGGGGGTGGGGTGAACCAGTCGGGGTCGGTGTCGGGGGTGGCGGCGTCGAGCCAGGCGCGCAGGACGATCAGGAACTCCAGGTGCAGGTCCGGGTCCTGGAAGGAGCCCTGGAAGAGTTCGTCCAGGCGGCGCAGGCGGGTGCGGATCGTCTGGGGGTGGACGTGCAGGCGTTCGGCGGCGGCCTGCGCGTTGAAGCTGTGCTCCATCATCGCCTGGAGGGTCTCGGCGTAGGCGTGGCGCTTGCCGGGGCGCAGTTCGTGCAGCGGGGCCAGGCGGCGCGCGGCGATGTGCGTGACCAGTTCGGGGTCCTGGAGGATCACCAGGGCGGGCATGTGGTCGGTGGCGCGGACGAGGCCTTCGCCGGGGAGCCGGCCCGCGCCCGCGAGCGCCAGCGTGCGGCGCGCCCAGGCCAGGGAGCGGGCGGCGCGGGCGACCGCGACGGTCGGGCCGACGGCGGCGGCGCGGCCCGCCAGCGCCGCGGCGAGCTGCGCGGCGCGGCCGGGGCCGTCGGGGTCCGGGACGACCAGGCACGGCTCGGTCAGGTACAGGCCCTCCAGCACGTCGGGCGCGAGGCCCCACGGGCGGCGCTGGTCCTCGTCGTCGCCCGACAGCACCACGACCGCGACGGCGCGCGGCAGGTGCCACTGCGCCTGCCGGGCGAGGCGGGCCAGGTCGTCGGCGTCGGGTTCGGCGTCGCCGAGCAGGACGCCGACGAGCGCCCGCCGCGCGCGGTCCAGGTCACCGGCCGCGTCGCCGCCGCGCACGTCGGCGCGGCCCTGCGCCGCCGCCGCCATGATGCGGTTGACGAACGGGAAGACTTCTTCGATCACCCGCCCGTACGACGCGGTGGAGATCAGGTCCCACGGCGCGAGGACGCGGGTCAGGTGCCGGACGAGCACCCGCGCGGCGATGTTCACGGCGTTCTGGAGCGTGAGCAGGCTCCGTCCGGCGCGGGTCTCGTCGGCGCCGAGCCGGGCGAAGAACGCGAGGACGGCGTCGTCGTCCAGGTCGGGACGGGCGAGGGAGTCCACGAAGTGGCCGATCCCGATGCCGATCGCCAGCTCCAGCCCGTGCTGGACGTCCTCGGACGCGTACACCGACAGCTCACGGCGGATCGCCTCGGCGGCCTCCCGGCTGATCACCGGCGCGACCTCGGCGAGCAGCGTCGCCGGGCCGTCGCCGGACGCGTCGCCCCCGGCCGCGCCCCGGGAAACGGCATGGCCGGCGGACCGGACGCCCTCCAGCTCCCGAGTTCCGATCACCACGCAGCACCGCCAATCTATGTTCCATAGATTTATGGACCATACAGTGAGACAAGGGGCAGGGGTTGTCAAGAGCCCCCTCGAACGAACCACTCACTCAGTGAGCGCTTCCGCCTGTTGGTGTCCGATAGTAAGCCGACGAAACGCCATATTCTCACTGAACGAAGTTCAAGTGCGACACAACGTTCACAACGCGTGTCGCCGAGGGGCGTCCGGGAGACTCGACGGCACCCGCCGTCCGGTCACGACGTGCGCCGCATATGCATGAACCGGAGCTTCGTGTACCACGGAACGGCGGCATGATCCGCGAGCGGCCGGGTCGGTAACGTTCCCCGGCGACGCGGCGATGAAGGCGTGAAAGGTCCACTACGTCTCGACCGACGCCGAGGGGGTTCACGTGACCCGCATGGCCCGCCCGCCGACGCGCGGCGCGCGGCGGGGCCCGCCCGTCAGGACGGCCCGGGGTCCTTCGGCGTCAGCGGGACCTCCTTGGGAAGAAGGTCGAGGAACGTCTCGATCCGGTCGCTGAACGCCGCCTGGATCCGCGCGTGCAACTCCTGGGCGAGCATCCCCTGGATGGCCTCCATCCCGAGCGGGCGGAGCCGGGCGATGAGCTTGGCGATCTCCGGCAGGTCCGCGCGGGCGGCGAGCTGTGACGGGTCCTCCAGGTCGGCCTGCTTCACGGCCAGCGCGACGAACCGGTCGGCGATCGTGGCGCAGTCCGCGCGGAGTTCCCCGGCGATGTCGTAGATGCTCGACAGCGGGACACCGGCGGCGTGCAGTTCGACCCCGACGCGGAACAGCCGCGGGCTCGGCACCTCGAAGCGGTCGCCCGCCCAGCGGATGAAGCCGAGCTCCTCGGCGCGGGCCAGCATCGGGAACAGCTCGGGCGACTTGCCCGCGAAGTCGTCCTCCACGAGGCCGGGGACGAAGATCTCGACGACCTCGGAGATGCTCAGGTACTCCGGCTCCTCGCCCGACCAGGGCTCGGTCAGCACGCGCTCGACGCCGAGCACGTCCGCGAGGTTGTGGCCGCTCTCCCAGGCCGACAGCATCTCGCCGATGCTCGCGAGCGTGAAGCCCCGCTCCTGGAGGTTCCCGATGACGCGGATGCGCGCGAGGTGCGAGTCGTCGTAGTAGCCCGTGCGGCCCTTCATGCGCGGCGGGGGGAGCAGGCCGCGCTCCTGGAACGCGCGCACGTTCCGGACGGTCGTGTCGGCCATGCGCGCGAGATCGTCGATTCGGTAGCTGTCCATACCCGCTTCTGATCTAGGTCGGCGTCGCCGTTGACGACACTCATCCTAGGCACATCGGCGGCCATACCCCACCTGCGCGTGGGCCATGGATGCATGGAAGATAAGCGCTTCCGCCCTGCTCGGCGGGGCGCGGACGGGCCCGTCCGAACCGGCTGCGGACGGACCCGGACACCGGACCGGTCAGATGTTGAACCAGCCGGGGAGCTTGGCGCCCCACATCATGTCGCCGGCCAGCTTGATCTTGCCGCTCATCACGGCCTGGACGCCCGACAGCTTGCCCGCGCACAGCCGCAGCAGGTCGGCGGCGGTGAGGGTGAGCGTGACGCGCGGCTTGTCGGCCGGGCCGGCGTACCGCGTGGCCGTGCCGTTCTCCACGACGATGTGGTAGACGTGCTCGGCCCCGTCGACGCGCACGTTCCACTGCACGACGCCGCTCTCGTTGCCCGCGCGGGCCGCGACGAAGTGCCCCGCCATGAGGTCGAACACCCGGTCCAGCAGCCGCTCGGCGCCGATGACGCCGACGAACCCGTTGATCGTTCCCTCGTCCGCGCCGGGGGCGTCCAGGATGCCGCGCAGTTCGGCGGGCGACGCGATCTCGTCGAAGAGGGCGTTGACGGCGGCGGTGTCGTTGAGGTCGATCGCGATCTCGGTCATGGGGCTCCTCGTGCTGGCCGGACGGTCGTCCGGGGACCGGGGACCGGCGGGCCGGCCCCGGGAACAGGTTCACGGGCGAGCCGGCCGGGCTCCACCCGCGACATGTATATCCCTTCGTTTGACGGCACAAAATGCGATGGCACATAAATTCGCGTCCGGAAACGCTCACCCAACACAAGGGGCTCCACGAAGGTCAGCGCGCGGCCGGGCGGCGACGTCACATCCGTCACGTTGGAACGGTGCGGCCGGATCGTGTCACCGACCGGACTGCGGCGCCGGACCCCCTCCACGGAACGCGACCCGCGTGCCTACGCTGAAGGCTCCCTGCGCGCCCGCCACTCGGTGCGCATTCCCCCCAGGAGTCGTCGATGCCGCTCGCGACCGCCACCGCGCCTCCCATCGAGGCCCACCATTTACTGGTCTTCCTGCTCCAGGTCGGCGTCCTGCTGACCCTGGCGATCGCCCTCGGGCGCCTCGCCGCACGCTTCGGCCTGCCCCCGGTCGTCGGGGAACTGACCGCCGGGATCCTCGTCGGCCCGACCCTGTTCGGCCGGGTCGCCCCCGACGCCGCGCACTGGCTGTTCCCGGCCGACCCGTCCCAGGCCCATCTCCTGGACGCCGTCGGCCAGGTCGGCGTCCTGCTGCTCGTCGGCCTCACCGGGATCGAGATGGACCTCGGTCTCGTCCGGAGACGCGGTGTCACGGCCCTGCGGATCAGCCTCGCCGGGCTCGTGATCCCGTTCGTCGCCGGGGTCGGGCTCGGCTACGTCCTGCCGGACCTGCTCGGCGGGGGCCGCGCCGGGGCCGACACCGACGTGTTCGCGCTGTTCCTCGGTGTGGCGATGTGCGTCAGCGCCCTTCCCGTCATCGCCAAGACGCTGATGGACATGAACCTGCTGCACCGCAACATCGGGCAGCTCACCCTCACCGCGGGCACCGTGGACGACGCGTTCGGCTGGGTCATGCTGTCCGTCGTGTCCGCGATGGCGGCGGGCAGCTCGGCCGGGCACGACGCGGTGCTCGCGGTGAGCCGGCTCCTGCTCGTGCTCGTCGTCGCCGTGCTCATCGGACGTCCGCTGGCCCGGCTCGTCCTGCGGACCGCCGGCGACTCCCCCGAACGGACGATCGCGGTCGCCGCCGCGATGATCCTGCTCGCGGGCGCCGCGACGCAGGCGCTCAAGCTGGAGGCCGTGTTCGGCGCGTTCCTGTGCGGGCTGCTCATCGCGGGCACCGGCCGGTTCGCGCGGACGCGCACCGCGTCGCTGCGGACGGTCGTCCTCGGCTGCCTCGCACCGATCTTCTTCGCGACGGCCGGACTCCGCATCGACCTCGGCGCCCTGCGCCACCCGAAGATCGCGCTGGCCGGGGTGCTGATCCTCGTCGTCGCGATCGTCGGCAAGTTCGCCGGGGCCTATCTGGGCGCCCGGCTCAGCCGTCTCAACCGCTGGGAGGCCCTGGCGCTCGGCGCGGGCATGAACGCGCGCGGCGTGATCGAAGTGATCGTCGCGACCGTCGGCCTGCGCCTCGGCGTCCTCGACTCCGCCACCTACACGATCATCGTGCTCGTCGCCGTGGTCACCTCGGTGATGGCCCCGCCGCTGCTGCGCATGGCGATGGACCGCGTGGAGCACACCGCGGAGGAACAACTCCGCCTGGAGAACCGGACGACCGAACCCGCGACCGAGTAGCACGCCCGTGGCCCACCCGTCCCCCGGCGGGTGGGCCACCCGGTCAGGCCGTCGTGAGGGCCACGGTCGGCGACAGCCGCGCCGCCCGCATCGCCGGGTAGAGGCCCGCGATCGTCCCGATGACGAGCGTCGCGCCCACCGCGCCCCCGAAGGACCAGGCCGGGACGACCGGCGGCCACCCCCGGTAGGACGCGAACGCCACGGTCGCCGCGCCGCCCAGCACCGCGCCCGCCACGCCGCCGAGCGCCGACAGCAGCAGCGACTCGGTGAGGAACTGCGTGCGCACCTGGCCGCGCGTCGCGCCCAGGGAGCGGCGCAGACCGATCTCGCGGCGTCGTTCCAGCACCGAGATCACCATCGTGTTCGCCACGCCCACCCCGCCCACCAGCAGCGCGACCGCGCCGAGGCCGAGCAGCAGGTTCGTGAACGCGCTGCCCGCCGCCGCCTTCGCCGCCAGGGCGTCCGACGGACGGCTGACGTTCACCTCCTCGGGGTTGCGCGGGTTCACCGTGCGCGCGAGGACGTCCCGGACGGCCTCCACCGACACGTCCGTGGACCGCTCGTAGATCTTGGTGGGGTGAGCGTCGAAGCCGAGGTAGCGGCGTGCCGCGTCCCAGCCGACGAGCACGGACCGGTCGATCTCGGGCGCGAGCGGCAGCGGGTTCAGCACCCCGACGACCGTGAACCACCGGCCGCCGATCCACACCTGCGCGCCGACGCTGTCGACGCCGAGCCGCTTGACCGCCTCGGCGCCGAGGACGACCGCCGGGTACCGCGCGGTGGCGGTGTTGAGCCACGTCCCGGACCGGACGGACCCGTCCAGCGTCCGCAGCAGTTCCGGCGATGTCGCCCGGACGCCGAGCCCGCCCGTGGACTCGGCGTCGATGAGGGGGCTGCGCCGGACGGTCGCCTCCAGGTTCCCCGTCGCCGACACCGTCAGCACCGGCCCGATCCTGCGGGTCATCTCCACCGACTTCAGCGGCAGCTTCGCCGAGTCGCCGAACATCGTCTGGCCGGGCTCGACCGTGAGCATGTTCGTGCCGAGCCGGTCGATCTGGTCCAGCAGTTGCTCGCGGCTGGAGGAGGAGATCCCGATGACCGCGACCATCGTCGCGATGCCGATCGCGATGCCGAGCGCCGACAGCACGACCCGCGTGGGCCGCGACCGCAGCCCCGACATGCCCGTCCGGACGACGTCGCGCGGCGCGAGCCGCGCCGGGGACAGCTTCGCGAGCGCCGTCACCGCGGCACCCCCGCGCCGGTGAACGCGCCGACCGTGCGGCCCGTGCCGGCGCCGCCGTCGCCGACGATCCGGCCGTCGCGGACGCGGACCTGGCGCGGCGCCCACTGCGCGATCTCCAGGTCGTGCGTGATGATCGCGATGGTCGTCCCGGACGCGTGCAGGTCGCGCAGCACGCCGAGCACCTCCGCGCCCGCCGCGGTGTCGAGGTTGCCGGTCGGCTCGTCGGCGAGCAGCAGCGACGGCGCCCCCGCGACGGCCCGCGCCACCGCGACGCGCTGCCGCTCCCCGCCCGACAGCTCGTTCGGACGGTGCCCGACGCGGTGCCCGAGCCCGACCCGCTCCAGCGCCGCCCGCGCCAGCTCCCGCCGTCGGCGCAGCGACACGCCGCCGTACAGGAGGCCGTCGGCGACGTTGTCCAGCGCGGACACCCCGTCGGCGAGGTGGAACGACTGGAACACGAACCCGATGTGCCGGGCGCGCAGCGCCGACAGCTCCCGGTCCGACAGGGCCGCGACGTCGTAGCCCGCGATGCGGACCGTCCCGCCGGACGGGCGGTCCAGCGTCCCGACCAGGTGCAGCAGCGTCGACTTCCCCGACCCCGACGGCCCGACGATCGCCGTCAGCTCGCCCTCCTCCACCACGAGATCGACGCCGCGCAGCGCCTCGACCCCGCCCGGGTACACCTTCGTCACGCCGGCCAGCTCCACGATGTTCACGAGCGCGGCACCTCGACCTTCATGCCCTCGCGCAGGCCCTCGCCGCTGATCTCCACGCGTCCGCCGCCGTAGGTGCCGGTCTCGACCGGGACGATCCGCTTGGCCGCGCCGTCGACCACCTCGACGCCGAACCCGCCCTCGCGGAGCCCGAGCAGCGCCTCGACCGGCACCGACAGGACCCCGGCCGCGCGGTCGCTCTCCAGCTCGACGCTGACGGGCGCCTGGTCGAGCCCGCCGGTCGCCTCGCCGCTCAGCGTCACGTAGACGTCGATCGTCGCGGTGTCGTCCTTCTCGGTCCCCGCTTTCGCGACCTTCCCGACGGACGAGATCCGCCCCCGGACCCGTTTGCCGCTCGGCATCTCGACCGTCACCCGCGCGCCCTTCTTCGCCAGGGACTGCTTGGACGTGGCGAGCGGAATGTGGACGATCGGCCGCGTCCCGGTGATCGTCATGGCCTTCATGCCGGGCGACACCCGTTCGCCCTTCTCCGCCTGGACGTCGCCGACCCGGACGGCGCCGGGCTGGAACACGATCTGCCCCGCCTCCACGGCGCCCGTCTCGGTGAGGCCGAGGTCGTCCTGCCACTCCTTGACCGCCGCCGCCGTCGCCGCCGTGAACTTCTTGTCCACGGTGATCCCCGAGCCGTAGCCGAGGGCGCGGAGGTTGCTTTCGAGCTGGTAGACGTCCTTGCCGTCCGCGACGCCGTCGCGCAGCGTCCGGTAGGACGGCATCGACCCGTAGAGGAGGATGAGCGGCTTGTTGTCCACGCGCAGCAGCACGTGCCCCCGCGTGACGACCGACCCCTCGCTCGCCGCCCAGGTGACGGTGCCCTGGCCGGGCGCGGAGATGTCGCGCGACCCGGTGTAGGTCAGGTTCCCGTCCACCGACTCGGTGTCGATCACGTCCCCGCGAGTGATCGGTGCCGTGGTGACCGGGCTCGTGTTCGCCGTGGCCGGGGCGTTCCCGCCGTCCCGCGTCGCGAGCACGACGGCCGTGCCGCCCGCGGCGAGCGCGAGCGCGACCGCCGACGCGACGTAGGGGCCGCGCCCCCGGCGCCGCCGTTGCGCCCGGCCCGGCGGCGGCGCCCCGCTCCCCGTCGGCGGCGCGTCGCTCACCGGCGCGCTCACTTGCGGATTTCCGGGTACTTCTGCTGGCACTCCTTCTGCGCCTGCTCGACCTTCTTCGGGTCCATGCCCTCCTTCACGTTCATGCGCATGCCGCCGTTCTCGTCCGGGTCCTTCGCGTCGAGGCCGTGGTCGCGCAGGCACTGCGCCATCTTCACCATCTGGTCGAGTTCCTTGGCGGTGGGCTTGTGCCCGCCCATCCCGCCCTGCTGGAGGAACTTCCCGCATTTCTTCTGCGCGGCGTCCATGTCGACCTTGCCCTTGCCCTTGCCCTCGGCCTTGATGCTGATCTTGCCGGGGTTGTTCGGGTCCGGATCCTCGACCTGGACGCCGTTCTGGCGCATGCACTGGGCGAACTTGAGCTGCGCGTCCTCCTGGCTCAGCGTCGCCGTGGGCGAGGCCGTGCCTTTCGCCTTGCCGCCGTTCACGCTGGCGACGCCGTCGTTCTTGGGGCCGTTCCCGCACGCGGAGAGCGTCAGCAGGGCCGGGAGCAGCGCGGCTGCGAAGAGCGTTCTGATTCTCATGGGTCCTCGATTTCCGAACGCGGCGCCGTGCCGCGGCGAGGACCATGCAATCGCCCGGGGGATTAAAACAAGATTAGGGCCGCCGGAGCGGCGGAAACGGGCCGTCCAACCGCTCCGGCGGAGCGTTTGGACGGCCCGGGAACCGCTACAGTCCGCGCCAGACCGGTTCGCGTTTCTCGGCGAACGCGCGCGGGCCCTCGTCGGCGTCGAGGCTGCGGCGGCGGCGCTCCTCCCACACGTAGGACGCGGTGAACGCGTCCTCCAGCGGCAGGTCCAGCGACGTCAGGACGGCCTCCTTGATCGCCCGCACCGACAGCGGCGCCGCGCGGATGAGGTCGCCCGTCCACTCGGCGACGGCGTCGTCCAGCCGCTCGGCCGGGACGACCTCGTTGACAAGCCCGAACCGCAGCGCGGTCGCGGCCGACAGCCGGCGGCCGGTCAGCAGATGGCCCATCGCGAGCTTCAGCGGCAGTTGCCGGGGCAGCCGGAACGCGCCGCCCGCGCCCGGCACCAGGCCCAGCCGGACCTCCGGCAGCCCGAACACCGCCCGTTCCGAGGCGATGATCAGGTCGCACGCCAGCGCCAGCTCGAAGCCGCCGCCGAGCGCGTACCCGTCCACCCGGGCCAGCACCGGCTTGGACAGGGTGAACCGCTCGGTGAGCCGGGGCCAGCCGGGCTGGCCGCGGCTGCCGAACGTGGTCGGCGGGGCGCCGTCGCCGCTCAGCCGCGCCCGCTCCTTGAGGTCCTGCCCGACCGAGAACGCCCGGTCCCCGGCGCCGGTGAGGACGGCGACGCGGACCTCGTCGTCGGCCTCGACGTCGTCCCAGACCGCCGCCAGTTCCTCGTGCGTGCGCAGGTCCATCGCGTTGAGGACCTCGGGACGGTCGAGGGTCACGTACGCGACGTGGTCCTTCTTCTCGTACCGGACGCGGGGGCCGCCGCTCACGACGTCCCCTTCCCGGCGAACCGTCCCACCTTGGTGATGACGTCCTCCCCGTACAGGCGCAGCGCCTGCTGGAGCGCGAACTCGGCCATGTAGGCGCGGAACGCGTCCGGCGGCTCCTCGGCGAGGTTGATCATCCGCCGGTTGACGAGCACGGCCGGGGCCGACAGGTCGGCGACGGCGCGCTCGGCCGCCGCGTCCAGGGCGTCCGGCTCGCACACCTCGTCGAGGACGCACCGCGCGTCCGGCTCGGACGCGTGCAGGCGCCGTCCGTGCAGGATGACCTGGCGCGACAGCCGGGGGCCGCCGCACCTCCCGAGCCGGAAGTTGCCCGCGCCCGGGATGATGCCCTCCTTCGCCGCCGGGAGGCTGACGTAGGAGTCGGCCGCGGCGATGACGTGGTCGAACACGTAGAGGAGCTGCGCGCCGCCGCCGATGGCGAACCCGTCCACGACCGCGACCCACGGCTTCTCGACCGTCGGCGTGTGCCAGGCGCCCGGACGGTCCGTCAGCACCCCCCGGACGATCTTGCTGATGTAGCCGAGTTCGCGCCGCAGCAGGAACCCGACCAGCGGGATGTCGCCCGAGTGCAGCATCTTCAGGTTGATGCCCGCGCTGAACACGCGCCGTCCCCGGTACCGGGGATGGGACATCTCGCCGCCGCGCAGCACCCCGACCCGGACGTCCGGGTCCAGCAGCGCGAGGTCGACGGCCGTCTCCATGTCCTCGACCTGCCGCTCGTCCTCGGCGTTGAGGCGGTCGTCGCGGCACATCGTCAGGTGCGCCGCGCCGTCGCGGCGCTCCAGGACGACCGCCTCCATCGCGACGCGGCCCGTCCGGCGGAACTCCGGCAGCAGGTCCAGCGCCCGCCGGGTCGGACGCAGCATCGCGTCCAGCAGGTGCGGACCCGCGACCGGCGACCGCAGGACCGCGCGCAGGAAGATGCCCTGGTCGATCTCGTGGCCCTCCTTGGCGGCCTGCTCCCGTCCGCGCTCCTCCTTGAGCCGGACGGCGTCCGGGACGAGGCCGGGGAAGGCCGCCGCGGCGGCCTCCACCAGTTCCTCGATCCGCAGGTAACGCGTGCGGTCCGCCGTCAGCTCCGCGTACACGTCGTCGGCGTGCGCGGCGAGGAACCGCGTCCGCAACGCCCGCGCCTCCTCGTGCGCGGCGGCGGCAGCGGCACGCTGCTCGGGCGCGCGGCGGGCGGGCACGGGCAGCGCCGCGAGCAGATCATCGACCCGCCCCGCCGCCGCCGAAACCGCCGCCCGCCCAGCCGCGAACAACTCAGTCACTGTGTCTCCCGCGAGCCTGCGGCGCGCTTCAAGCCGCGCGCTTCCCTCGTCGCTCTGGTCGCAAGCTCCCGCCGCTCCTCAGTCCAGCGCGCGGCGCGCGCCTTCGGCTCGCTCACTGTGCCTCCCGCGAGCCTGTGGCGTGTGGTGCGGGGGCGGTCATGGTGTCCCCTGTCCGGTGGCGCGGCGCAGGGCCCGCTCGCATGCGGCCAGGTGCTGGCCGAGTGCGTCGTCGAAGCTCATGGACGCGGCGTCGGCGAGCAGGCGGCGGCGGATCGCCAGTTCCGTCCCGGACAGGCCGGACGCGGCGGACGCCAGCGCCGCGACCGCCTCGACGGCGTCCTCGGCGATCTCGTCCAGCAGGCCGAGCGCGCGGGCGTCGGCCGTCTCGACCGGCACGCCGAGCAGCGCCGCGCGGCGGACGGCCCCGAAATCGCGGCGGGCCAGCCGGAACAGGGTCATGCCGGGCCAGGTCGCGTCGCCGTCCACCGGGACGAGCAGCCGGGTGCCCGGCGCGGCCACCCGGAAGTCGGCGGTGAGCAGGGCGTCCAGCGCGACCCCGCCGACGTCGCCGCGCGCGACCGCGACGATCGGGGCGGGCAGCCGCTCCAGCCGCCGCAGCGCCCGCTCCCACTTGCTGACCTGCGCGACGCCGAGCCCGGCGACGCGGTCGGGGCCGGGCGCGCCGGACACGTGGACGATCACGACGCCCGTGCCGGCCGCGTCCTCGACCCGGTCGCAGAGCGCGCCGACCTCCTTGACGGGCGCGGCGGCCAGGGGCGCGGCGCCGTCCACCTCGATGACGAACTCGTCGGCGCTCACCACTGGACCAGCGCCGTCTCGATCGTGGAACCGGGACCCATCGTCATCAGCACTCCGTACTCGCCCGGCGCGGTCACGCCCTCGCGGAGCAGTCGTTCGTAGGAGAAGAGGAAGGAGCCGCTCGACACGTTGCCGTGGTCGCGCAGGACGCCCGTCGTGTGCCGGACGTCGTGCCGGCTGAGCCCGAGGTTCACCACCACCGCGTCGATGACCTTCTTGCCGCCGGAGTGGACGAGCCAGTGCCGGACGTCGCTGCGCCGCAGGCCCGTCCCGGCGAGCAGCCGGTCGACGACCAGTTCGGCGTGCGCGCCGACGACGTAGGGGATGTGGGGGTCGAGGTAGAAGCTGAAGCGGCCCTGGTCGCGGTCCCAGTCGTAGCGCATCGCGTCGATGGCGTCCGGGATGAGGCAGCTCGCGAACTTCAGGACGCGCGGGCCCTCGGGGCCGCCGGTCTCGCCGGGGGCCGGGGCGCGGACGGCGAGCGCGGCGGCGCCGTCGCCGAACAGGCTGTTCACGACGGCGGTGCGCATCGTGCCGTCCATCGCGTACGCGGCCGAGCACGCCTCGGCGCAGACCACGACGGCCAGTTCGCCCGGGTGCGCGGCGGACCAGCCCGCGACGACGTTCAGCGCGTTCAGCCCGGCGTTGCAGCCCATCCCGACGATGTCGGAGCGGCTGGTGTGCCGGTCGAGGCCGAACTCGCGGATGATCAGCGCGGAGAGGCCGGGGGTGAGGAAGCCGGTGGAGGTGACGCAGCACAGGTGGCGGACGTCCGACAGGTCCGCGCCGATGCTCTTGAGGCAGTCGACCAGCGCGGCGCCGCCCATCTCGACGGCCATCGCCTTGTGCTTGTCGAGCAGGTCGCCCTGCGGCTCGGACGCGCGGACGCCGTCGGGACCGGGCGCGGGCAGCGCGAGGTTGCGGCGCTCGATCGCGCTGTTGAGGAACACCGACCGGACCTTCGGGTCGGTGATGTCGAAGGCGTCGAGCACCTCGCGCTGCGTGAACGACGTGGCGGACGCGGCCGTCGCGACGCCGAGCAGGCGCGGCGCCGGGGCGGGCTGGGGGATACCCGGCACGGGCAGGACGCCCGGGGCGAGAAGATCGGCGGTCAGCGGTTCCGCGGATAAGACGCGGTCGGCGACGGCTTCGATTTCGACGGTCATCGGAACGTCCATCCCCACATTCTCGGCTTGCTGCGCAACCGCTGCGCCCTGCTGCTCCTGGACAACACGCTCACCCTTTCCGGGAAAGGTCGGGAACTGCTCGTAATTGGAACGCCGTCATCATGCGCGACGCCGCGCCGGACGGGCCAGCGTCCAGTGGCGGCGACCGGCCCCGGCCTCGGACGGCGTGCCGAACCCGCTGGTCGCGCCGGGGCGCCACAACCGGCCACACGCCGCGGCACGTCGCCGGGAATCGACCGTTCCACGGGGTGCCCGGTGCTAGAGTGACGGCGATTCGGCCCGGAAACGACCAGGCGGCGAGAACGCGATGCCGACCCGTTCCGGGCGCACACTGCGTTGATGTGGATGGTTCCTGTGGTGCTGTCGGGAAGAGTTCTGCGTTTTGACGAGGTCCGCGGTTACGGGTTCATCGCGCCCGACGAGGGCGGTCCGGACGTCTTCGTCCACGCCAACGAACTCGCCGACGACGACAAGTCGGGGCTGATGCCCGGCACGATCGTCGAGTTCGAGGTCATGGAGGGCGAGCGGGGGCCGAAGGCGTTCGCGGTGCGCGTGGTCGGGCCGCCGCCCGGCCGCCGTGAGGCGTTCTCCGAGGTCACGGCCCGCGCGGCGGGCCCGGTGGGCGGGCCGAACGGCGACGACGTGCTGTGCGACGTCCTCGCGCCGTCGGAGTTCCGCGAGGAGGTCACCGAACTGTTCCTGCGCGGCGTCCCCGATCTCACCGGGGCGCAGATCGTGCGGCTGCGCGACACGCTGCTGCCGCTCGCGCAGAAGCACGGCTGGGTGGACGAATGACCACCTGCTGACCACCCAAGTCAGCGGGCGCTCTCTGCCTCCAGGAACCGGGCGAGCCGCGCGGTGCCCTCGGCGATCTCCGCCTCGCTCAGGTAGCTGGTGGACAGCCGGAGCTGGTCGTGGCCGCCGCCCTCGGGGTGGAAGTAGGACATCGGCGTCCAGATCACGCCGAACTCACGGGCCGAGCGGGTGAGCGCGGCCTCATCCGCGCGGAACGGCACGCTCATCGCCAGGAAGAACCCGCCCTCGGGCCGGTTCCACGCGACGCCGAGCGCGGCGCGGCGCGCGGCGGGCAGGTTGCGGTCGAGGTGGTCCAGGACGGTCCGCATCGCGTCGCCGTAGTAGGCGGCGGGGCCGGCGTTCAGCTCGGAGATCTTGCCGCCCGCCGCGAGCAGCGCGCCCGCGACGGCCGCCTGGCTGAGCGACGACGTGTTCACCGTGACCATGCTCTTGATCTTGGCGAGTTCGTCGGCGAGCAGGACGGTGCCGCCCGTCCCGTCCGCGACGCGCTGGTCGGCGACCACATAGCCGACGCGGGCACCCGGGAAGACGGTCTTGGAGAACGACCCGAGCTGCACGACCGTGCGGTTCCGGTCGAGCGACTTCAGCGACGGCAGCCGCTCGCCGGGGCTGACCATCCGGTACGGGCTGTCCTCCAGGATCAGCACGCCGTGCCGATGCGCGATGTCGAGCAGCGCCTCGCGGGCCCCGCGGGCGACCGTGTTCCCCGACGGGTTGGAGTGGTCCGGGACGACGTAGAACGCGCGCGGCCGACGACCCCGCGCCTTCTCGGCGACGATCGCGGCCTCCACGTCGGCGGCGTGCAGGCCGTCCGCGCGCTCGGGCACCGCCGTGATCGGGATGTCGAGGATGTGCGCCGCGCCGGTGATGCCGACGTAGCAGGGGCTCGCGGTGAGCAGCACGTCGTCCGGGCCGGCCGTCAGGGCGCGCAGCGCCAGCAGCATCCCCTCCTGCGCGCCGACCGTCACCACGATCGACGCGGGATCCACGTCGACGCCCTCGTCCACCCGCAGCGAATCGGCGATCAGCTCGCGGATCTGCCCGGCGGTCGGGCCGTACTGGTAGATCGCGGTGCGGACCTGCTGCGGCGTGCGGCCCTGCTCCTCCAGGTGGGCGAGGAAGCGGCGCAGGTGGGCGATGACGTCCTCGGTGTCGAAGAACCCGTCGTAGGGACGGCCCGGCGCGAACGACACCGCGTCCGGGTAGCGCATCGTGATCTCGTTGAGGAAGTTCATCGTGTCGAGCACGGGCGCGGAGAGGCTGGCGTGCAGCTCGTCGCGGCGCAGGTCGGCGCCGTCCGCAGGTGTGCGGTCCACGGGAACCCCCCAGGTGATCGTGGGCTGTCGTCGCGGCCCAGAATCACACGCGCCCGCCCGGCGGACAACGCTGTCCGCTGGACGGTGTTCGCCCCGACCGACCCCGACCGACCTCCCGGGCCACCGCCTCAGGTGACGCGTTCGCGCGGGGGCGGCGGCTCGGTGAAGACCGACGCCAGGTCGGGACGGCCGCGGACCTTCAGCTTGCGGTAGATCTTCGTCAGGTGCTGCTCGACCGTGCTGACCGTGATGTAGAGCTTCGCGGCGATCTGCCGGTTGGTCCAGCCGTCCGCCGCGAGCGCGGCGACGCGCTGCTCGGCGGCCGTCAGCTCCGCCTCGGGGCCGTCCGGGCCGGACGGTTCGTCCGGCAGCTCCGGCGCCCACAGCGGCCCCATCCGCGCGCGGCCGTGCTCGTCCAGCGCCGACCGCGCGGTGCGCAGGTCGGCCTCGGCGCGGCCCAGCTCACGCCGGTCGCCGCTGGCGCGCAGCGCGTCCACCGCCTCCTCCAGCAGCGTGACGCGCTCCTTCAGCCCGCCCGTCGCGGCGAGCAGCCGCAGCGCCACCCCGCGCGGCCGGGACGGGACGCCGGACGACAGCGCGATCTGCTCCTCGGCGAGCACCCGCGCCTCCTCCGCCCGGCCGAGCGCGAGCAGCGCCTCGGCGGCGTCGTTGCGCCAGTCGATGAGGCCGGTCGCGTCCAGGCCCCAGTCCGTCAGCATGACCCCGCACGCCCGGAAGTTCTCCAGCGCGGCCTGCGGCCGTCCCATCATGAGCTGGTGGCGGCCGAACGCGGCCAGGTAGGGCAACGAGAACGGGGTGTCGAACATCGCCTCCGGCACCTGGAGGTTGAGGTAGGAGCCGACGGCGCCCGCGTCGCCGAGGTCGGTCGCCGCGCGGACGGCCACCGCGAGCGGCACCCCGATCACCACGCCCCACGCCGCCGGGGAGATCGCGGTCAGCGCGGCGCGGGCGTGCTCGGCGGCCTCGGCGGCGTCGCCGCGGCGCAGCGCCGCCGACGCGCGCAGCGTCGCGAACAGCGCGCGGCGCAGCGGGACCTTGCGGATCCACGGCTCGGCGAGCAGCCGGTCGGCCCACCAGACGGCCTCGTCCACCTGGTCGGTGTGGATCAGCGACATCAGCGCGACGAGCGTGAGCGCGAGCGGGCCGTCCGCGCGGGTGCTGCGCAGGATCTGCTCGGTCGCGCGGAACGTGCCGTCCTCGCCGTCGCGGCCGGTCATCTGGGAGAGGAAGGTCAGCGCGGCGGTCGGCCCGCCCCACACCGTCGGGACGGCGGCGCCGTCGGGGGACGCGCCGTCGGGCAGCCCGGCGAGCCCGGGGAAGCAGAAGTGCAGCCACAGCCGGGTCAGCGACAGGTCGGACGAGATCGGCAGGCTCGGCGGGAGGCCGCGGTGGTCGTCCTCGCGGGACTCCACGATCCTCAGCAGGTCGCGCGCCTGGGGATAGTCGCCGCGCCACAGCAGGTGGTTGACCGGGATCATCGCCTCGCGGCCGGTGAGCGTCCCGGCGCGGACGGCGTCGGCGAGGCCGGGCAGGTGCCGGGACGCCGTGGCCGGGTCGAGGTGCCAGGCGGCGTCGGCGAGCGCGGCGGTGATGCG
Source organism: Actinomadura rubteroloni (assembly GCF_002911665.1). Classification (NCBI taxonomy): domain Bacteria; kingdom Bacillati; phylum Actinomycetota; class Actinomycetes; order Streptosporangiales; family Thermomonosporaceae; genus Actinomadura; species Actinomadura rubteroloni. The sequence goes on from NZ_MTBP01000002.1 coordinate 1,390,741, forward strand.
GGACTGGAGGACGGGGTCGGCGCACAGCCCGGACGCGTGCCGCAGGTAGCCGACCGCCTCGGCCGCGTCGCCGAGCGCCAGCGCCTCCTGCGCCGCCTCGCGCAGGATCTCGATCTGCCACGGCGCGCCCACGTCGTCGGCGGCGACCAGGCGGCGCGCGACACGGACCGCTCCCGCGCCGGTCTCGTGCAGCAGCCCGGCGGCGCGGCCGTGCATGGCGCGCAGGTCGTCCGGGGGGACGTCGCCGAGGACTGCCTGCCGCGCCTCCTCGTGCCGGAACCTCAGGTCGGCGAGCAGCCCGGCGGCGGTCAGGTCGGCCAGGCCGCGCCGGACGCTCGTGGCGTCCGCGCCGAGGTGGTCGGCGACCAGGCCCGGCACGACGGGGTCGCCGAGGACCGCGACGGCGCGCGCGACGGCCAGCGCGGACGGATCGGAGCGGTACAGGCAGCGCAGTACCGCGTTCCGGTACGACTCGCCGGGGACGAGCGCGCCGGGCGCGGACGCGGCCTGGTGGTCGTCCACGAGCGCCTGCGTGAGCAGCGGGTTCCCGCCGCCGGCCGCCGCGCACGCCGCCGCGACGCGCCGCGCCGTGTCCGGGCCGAGGCGCTGCTCGACGTGGGCGGCGACGCCGTCGTCGGCCAGCAGGCCGAGCCGGATGCGGTGGGCGTAGGGCAGGTTCAGCGTCTCGGCGTGCAGGGTGGCCAGGCGCCGTTCGTGCGAGGAGCACTCGTTGAACACGATCATGATCGCGGACGACTCGATGCGCCGGGCGATGTAGCGCAGGCACTGCAGGGACGGCTCGTCGGCGAAGTGGACGTCGTCCACGCCGATGACGAGCGGACGGTCGTTCCAGCGTTCGGCGACGGCCGCGTGGACGCCCTGCAGCACGTCGATCGGCGTCTGCCGGCCGCTGAGGATCTCGCGGCCGAGGTCGCCGGAGCCGTCGGCCCGCGCCCGCGCGTCGCCGTCCCGTCCCCCGATGGTGTTGAGCAGGTGGTCGATGAGGCCGAAGGGATCCATCCGTTCGCTGCCCGACGCCGTCACCGCGAAGAAGCGCCCGCCCCGCCGGGCGACGCGGTCGGCGAAGGCGTGCAGGAGAGCGGTCTTCCCCGAGCCCGCCGGTCCCCCGGTGAGCACCACCGCTCCTCTGCCGCCGACGCATCCGGTGTAGAGACGGTCGAGCAGGCGGAACTCGTCATCCCTTTCAATGAGCTTCACAAAGTTCCCCGTTGCTGGTCACTGCCCGCGGTGCCGCCGGGCGGAGGCCCGCTCACCGGCGCCGCGTCCTTCGTGATCGTTTGTGCGCGTGCCACCGGTGCACGGGGAGGTACGAAGGGAGCCGCTCTCCGTGACCGTTCCATTACCAGAAGAGTCTTACACGCTGCAAGAACGGCCGCAATGACCGTTTCGCGATCAAGCGATGCCAACGCGTGGGGATCGTACGTTGACCTGCGCAGTCCGGCGGGGCCGTTCCTCTTCCGGTCACTATCCGCTTCACTTCGCGCGCGACGACGTGTGAGACGAACGACCGGACGAACTCGGACGAATTGCGCATTTTCGGAGCGAAAAGAGCCCCACATCGACGATGGGCGCACGTGACGATAGGGAGAAAACCACCTACGTGACCATTCGGTCACCGGTCAGCCGATCCTGGCGCCGAGGACACCGGTTCCTTCCGCGAGAGATCCACGTCCGTCATTCGCCGCACCGACACCGCCTCCCGGGACCTGGATCGACTTTACGATCATTTTGCCACCGAGTCGGAGTACCGCGCCAGGACGCCCCGCCGAGCCGACGTTCCCGATCCGTGATCTGACCGGCCGCCGCCGCCCGGCGGCCGCCTTCGCCCCGCGTTTCGCCTACGGACGCACCGGATCGGGTGACCGGCGCGCGTCCGCGACGGCCTTTTTCGCGTGGATCGCCGGACTGGACGACGGCTCGGCCCGCGCGTCCCAGCCCCCTGCGCGCAGTCCCGCCGCCAACCCCGCCGCCGTGGGCGCGGGCACGGCGAACCGGACGTCCAGCACCGCGTCCGCGCCGGCGGCCGCCGCACCGGGGTCCCGGACGCGCTCCCCCGCCCCGGTACCAGCGCCGACGTCCGCGCCGACGTCACGCGGCGCGCGTCCGGAAAGGTCGGGGGCCGCCGTGACGGCGGCGTTGTCGGTGTTGCCGCCGAACGGCGCCGCCGCCGCGAGCAGGCGTGCCAGTTCGCCGGGACGGCCCGGGCAGCGCACCCGCACCGGGACCGTGTCGGCCGGGCCGTCCACGCGCGGCGCGGCCACCTCGCCGAGACCGGCCACGCCGCGTTCCAGCAGGTCGGTGAGGGTGGCGAGGCCGGCGGCCGCGGCCGGGCCGTCGGCGTCGCCGAGCGCGTCGAACGCCGCGACCAGCGCGGACACGTCGGCGTTCAGGGCGCGCAGCACGGCCGCGACGGCGGCGGCGTTCCCGCGCAGGATGTCGGCCCACAGCCGTGCGCTGCCGCCCGCGATGCGCGTCGTGTCGCGTAGGCCCTGCCCGGCGAGCAGCGGCGTCCCGGCCGGGCCGTCCAGCAGCCGCGCGGCCATCAGGCTCGCCGCCAGGTGCGGGACGTGCGAGGTCAGCGCCACCGTCTCGTCGTGCTCGCGCGCCGACAGCACCACCGGCGCGGCCCCGCACAGCGCGACGAGGTCCAGCGCGAGGTCGAACGCGTCCGGCGCGGTGCCGGCGTGCGGGACCAGCGCCCACGGACGGCCGTGGAACAGCTCCGCCGTGGCCGCGAGCGGCCCTGACCGCTCCCGGCCGCCGAGCGGATGCCCGCCGACGAACTGGGACGGATCGGGCGCCGTCGCGAGCACGGCGCACTCCGGCGCGGACTTCACGCTGGCCACGTCCGTGTACGCCCGCGCGAGGCCGCCCCCCTGCCGCTCGGCCAGGACCGCCGCGACCCGGCTCGGCGGGACGGCCAGCACCGCGAGGTCGACCGGCCCGGGCGGGGGCTCGGCGCGGCCCGCGCCGAGCGCCGCCGCCGTCCGCGCGGCCACCGGATCGCGGTCGGACAGGTACACCGCGACACCCCGGCGCCGCGCCGCGAGCGCCACCGACGTGCCGATCAGGCCGGTGCCGACGACGCACATGCTGCGGATCACGAGACATCACCCGTTCATGGGCCGCGGTGCGGCCGGAATACGGCGCGACCGGCGCCCGATTCGTGGTCGCGGCGGCCTCGGCCGCGAAACCATAAAGGCGCGGCCCAGCGTAGGCGGGACGCCCGCGCGACGGCCAGGCGCGCGACTCTGGACGGTTACCCCGCAATTGCGCACCGAAGGTGAACCGCATATGACCGACGCGGACAGGTAAACGGATCCGGGTGGCTGCGCGTCCACCGTTCGTACGGACTGGAGACGCCCACCGGCCCCCCGTAGGATCGTCCCCGTCCCCGTGGCCCAAAGGCAGAGGCGGACCCCTTAAAAGGGTCTAGTTGTCGGTTCGAGTCCGACCGGGGATACCAGTTTCGACCCGCGCCCCCCGCGCCCGCTTCCGCCGTCGCTTTCCGTGGCCAGATCGGCGATCCCGCTTCTACAGTTTCAGCAAAACTGTTCCTGTTCGAGCGGAGAACTCCATGAACGCTTCGCGTGCCGCCGGCCGCGGTCCCGATCTGTCGATCGACTATGTCGAGATGTACGTCGCCGACCTGGAGGCGGCGGCGTTCGGGTGGGTGGACCGGTACGCCTTCACCGTCGTCGGCTCGGGCGGGTCCCGCGACCACCGGTCCGTGGCGCTGCGGCACGGGGACGTCACCCTCGTCCTCACGCAGGCCACGTCCGACGACCATCCCGCGTCCGCGTACGTCTCGGCGCACGGCGACGGCGTCGCCGACATCGCGTTACGCACGACCGACGCGACCGCCGTGTTCGACGCGGCGGTGGCGGCGGGCGCGACCCCGCTGCGGCGGCCGTCCCGGCACGCGGGCGAGGGACCGGCCGTCACCGCCGTGCTCGCCGGGTTCGGGGACGTCGCCCACACGCTCGTGGAACGTCCCGCCGGGGACGGTCCCGGGCTGCCGGTCGGGCTCGTCCCGTCGCTGCCCAAACGCGCCGAGCGGCCCCGCGACGTCGGCATCACCGGGCTCGACCACGTCGCGGTCTGCGTGGACGGCGGCGCGCTCGAAGCCACCGCCGCCTTCTACGTCCGCGCGCTCGGCTTCACCGAGATCTTCCAGGAGCGGATCGTCGTCGGCGCGCAGGCGATCGAGTCGACCGTCGTGCAGAGCCCGTCCGGCGCGGTGACGCTCACGCTCCTCGAACCCGACCTCGACGCCGCGCCCGGCCAGGTCGACGAGTTCCTCAAGAGCCACCAGGGCCCCGGCGTGCAGCACCTGGCGTTCTCCGCCCGCGACGCGGTGCGCGCCGTCCGGGCGCTGTCGGCGCGCGGCGTCGGGTTCCTGCGCACCCCGGACGCCTACTACGACCTGCTCGGCGAGCGCATCGCGCTGGACGCGGACCGGATCGCCGCGCTGCGCGCCACCCACGTCGTCGCCGACGAGGACCACGCGGGCCGGCTGTTCCAGATCTTCACCGCGTCCGACCACCCCCGGCACACGCTCTACTTCGAGATCATCGAGCGGCAGGACGCCGCCGAGTTCGGCAGCGCGAACATCAAGGCGCTGTACGAGGCCGTCGAGCTGGAGAGGACGGGCCGGCGTGCGTTCCAGCGGTGACCTCGGCCTGCACAGCCTCGACGACGCCGAGCGGGCCGCCGCCGCGGCGCTGCCGCCCGAGGTCCGCGACTTCGTGGCGGGCGGCAGCGGCCGGGAGACCACCCTCGACGCCAACCGCGCCGCGTTCGACGCGCTGTTCGTCGTGCCGCGCGTCCTGCGGGACGTGTCGGGCTGCACGACGGCGACGACGCTGCTCGGCCGTCCGGCGGCGCTGCCGGTGGCCGCCGCGCCCGTCGCCTACCAGCGGCTCGTCCATCCCGAAGGGGAGCTGGCGGCGGTGCGCGCGGCGGCGGCGGCCGGAGTGCCTTTCACGGCGAGCACGCTGAGCAGCGTCCCGCTCGACGCGCTCACGGCGGTGGGCGGGACGGTCTGGTTCCAGCTCTACTGGCTGCGCGACGAGCGCCGCACGGTCGAGCTGGTGCGGCGCGCCGAGGACACCGGGTGCGCCGCGCTGATGCTGACCGTGGACGTCCCGTGGATGGCGCGGCGGCTGCGCGACGTCCGCAACGGCTTCGCGCTGCCCGACGGCGTGCGCGCCGCCGAGGTCGACACGGGCGGCGCGGCGCACCACCGCGCGGCGGGCGCGTCGTCGGTGGCGGCCCACACCGGGCAGGCGTTCTCGTCCGGGCTGACGTGGGCGTCGGTGGAGCGGCTGCGGGCGCTGACGCGGCTGCCGCTCGTGCTGAAGGGCGTGCTGGCGCCGGAGGACGCGCGCCGCGCCGCCGAGTTCGGCGTGGACGCGCTGGTCGTCTCCAACCACGGCGGACGGCAGCTCGACGGCGCGGTGCCGAGCATCGACGCGCTGCCCGCGGTGGCGGACGCGGCGGGCCCCGCGTGCGAGGTGCTGCTCGACAGCGGGGTCCGAAGCGGGACGGACGTGCTCCGCGCCCTGGCGCTCGGCGCGTCCGGGGTCCTGGTCGGACGGCCGCTGGTGTGGGGCCTGGCGGCGGCCGGTGAGGACGGCGTGCGCCGCGTCCTGGACCTGCTCGGCGGCGAACTGCGCGACGCCCTCGGCCTGGCGGGCTGCCACGACCCCAGCGACGCGCGCGGCCTGCGGACCGTCAGCCGACAGCAACCGCACCGCCCGGCGCCGGAACGCGGCCTGAGCAACGCGAGCGCCTAAGCGGATGCCCGGGGGGACGCACGTCCCCCCGGGCATCCGTGCCGGGCGACTTCGCGGGGCGCCCTTGCCCAGCGTCGTTGCCCGGCGTCCTTCGGGCGTGCCTGCCGGGCGTCCTTGCCCGACGTCCTTGCCCGACGACCTGCCCGGGCGTTCTGGCCGGACGTTCTGCCCGGCGTCTTCGCGGGGTGTTCTTGTGGGGGGTTCTATTGGGCGGGGCGCGGCCCGCCGCCGGCGGGGAGGGCGGCGGGGCGCGTCCAGGTGTCCAACCGTTCGGATGCGGCGCTTGGACGGTTAGCTGATCTTCGCGATGTCGGCTTCGACGCGGACGGCGAAGTCGTTCCAGATCCCGGCGAACTGCCGGGCCAGGTCCGCGACGATCGCGCTGCAGTGCGGGGGCACGTTGCCGCTGAGCGCCTCCCACTCCTCGGCCGGGAGGGCGTGGACGGTCAGCAGCCGCAGCAGGTTGCGGCCGGTCTCGGTGAACCGCAGCGCCGGGTCGGCCTTGAGGCGGGCGACCAGCGCGGCGCGGTCCGGCGCGGGGCCGCGCCGCCCGCGTCCGGCGGCCCGGTTGAGCCCGATCGCCGGGACGGCCCGCGCGCCGTCGGCGTCGGCCGTCCGGTTCTGCGCGGCCCGGTCGCGGCGCCGCTGCGGGACGGGGTCGAGCCCGAGCGCCAGCCGGTTGCGGACGTCGCGCACGGTCTCGGGGGAGATCCCGGCGACGCGCGCGACCTGCCGCAGGGACAGGGCGGGGTTCTCGGTCAGCAGGTCGCCGGCGACCCGGCGGCCCGCGGACCCGTCGATCGGGCGGACCCGGCCGTCCTGCCCGATCCTGATGCCCTCGGGTCCGGCGCCGCCCGCGAGCCTGCGCCGGATCTCCGCGACGGTGCGCGGCGCGATGCCGGTGACGGACGCGACCCTGCGGTCCGACCACTCGGCGTGCCAGACGATGATGCGCTCGGCCGCCCGCTTGCGGTCGGCGAGCGAGAGCGGGAGCCCGTGGGTGACGTTCGAGCGGACGGCGAGGACGAACGCGTCGGCCTCCCCTCCGTCGAAGAACCGGACCGCGATCGTCTCCTGCCCCCGCAGGCGCGCCGCCCGCAGCCGGTGGAAGCCGTCCACCACCCGCATCGTCCCGCGGTGGACGATGATCGGCGGCAGTTCCTCCTCCGACGCCGCCAGCGTCTCGACGTGTTCCGGATCCTCCCCCGCGAGCCGTGGCGATCCCGCCACGGTGAGCGCGTCGACCGGTACCCGCACGACGGGTCCGCGGTCGAACTCGGCCTGATCAAGCTGCATGCCAGCTCCTCGTGATCTGATCCGGCCGTGCGCGAGCGGCCTCGCGACGACCGGTCCCCACCTGGCGCGCGGTGCTCCGGCCGCCCGCCGGTGACCGCACGCGAGACACGGTCGGGCCGCCTCCGGGCGGAGGACGGACAGACCGATCGGTCAGGCGTCGATCCAGTCCGGGCCCGTCCCGACGGCACCAGTAGCAAAGGCCCCGAATCTCGGCATTTCCCCGAAATTGGTGGTGCGCTCCCTCGCCACAGCCTCACCCTCCTCGGCGTGGCGGTCGGCACGGGCGAACGACTGGAATTGCGGCGTCCTCCGATGCTTTGACGGTAATGGGGCCTGTTCAGGGCATGAACCCCTAGGCAACCCCTATCGGCACCCCTAGGCCGTGACCCCTAGGGGTGCCCTACACAGGGTCGTCTTTACGATCAACACCGACTTTTCCTCCCAAAGTTGCTATTTCAACATTTGGGACGAATGCCCCGCTTCAGGCGATCGTGGCGGCGGCCGGCGCCGGCATCGTCAGCGTCCGGCCCATGAGCGGCGCGAGGACCGCCGCCGTGTCGGCGATCTCCGCGATGTCCGGCCCCGACAGCGCCTGCGGGCCGTCGCACAGCGCCTCCTCGGGACGCGGGTGGACGTCCACGATCACCCCGTCCGCGCCCACCGCGATCGCCGCCCGCGTCAGCGGCACCACCAGCTCGCGGCGCCCGCCCGAGTGCGACGGGTCCACGATGATCGGCAGGTGCGACAGCCGCTGCGCGACCGGGACGGCGGCGATGTCCAACGTGTTGCGCGTCGCCTTCTCGAACGTCCGGATGCCGCGCTCGCACAGCACGATGTCGAGGTTGCCGCGCTGGGCGATGTACTCGGCCGCCATCAGCCATTCCTCGATCGTCGAGCTGAACCCGCGCTTGAGCAGCACCGGCAGGCCCGCGTCCCCGGCGGCCTGGAGCAGCGCGAAGTTCTGCGCGTTGCGCGTCCCGATCTGGAGCATGTCGACGTAGGACGCGACCAGCTCGACCGCGCCCGGCTCGATGACCTCGGTGACGATCGGCAGGCCCGTCTCGGCGCGCACGTCGGCGAGGATCCGCAGCCCCTCGACGCCGAGGCCCTGGAACGCGTACGGCGACGTCCGGGGCTTGAACGCCCCGCCGCGCAGCAGCGACGCGCCCGCCGCGCGCGCCATCAGCGCCGCCTCCAGCGTCTGCTCGGGCGTCTCCACCGCGCACGGCCCGGCGATCACCGTCAGCGTGTCCGGGCCGATCGGGACGCCGCCGACGCGGATCACCGAGCGCTGCGGATGGTGCTCGCGGCTGACCAGCTTGTACGGGACGGAGATCCGCACGACCTCCAGCACGCCCCGCCGTCCGCCGAGGTTCAGCCGCTCGAAGTCGGGGACGTCGCCGATCAGGCCGATGATCGTCCGCGACACCCCCCGGCTCACGAACGCGTCCCCGCCCGCCGTGCGGACGAGCGCGACGACCGCGTCGATGTCCTCCTGCGTGGCCCCGGGGGCCATCACCACCACCATGATCGTTCTCCTCCTCGGTCGCGCGCCCGAGGGAGAGAGGTGTCCGGACGCGGGGGAAATGCGGAAAAAGTTCGTCAGGCCCCGGCGCGCGTCACGACCGCCGACCGGTCGGCCGGGGCGCCGAGGAAGCGGAGCAGCGCGGCGTTCACCGCGTCCGGACGCTCCAGGTAGCCGTAGTGCCCGCAGCCGGCGATCTCCTCGTAGCGGGCGCCGGGGATCGCGGCGGCGACCTCCCGGCCGAGGCCGGGGCGGGCCACCAGGTCGTCGGCGAAGCCGAGGACGAGGCAGGGGCAGCCGATCCCGGCGTAGGCGGGCCGGCGGTCGGGGATGAGGTCGACGCCGAGCTGGCCCCGGATCGCCGTGAGGTCGGGCGCGGACATCTCCAGGATGTCGAGCCAGTCGCGGACGCGGTCGTCGTCGGCGAGCGTGCTCGGGGCCAGGTTCTGGAGCGCCCGGATCACCGCGTTGAACCGGGCCGGAATCTGGACGCCGCTGTCGCACAGCTCGATCTCGGCGGCCGTGACCGCCGCCGCGAGCGGGTCGGACCGGCCGCGCGTCGCCATCAGCACCGCCCGCTCGGCCAGGTCGGGCCGCGCGACGAGCAGTTCCTGGACGATCATCGCGCCGAGCGAGAACCCGACGACCCGGCAGGGCGCCGCGTCGAGGTGCTCGATCAGCCCGGCCGTGTCGGCGGCCATGTCCGCGAGCGTGAAGTCCCCGCCGGTGTCGCTCGGCGGGATGCCGCGGTTGTCCATGGTGACGGCGCGGTAGCCCGCCGCCAGCAGCGCCGGGACCTGGTGCGTCCGCCACACGCGGCCGGGCGCGCCCGTGCCGGTGACCAGCAGCACCACGGGGCCGGACGCGCCGTGGACCTCATAGCCCACCCGGACGCCGTTGATCGAGACGACCGGCATCGGTCGGCCCTCCTTGTTCGCGGCGGCGTGCGCCCGGCGCGGCGGCCGGGCGCCCGGAGCGGACGGGTCAGCCGGCGGCCTCGTACTGCTTCATCTCCTCGACCAGGCTCTTGGGCCGCATGTCGGTCCAGTTCTCCTCGATGTAGGCCAGGCACGCGGCGCGCCCGTCCTCGCCGTGCGCGACCGTCCAGCCCGCCGGGACGTCCGCGAAAGCCGGCCAGAGCGAATACTGGCCCTCGTCGTTGACGAGCACGTAATAGGACGCGTTTTCGTCTTCAAAGGGGTTCGTCATGATCGGCCTCTCTGGTCTTCCCGAAACGCTCTGGGAGAACTTCGGTGGTCCTGCCGGAAAACGTAACCGACCCGTCGAGAAACGGGCAAGAGCTGCGACTCGCCGTCCAGAACTGCGCCGGTAATTCCGATAAATAGGGCGAATCGGAACGCCCTCGGGGCGCGACCACGCGCCGTGACCGTCCCCGCCGGTTCTGATACCGGAACGAAACTTCCCGTCTCGTACGGTCGAGCCGAACACGATCCGCCGACGGACGGAGACAGGCGATGACGAGCGGCGGACCCCGGTCGAGTCATGGCGACATGGCGCCCCCGCGGCCGGCGGCCCGCCCGAAGGAGCGTCCGGAGCGGCCCGGCCTGCCCCGCAGGCCGGCGGGCGTTGCCGTCGTCGATCGTCCCGGGCCGGTTCGCCGGTCCGCCGTCCGCCTCGGGGAGCCGGTGGGCCTGGCCGCACCGCGGGCGGATCGTGTTCGGCCCGCCCGCTCCACCCGGCCGCCTCGCGGCGCGGGGTGGAGCGGGCGCGGTCCCGCCCTCAGCTCCGGGCGAGATCGGGACGCAGCACCTGCGCCCCGCCGAGGTACACGTGCCGGACGGACGAGCGCGGCCGGTCGGCCTCGGCGTGCGCGAGCAGCCGCACGATCCGGGGCGCCGCGCCCGGCACGTCGATCTCGGCCGCGCACATCAGCGGCACCCCGGCCAGGCCGCCGAGCCGCGCGGCCAGGGCCGGGAACTCGGCGGTCAGATCGGGCGTCGCGGTGAACAGCACGCTGACCAGGTCGGCCGCGCCGAGCACGTTGCGCTCCAGCACCGCGCCGACCAGCTCACCGGTCGCCGCGAGGATGGCGTCCCGCGTGTCGCGCTCGACCTGGACGGCGCCGCGGATCGCGAGCAGGGTCATCGGACGGCTCCCGTCAGCCCTGCGCGGGCGCCTGCCAGAGCATGCCGTCGTCGGACGTCACGAGCCCGCCGGGGAACATCGGCGTGTCCGGGCCCAGGTCGGCGCCGAGCAGCGCGCGGCCCTGCACCTGCCCGCTCTCCTGCATCGCCTGCCGGACGACCGACGACTTGAACAGCGGGACCATGCTGTCGCCCTCGGCGGCCATCGCGTCCACGGCCCCGGCGAACTCCGCCGACGCCTTCTTGAAGCGCAGCGCGGCGGACTCGGCGTCGTTCAGCCCGAACTCGGCCGAGGACACGCCCGCGACCAGGTCCACGAACGACTCCAGCTCGCCGTACTGGTTCTGGGTGACCTTCTTGGCCGACCAGAAGTAGGAGTCCTCGTCCACGTGCATGTCGTAGAACGACATCAGGAACTCGTAGAACACGCTGTACTCGCGCACGTAGCGGGCCTCGAACTCCTCGAAGGCCTTCTCCTGGTCGACCGTCCCGGCCAGCACGCTGTTGATGGAGCGGGCCGCCAGCAGCGCGCCGTAGGTGGCGAGGTGGACGCCGGAGGAGAACACCGGGTCCACGAAGCACGCCGCGTCGCCGACCAGCACCAGGCCCGGCTTCCAGAACTTCGTCTGCCGGTAGGAGTAGTCCTTGCGGACGCGGATCTCGCCGTACTGGCCGGTCGTGACGCGCGTCGCGTCGGACAGGAAGTCCTTGATCATCGGGCATTCGGCGATGAGCGAGTTCAGCGCCTTCTCGGGGTCGCCCTGGATCTTCTCGGCCATGTCGTGCCGTACGACGACGCCGACGCTGGTCAGCGTGTCGCTGAGCGGGATGTACCAGAACCAGCCGCTGTCGAACGCGACGCACAGGATGTTCCCCGACGTCGGCTCGGCCATCCGCTTGCCGTTCTCGAAGTAGCCGAACAGCGCGAGGCTGCGGAAGAAGTCGGAGTACTCGCGCTTGCCGCCGACGGCCTTGTGGATGCCGCTGCGGTTGCCGGACGCGTCCACGACCCACTTCGCGCGGACCTCGTGCCGCTCGCCGGACGCGTCGGTGTAGACGACGCCGACGACCCGCCCGTCCTCCTCCACGACGTTCTGCACCGACGCCTGCTGCCGGACCTGCACGCCCTTCTCGGCCGCGTTGTCCAGCAGGATCTTGTCGAACTTGGACCGCTCGACCTGGAACGCCGTGGACGTCGGGCCGGCGGTGCGCGGCGACACCGAGAACGAGAACGTCCACGGCTCGGGGTTGGCGCCCCAGCGGAACGTGCCGCCGTGCTTGAGCATGAAGCCCGCGTCGATGATCTTGTCGGTGGCGCCCGTCATCCGGCACACGCCGTGGATCGTGGACGGCAGCAGCGACTCCCCGATCTGGTACCGGGGAAAGGTCTCCTTCTCTAACAGCAGGACGTCGTGGCCCTGCATCGCCACCAGCGTCCCCAGCGTCGATCCGCCGGGGCCGCCGCCGACCACCACGACGTCGAACTCCTCGTGACCTTCGGTTCCCATGTGCCGTCGCCCTTCTCGTGGCTGTTGCGATGACGCCGAAGCCCGACGTCGCGGCCTGCGTCCCGGTCATGGTGCGCGGCGCACGGCACCGTCCACCAGTCGGGCCGCCCGGTCAGCGGCCCGTCGCCGACTGCCGCTCGACGGCCTCGTAGAGCGCCTTGATGTTGTTGCTGCCGAACGTGCGGGCGCCGCGCCGGTCGATGACCTCGTCGAAGTAGGTGCGGCGCGGGTGGGCCGACTCGGTGAAGATCTGGAGCATGACGCCGCCGTGGTCGCGGTCGGCGAGGATGTTCAGCTCGCGCAGCGTCTCGGTCGGGACGCCGACCTGGCCGAGCCGGCCGGGCAGCTCGTCGTAGTAGGCGTCCGGCGTGGTCAGGAAGCGGACGCCGCGCGCCGAGATCGTCCCGACGGCGCGGGCGATGTCGTCGGTCAGGTAGGCGACGTGCTGGATGCCGGGGCCGCCGTGCCCGGCGACGAACGCGTCGATCTGGCCCGGCGAGCGGGACGTGTCGGGCTCCAGGATCGTGAACGTCAGCCCGCGCGAGCGGCTCTGGATCACCTTGGAGCGCATCGCCTGGTTGCCGACGACGATCTGCTCCTCGAACGTGACCTCCATCCCGAACACCTCGGCGTAGCGGCGGATCATCGGGTCGAGGTCGCCCGTCGGGACGCACACGGCGAAGTGGTCGATGTCGGTCAGCAGGCCCTCGCCCGCCGGGTCGCCGGTCTCGGCGAACGCGCCCGGCGCGAACGGGCCGCCCGGCCGCTCCCGGGAGACGAAGCGGTGCTCGACGTCGCCGAAGCCCGCCACGGACGCGAACGTGACGCGTCCGCCGTCGGGGCCGAGCGTCTCGGGCGGCGCGACCGGCTCGGCGCCGCGTTCCACGGCGGCGGCGAACGCGGCCTGCGCGTCGTCGACCGTGAGGCCGATGACGGCGACGCCGTCGCCGTGCCGTTCGACGTACTCGGCGGCGCGGTGGCGGCTGCCGGTCGCGGCGGTCAGCAGCACGGTGATGTCGCGCTGGCGCAGCAGGACGGACGTGTAGCCCGCCTCCCCCGCGCCCCACGGCGTGCTGCGCCCGGTGATCGCGAACCCGTAGGCGTGCGCGAGCCGCGCCGCCGCCTGGTCCGCGTCCGCGACGAATAACTCGATGTGATCGACCGATCGGATGTCCACGGAAACTCCTCCGTCGGGGCGCGCCGGCCAGGCGTGCCCGGTCGTCCGGCCCGTCCGCCGGCCGGGAGTCCCGACGTCCAACCGCGCGTTCGGCGGCACTTGGACGGTCTCCCGCCGGCGGACGGAACGCCGGGATCGCCGGCGCCGCGCCCTCGTGCGGCGCCGCGCGTTTCGTCACCGAAACACGCGGCCGATCCCCGCGTCAACGCTGGACGACACCGGCGGCAGGACACCGTGGATTCATCGCGGAGCGGTCATCTCAGCGCCGAATCACAGGCCGCTTTCGCGTCCTGGTACGGGCCCCCTTCCGGGTCGATTTTCGACCGCGAACCGATGACGAGTCCGCCGTCGCCCATGGGGTCGGGAAAATCCTTCACGCCGTGCTCGCGCATACAGCGCGCGTATTTCTGCGCGGCCGTCCGCGCCGCTTTGGACGCCTGCGGCCCCGAGCCGCCGGGAAGGAGCGGCGAGCACGCCTTCTGCGCCTTGCGGAACGCCGCCGAGCGGACGTCGATCCGGTCGGTCGCGCGCACGGCGATGGGCGCGTCGCCCTTGGGCTCGGGGAAGTTCGGCACGCCGTTGTGCCGCATGCACTGGGCGAACGCCACCCGCTGCCGGGCGTCGCCGGCCGATGCGGGCGCCGGGGCGCCGGTCGTCGCGGCGGCGCCCCGGCGCGGTGGATCACCGCCGCAGGCCGCCGCCGTGACGGCGACACAGAAAAGGACGATCAGTCCGAGGCCGCGCCCGTTGCGGGCGGTTCCCCGGCGCGTTGCCGAGCGTTCCACGCATCCTCCGCACATCCCGTTCATTCGCACGGGACTTTCTATGGGAAGAACGGTTTCAGGAACGTATCAGCGCGTTTTGCCCCACGGTTCAGGCGACGTCCCCTATTCTACGCTCCACGCGTTCGGCGAAGGCGTTCCAGACCCGTCCGCATTCGAGCGCGAGATCGGCGACGATGTCGCCGCAGTGCGGCGGGAGCGTCTGCTTCATGCGCTCCCATTCGCCCGCGTCGACGGCGTGGGAGTTCAGCAGCCGCAGCAGCGCCCGTCCGGCCTCGCTCTGGAGCAGGTCGTCGCGCAGCCGGTCGGCGGTGCCGCCGTCGTCGGGGCCGTCGGGGACCGGACGGGCGCGGCGCTCGGGCACCGGGTCCTCACCCCGGCTCGTCCGGCGGCGCACGTCCCGGACGGTCTCCGGCGAGATCCCCGCCTCCCGCGCGATCCGGCGCAGCGACCAGTCGGGGTGGGCGGCGGCCAGCGCGGCGGCGCGGCGGCGGCCGGCGGCGCCGCTGGCGGGCCGGACCCGGCCGTCCCGGCCGACGCGGGCGGCGGCGGTCGCCTCCCCGGCGGCGCGCAGCCGCGCGACCGTCCGCGCCGACATCCCGACGATCCCGGCGATCATCCGGTCGGACGCCGCCGGATGTGAGGCGAAGATCCGCAGCGCCGCCGCCCGCCGGTCGGCCGCCGTCAGCGGCAGCCCGTGGAGGGCGTTGGCCCGCACCGCCAGCACGAACGCGTCCCGCTCGGCGCCGGTGAACAGCCGGACGGCGATCCGCTCGTCCCCGCGCAACCGGGCGGCGGCGAGCCGGTGCAGCCCGTCGATCACGCGCAGCGTCCGCGCGTGCGCGAGGACGGGCGGGAACGGCGTGCCGGACGCGGCCAGGCGGCGCACGTGCTCGGGGTCGACGGGCGTGCGGCGCGGCGAGTCGCCCGTCGTGAGGGACGCGACCGGCAGCAGCACCGGCGGGTCCTGCGGGAGCGCCGGGGCGGCGGGCTCCTCATGCGGTTCGGCGGTCAGGTCGGCGGTCATGGCGCTACCCCAAACGGATCCGTTCTCCGTGTCGGCCGGACGGGGGCAGCACTGAACGCCCCGTCAGCCGACGGGGTACGCGCGCGGCCCCACTCCGCGCCCTTCCAAAAGGCGCCCGCCCGGCGCCCGTCGCGGCGACGGACGGCAGGCCGAACGTCCTCCGCGTCCTCCATTCTGCGTCAGAGCGGGAGCCCGCAGGCCACCCCGGACTGGCCGCATCGGGCCGCCCGCCCGCGTCAACCCCCGGCGTCACGCGCCGCACCGCACACCCGCGCGGAACCCACCCGCCGCACGTCAGACCTCGGGTGCGCGGGGGGACGGACGCGCGCCGGAGCCGCCGCGTGTCAAGCCTCGGGGTCGCGGGCGGAGTCGCGGGCGGCGCCGAAGCCGCGCTGGATCTGCGCGGCGAACTCCACCCACATCCGGGCGCGCTCGCGGGCGAGCTGGGCGATCAGGCCGCTGGAGTGCGCGGGAATCTCCTCGATGATCCGGTCCCACTCCTCCTCGCGGATCATCTGGATGTGCAGCAGCCGGAGAAGTTCGCGGCCCGTCTCGCTGAACCGCAGCGCGGGGTCGGCGGCGAGCCGGCGCAGCACCGCGACGGGGTCGCGGCCCGCCAGGCGCGCGAGCGGCACGTCCACGCGCGGGTCGGGCGGCGGTTCGGGCGCGGGCTCGCGCCGCGACGGCTCGCGGCGGCCCTCCGGGCGCGCGGGCCGTTCGTCCGTCCCGAGCATCCGGTTGCGCACCGCGCGGACCGTCTCCGGCGACACGCCCGCCGCGAGCGCGATCCGCCGCAGCGACAGGTCGGGGTTCTCGCGCAGCAGGTCGGCGACGGCGCGGCGCCGCTCGGCGCCGTCCAGCGGCCGGACCCGGCCGTCGCGCCCGACCCGCGACCCCTCGCCCGCCAGGCCCGGCGGCATCCGCCGCCGCAGGTTGGCGACCGTGCTCGGCGACAGGCCCGCCGTGGCCGCGACCCGCCGGTTCGACCAGCGCGGGTGCCAGGCGATGATCCGCTCGGCGGCGTGCTTGCGCTCGGTCAGCGACAGCGGCAGCCCGTGCTCGGCGTTCGCCCGGACGGCCAGGACGAACGCCTCGGCCTCGGTGCCGTCGAAGAACACCGCGGCGATCGTCTCGGCGCCCCGGCGGCGGGCGGCGGCGAGCCGGTGCGCGCCGTCGATCACCCGCATCGTCGCGCGGTGGACGATGACCGGCGGCAGGTCGTCCGGCGTCTCCGCCAGCACCTCCACATGCGCGGGATCGGTGCCGGAGAGCCGCGGGGAGCCGCCGGGGGCGAGCGCGGCGACCGCGACCCGCACCACCGGCGACAGGGGTGTCCCCTCAGCTTCCACGTCCGGTTCCTCCGGTGCGGCGATCATGGACACGTCCGGTCAGACCGTCCGCAGCGCTTCGGTCGGCTGCATCCGCGCCGCGCGCAGCGCCGGGAGCAGTCCGGCGATCGCGCCGATGGCGACCGACGCCCCGAACCCGCCGCCCCACGCCAGCACCGGCACGACCGTGGACCAGCCCTTGATCGCCGCGTAGATGAACGTCGCGACCGAGCCGAGCGCGACCCCGATGACGCCGCCGAGCGCGGCCAGCAGGATCGCCTCGGACAGGAACTGGACGCGGATGTTGCCCTTCGTCGCGCCGAGCGAGCGCCGCAGGCCGATCTCCGACCTTCGTTCCAGCACCGAGATGACCATCGTGTTCGCGACGCCGATGCCGCCGACCAGCAGCGCGACCGCGCCGAGCCCGAGGAACAGCCCGTTCAGCGCGGACTGCGCGGCGGCGCGGGCCTCCAGCGCGGCCGACGGCTGGCTGACCGTCACCTCGCTGGCGTTGGCGGGGTTCGCGGTCGCGGCGAGGACGTTGTAGACGTCCTTGACCTGCTCGGTCTCGGTCCGGACGTAGATCGTGGACGGGTGCCCGTCGAACCCGAGGTACTTCTGCGCCGCCGGATACCCGACGAGCACCGAGGTGTCGATCTCCGGCGTCAGGACGACCGGGTTGAGGATCCCCGAGACGTAGAACCACTGGCCGCCCACCCAGATCCGCAGGTTCGGGGTGATGCGGTCGATGCCGAGCCGCTTGGCGGCCATCGCGCCGAGCACGGCGACGGGCTGCTGCGCGGTCGCGGCGTTGAGGTACCGTCCGCGCGCGACGGTCGCGCGCAGCGCCTTCGGCAGGTCGAGGCTGGACGCGTTGACCGACAGCGCGTTGGTGTTGATCGTCGGGATGAGCGGGCTGCGGTAGGCGTTGGCCTTGGTCGTCCCGGTGCTCTGCACCTGGAGGACGGGCCCGACGCGCCCGATCATGCCGGGCGCCTCCTTGGGCAGTTCGGCGTCGTCGCCGGTCAGCGTCTTGCCCGCGGTGACGGTCAGCAGGTTGGTGCCGAGCTTGTCGATCTGCGCGAGCAGGCCGGCCTGCGACGACGCCGACAGCCCGAGGACCGCGACCATCGCCGCGACGCCGATCGCGATGCCGAGCGCGGACAGCGCCGCGCGCATCCGCCGGGTGCGCAGCCCCTCGCCCGCGACCCGGGCGAGGTCGGACGGCGCGAGCCGCCCGGGTGTCGTGGTCATCATGACAGCGGCCTCTCGTTGGCGTCCGGGCCGGCCGTGTCGGCGACGATGTGGCCGTCCAGGACCTCGATGCGGCGCGGCAGCCGGGCCGCCATGTCGCGGTCGTGGGTGATGATGACGAGCGTCGTTCCCTCGGCGTTCAGCTCCTTGAGCAGCGAGAACACCGTGTTCCCCGAGACGCTGTCGAGGTTGCCGGTCGGCTCGTCGGCGAGCACGATCGCGGGGTTGCCGACGAGCGCGCGGGCGATCGCGACGCGCTGGCGCTCACCGCCGGAGAGCTGCGAGGGCCGGTGCTCGGCGCGCTTGGCGAGGCCGACCCGGCCGAGCGCCTCGCGCGCCGCCGTGAGCCGGTCCTTGTACCGGACGCCCGCGTACAGCAGCCCGTTCGCGACGTTCTCGACGGCCGTCGCGTAGTCGGACAGGAAGAACTGCTGGAAGATGAAGCCGATGCTGGTGGCGCGCAGCCGGGCGAGGTCGCGGTCGCTCATCCGGGCGACGTCCTCGCCGACGATGTGGACGGTCCCCGAGGTCGGCCGGTCCAGCGTGCCCATGACCTGGAGCAGCGTGGACTTGCCCGACCCGGACGGCCCGACGATGCCGACCAGCTCGCCGCGGTTGATGGTGAAGGTCGCGTCGTCCAGGGCGGTGACCGGGGCCTCCCCGCCGTAGACCTTGCTGACGCCGTCGAGCTGGAGGACGGGCTCGCCGGGCGTGAGCGTCCGCGTCGGCCCCGGCATCGCGTGGATCCCGGTCATGAGGCCGGCACCACGATGTTCTGCCCGGCGGCGAGGCCGTTGCCGCTGACCTCGACGCGTCCCGCGCTGTCGTCGAACAGGCCGGTCTCGACCGGGACGAGCTTGCGGACGCCGTTTGCCTCGGCGACCTCGACCGCGTACCCGCCGCTGACCAGCGCGAGCAGCGCGTTCACCGGCACCGACAGCACGTCCTTGGCGGTGTCGGTGACGATGGCGACCTGGACGGGCGCCTGGTCGAGCCGTCCGGTGGCCTTCTGGTCCGTCGGCCGGATGTTCACCGTGATCTTCGCCGACCCGCCGCTGGAGTCCTTCTTCGCGACCTTGCCGACCGACCGCACCACGCCGTTCGTCGTCCGTCCGGTCGGGAGCGTGATGGTGACCTTGTCGCCCTCCTTCACCTGCGTCTGCTGGCTCGCGTTGAGCGACACCGTGACCTGCCGGTCGGTGGACGACGCCGTGATCACCGTGCTCTTGGGGGCGATCGGCCCGCCGCGCACGCCGGTGACGGTCAGGACGCGGATCTCCTTGGCGGGCATGAACACCGCCTGGCCGAGCGGCAGCTCACCGGTCTCGTCCAGTCCCATGTCGTCCTGCATCTGCTCCAGCGCGTACGCGGTCGAGGAGCTGAAGTAGGACGACGTGGAGCTGAGCCCGGTCCCCGAGGCGTAGCCGAGGTCGACGAGCGCGGCGTTGAGCTGCCGGACGTCGACGCCCTTCATGCCCTCCTTGAGCGCCCGGTAGACCGGGACGTACGCGCCGTACAGCAGGACGACCGGCTTCCCGTTCACCCAGTACAGCGCGCGTCCCTGCCGGAAGATCTTGCCCACGGACGGCAGCTTGGTGATCGTGCCGCTGGCCTGGTTGATCACGTCGTAGCTGCCCGCGTAGCCGAGCGTGCCGTTCTCCTGCGTCCGGGCCTCCAGCGTGCCCTGGGTGACCTTCGCGAGGGCCGTCGGGGCGTCGCTGTCGATCGAGGGCGCCTTGCCGGACCCGCCGAACGGGTCGGTGACGACGACCGCCGCGCCCGCGCCGGCGAGGACGATGACGACGACCGCGATGATGCGGCCGCGCCGTCCGCGCCGGGGGCGTCGGGGCCGCGGGCTCTCCGCCGGGCCGGTGCCGGGGCCGTCCACCGAGACGTGCGTCGCGCTCATGATCCGCTCCCCTGGTGTCGCCGGTCCCGGGCCGCGGTCGGGCCGGGGATTCGGCTGGTGCTGCCATTCACGGCGTGCCTCCGCTACCTGCCTGATTACTGGTGTGGCCTCTTTCTACGGGAGGGCCGGTTTCTGGAAGGTTTCAGCGGGGACGGGCCGCGCGGACGCCTCCCGGACCCGCGGGCATTTCCTGGAAATCGTCGGCTTTTACGGCCGAGAAAGGACGGCATTACGTCCGGTGAGTGGTGGTTCGTCCCGGGAACGTGCGAAGGCCCGCGGAACACGCCCGCGGGCCTTCGGATCGTGCGCTCAGAACGGGGCGGGACCGCCGCCCGGCGGCGGGCCCATCAGGCGCGGGCCGCCCGGACCGGGCATCGGGCCGGGGCCGCCGGGTCCGCCGCGGCCGCCCGGCATCGGACCCGGGCCGCCCGGACGCGGGCCGGGGCCGCCGACGGGCTCGGGCACCGGCCGCGAGCCGTTGCTGCGGCCCTGCGTGGCGAACTGCGTCCGGTACAGCTCGGCGTACAGCCCGTCGAGTTCGAGCAGCTCGTCGTGCGTGCCGCGCTCGCGGATCTGCCCCTGGTCCAGGACGAGGATCTGGTCGGCGTCGCGGACGGTGGACAGCCGGTGCGCGATGACCAGTGACGTCCGGCCCGCCAGCGCCGTCTTCAGCGCCCGCTGGATCGCCGCCTCGGACTCGGAGTCCAGATGCGCGGTGGCCTCGTCCAGCACGACGACCGGCGGCGCCTTCAGCAGCAGCCGCGCCATCGCGAGGCGCTGCTTCTCACCGCCGGAGAAGCGGTAGCCGCGCTCGCCGACGACCGTGTCCAGGCCGTCGGGCAGCGCCGTGATGAGGTCCCAGATCTGCGCGGCCTTGCACGCCTCGATGATCTCGTCCTCGGTGGCGTCGGGCCGCGCGTACAGCAGGTTGGACCGCAGCGTCTCGTGGAAGAGGTGCGCGTCCTGGGTGACCATGCCGATGGTGTCGCGCAGGGACGCGGTGGTGAGGTCGCGGACGTCGCGTCCGCCGATCCGGACCGTCCCCTCCCCCGGGTCGTACAGGCGCGGGACGAGGTGCGTGATCGTCGTCTTGCCCGCGCCGGACGGCCCGACGAGCGCGGTGAGCGTGCCCGCCGGGGCGGTGAAGCTGATCTCGCGCAGCGTCCAGGCGTTCTCGGCGCGCTCGGGCATCGGCAGCGCGATCGACTCCAGCGACGCCAGCGACACGTCCGCCGCCGCCGGGTAGCGGAACGAGACGTGGTCGAACTCGATCTCCGGGGCGGTGCCGTCGGCCGCCGCGGGCAGCGCGACGGCGTCGGACCGCTCGGCGACCAGCGGCTTCAGGTCCAGGATCTCGAACAGCCGGTCGAAGCTGACGAGCGCGCTCAGGATGTTCGACTGCGCGTTGGACAGCATGTTGATCGGGCCGAACAGCCGGGTGAGCAGCGTCGCGAGCGCGACGAGCGTGCCGATCTCGAACGCGCCGTGGATGACGAGCCCGCCGCCGACGCCGTACACGACGGCCGTCGCGAGCGAGCTGAGCAGCGCCACCGACAGGAACAGTACGCGGCCCTGCACGAACGTCACGACGCCGATGTCGCGGACGCGTCCGGCGAGCCGGGAGAACATCCCCGCCTCCTGGTCCGGACGGCCGTACAGCTTGGCCAGCATCGCGCCCGTCACGTTGAAGCGCTCGTTCATCAGCGAGCCCATCTCGGCGTTGAGCTGCATCGCCTCGCGCATGAGGCGCTGGAGCCGCTTGCCGACGAGCTTGCCCGGGAGGATGAACAGCGGCAGCACGACCAGCGAGATCAGCGTGATGGTCCACGACAGATAGAACATGGTGATGAGCACCAGGACGAGCGTCAGGATGCTGGACACCACGGTGGACAGGAGCTGGCTCAGCGCCTGCTGCGCCGACACGACGTCGGTGTTCAGCCGGCTCACCAGCGACCCGGTCTGCGCGCGGGTGAAGAACGCGAGCGGCTGCCGCTGGACGTGGTCGAACACCGTCGTCCGGAGTTCGTAGACGAGGCCCTCGCTGATCCGCGCGGAGAAGAAGCTCTCGGCGTACCCGACGAGCGCGGCCAGCACCGCGAGGACGGCCGTCGCGACCGAGATCCACACGACCATCGACGTGTCGCGCTTGGCGATGCCGTCGTCGATCAGGTACTTGAACAGCAGCGGCGTGACGACGGTGATCGTCGCGCTCGCCGCCGTCATCATTAACAGAAAGGCGATGCTCGTCCGGTAGGGCCTCGCATAGGGGAGGACCCGCCGGGTCGTCCCCGGCTTGATCTGCTGCCGGGTCACGGGGTCCCCTGGACCCATGCCGCGCATCATCACCGGCCCGGGGCCACCGATCATGCAGGGTCACCTCCTGAATTCGCGGATCGACGGGAACAGCGTTGCTTTTTTCGGTCGTCCTGGCCACCGTCCAACCGGATAGGCCCTGCACTTGGACGAGCCCGGCCGCTGAAACCCCGGCGAAACCGCTGGTGGCGCATCATCATTAACCGATCTTGTAATTCCGTCGGCGGTGTCGACTACCGTTAGTGATCGGCCGGACGGCGGACGTCGAGGAGCGGGGTGCGGTGCGGGTCCTGGTGATCGAGGACGACGAGGAGATGGCCGGCGCGGTGGCGGTCGGGCTGCGGCGGTCACAGATGGCGGTGGACGTCGCGTTCGACGGCCTCGACGGCCACGAGCGCGCCTGCACCAACGACTACGACGTCATCGTGCTCGACCGGGACCTTCCGGGCATGCACGGCGACCAGGTGTGCGCGGAGCTGATCGCGGGCGGCTGCCGGGCGCGGATCCTCATGCTCACGGCGGCGGGCACCAGCGAGGACCTGGTGGACGGCCTCAGTCTCGGCGCGGACGACTACCTTTCCAAACCGTTCGACTTCCCTGTCCTCATCGCCCGGATCGGGGCGCTCGCGCGGCGGGCCCACCCGGCCGTCCCGCCGGTCGTCCGCCGCCACGACCTGGTGGTGGACACGGCGCGGCGGAACGCGTGGCGCGCCGACCGTCCGCTCGGCCTGACCCCGAAGGAGTTCGGCGTGCTGGAGCTGCTGGTGACGTCCGAGGGCCGCACCGTCTCGGCGGAGGAGCTGCTGGAGCGCGTGTGGGACGAGGCCGCCGACCCGTTCACCAACGCCGTGAAGATCACGGTGAGCCGGCTGCGCGCCAAGCTCGGCGATCCGCCGATCATCCAGACCGTGTCCAAGAGCGGCTACCGGATCTGAGGCCCGCGATGTCCGTGAACGACCGTCTCGTCCGGCGGGCCGGGGGGCTGCGGCTCCCCCGCCGGACCGTCCGGCTGCGCCTCACCCTGGTCTACGGGGCGCTGTTCCTGCTGTCCAGCCTGGCGCTGCTCGCGGTGACGTACGTGCTCGTCGCGCAGGCCACGAAGAACGGGGCCGCGTCTGGGCACATCGGGCAGCCCGCGCCGCATGCCCCGCCCGCGACGTCTCAGCCGCCGCTGCCGTCGTCGGCTCCCCCGCCGCCGCTGCCCAAGTCGTCCCCGGGCGACCGGGACGGCGGGAACTTCGTGCTGATGGGCGAGATGGCGAAGGCGCAGCGCGAGGCGATCATGCACCAGTTGCTCGTCCAGTCGGGCGTCGCGCTGGCGCTGATGACGGTGATCTCGATCCTGCTCGGCTGGATCATCGCGGGCCGCATCCTGCACCGGCTGCGGACGATCACGACGACCGTCCGGCACATCTCGGCGAACAACCTGCACGAACGCCTGGGCTTCACGGGCCCGTCGGACGAGCTGAAGACCCTCGGCGACACCTTCGACAGCCTGCTGGCCCGCCTGGAGAGTTCGTTCCACGCGCAGCAGCAGTTCGTGGCGAACGCGTCCCACGAACTGCGCACCCCGTTGGCACGCCAACGCACCCTGGGCCAGTTGGCCCTGTCCGACCCGGACCCGTCTTTGGAGAGCCTGCGCGAGGCCCACGAACGGATCCTCGCCGCCGGCTCCCACCAGGAACGCCTGATCGAGGCGCTGCTGACGCTGGCGCGCGGCCAGACGGGCATCGACACCCGCCGCCCCCTCGACCTGGCGGCGATCGCCCGGAACGTCCTGTCCAGCCGGGCGGACGAGGCGAACTACCGCCACGTCACCGTCCACGCCGACCTGAACGGCGCCCCCACCGCAGGAAACGCGGGCCTGGCCGAACGCCTGATCACGAACCTTGTGGACAACGCGCTGCGCCACAACATCCCCGACGGCCGCCTGCACATAACAACAGGCACCGACCCATCGGGCAACGCCCACGTCACCGTGTCCAACACCGGCCCCGACGTCCCGGCGGACGAGGTGGAACGCCTCTTCCAACCGTTCCAGCGCCTCAACGACACCCGCACGGCCCGCCGCGACGGCCTGGGCCTAGGCCTCTCGATCGTCCAGGCAATCGCCCAAGCCCACGACGCGGCCATCACGACCGTCCCCGGCCCGACCGGCGGCCTGACGATCACAGTGACCTTCCCACCCGTCCCAGCCCCACCGCACCCAGCCCCCCACCGCACCCCCACCCCCGCCACAACCTGACCCACTCAGCGAACGCCACCCAGCCACGCGAGGCGTTCCGCACACGCGCGGTCAGCGGCACCACCCGCGAGAACAGCTGCGCGCCGCCAAGGCCACTGCGGCCGGCGCGATCCGGGCGATGTGGCTCGGCCCAAACAGTTCGCCCAACCCTCCACCGGTGACCGGCCCGCTGCGGCCGGTGCGACCTCCCGCAGCCCGTGCGGTGCGGCGTGTGGGTGACGTCCTCCAACGGTGACCGGCCTGGTTCGGCCGGTGCGACAGCCCTCGGTGCGCTGCGTCCGCTTCGGCGCGTTGGCCCTCCAACGGTGACCGGCCCTGGTTAGGCCGGTGCGACCGCCAACGTACGCCCACCACGTCCACGTTCGGCCGCCCCTCCAACGGTGACCGGCATGGTTCGGCCGGTGCGACCTGCGACCTGGCCGCCACCCGCCCCTGGCCCGGCCCTCCAACGGTGACCAGCCTGGTGCGGCCGGTGCGACGACCTGCGCGGTGGTGGGAGCCTCGTCCTCGCCCGACATCCTCCAACGGTGACCGGCCTGGTTCGGCCGGTGCGACGCGGATCAAGGACCTGTCCACCCAGGCCCGCCGGGCGTGCCTCCAACGGTGACCGGCCTGGTGCGGCCGGTGCGACGACCAAGTCCCGGGCGCTGGCCGACGAGGCGATGGACCTCCAACGGTGACCGGCCTGGTGCGGCCGGTGCGACCAGCGCGCCGCCGAAGACGCCGCGTTCATCGGCTGGGCCCTCCAACGGTGACCGGCCTGGTGCGGCCGGTGCGACTTCGCCGCGCCCCGCCAGCCATCCGGCCGCGAAACCTCCAACGGTGACCGGCCTGGTGCGGCCGGTGCGACCCGGACGGTTCTGTCAAGGGTGGCGCTTGCGCCATCGCCCTTCAACGGTGACCGGCCTGGTGCGGCCGGTGCGACGTGGGCCATTGCGGTATGGGCGCACAATCCCATCATCACCTCCAACGGTGACCGGCCTGGTGCGGCCGGTGCGACCAGATGATCGACGACGTAGCGTGCGGCGGCTTCTGCAACCTCCAACGGTGACCGGCCTGGTGCGGCCGGTGCGACGCGTCGCCGTGCCGGGCGACGCCCGGTGTCATCAGGGCCTCCAACGGTGACCGGCCTGGTGCGGCCGGTGCGACCCGGGCGATCTCGTCCAGCGCGTCGCGGTGCGCGACCTCCAACGGTGACCGGCCTGGTGCGGCCGGTGCGACGTTCGTGCGGGCCGTCGCAGCGCTGGCCAGGTCGGCCTCCAACGGTGACCGGCCTGGTGCGGCCGGTGCGACGACTTCCTCGTTCGTGCCTTCGTAGACCGCGCACACCTCCAACGGTGACCGGCCTGGTGCGGCCGGTGCGACGCCGCGTGACCTGCGGTTATTGCCGAGGGTCTTTGAAAGCGGACTCGATTGTTGTCCATATTGTCCCGTTGAGTGCACTGATGCACCTCGGAACCTCCCGGCGATTTTATGGGTGCTCGGGGTTCCGAACCGAGCCGGCTGACGCCACCGACAGCCCGCTGGGGCTTTCGCGGACTGGCACCGGACGCTATCCGATGCGCTCGCGATCGTCGCGACCGACCCAGCCGAGAGTTGCACATTTTGTTTGTTTTGTCGGGATTATTAGTTTTATCCAATCTCATTGGGTGGTCAGTTCCGGCCAACCTTCGGGACCTCGAAGAATTGTCGGTGGCGGGTGGCAGGGTGTCGGCAGCGGTCAAGGAACGGGGACTTAGGCAATGACTGAGGATTTTGCCGCTTTTGTCCGTCGTGCGTTCGGAGGTGGTGATGGGCCGTATCCGTATCAGCGGGTCGTCGCCGAATCCGGGTTTCCGGACGTGCTCGGGGTTGCGACTGGGGCGGGGAAGACGGCGGCTGCGGTGCTGCCGTGGCTGTGGCGGTCGGTGGAGACCGGGGTTGATCAGGAGTTTCGCCGGTTGGTGTATGTGCTGCCGATGCGGACGCTGGTGGATCAGGCGGTCGGGGAGATCGGTGGCTGGCTGGATCGTCTCGGGCTGGCCGAGCAGGTGCGGGTCCACGTCCTGATGGGCGGGGTCGATCGTGACGACGATCTGTGGCAGTTGGATCCGTCCGCTCCGGCGATCTTGGTGGGTACGCAGGACATGTTGTTGTCGCGGGCGCTGATGCGCGGTTACGGGGAGCCGCGTTCGCGGTGGCCGGTGTCGTTCTCGTTGCTGCATGTGGGGGTGCAGTGGGTCGTGGACGAGACCCAGCTGTTGGGGCCGGCGTTGGCGACGACCGCGCAGTTGCAGGGTCTTCGTGATTCGTTGGGCGCATCGGGCCGGACGGCGACGATGTGGATGTCGGCGACGTTGAACCTCGCGGAGCTGGCGACGCCCGATCATGCCGTGTCGCCGGGCACGCTGCGGTCGGTGGGCTTGACGGCGGAGGACTTGGCGGGGCCGTTGGGCGTGCGGATGAACGCGTCGCGTACGTTCACGCGCTTGGCATTGCCCGACGACCCGGTGGCTTACGCGCGGGCGCTAGCCCAGGCGGCGGTGGACCGGCACCGGCCCGCCACGCAGACGTTGGTGTTCGTCAACACCGTCGAGCGGGCGCGTGCGGTGTACGCGGCGGTCGCCCGTGCCGCGCCGGACGTTGGACGGCTGCTGGTGCATTCGCAGTTCCGAGGGACTGAACGCCAGGCCCTGGGGGACGCGGTCGCCGAGCCGTTGCCGCCGCAGGGACGGATCGTGGTGGCCACGCAGGCGTTGGAAGCCGGGGTGGACATCTCTTCGCGGACGCTCGTGACCGAGGTGGCGCCGTGGAGTTCGGTGGTCCAGCGCGCAGGCCGGTGCAATCGGGCGGGCGAGTACCCGGACGGCGCCGATGTGGTGTGGTGTGCGCCGCCCAAGATGAGCGCGGCGCCCTACGAGGAGGCCGACCTGCATGCTTCGGCCGAGGCTCTGGCGGAGTTGGAGGGCCGGTCGTTGACGACCCTGGAGTTGCAGGCCGTCAAAGTGTCCTCGATCCGGCCGGTGTATTCGGTGCTGCGGCGCCGGGATCTCTTGCAGCTTTTCGACACGGCGCCGGACCTGTCGGGTGCCGACATCGACGTCGGACCGTGGATCCGCGACGGCGACGACGCCACGGTCCTGGTGGCGTGGCGGACGCTGGACGGACGCGAGCCCGGACACGACGGCGATAGGCCTGAAAAGCGGATGCCGTTCCCCTCTCGGGCGGAACTCTGCCCGGCCCCGGTCGGCGAAGCGCGCCGCTTGGTGCAGGCCGGACGGACATTGTGGACCTACGAGCGGGCCGGGTCGGAATGGCGGCGGTGCGGCCGGGACGACGTCGTCCCCGGTGCAGTACTTGTGGCGGACGCAGCAGACGGCGGCTACCTGCCGGAAACGGGGTGGTCGCCCAAATCGCGGACTGCGGTCGATCCCGTGGAGATCACCGTGTCGGACACGGCCGGGTCCGATGAGCAGTCCTTCAACGCCCGAAGGAAAGTGTCGCTGACCGACCACCTGAGCGATACCGAGCGGGAAAGCGCAAAGCTGATCGCCAAATGCGCGAACTTCACGAACGGATTGTCCGACGGGACCCTAGATGCGGTGCGGGCAGCGGCTCGCTACCACGATCTCGGGAAAGCACTCCCCGGATTCCAGGACGTCCTCCTCGATTCGGTGCCACCCGATGAGCGACCCGGGCTGGCGGGCACGGTGTGGGCGAAGTCGCCCGGCCCTCCACCCGAACCCGCACCGAACGAGCGGCGCGGCCCGCGCGAACGGATCCCCCGGCATGACCTGGCCGGTGCGCTGATGCTGCTCCATCCCGAATGCCGGGTGCTGGACGGTGAAGACGAAGCCGATCTGATCGCCTACCTGGTCGCCGCGCACCACGGGAAGGTGCGGGTATCGATCCGCTCCCGCCCCGGAGAGGACGGCCGGGTCCTCGGGATCGCCGACGGCGACGAGACGTTGCCGGTGCTGCTGCCGGACGGCCGCCGGATCCCGGCGCTGGCGTTGTCGCTGGAAGCGGTACGGGTCGGCGCAACGCGGAGCGCAACCGGACCGGACGGGTCGGCATCCGGCCCTGCTTCGGCCGAGACCGGGTGGTCCGCGTCGTGGACCGAGCGGGCGCTGCGGTTGCGGGACCGTCCGGATCTGGGGCCGTTCCGGCTGGCCTGGCTGGAGTCGCTGGTGCGGATCGCCGACTGGCGCGTCAGCAAGGCTTATCGGGAGGGGACGTGGTGAACGAGCTGTCGTTGCGCGGGTGCACGGCGGTATCGCTGGGCGGGTATCTGCAGGCGCTGGGCGTGTTGCGGGTGGTGGCGTCCCAGGCCGATCCGTCGGCGCGGTTGCGGTGGATCGGGGACGTTCCGGCATTGACGACGGTGCTCACGTCCGAGCGGATCGTGGAGTGGCTGGTGCGCGAGTACGCGCCCACGCCGATCGTGTCGCCGTGGAACAGCGGCTCGGGATTCGCCGGCAACGGCAAGAGCGCCGCCGCCGAGAAGGCCGTGCAGGCATTCCGCACCACCGCCGAGCCGCGTTTTGCGGAACTGCGAGCGACGATCGGCGCCGCCGACCAGGTGGTGGCGCAGGCCCGGGAGCGAGGTTTCGAGGGCGGGTCGCTGTGGGCGTCCGACCGCAAGGCCGACGTCGTGCGGATGTGCCGGAACGCCTTCCCCGACAAGGCTCTTGCATGGGTGGACGCGGCGGTCGTGCTGACCACCGGCGACGTGCAGTTCAACCCGCTGACCGGCACAGGTGGCAACCTCGGCCGCCAGGACCTGTCGGCGACGTTCTTGCAGCGGCTGGCGATGGTCGCCGGACCGAATGCCGCTCCGAAGTCGTCGGCGGCGTTCGCCGAGGCGGCGCTGTTCGGCCGCGAGGACGTGCCGTACCTGCGCGGCACCGTGGGCCAATTCGACCCGGGACGGGCCGGCGGAGTGCTGTCCACGCCCGGAGAGAAGCACGACGACACCGGCTTCGCCAACCCGTGGAGCCAGATCCTCACCCTTGAGGGAACGTTGCTGTTCGCCTCGGCGGTGACCCGTCGCAACCGCGCTTCCACCAGCGCCGGCGCGTTGCCGTTCGCCGCACGCACCTCGGCGGTCGGGTACTCCACTGCGTCTGGCGAGGGGGTGAAGGGGGAGCAGTGGGTGCCATTTTGGGAGCGTCCGGCCGGTCTCCGGGAGATCGAATACCTGATCGGTGAGGGCCGGGTCCAGTGGAACGGCCGTCCTGCCCGCGACGGCCTGGAGTTCGCGCTCGCCATCGCCTCGCTGGGCACCGATCGCGGTCTGTCGGCGTTCCGCCGGTTCGTGATCGCCTCCCGGTTCGGGAAAGTCCCATTGGCTGTTCAGGCCGGACGGTTCACGGTCCGCGACGATCCAGCCATCGCAAGGCTCCGCGAACCATATGAGTGGCTCCGCCGCCTGCACCGTCTTGCTCTTCCTGCCGGGGTGGCGAGCCTGGCCCGCCGCACCGACGCCGCGATCTGCGACATCGCCGCCGGTCACGGAGCCGAAGCCCTGCGCCGGTTCCTCATCCTCTTCGGGCAGTTGCACAACGCGGTCGCACGATCAGGGACGCTGCGCGACCAGATTCCGCCGTACCGACCCCGCGACCGCGTCGACTGGCTCATGGCGCTGCCCGACGACCCGGAACTGTGGATCGCCGCCGGAATCGCCTCACTCCACGACCCCGCGCCCGAGCGCTCCGGCGAGGCACCGCGCGCGGCGAGCGACCGGTCCGTGCGGGCGCTGCTCACTCGCGTCCAACGGCGGACCGGTCCCGATCGCCGGACGCGGACGGTCTGGACCGACCGATCCCTCACCCGGATGGACCTCGCCCCCAGCACTCTGATCCAGGCACTGCTGCAAGCCCACCGCATCCGGATGACCTTCGCTGGCGACCCCGACCACGCGGACGGTCCGGCGCACCCCGTCGAAGCCGACGGGCCGTTCCCGTCCGGGCAACCGATCCCTCTCGACCTGGTCGAGGACTTCGCGCTCGACAGGCTGGACAACCGGCGCATCACCGACTACCTCAACGGGCTGCTGGCGCTGGGCTGCCTGGACCGCACCCACGCCCACGCGCCGCCGAGCCGAGGGCGGCCGCTGCACCCCGCTTTGGCCGCCCTTGTGCCCTTCTTCTCCGGCGACGCGAGGTCACACGACCGCGCCAGCCGTCCGCAGCCCGCCGCCCCGCCGACCCGTTCCGAAGGGAACCGTCCCGACGACGCCCCGGCCGGACACGACCTTCGCCCGAACGACGCGACCAGCACCGCGCCGCGCGCCCGGCCCGAATGGATCAGCAAGCTCGGCGCCTACGGGCTCGGCCCGGTCGCGTCCGACGTCCTGCTGCGCCTGCGACTGAACGGGTTCCTGCCCGTGTTGAGGCGCACGGATCTGGCGGCGGCCGACGATCCGACCTCACCGATGCGCATCGACGGCGCCCGGCTCGCCGCCGCCCTGTTGCTGCGCGTCTCCGCCGCCGACCGTGCCCGCGCCGTGCGGGCGGTCTGTGTTGTGCCCTCCCAACTCCCGTCTCGTCAAGGAGCCTGATCGTGACCCCGACGAATCCGCACCGCATCCGTTTCAGCGTCGATCTGCGTCCCGCGCTGGGCTCGACGTTCCAGCCGACCGGGTTCCCCGACCTCGGCCCGGCGACGTTCACCCGTTACACCGACACCGGTGAGCTGCAGGAATGCCTGCTGGTGGAGTCGGTGCAGTCGATGGCCAACCGGCTGGAGGGCGCCGCCTGGGACGAGGCGGCCCGCGACCAGCACCCGGTGTTCAGCGGCCTTCCCTATGTGCGCGTCCACCGCGCGGGCGACCCTGAGGCGTTCCTGACGTCGAGCCGCCTGGAGGCCCACCGGCTGGCGTCGGCGTTCGTCCGCGAGGCCGAGTTGGACGGGACCAAGATGCTCAAGGTCATCGCCGAACGGCTGCATCTGGCCAAGGACACGCCCCTCGACCGCACCGCGATGGCCCGCGCCCTGCTGGCCCTGGACCCGTTCGCACTCCTGCACGGCGTGTTCTTCAACCAGAAGGAGTGGTTCGGGCAGCCGCGGTTCGCCCGCGCGGTGTCGGCGGTGATCGAGGCGTATGACGTCCGGCAGGCCGTGAGCGGCGGACGCAAGTCCGACCACGTCCGCCACCAGCTCGACAAGAACGGCACCGGCGGCGGCACGAAAGAAGGCTACGGCTCCATCCCGTTCCACCGCGTGGAGTGGACCGCCCGGACGATCACCGCGATGTTCACCGTCGACGTCGAGCTGCTGAGCTCCTACGGCCTCGGCGACGACGTCACCGACCTGCTCACCGCGATCGCACTGTGGGAGATCCGGTCCCTGCTCACCGGCGGGCTGCGCCTGCGGACCGCATGCGATCTCGACCCCGTCGGCGACCTCCCCGAGGAACTGCCCACCCTCGCCGACCTGACGGACCGGATCACCGGCCTCATCTCCGCCTGCCGCGCCGCCGACCCCGACGTGTTCGGCGTCGGCGGGCCGCTGCCGGTCGCGTGGAAGGCGGCCTGACCCGTCATGCCCGTCACGCTCGCCGTCCACTTCCCCTGGAAGCGTTACCACGCCACCCCCTGGGGCCACTACGTCAACGAAGGCCTCGTCGAACTTCCACCTTCGCCCTGGCGGATCCTGCGCGCCCTGTACTCGGTGTGGAAACTCCGCATCCCCGATCTGAAAGCCGACGTCGTTCACAGCCTTCTCACCCAGCTCGCCGTCCCGCCCGACTACTTCCTGCCGCCGTACCAGGTAGCCCACAGCCGGCACTACCTGCCCAGCACCAAGCACCGCACCGGCGCCGCCGACGCGAACCTCGGTCTCGACGCCTTCGCCTCTCTCGGCGGCGACGCCACCATCCGCGTCCGGTGGCCCGGCGACCTCAACGCGAAGCAGACCGAGGCGCTCGCCAAACTCGCGGCCTCGCTGCCCTACCTCGGCCGTGCCGACAGCATTTGCGCAGCCGGCCTCGCGTCCCCCGGCTGGGCGCCCACACCCGACTTCGCCGTAGCGACGCCTCTCATCAGCGATGAACTCGCGCCGGGAATGGAACGGGTCCCCCTTCTGGCGCCGGAACTCCCGCTCGACCTGGAAGCGCTCATCACCGACACCGCCAGCGTCCGCAAGGCTCGGCTCGTCTACCCGCCGGGCAGCGGGCTCATCGAGTACGCCGTCCCGTCCCCCGCCGCGTCCCGCCCTCGGCGGCCCGCCGTGACGACACCCTTGCGGGACAGAGCGTCAACATCTGGTACTCGAACGGCACTCGCTCAGGCTCGCGGCGACAGCACGTCGAACGTCACGACCGTCCGGTTCGCGCTACACGGCACGCCTCTCCCCCGCGTCACCGACACCGTGATCGTCACCGACCTGCTGCGCGCGGCCAGCCTCAAGGCCCTCGACCAGGTCGCCGGCCCCCGCACCCGTCCCAGCAACCTCGTCGGACGCGACGAGAACGACCAGCCCCTCACCGGCCACCAGCACGCCCACTACCTCGCCCTCGGCGACCAGGACACGATCGACGAACTCGTCATCTGGGCACCCGGCGGCCTCACCGACCAAGAACTCGCCGCCCTCGACCAGCTCGCCAACACCGCTCTCGGAGTCGGCCCGAACGTCAAAGGACCACGCGACCTACACGTCCGCATCACCGCTTACGGCAACAAGGACGCTCTCCCCCATGACCTGACCGCCACGTCCACCAGTTGGACCACCCGCACCCCCGTCCTGCTCCAACGCTGGGCACCGGCCCGCATCCCAGCCGACACCCATCTCATCAACGAGATCCACCGCGAACTCGCCCACCGCAACATTGCGACGCCCGTCACCATCACCGTCCTGCCCGCCCACGACTGGAGCCGCTACCGCCGCCACCGCCCCACCCGCCAGCAGCCACGCAACCACCGTCCGCTCTACGGCCTGCGCCTCGACTTCACAGCCCCCGTCCCCGGCCCCCTCCACCTCGGCGCCAACACCCACTTCGGCCTCGGCCTCTTCCAACCCACCCCGCCATGACCCGACCACCCACCGACTTCGGAACCCCAAGCACCCACAGAATCACCGGGAGGTTCCGAAGCACGTTGCAACACTCGACTGGACAAACTGGACAACAACCGAGCACTCCCTCAGCCACTCCCAGTAGTAACCGCAGTTCGCGCGGCGTCGCACCGGCCAGAAAGGGCCGGTCACCGTTGGAGGAGCTCGAAGGCGGCGAGCCTGACGGTGCGGTGGGCGTCGCACCGGCCAGAAAGGGCCGGTCACCGTTGGAGGGTGTATCTCGCGCGCGGGCGCCCGGGGGCTACCGCGTCGCACCGGCCAGAAAGGGCCGGTCACCGTTGGAGGGAGTCCCCGTGGCTGACACTCGCCCCTCCGCACGCGCCCGTCGCACCGGCCAGAAAGGGCCGGTCACCGTTGGAGGCTCTTCACCGAGGCGCGGACGGTGAGGATGTTCGGCAGTCGCACCGGCCAGAAAGGGCCGGTCACCGTTGGAGGGATGACAAGACCAGCCGCGCCACCTTCGGGGACTGGTCGCACCGGCCAGAAAGGGCCGGTCACCGTTGGAGGGGCCCACATCGCGATGCAGGCTGCCTCGGACAGCGGGTCGCACCGGCCAGAAAGGGCCGGTCACCGTTGGAGGGTGCTGGCCTGGGTCTGCCGGGGCTGGCGCGACGAGTCGCACCGGCCAGAAAGGGCCGGTCACCGTTGGAGGGCCGAGGCCGTCAAGACCGCGATCACGACGGAAGAGGTCGCACCGGCCAGAAAGGGCCGGTCACCGTTGGAGGGTCCAGTGCGCCGAGGGCACGGCGCGCGAGCGCGTCCGTCGCACCGGCCAGAAAGGGCCGGTCACCGTTGGAGGCTCGCCATCGATCCCGCCGTGGTGGTAGGCCGCGGTCGCACCGGCCAGAAAGGGCCGGTCACCGTTGGAGGTCGGGAAGGCGGAGGCCGACGCCGCGTGGATCGCGTCGCACCGGCCAGAAAGGGCCGGTCACCGTTGGAGGGTCTCGGTCCACGATGCGATGACCGTGGTCCCCTGGTCGCACCGGCCAGAAAGGGCCGGTCACCGTTGGAGGACCTTGGCGTCCCACGCCTTGGCGTGCCGCTCCGGGGTCGCACCGGCCAGAAAGGGCCGGTCACCGTTGGAGGGTCGCGAACGACATCTGCGTCGTGCTCGACCTCCACCGTCGCACCGGCCAGAAAGGGCCGGTCACCGTTGGAGGCGGCGGGTTCGGGGTGCGGCAGCGCACGGCTTTGGAGGGTCGCACCGGCCAGAAAGGGCCGGTCACCGTTGGAGGGGGAAGTCCGATCGCGGCGCCCGCGCGCCCGACTACCGGGTCGCACCGGCCAGAAAGGGCCGGTCACCGTTGGAGGCAGTCTGTATTACGCATCACCCCCGAATGCCTCTGTCGCACCGGCCAGAAAGGGCCGGTCACCGTTGGAGGGCGTCGACCACGACCGGATAGCCGCCCTGGAGTGCGGTCGCACCGGCCGGAGAGGGCCGGTCACCGTTGGAGGTACGGCGACGGCAGCGCGAGGATCGCCGAGGCGTCGAGTCGCACCGGCCGAACCGGTCCGGTCACCGTTGGGGCGAGCAAGGGCGCTTCGCCACTGACGCCCTGGCTGCGTCGGTCTACTAGTGAGAAGCCGTGCCGGTCGTCCACGGGTGGGCGGCCGGCACGGCTTCTTTGATCGTGGACAGGACACGAACACGCCGGTCTCTGTCCCGTCTCTCCTTGGGAGGGCTTGGGAGATGGTCGGGTTAGACGGTGTCGTTGCGGAGGGCGTGAATCAGCGCGGCGAACTCGGCGCGGCCGAGGGACAGGCGCGGACCTTCGGGGTCCTTTGAGTCACGGACGCCGACCACCGGAAACAGGTCCGCAACTTCCACGCACTGCCCGCCGTCAGCGCTGCTGTGGGACGACTTGCGCCACCTGGCGCGCGTTGAGTCGGTCATCGTAGCTGCTCTCCATCAGGGACGTGATCAGGTCGATGCTCGCCGAGGTCGTCAGGGCTACATTCCTGACCAGCTCGAACCGTTCGGAAAAGGAGGCTACCGCCTGCGGGTCCTGAATGTAGGAGCCGTAGCCGCCCGACTCTATGTAGGCGGCATCGGAAGGTCCCGTGAGTGTCGTGAACGATCCCGCGAGTCCTTCGTGGTAGCCGATGTTCTCGGGCACTACCTGGATGTGAACTTTGGGCCGCTGGCACATTTCCAGCAGGTAGGCCCACTGCGCCCGCATCACATCGGGCGGGGCGACCATCGCACGGAGCGCGCGTTCCTCGTGGACGATCCAGAGCCGGGGCGGGTCATCCCTGCCCAGCACCCGCGCCTGGCGCTCCATGCGCTGCACCACCCGGGTCTCGATCTCCGCCGCCGTGCGCTGCTCTGACGTGTAGATGGCGCGGATGAAGTCCTCGGTCTGGAGGATCCCGGCGATCATCAGCGCTTCGTAACTGCGGATGAGCGCCGCCCGCACCTCGTGCTGGGAGTATTCCGCAAACCCCGGCACGGTCCGTACGGGTCCGGGACGCTCCATCGCCTCCTGAATGTCCCGAAATAGGCGATCGGTGTTCCAGTAGGTATCGCAGTCTTCGGCGAACTTGAACGAGGGCCGCTCGGCGCCCGTCTCGACCTGCCAGATCCACGTACCGGTGTAGCCCATCGCGGCGGCGAGGGCGTCCATCGAAAGGCCCGCCGCGGTCCGTCTTCCGCGGAGCTGCTGCGCGTACAGCGTGGGCAGATCGTGCGGATATATGGGCGGGGACGTACGGCGCGCCATCTGGCGGACACCTCCCGGGGGACGTCTTCGGCAAGGGAACCGCAAGTCGGAGGGGACCGTGCGTGCCTTGCCCGATGCTCAAGGCTGCTTTGTAGCCGAGCCTATGCCGTCCGTCACAGACTCGTGGGCACTTCACCGAACGCAGGAAAGGGCATCCCATGAGCCTCGAAAAGCCTTGTGACGGCGGCGCGGGCGACAGCGCCCGAAATGGTCGCCCTCGCCGACTGACGACCGATATGGCGATGGTGCGGTTGGGGGTGCTGGACCAGGCCGCGCACGACGCCCACCGGATGACGACCGAGGTCACGTCCGTGGACGGCGGCCAGAATCACTACGTGCGTCTGGACCGTCCCGGTCGGGCTCCCGCGCGGGTGTTCTGCGCGCCCCGCGCCGAGGACTCCGATCGCCCCTGGCTCTACGGCGATGGCGACGGCGACGGCGGCGTGTGGATCGCCGACGCGTCCGGCGGCGCGGGTGTCACTGCCGCGCTCGCGTGGCTGAAGGGCAAGGCCGACGCG
The DNA here is from genome assembly GCF_002911665.1 of Actinomadura rubteroloni. Lineage (NCBI taxonomy): Bacteria > Bacillati > Actinomycetota > Actinomycetes > Streptosporangiales > Thermomonosporaceae > Actinomadura > Actinomadura rubteroloni. The sequence continues at coordinate 1,427,321 of NZ_MTBP01000002.1, forward strand.
CAGGCCGATGAGCAGGCCGATCAGCAGGCTGGCGAGCAGGCCCGGATGTGATCGGCGATGTGGCCGCATCGACGCCGCCGCAATCCCGGCAGGCACTCGGCCGCAGGACTGCGGCAGCGCGAACAGGCACGCGACGAGCCGCAACAGCGTCCCGCCTACCCGCAGCGTCCGGCGCCGGCGCCGCTTCCGGCGCAACGCCCGGCACCGCTCCCGGCCCAGGGGGAACTGCCGTACGGGCAACCGCCGCGCGGGTCGTACGGGTCGTACGACCCGTGGTGGGAGCAGTCGGCCGGACGATCGCGGCGATGAGCGCACCGCGCGGGTCTTGCGGCCAGTGGTGAACGCCGGGGCGAGACGGACCGTTCGGGGAGGGCGGTCCGCCGGACCCGACCGGTGACCCGCCCTGCCAAAGCCCGCACAGGCACCAGCCATCCACAACAACACCCATCGAGAACCGGAACCTGACGACCATGACCAAGAAGCCCGAAGAGCCGCAGCAGCCGACCCTCTACACCCCGGCCGAAGTCGCGAACTTCTTCCGCGTCGATCCCAAGACCGTCACCCGCTGGGCGCGGACCGGGACGCTGAACCCCGTCACCCTGCCGTCCGGCCACCGCCGCTACCACGCCTCGGAGATCCACCGCCTCCTCCAGATCGGTAACGCCGCCGCGCACACCACCACCGACCCCGAGCCCGGACCGAGCCCCCGCGCCCGCGCCGTCCTGGACAGCGTCATCCGCGACTACTTCAACGGCGACCCCAGCGCCGCCATCAAGGCCATCCGCACCGACCGCGACTGAACACCCGACAGCGCCCGAGCCGCCCGTCCGGCTCGGGCGCTGCTCTCGCGCGCCGAGGGTGATCCCCTCATCGGCTCGCGGTGTTCTCACGAACACACGGGGCCGGACTCGTCGGCCGTGCCGGTTCCGTGCTCTTGATCAGCCACAGGCCGGTGAACACGGCCGTGGCCAGGGTGACGATGCCCGCCACGACGAAGGCGCTGTCGAGTCCCTGCTCGAACGAGGCGCCGCCGGACTGCCGGGTGCGGACGACGGCCCCGAGCACCGCCACGCCGAGGACCGCGCCGATCTGCCGGGTGGTGCTGCTGACGCCCGAGGCCAGGCCGCCCTCCTGCGGACCGACCGACTGGATCGCGGCGCCGGTCAGCGGGGACATGGCCAGCGCGAACCCGCTGCCGACGACGGCCAGCCGCCACCACACGTTCGCGTAGCCGGTGTCGGCGTGCACGAAACCCAGGGCCAGCAGGCCCAGCCCGGCCGGCGCCAGGCCGAGGGTGACCATGATCCGGAAGCCGTACCGGGCGGCGAACCGGCCCGCGAACGGGCTCACGACGACCATCGCGAGCGTGGCGGGCAGGGTCTGCACCCCGGCGCGCAGGATCGAGGTGCCCTGGACGTAGACGAAGAACTGGGAGAAGAAGAACGACGAGCCCATGAGCGCGAACCCGACCACGATCATCGCCGTGTTGGACACCGCGAACAGCCGTTGCCGGAAGAGCCGCACGGGCAGCATCGGCGCCGGAACCCGCGCTTCGACGACCATGAAGACGGCGAGGGCCACGGCTCCGGCGGCGAAACCGCCGAGGATCACCGGTGCGGTCCAGCCTCGGGAGCCGCCCTCGATCAGCGCGTAGGTGAACGACCCCACGCCGAGGACGGACAGGACGGTTCCCGGCACGTCGATCGCCGGAGCGTTCGGGTTGCGGGACTCGCCCAGCACCCGCAGGCCGACGACCAGCAGGACCGCGCCGACGGGCACGTTGACGAGGAAGATGGCGGGCCAGCCGAACGCCTCCACCAGGACGCCGCCGGCCAGGGGTCCGGCGGCCAGCCCGATTCCGCTGAGTCCGGCCCACAGCCCGATCGCTTTGACCCGCTCCTGCGCGACCGGGTACGCGGCGGCGAGCAGGGCCAGCGAGGCGGGGCTCAGCGCCGCGGCCCCGATGCCCTGCACCACCCGTCCGGTGATCAGCCAGCCGATCGAGGGCGCGGCGGAGCACAGGACGGACGCGGCGGTGAACACGACGACGCCGGCCAGGAACATCTTCTTGCGGCCGAAGCGGTCGGCGAAGACGCCGCCGGACAGCAGCAGCATGGCGACCAGCAGCACGTACGCGTCGACGATCCATTGCAGTCCGGTCAGCCGGGTGTGCAGCCGCTCCTGCATGTCGGGCAGCGCCGCGCCGACGATCGTGTTGTCGAGCAGCACCATGAACTGCCCCAGGCAGGTCACCGTGAGCAACGCCGCCCGGTTCGGCACGGTCACGGGCGATGCAGGCTTCATCGTTCCTCCTAAAGCAGTCCGTCACTGCTTTAGGGACGCTAGCCGATCGGATGTCTAAACGCAACTGATGACTGCGATAAGGTGACGCCATGGGAGAGCGAGAACCGGTCCGGCGGCCCGGCGGACGCAGCGCACGCGTCCGCGCGGCGGTACACCAGGCCGTCACGGACCTGGTCGGCGAGCGCGGCTACGGCGAATTCACGGTCGGTGACGTCGCAGCCCGCGCGGGCGTGGCCGACACCAGCGTCTACCGCCGGTGGGGCACCCTGGAGGCCCTGCTCACCGACGTGGCGCTCACGCGGCTGAAGGCCCGGTCGCCGATGCCCGACACCGGGACCCTGGCCGGCGACCTGCACGCCTACGCGGCCCAGGTGGCGCGCGAGATCACGGGACCCGAGGGCCTGGCGGTGCTGCGCCTGGTCGTCGCCCTGTCCAACCGGGGCGAACGGGGCCTCCAGGCGCGTGACGACTTCCTCGCCGAACGCGCCGGGCTCGTCCAGGGCATGCTCGACCGCGCCGCCGACCGTGGCGAGCGTCCACCCGACGGGCTGGACGTCCTGGACCACCTCATGGCCCCGATGTACATCCGCGTCCTGTTCGGCGCGGGCCCGCTCACCCCGGACTACATCGCCGGGCTCGTCGACCGGCTCCTGGCGCAGCCCTGATCTCTTCGGCCCGCGGTGCGGTCACCGGTCACCCGACCGGGCTGCCTGGGGCGGACGGGTTTCGTAAAAGCGGGCGAAGGCGGCCGGATGGGTGTGAGTGGGACGGTCGCGCAGGTGGTTGTGGGTGAGACCTTTCCGAAACCCCTCCTCCCGTAGTTTCGCCGATAAGAGAGTCAGCGATCTGCGGAGGCAAGAGATGGAAGATGGTCGTAGCTCCACCGGCAAGAAGAAAGCACTGCGGCTGCGCGGGTCCGCTTTCCTGGCCACCGGATGCGTGGCCATCGCGCTGTTCGCGAGCGCGTGCGGCGGCGACGACTCGGGCAAGGGGGTGGCCGGATCCAAGACGGGGACCAACGCGTCGGCCACGCCCGCCAAGAAGGCCGACCCGATCGAGTTCTCCAAGTGCATGCGCGAGCACGGCGTCACCGGATTCCCCGACCTGGACGCCAACGGCAACTCGGTCGGCACGCCCGGCCCCGACGCGGTGGACGGCAAGTCGCCCGTTTTCCAGGCCGCCGAAAAGGCATGCTCGGCGCTCAAGCCCGGCCAGAAGTCGCGGCCGGACATGAGCAAGTACCGCAACGACCAGATCAAGTACTCCAAGTGCATGCGGGACAAGGGCGTCTCGAACTTCCCGGACCCGAACGCCAAGGGCGACCTGGAGCTGGACCCGTCGAAGTCCGGCATCGACCCCAAGTCGGAGCAGTTCAAGACCGCCGAGAAGGCGTGCCGTCCGCTCCTGGTGGTCCCGCCCGGCGCCCAGGTTCCGCAGGGCTGACCTCGTCGGTCCCGGGCCGGGTTCGCACTCGGCCCGGGACTGCGGCGCTCACCCGCCGACCGCGCCCGCACAGGGACCTCCGCCCACCGGACGGTTCGCTCTGCGGCCGGTCCCGGGGCGAGCGCCGTTTCGCTGCGCGGTCTCTCCCGCCCCGGGACCCGTCCCCCGGGGCACTCCGCCCGGACGTCCGCGCTGCGGCTCAGGTGTCGGCGCGGAGTTCCGGCAGGACCGGCCGGGAGGCTCGTCCCGGCCGGTCCTGCCGGGTCAGTCGTCCGCGAGGCGGGCGGTGAGGAGGCGGACGATGTCGGCGAGCGGTTCCGGCTTCATCAGGTCGTGGTGGCCGTGGGCCACCTCGTGGACGCGGACGGCGCCGGACACGTGCGGGCGCCAGGACGCGGGCGCCGCCGCCGCGGGGGCGAACGACGGACGTCCTTCCGTCGCGACGACCAGCAGCAGGTCCCCGTGCAGGACGCCGGGCGTGAAGCGGCCGGCGAGCCGGGCGCTCTCGGCGTTGACCCGCTCGACCGCCGACAGCGCGCCGCCCGCGTCCGGGCCGCCGGTCTCCGGCGGACGCGGGCCGTCGGGCGCGCTCTCCCCCGACGACGGGTAGCCGTCCAGGCTCGCGACCAGGTCCACCTGCGCGCCCTCCCGCTGCGCGTGGACGGCGACGGCGTGCGCCAGGAGGCCGCCGAAGGACCAGCCGAGCAGGCGGTACGGGCCGTCGGGCCGGACGGTCCTGATCTGCTCGAAGTAGTGCGCGGCCAGGGCCTCCATCGTCTCCGGCGCGTCCCCGGTCCCGGTCAGGGCCGGTGACTGGAGCGCGTAGACGGGGACGTCCTCGGGCAGCCGTTCGGCGAGCGCCCCGTACGTCCAGCCGAGGCCGGTGCTCGGCGGCAGGCAGAACACCGGCGGACGGCCGCCGCCCGCGCGCAGCCGCAGCAGCGGGCTGAAGTCGTCGGCCGCGCCGCCCTGGTGGACGGCCCGGACGATCGCCTCCGGGGTGGGCTCGGCGAACAGCGCCCGGACGCCGATCTCCGCGTCCAGGACCTCCCGGACGCGGGCGATGAGCCGCATCGCGGTGAGCGAGTCGCCGCCGAGGTCGAAGAACGAGTCGTCGGCGCCGACGCTCTCGCGGCCGAGCACCTCGGCGAACAGGCCGCAGACGACTTCCTCGGCGCGGTTCGCCGGGGCGCGGCCCGCCGGCCGGGCCTCGGGGTCGGGCAGTGCGGCGCGGTCGAGCTTGCCGTTCACGGTGAGCGGCAGCGTCTCCAGGACGACGAACGCCGCCGGGATCATGTAGTCGGGCAGCCGCTCGGCGGTGAACTCGCGCAGCGCGTCCACGTCCAAGCCGTCGCCGACGACGTAGGCGACGAGCCGGTCGTCGCGGACGAGCACCGCCGCCTGCGCGACGCTCTCGTGCGCGGCGAGGACGGCCTCGACCTCGCCCGGCTCGACGCGGAACCCTCGGATCTTGACCTGCTGGTCCGCGCGGCCCGCGAACACCAGCTCGCCGTCAGCCGTCCACTTGGCCAGGTCACCGCTGCGGTACAGCCGCTCGCCCGTCCCGAACGGGGACGCGATGAACCGCTCGGCCGTCAGGTCCGGACGCCCGACGTAACCGCGCGCCAAGCCCGGCCCGGTGATGTAAAGCTCGCCGACGACGCCGGGCGGGACCGGGCGCAGGAACTCGTCCAGCACGTAGGTCCGGGCGTTCTCGATCGGCCGGCCGATGGAAGGCGGCAGGTCGTCGCCGCTGATCGCCGGGTCCACCGGGCCGAGCGTGGTGATCACGGTCGCCTCGGTCGGGCCGTAGGTGTTCCAGACCCGCGAACCGGCCGTCCACCGCGCCGCCTGGTCGGCGGTCAGCAACTCGGCGCCGAGCACCCAGTTACGGACGCCGGAAACGGCGGCCGGGTCCAGGACGCTCAAAAGCGACGGCACGACGCTCGCCACGGACACGTCCGCGTCGCGGATCATCCTGGCCAGCGCGGCGGGCTCGGCGCGCTCGTCCGGCGACGCGATCGCCAGGGTCCCGCCGCCGCCCAGCGTCACCGCGACGTCCAGCACGGCCGCGTCGAAGCTGAACGACGCGAACTGCAACGCCGTCACCCCGGGCTCCACGCCCAGCGAAGGACGCAGAGCCTCCGCCAGGTTCACGACGCCCCGATGCGAGACGGCGACGCCCTTGGGACGACCCGTCGACCCCGACGTGTAGATGACGTACGCCAACTGATCAGGCGCGAGCACCGTGCCCAGCGGCTCGTCCGACAGCCCGGCGGCCGTGGACGACGTCAGCACCGCGTGCGGCGTCGTGCCGGGCAGGGACGCGAGGGTTCCGGCGGTGCCCAGCACCAGGGACGCCTTGCTGTCGGCGATGACATAGGCGAGCCGGTCGGACGGGTGGGACACGTCCAGCGGTACGAACGCGCCCCCCGCCTTCCACACCGCGAGCTCCGCCACCACCATGTCCACCCCGCGCGGCAGGCACAGCGCGACGACCGACTCCGCAGCAACGCCCAGCGTCCGCAGGTGCCGGGCCAGACGGTTCGAGCGGGCGTCCAGCTCCGCGTACGACAGGGCGTCCGCGCCGCAGCGGACGGCCGGGGCCGACGGCGTCCGGGACGTCCACGCACCGAACAGCCCGAGCCAGTCCGCAGTAGAACGGGCGGCGGACGTGGCGTTCCAGTCCGCGACGACCGTCCGGCGCTCGGGCTCGTCCAGCACCTCGATCCGGCTGAGCGGCACCGACGGGTCCGCCGCCACCTGCTCCAGCACCCGGACGAGCCGCGCCGCCAGGCCCTCCGCCGTGGCCGCGTCGAACAGGTCCAGCGGGTACTGGACGCCGCCGCCGATCCCGGTGGGCGTCCCGGCCGCGTCCCGGTGCTCGACGAGCGTGAACGACAGGTCGAACCGGGCGGCCTCGGCCTTGGGCGGCAGCGGCTCGGCGACCAGGCCGGGCAGCGGCAGCGACCGCCGCTCCCCGCCGACGCTCTGCACGCTCAGCATCACCTGGAACAGCGGGTTCCGCGCCAGCGACCGCGCCGGGTTCAGGTCCTCGACCAGCCGCTCGAACGGGATGTCCTGGTGGTCGTAGGCGGCGAGGTCGGCGTCCCGGACGCGGGCGAGGAGGTCGGCGAACGTCGGGTCGCCGCTCACGTCCGTGCGCAGGACGAGCGTGTTGACGAAGAAGCCCGCCAGCTCGTCCAGCGCGGTGTCGCCCCGGCCCGCGACGGACGTCCCGACGGGGATGTCGCGGCCCGCGCCCGTCCGCGCCAGCAGCACCGCGACCGCCGCCTGCGCCAGCATGAACATCGTCGCGCGGTTCCGCTGCGCGAGGTCGGCCAGCGCGGCGTGCGCCGTCGCGGACAGGCGCAGGTCCGCCGAGCCCGCGCGGAACGACGGGACGGCCGGACGCGGACGGTCGGTCGGCAGCCGCAGCTCCGGCGGCGCGTCCGCGAGGGCCGTGCGCCAGTAGGCGAGCTGGGCGCTGACGACGCTGTCCGGATCGTCCAGGTCGCCGAGCGCCTCGCGCTGCCAGAGCGCGTAGTCGGCGTACTGGACGGGCAGCGGGTCCCAGCGCGGCGCCCGCCGCTCGACCCGCGCGGTGTAGGCCATCGACAGGTCACGCTGGAGGATGCCGATCGACCAGCCGTCCACCGCGATGTGGTGCATGACCAGCAGCAGGACGTGCTCGGACGGCCCCACCACCAGCAGCGATGCCCGCAGCGGCAAGTCCGTCGTGACGTCGAAGCGGCGCGCGGTGCGGGCCGCCACCTCCGCGTCCGGGTCGGTGACGTGGGCGATCTCCAGGTGCGGGTGCGCGTCCAGGATCTCCTGGCGCGGCACGCCCCGGCTCTCGGGGTAGACCGTGCGCAGGCTCTCGTGCCGGGCGACGACGTCGGACAGCGCGGCCTCCAGCGCCGGGACGTCCAGGCTGCCGGTCAGCCGCAGCGCCAGCGGCAGGTTGTACGCGGCGCCCTCGCCCCGGCCCTCCAGCCGGTTGAGGAACCACATCCGCTGCTGCCCGAACGACAGCGGGATCGCCTCGGGCCGGACGCGCGGGGTGACGGTCGTGACGACCGCGCCGTCCGCGCCCTCGACCATCCGCGCGACGGCCTCGGGGGTCGGGTCGGCGAACAGGGCGCGGACGCCGATCTCCGTGCCCAGCTCCTCCCGGACGCGGGCGATGAGCCGCATCGCGGTGAGGGAGTCGCCGCCGAGGTCGAAGAAGGAGTCGTCGGCGCCGACGCGCTCGCGGCCGAGGACGTCGGCGAACAGCGCGCACAGCGCCTCCTCCGCCCGCGTCGCCGGGGCGCGCCCCGCCAGCCGCGCCTCGGGCTCGGGCAGCGCGGCGCGATCGAGCTTGCCGTTGACGGTGAGCGGCAGGGCGTCCAGCACGACGAACGCCGCCGGGATCATGTAGTCCGGCAGCCGTTCCGCCGCGAACTCCCGCAGCCCCTCGACGTCCAGCCCGGACGCGCCGACGACGTAGGCGATCAGGCGGTCCTTGCGGACGACGGCGGCGGCCTGCGCGACGTCCTCCTGCGCGGCGAGGACGGCCTCGACCTCGCCCAGCTCGACGCGGAACCCGCGGATCTTGACCTGCTGGTCCGCGCGGCCCGCGAACACCAGTTCGCCGTCGGCGGTCCACTTGGCCAGGTCGCCGCTGCGGTACAGGCGTGCGCCCGTCCCGAACGGGGACGCGACGAACCGTTCGGCCGTCAGGTCCGGACGCCCGATGTATCCGCGCGCCAGGCCCGGCCCGGTGATGTAAAGCTCGCCGACCACGCCGGGCGGGACGGGCTGCAAGAACTCGTCCAGGACGTAGGTCCGCGTGTTCTCGATCGGCCGGCCGATGGAGGGCGGCAGGTCGTCGCCGCTGATCGCCGGGGCCACCGGGCCCGCCGTCGTGATCACCGTCGCCTCGGTCGGGCCGTAGGTGTTGACCACGTGCGCGACGTCCGTCCACCGCGCGGCGAGGTCGGCGGTCAGCAGCTCGGCCCCGAGCACCCAGGTGCGGACGCCCGGAACGGCGGCCGGGTCCAGGACGCTCAGCAGCGACGGCACCACGCTCGCCACCGACACCCCGGCGTCCCGGATCATCCCGGCCAGGGCACCCGGCTCGGCCCGCTCGGCGGACGACGCGATGGCCAGCGTCCCGCCCGCGCCCAGCGTGACCGCGATGTCCAGCACGGCCGCGTCGAAGCTGAACGACGCGAACTGCAACGCCGTCACGCCGGGCTCCACGCCGAGCGAAGGACGCAGAGCCTGCGCCAGGTTCACGACACCGCGATGCGACACCGCCACGCCCTTGGGTCGGCCCGTCGACCCCGACGTGTAGATCACGTACGCCAACTGGTCGGGCGCCACCGGCCGCGCCGCCGCGTCGGCGGGCGCCGCGACGGCCTCCTCGAACGTCACCGGGACGGCGATCGGCGGGAGCCCGGCGAGCGTGTCCTCCGTCCCGATCACGACGGCCGCGCCGCTGTCGCCGATCACGTACCCGAGACGTCCCGCCGGGTGCGCGGGGTCGAGCGGCACGAACGCCGCGCCCGCCTTCCACACGCCGAGCAGGGCCGCCACGTAGTCGACACCGCGCGGGAGGCACAGCGCGACGACGGTCTCCGGGCCGACGCCGTGCCGGGCGAGATAGCCGGCCACCCGCGACGCCTGCTCGTCCAGCTCGGCGTACGTCAGCGCGGCGGCGGTGGAGCGGACGGCGGGAAGCGCCGGGCCGGACGCCGCGCGGGCGGCGAACAGGTCCAGCCAGGTTCCGGCGGGCAACGCGGCGGACGTGGCGTTCCAGGTGCGCACCACGTTCGCGTGCTCGTCGCGGTCCAGGACGTCCAGGCGGCTGATCCGCAGGCGCGGGTTCGCCGCGACCTGCTCCAGGACGCGCGCCAGCCGGTCCGCGAGGCGGTGCGCCGTCGCGGCGTCGAAAAGGTCGGTGGCGTACTGGATCGTCCCGCCGATCCCGGCGGGAGCGCCCTCGGCGTCGCGCTGCTCGGCGAGCGTCACCGACAGGTCGAACCGGGCGGTCTCCAGGCCGGGACCGGCCGGGAGCGGACGCATCTTCAGGCCGGCGGGCTCGAACCCGCCGCGCGACGGCGCCGAGTTCTGCACGCTCAGCATGATCTGGAACAGCGGGTTCCGCGACAGCGACCGCGCCGGGTTCAGGTCCTCCACGACCCGCTCGAACGGAATGTCCTGGTGAGTGTAGGCGGCGAGGTCGGTCTCCCGGACGCGCGCGAGCAGGTCGGCGAACGTCGGGTCGCCGCCGACGTCCGTCCGCAGGACGAGCGTGTTGACGAAGAAGCCGATGAGGCCGTCCAGCGCGGTGTCGCCGCGACCGGCGACGGGCGTGCCGAGCGGCAGGTCCGTCCCGGCGCCGACCCGCGCGAGCAGGGCCGCGAGCGCCGCGTGCGCGACCATGAACATCGTCGCGCGCCCGCGCTGCGACATCTCCACCAGCTTCGCGTGCGTGTGCGGGCCGACCCGCACCGGCACCGACGCGCCCCGGAACGAGGACACGGCGGGACGCGGACGGTCCGTCGGCAGCCGCAGTTCGGCGGGCGCGTCCGCGAGCGTCGCGCGCCAGTAGGCGAGCTGGGCGCTGATCAGGCTGTCCGGATCGTCCAGCGTGCCGAGCACCTCGCGCTGCCACAGCGCGTAGTCCGCGTACTGGACGGTCAGCGGCTCCCACGACGGCGCGCGTCCCGACGACCGCGCCGCGTACGCCGCCCCCAGCTCGCGGGTGAGGACGCCCATCGACCACCCGTCCACCGCGATGTGGTGCGCGACGACCAGCAGCACGTGATCGGTCGGCCCGAGGACGTACAGCGTCGGACGCCACGGCAGGTCGGACGCCACCGCGAACCCGCGTCCCATCTCGGCCGCCAGCAGGTCCGGCAGCGCGGACTCGACGGTCGGCACCACCGCGAGCCGCGGACGCGAGCCCTCGCCCGACAGGATCTTCTGCGACGGCACGCCGCCGACCTCGGGGTACACCGTCCGCAGGTTCTCGTGCCGGTCCGCGATGTCGCCGAGCGCGGCGGACAGCGCGGGCACGTCCAGAGCGCCGCTCAGCCGCAGCGCGAGCGGCAGGTTGTAGGCCGCGCCCTCGCCCGTCCCCTCCAGCCGGTTGAGGAACCACATCCGCTGCTGCCCGAACGACAGCGGAACGGCGTCGGGCCGGACGCGCGGGGCGAGCGCGGCCCGGGTCTCCTCGCCGCCGCCGATGAGGCGGGCCAGCTCGGCGGGCGAGGGCGCGGTGAACAGGTCGCCGATGCCGGGGTCGGCCTCCAGCACGGCGCGGATGCGGGCGATCAGCCGCATCCCGAGCAGCGAGTCGCCGCCCAGCTCGAAGAACGAGTCGTCCGCGCCGACCCAGTCCAGCCCGAGGACCTCCCGGTACAGGCCGCACAGCATCTCTTCGACCGGGGTCGCGGGACCGCGTCCGCGCACCGCGCCGGTCAGCTCCGGCGCGGGCAGCGCGGCCCGGTCGATCTTGCCGTTGGCCGTGACGGGCAGCGCGTCCAGCGTCAGCAGCGCGGCCGGCACCATGTACTCCGGCAGCCGCGCGGCGAGGTGGTCGCGCAGTTCGGCGGCGGCGGTCGCGGGCGCGTCCGGAGCCGGGACGACGTAGGCCACCAGCCGCTTCTCCCCCGGCCTGTCCTCCCGCGCGAGCACGGCGGCCTGCCCGACGAGCGGGTGCCCGGCCAGCACCGCCTCGATCTCGCCCGGCTCGACCCGGTACCCGCGGATCTTGATCTGCTCGTCGGCGCGGCCGCCGAAGACGAGCACGCCGTCGGGCGTCCAGCGGGCGAGGTCGCCCGTCCGGTACATCCGGCCGCCGCCGAACGGGCTCGCGACGAACCGCTCGGCCGTCAGCGCGGGCCGCCGCAGGTAGCCGCGCGCCAGCCCGAGCCCGCTCACGTACAGCTCGCCGGTCACCCCGGCCGGGACGGGCTGGAGGAACTCGTCCAGGACGTACACGCTCGCGTTGTCGCGGGGCCGTCCGATCGGCAGCACCGCCGGCGGCTCGGACCCGGCGGGAAACGCGTGGGTGGTCGCGCACAGCGTCGTCTCGGTCGGCCCGTACAGGTGCCGCACCGACAGCCGCGACGCCGCCGCCATCACCTGGCCCGCCGCCCCGGCCGGGACGACGTCGCCGCCGGTCAGGACCTCGTCCAGCCGGGCCAGGCAGTCCGGGGACTCCTCGGCCAGCACGCCGAACAGGCCCGCCGTCACATGGACGGCCGTCAGCTCGTGCTCCTCGATCAGCCGTTCCAGCGCGCCCGCGTCCAGCGCGCCGGGCGGGGCGACGACGACCCGCCCGCCGTGGACGAGCGGCACCCACAGCTCGAACGTGGACGCGTCGAACGCGTGCGGCGCGTGCAGCAGCACCCGGCCGCGCGCCGCCGCGCTCCAGCACGAGTCGGTGACGAGCGCAGCCACGGCCTCCTGTGTCGTGACGACGCCCTTCGGCGTGCCGGTGGAGCCCGAGGTGAACATGACGTAGGCGACGTCGCCGGGGCCGGGCGCCGCGCCCGCGCCGGGCGGGGACGCGAGCAGGTCGGCGGCGATGAGCGCGTCGGCGTCGGCGAGCGCGCGGTCGGCGACCCGGACCGGCACGGCGTCCAGCACGAGAGCCGCGCGCTCGGCGGGCCAGGACGGGTCGACCGGCGCGTACCCGGCCCCCGCCTTCATGATCCCGAGCAGCACCGCGACCAGTTCGGCCGAGCGCTCCATCACGACGCCGACCAGGTCGCCCCGGCCGACGCCGCGCGCCGCGAGCCCGCCCGCGACGCGGTCGCTGAGGACGTCCAGCTCCGCGTACGTCCACGGCCGCGTCCCGATCAGCGCGACGGCGCCGGGCGTCTCGGCCGCGCGGGCGCGGAACAGGCCGGGGAGGGTCCGCACCGGGACGGGCCGGGACGTGTCGTTCCACCGCCCCACGATGAGTCGGCGCTCGGCCTCGTCCAGCACGTCGATCCGCCCGAGCAGCAGCCCGGGGTCGGCGGCCATCTGCCCGAGCACCCGCAGCAGCCGGTGGACGAGCGCCCGCCCGGCCGCCGCGTCGAACACGTCCGGCCGGAAGCTCACGCGCAGCCGCAGCCCGTCGGAGACCGTCACGCCGAGCGTCAGCGGATAGTGCGCGGAGTCGCGTCCGCCGCCGGGCACGGTGAACTTGAGCGGGCCGGGCGGGTTCTGCGGCTGCTTGTCGCCGCCGCCGCCCCCGGACGGGTAGTTCGCGAACGTCATCAGCACGTCGAACGCCGCGCCCGCGCCCGCGACGCGCTGGATCTCGCTCAGCCCGAGGTACTGGTGCGCGACCAGCGCGGCCTGCCGCTCCTTGATCTGGGTGAGCAGTTCGGCGACGGTCGCGGACGGGTCCAGCTCCACCCGCACCGGGACGGTGTTGATGAACAGGCCCAGCATGTTCTCCGCGCCGGGCAGCTCCGCCGGGCGTCCCGCGACCGCCGACCCGAACACCACGTCCCGGCGTCCGGCGAGCTTGCCGACCAGCAGCGCCCACGCGCCCTGCACGACGCCGTTGAGCGTCAGCCCGTGCCGCCGCGCCAGCTCGCGCAGCGGCCCGACCAGCTCCTCCCCGGCCTGCGCCTCGGCCTCGCCGGGCGCGACGGGCGCGGCGTTCTGCACGGCGGGCGCGACGAGCGTCGGGTCGGTGAGGCCCGCCAGCGCGGTCTTCCACGCGCCGCGCGCGGCGTCCCGGTCCTGGCGGCCGAGCCACGCCAGGTACTCGCGGTACGGGGTGACGGGCGGGAGCCCGCGCGTGGTGCCGCCCGCGTTGTACGCGGCCCACAGCTCGGACACGAGAATCTGCAGCGACCAGCCGTCCAGGACGATGTGGTGCTGGGTGACGACCATCCGGTGCCGGTCCGCGCCGAACTTCACCACCAGGACGCGCAGCAGCGGCGGCTTGGCCGGGTCGAACCGCCGGGCGCGGTCGGCGTCCGACAGCCGGACGGCCTCCGCCTTCGCCTCATCGCCCGGCATTCCGGATAAGTCGACGAACTGCCAGGGCAGCTCCACGCTCCGGGCGATCACCTGCACCGGGTTGTCCGCGCCCACCGGCCGCCGGAACCCCGCGCGCAGGCTCGCGTGCCGCTCCAGCAGCGCGTCCCAGGACGCCTTGAGCACCGCGACGTCCAGCGGGCCCTCGATGTCCAGCGCCCGCTGGCCCGCGTAGATGTCCAGCGCGCCCTCGTCGAAGAGGGCGTGGAACAGCAGGCCCTCCTGGAGCGGAGAGAGCGGCCAGACGTCCTCGACTCGTGTCCGCGCCATTTAGAGTTCCCCTTCGAGTTCGGCCTCAAGTTCGTCGATCAGGTCCTGGTCGAGCCCGGCGAGGGGGAAGTCCGAGGGCGTGTGGCCGCCGCCGGACTCGGTCCCCGCCGCCATCCCGGTGAGCATCGCCGCCCACGCCTCGACCAGCTCGCGCGCGGCGGGCTCGTCCAGCAGCCCCGACGGCCACGCCAGCGTGAGCGTGAGCCGGGCGCCGTCGGCGGTGTCGGAGGCGAGCGCCGCCGCTTCCAGCACGTGCGCGGCGGGCGTGCCGGGGGCCAGGCCGCCGCCGGGCGCGGCCTCGGGCGCGGGCTGCCAGTCGCCCGCCGGGCCGGCCGGGCCGCCGCCGCCCATCCGGCCGAGGTAGTTGAACCCGACGCGGGGGCTCGGCAGCCCGTCCAGCGCGCCGGACGCGCGCAGCAGGCCGTGCCCGAGGCCGTCGCCGGGGACGGCCCTGAGCTGCTCCTTCACCAGCTTCACGACCCGTCCGGCCTCGTCGCCGCCCGCCCGGACCTGGGCGAGGTCGGCGGTGCCGACGTCCAGCCGGGCCGGGCGCAGGCTCGTGAACCAGCCGACCGTGCGGGACAGGTCGCGGGCCGCGCCGAGCGGGGTGCGGCCGTGGCCCTCCACGTCCACCAGGAACCCGTCGCGCACCGGGCCGCCGCGCCGCCGCGACCAGTCGGTGAGGGCGGCGGCGAGGGCGGCGAGCAGCACGTCGTCCACGCCCGCGTGGAAGGCGGCCGGGACGGTCGTCAGCAGCGCGTCCGCCGGGACGGTCGCCGCGACCTGCCGCAGCGTCGCGCCGACGTCGCGGGCCGGGTCGAAGGGGCGGCTCGTCGGCGGCTCGTCGGCGCCCGCGAGCAGGTCCCGCCAGGCGGGGGCCTCCTCGGCGCGGGCCTGCCCGGCCAGCTCCAGCGCCCACTGGCGGAACGGGACCGGGACGGGCTCCAGCTCGGGCGTCCGGCCCTCGCGCAGCGCCCGGTAGGCGAGCGCGAGGTCGGGCAGCAGCACCCGCCAGGACACGCCATCCACGACGAGGTGGTGCAGGACGAGCAGCAGCCGCCCCCGCTCCCCCGCGCCCCGGTCCAGCAGGACGGCCTCCAGCATCGCGCCGCCGCGCGGGTCCAGCCGGGCCGCCGCCGCGCCGGTCTCGCGCCGGACGAGATCGGCCAGGTCGCCCGGGGCGTCCACCGTGCGGACCGCGAAGGGGGCGCCGTCGGCCGGGACGGTCAGGACGCCGTCGCCGAGCCGGGCGCGCAGCACCGGATGCCGGTCCGCGACCGCGTCCAGCGCCCGCGCCAGCAGCGCGACGTCCAGGTCGGCGGGCGTGACGACCAGCATCGACTGGAACGTCTCGCCGACGCCGTCCCCGGCCCGCTCGACCAGCTCGCTCATCACCGGCGTCAGCGGGATCTCGCCGGCCGGGTCCACCCGCACGGCCGCCGCGTCCTCGGCCGCCTCGGTCGCGACCGCCGCCAGCCCCGCCGGGGTGCCGGACTCGAACACCTGCTGGACGGTGATCACCAGGCCCGCGCGGCGGGCCCGCGCCACCAGCGTCATCGACATGATCGAGTCGCCGCCCAGCTCGAAGAACGAGTTCTCCGCGCCGACCCGCTCCAGCTTGAGGACGTCGGCGAACAGGTCGCAGAACACCTGCTCGCGGGGCGTCCCGGGGCCGCGTCCGACGGCGAGCGCGGCGGTGTCGGACGCGGGCAGCGCCGCCCGGTCGATCTTGCCGTTCGCGGTGACGGGGAACGCGTCCAGCACCACGACCGACGCCGGGACCATGTACTCGGGCAGCCGCGCGGCGAGGTGGGCGCGCAGCGCGGCGCCGTCGGGCTCGGCGTCGCCGGGGACGACGTAGGCGACGAGCCGCTTGCCCGGACCGTCCTCGCGGACCACGACGACGGCGCGGCCGACGTCGGTCCGCTCGGCGAGGACGGCCTCGATCTCGCCCGGCTCCACGCGGAAGCCCCGGATCTTCACCTGGCCGTCCACGCGGCCCGCGAAGACCAGGTCGCCGTCCTTGGTCCAGCGGGCGCGGTCGCCCGTCCGGTACATGCGGCCCCCGGCGCCGGTCAGGTCGGCGACGAACCGCTCCGCCGTCAGCGCCGGACGGCCCCGGTAGCCGCGCGCGACGCCGTCCCCCGCCACGTACAGCTCGCCGGTCACGCCCGCCGGGACGGGACGCAGGAAGTCGTCCAGCACGAGCGTCCGGGTGTTGGCGCGGGGCCGTCCGATGGGGAGGACCGCGCCGGGGGAGGCGCCCGGCGCGATCGCGTGGGTGGTGGCGCACAGCGTCGTCTCGGTCGGCCCGTACAGGTGCCGGACGGTCACGCCAGGGCACGCCTCGCGCACCCGCCGCACCGCGCCGGGCGGGACCGCGTCGCCGCCGGTCAGGACCTCCCGCACGCCGCCGAAGCAGGCGGGCGCCGCCTCGGCCATCGCGCTGAACAGGCCCGCCGTGACGTGGACGGCCGTCAGCCGGTGCTCGGTGACCAGGCGTTCCAGCGTGACGGCGTCCAGCCTGCCGGGCGGCGCGACGACGACGGTGCCGCCGTGGACGAGCGGCACCCACAGCTCGTAGGTGGACGCGTCGAACGCGTGCGGCGCGTGGAACAGGACGCGTCCGCGCGCCGCCGCGCTCCAGCACGGGTCGGCGGCGAGGGCCGCGACGCCGCGCTGCGTCGCGACGACGCCCTTCGGGGTGCCGGTGGAGCCGGACGTGAACATGACGTAGGCGGTGTCGTCCGGGCCGGGCGCCTGGGGCTCGCCGTCGCCGGTGATCTCGGCGTCGATGACGAGCGTGGTGCCGTCCAGGACGGCGTCGCGCCGCGCCTGCGGCCAGGCCGTGTCGATCGGGACGTAACCGGCGCCCGCCAGCGTGATGCCGAGCAGCGTCGCGACCAGCTCGGGCGAGCGGTCGAGGGCCACGCCGACGAGATCGCCGCGCCCGACGCCGCGTCCGGCCAGGGCGCGGGCGATCGCGTCCGCGCGTTCGGCCAGGTCGCGGTAGGTCCAGCTCGTGCCGTCCGTCTCGACGGCCGGGGCGTCCGGGGTGGCCGCGGCCTGGGCCCTGAACAGCTCGGGCAGGGTCGCGGCGGGCAGCGGGTGCTCGGTGGCGTTCCAGCCGGCCGTCACCCGGTGGCGTTCGGCGTCGTCCAGGATCTCGAAGCGGCTGACGCGCGTGCGCGGGTAGGCGGCGACCTGGTTCAGCAGGCGCGCGAGCCTGGCGGCGAGGTCCTTGACGGTCTCCTCGTCGAACAGGTCCACCGCGTACTGGAGCATGCCGTCCAGGCCGTCCGGGGAGCCGTCGGCGGCGCGGCGCTCGGTCATGCTCAGCGACAGGTCGAACCGCGCCTCCAGCGGACGCGGCGACATCGGCCGGACGGCCAGGCCCGGCAGCCGCCAGCCCTGGTCCTGCGGGAAGTTCTGCAGGCTCAGCGACACCTGGAACAGCGGGTTGCGGGCCAGCGAGCGGACCGGGCTGAGCTCGTCCACCAGCCGCTCGAACGGGACGTCCTGGTGCGCGTACGCGGCGAGGTCGGCCTCCCGGACGCGCGCCACCAGCTCGGCGAACGTCGGGTCGCCGGACAGGTCGGTGCGCAGGACGAGCGTGTTGATGAAGAAGCCCGCGAGGTCTTCCAGCGCGGCGTCGCCGCGTCCGGCGGTGGCGGTGCCGACGGGGACGTCCGTGCCGGCGCCGGACCGGGCCAGCAGCAGCGCCCACGCCGCGTGGACGACCATGAACATGCTCGCCCGGCCGCGCTGCGCGATCTCGACCAGCCGCGCGTGGGCCGCCGCGTCGACCCGCACCGGGACCGCCGCGCCCTCGAACGACGGCACGGGCGGGCGCGGGCGGTCGGCGGACAGCGTCAGCTCGGGCGGGGAGCCGTCCAGCGCCGTCCGCCAGTGGTCGAGCTGGGCGCTGATGAGGCTCTCGGGGTCGTCCAGGTCGCCGAGGACGTCCCGCTGCCAGAGCGCGTAGTCCGCGTACTGGACGGGCAGCGGCTCCCACGCCGGCGCGCGGCCCTCCCTGCGCGCCGCGTAGGCGGTGCCGATGTCGCGCTGGAGCACGCCGACGGACCAGCCGTCCACCGCGATGTGGTGCAGGACGAGCAGCAGCACGTGGTCGTCCGGGGCGAGCCGGAGCAGCCGCGTCCGGTACGGGAGGTCGGCCGTGAGGTCGAACGGGCGGGCGGCGCGCTCGGCGAGGACGTCCTTCAGGTCGTCCTCAGCGACGTCCTCGACCTCCAGGATCGGACGGCCGTCGAGGATCCGCTGGTAGGGGGTGTCGTCGATGGACGGGTACACCGTGCGGAGGCTCTCGTGCCGGTCGGCGAGGTCGCCGAGGGCCTCTTCGAGCGCGGCGACGTCCGGGCGTCCCTCCAGCCGGTACGCGAGCGCCATCGTGTACGCGGCGCCTTCGAGCTGGTTGAGGAACCACATGCGCTGCTGCGCGAACGACAGCGGGATGCGCTCGGGGCGCTCGCGGCGCGTCAGCGGGGGGCGGACGCCGTCGCCCTTCTCGGCGACCAGCCGCGCCACGCCCGCCGGGGTGCGCGCGGCGAACAGGTCGCGGACGGGGACCTCGGTGTCCAGGACGGCCCGGACGCGCGCGATCAGCCGCATCGCCGACAGCGAGTCGCCGCCGAGGTCGAAGAACGAGTCGTCCGCGCCGACGCGCTCCAGGCCCAGGATCTCGCCGAACAGGCCGCACAGGACCTCCTCCAGCGGGTTCGCGGGGGCGCGTCCGCCGGACATCCCGGCGAAGTCGGGGGCGGGCAGCGCGGCCTTGTCGAGCTTGCCGTTGACGGTGACGGGCAGCTCGTCCAGGCCCACGACCGCCGCCGGGACCATGTACTCGGGCAGGTGCTCCGCCACGTGCTCGCGGGCGCCGTCGGCCGCCCGCGCGGGGACGACGTACGCGACGAGCCGCTTGTCGCCGGGCCGGTCCTCGCGGGCCACGACCACCGCCGACTCGGTCCCGTCGCGCTGGGCGAGCACCGCCTCGATCTCGCCGGGCTCGACGCGGAAGCCGCGCACCTTGACCTGGTCGTCGGCGCGGCCCGCGAACATCAGCTCGCCGGAGTCCGTCCAGGACGCGCGGTCGCCCGTGCGGTACATGCGCTCGCCGCCGCGGGCGGCGAACGGGCAGGCGACGAACCGTTCGGCGGTCAGCGCGTGCCGTCCCAGGTAGCCGCGGGCCAGGCCGGGGCCCGCCGCGTACAGGTCGCCGGGGACGCCCGGCGGGACGGGACGCAGGAACTCGTCCAGCACGAACAGCCGGGTGTTGGTGATCGGGCGTCCGATCGGGACGGGCTTGTCGGCGTCCGCGTCCAGCGCGCCCGTCGCCGAGACGTACACCGTCGCCTCGGTCGGCCCGTAGAGGTTCATCATGCGCCGGCCCGGCGCCCAGCGGGCCACCAGCGCGGGCGGGCACGCCTCGCCGCCGGACGCGATGAACTCCAGCGACTCGGGCAAATCCTCCACCGCCGCCAGCACCGACGGCGGAACGATCGCGTGCGTCGCTCCGAACCGTTCGGCCAGCTCCGCGAACGCGCCGTGCGCGCCGGACCGGTCGCCCTCGGCGGTGATCAGCGCGGCGCCGGTGAGCAGCGCCATCGTCAGCTCCCAGAACGCGGCGTCGAAGCTCAGCGACGCCAGTTGCAGCACCCGCTTGCCGGGACCGCCGCCGAACTGTTCGCGCTGGTGGCAGGCCATGTTGCCGATGCCCTCGTGGGTGACGATCGTCCCCTTGGGCACCCCGGTGGACCCCGACGTGTAGATCACGTACGCGGGGTGCCGGACATTGAGCGGCAACCGCCGGTCCGCGTCGCTCGGCCCGACGTCCGACCGTCCTGTGATCTGGGCTGCGACCTCTGGATCGTCCAGTAGAACCCGCACGGTCTCCGCGCCGAGATCGGCGGGGAGGACGGGTTCGGTCTCGGTGGAGCAGAGGACCAGCTTGGGGCGGGCGTCGGCGAGGATGAAGGCGATCCGCTCGGCGGGGTAGTTCCTGTCGATCGACAGATAGGCGGCGCCCGCCTTCACCGCGCCGAGCAGCGCGGCGACGAGCGCCGGGGAGCGGCCGAGGACGACCGCCACGATGTCGCCCGGCCCGACGCCGCGCGCGATCAGCTCGTGCGCGACGCGGTTCGCCTCGCGGTCCAGCGCGGCGTACGTCCACACGCCGTCCGCGCCGACGACGGCCGGGGCGTCCGGCGCGGTCGCGACGCGCTCCTCGAACAGCGCGGGCAGCGTCGCCGTCGGCACGTCGGCGGCGGTGGCGTTCCAGTCGGCGAGGACGGTGCGGCGCTCATTCTCGTCCAGCACCTCGATCCGCCCGACCGGACGCCCCGGGTCCGCCGCGAACTGCTCCAGCACCCGCACCAGGCGTCCGCCGAGCACCTCCACCTCGGCGGGGGTGAACACGTCCGCGCGGTGCTTGAGCCGCAGTTCCAGGTCGTCGGTCGGCGCGACGACGAGCGTCAGCGGGTAGTGCGCCGCGTCCCGCACGGCCGCGACGTTGAGCGTCAGGGCGCGTGCCCCGGCCTGGGGTCCGGACGGCCCGACCGGGTAGTTCGCGAACGACATCAGCGTGTCGAACGAAGCGCCGCCGCCCGCCAGCCGCTGGATCTCGCTGAGCCCGAGATACGAGTGGTCCACCAGCGTGGACTGCCGCTGCTGGACTTCGGCGAGCAGGTCCCCCACCGGCAGCGCCGGGTCCAGCCGCACCCGCACCGGGACGGTGTTGAGGAACAGCCCCAGCATCCGCTCGACGCCGGGCAGCTCGGCCGGACGGCCCGCGACGGTCGACCCGAACACCACGTCCCGGCGGCCCGTCGCCTTGGCGACCAGCAGCGCCCACGCGCCCTGCACGACCGTGTTGAGCGTCAGGCCGCGCGCCCGCGCCAGCTCGCGCAGCGCGGCGGCGAGCCGCTCGCCCGTCCGGACGACGACCTCGCCGGACTCGCCGGGCGGTGTGTCGGCGGCGGCCGGGGCGACGAGCGTCGGCTCGTCCACGCCCGCGAGGGCCGCGCGCCAGGCGTCCCGCGCGGCGTCCCGGTCCCGGCCCGCCAGCCACTCCAGGTACTCCCGGTAGGGCGTGACGGGCGGCATGCCCGCCGCCGTCCCGCCCGCCTGGTACGACGCCCACCACTCCTGCCGGAGCAGCGGCAGCGACCAGCCGTCCAGGATGATGTGGTGCAGTGTCACGACGAGCCGGTGCCGCTCCGGCCCGAACCGCACCAGCAGCACGCGGATCAGTGGCGGGACGTCCAAAGCGAAACGACGTTCCCTTTCCTCGTCCGCGAGCCGGTGCGCCTCCGCCGTCGCCGCGTCGCCGTCCAGCCCCGACAGGTCCGCCTCCCGCCACGGCAGCGCCGCCCGCCGCGCGATCAACTGCACCGGCGTCCCCGACCCGCGCCGCTGGAAGCTGGCCCGCAGGATCTCGTGCCGGTCCACCACGGTCTCGAACGACGCCTTCAACACGGCGGCGTCCAACGGCCCCGTCAGGTCCACGACCTCCTGACCGGCGTAAACGTCCGGCGACCCCTCGTCGTAGGTCGCATGGAACAACAGGCCCTCCTGGAGCGGGGAGAGCGGCCAAACTCCTGCGAGGGCGGAGGATGTCAAGGCGTTTCCCTTTCTACGATCTGCTGGGCGATGGCCTCGAACTCGTCGAGGTCGTCCTGACTGATCTCCGCCAGGGGGAAGTCGGACGGGGTGTGGTGCGCGCCGGTCGCGGCGGTGGGGGCGGTCATGCCGGTGAGCACGTCCGTCCACAGGGCCGCGAGGTCGCGGACGGCGCTCTCGGCGAGCAGGCCGCGCGGCCAGGCCAGGGTGAGGGTGAGGCGGGGGCCGGACGGGAGGTCCTCGATCATGCCGCCGGCCTCCAGGGCGTGCGCGGCGGGCGTCCGGTCGCCGGACCCGCCGCCGAGCCCGGCCGGGCGCCAGTCCGACGGCGTCTCGTCTCCCGCGCTCACGGTGAAACGGCCCAGGTAGTTGAAGCCGACCTGGGGGGCGGGGGCATCGGCCAGCAGCGGCGCGGTCTCGGGGTCGAGGTGGCGCAGGATGCCGTAGCCGAGGCCGTCGGCGGGGACGGCGCGCAGTTGCTCCTTCACCGCCTTGATCACCTCGCCCGCCTCGGGGCCGCCCGCGCGGACGCGCGCCACGTCCACCGGCCCGGCGTCCAGCCGCACCGGGTGCAGGCCGGTGAACCAGCCGACGGTACGGGAGAGGTCGGCGCCGTCCTCCAGCGGGACGCGGCCGTGGCCCTCGACGTCCACGAGCAGCCCGCGCGGGCCGGTCGCGCCGCGCCGCCGCCGCCATTCGGTGAACGCGACGGTCAGCGCGGCGAGCAGGACGTCGTCGGGGCCGGCGTTGAACGCGGCCGGGATGCTCGTGAGCAGGCCCCGGGTCGCCGCGTCCGGCGCGGTGACGGCGATCTGGAACATTGTTCCGCCTACGTCGCGGGCCGGGTCGAGCGGACGGTCCCCGAGCGGCGGCTCGGCGGCGCCGAGCGTCGCCGTCCAGTGCGGCAGCTCGGCCCGGCGGCGCGGGGCGCCCGCCTGCGCGGCGAGCGTCCGCGCCCAGTGCCGGAACGACGTCGGGACGGGCGCGAGTTCGGCCCCCGCGTACGCCTCGGCCAGGTCGGGCAGCAGGATCCGCCAGGACACGCCGTCCACGGCCAGGTGGTGGACGGCCAGCAGCAGCCGTCCCTGCGCGCCGGGTCCCGCGTCGAACCAGACGGCCGCGACGAGCGACCGTCGCGGGTCGATGCGCTCCGTCGCGGCGGCGCTCTCCGCGCGGACGAGCGCGTCCAGGTCACGCCCGGCCGCGTCGACGCGGGTGACCGCCACCGTGACCGCGCCCGGCTCGGGGACGGTCAGCCGGTCCCCGTCGAGCCGCGCGCGGAGCAGGTCGTGCCGATCCACGAGCGCCTGGACGGCCGCGGCGAGCCGATCGGCGTCCACGTCCGCCGGGGTCACGACCAGCGCGGACTGCACCGCGCCGGGCAGGTCCGCGCCCGCCCGGTCGATCAGCTCGCGCATCACCGGGGTGAGCGGGACGTCGCCGGTGCCGGGCTCGCCCGCCCGCGCCGCGTCGGCCGCCGTCGTCGCGACCCGCGCGAGCGCCGCCGCCGTCTGGTGCTCGAACACCTGCCGGACGGACAGGACGAGCCCTTCCCGCCGCACCCGCGACACCAGCGTCATCGACAGGATCGAGTCGCCGCCGAGGGTGAAGAACGAGTCGTCCGCGCCGACCCGCTCCAGGCCGAGGACGTCGGCGAACAGCGCGCAGAGCAGTTCCTCGCGCGGCGTCTCGGGGGCGCGTCCGCCGGACGTCGTGTCGGGCGCGGGCAGCTTCGCGCGGTCGAGCTTGCCGTTCACCGTGAGCGGCAGGGCGTCCAGCGTCACGAACGCCGCCGGGACCATGTGCTCGGGGAGGCGGGCGGCGGCGAACGCGCGCAGCGCGGCGGTGTCGACGTCCGCCGGGACGGCGTAGGCGACGAGACGGCGCTCGCCGGGCCGGTCCTCGCGGGCCACGACGGCGACCTGCGCGACGCCGTCGTGCGCGGCGAGGACGGCCTCGACCTCGCCCGGCTCCACCCGGAACCCGCGGATCTTGAGCTGCTGGTCGGCGCGGCCCGCGAAGAACAGGTCGCCGT
This sequence comes from Actinomadura rubteroloni, assembly GCF_002911665.1. Lineage (NCBI taxonomy): Bacteria > Bacillati > Actinomycetota > Actinomycetes > Streptosporangiales > Thermomonosporaceae > Actinomadura > Actinomadura rubteroloni. The sequence goes on from NZ_MTBP01000002.1 coordinate 1,451,046, forward strand.
TCCGGTCGCGGCGCGCGAGGTCGCCCGTGCGGTACATGCGCTCGCCGGGCGCCCCGAACGGGCACGGGACGAACCGCTCGGCGGTAAGGCCCGGCCTGCCCCGGTAGCCGCGCGCCAGGCCCGGCCCCGCGACGTACACCTCGCCCGCGACGTTCGCCGGGACGGGCTCCAGCCGGTCGTCCAGGACGTGGACGCGCGCGTTCTCGATCGGCCGGCCGATGGGCGGCGCGGGGTCGGCCCCGGTGATCGCCGCGTCCACCGGCCCGGCCGTCGTGATCACGGTCGCCTCGGTGGGGCCGTAGGTGTTGCGGACGCTCGACCGCGCCGTCCAGCGGCTCGCCAGGTCGGCCGTCAGCAGCTCCGCGCCGAGCACCCACGTCGCGACGCCCGGCACCGCGTCCGGGTCGAGCACCCCGAGCAGCGACGGGACGACGCTCGCCGCCGTCACCCCCGCGTCCCGGATCATCGTCTCCAGCAGCGCGGGCTCGGTGCGCTCCTCCGCCGTCGCGACGGCCAGCGTCCCGCCCGCGCCCAGCACGACCGCGAGGTCGAGCACCGCCGCGTCGAAGCTGAACGACGCGAACTGCAACGCGACCGTCCCGTCCTCGACGCGCAGCACGGGCCGCATCGCCCGCGCAAGATTCACCACGCCCCGGTGCGCGACCGCGACGCCCTTCGGCACCCCGGTCGACCCCGACGTGTAGATCACGTACGCAAGCCCGTCCGCCCCCACAGCCCCGCCCACCGCAACGTCATCGTGCGGCGCGAGCGCTTCGGTGGTGTCCGGGGTCGGGATGTGGAGGGTGCGGGCGTCGGTGGGCGGGAGTTTGTCGGCCGTGTCCGGGGTGACGGCGACGATCGGGGCGCCGCTGTCCTCGATCATGAAGGCGAGGCGGTCGGCCGGGTACTCGGGGTCGAGCGGGAGGAACGCGCCGCCCGCCTTCCAGACCGCGAGCACCGCCGTGACCAGCTCGACACCGCGCGGCAGGCAGAGGCCGACGACCGTCTCGGGGCCGACGCCGTCCGCGCGGAGGCGGGCGGCTAGGCGGGAGGAGTCCGCGTCGAGTTCGGCGTAGGTGCGGGAGCGGTCGCCGCAGCGGACGGCCGTCCCGGACGGGACGCGCCGGACGCTCGCCTCGAACAGGTCCAGCCAGGTGCCGTCCGGGAGCGGCGCGGCGGGGGCGGCGGCCAGCAGGTCGCCTCGCTCGGCCTCGGCCAGGACGCCGATGCGGGTGAGCGGCTGCTCCGGGTCGGCGTCGGCCTGCTCTAGGACGCGGACGAGACGCTCCGTGAGCGCCCGCGCCGTGTCCGCGTCGAACAGGTCGGTCGCGAACTGGAGGGCGCCGCCGATGCCGGCGGGCGCGCCGTCGTCCGTCCGGAACTCCGACAGGCTGAGCGCCAGGTCGAACCGGGACGTCTCGGGATGCGAACCGGGCTCCACCGGCCCGCTCTCCAGCCCCGGCAGGTCCCAGCGGGCCTCCTGCTCAGGCAGGTTCTGGACGGTCAGCGACACCTGGAACAGCGGGTTGCGCGCCAGCGACCGCACCGGGTTCAGTTCCTCGACCAGCCGCTCGAACGGGATGTCCTGGTTGGCGTAGGCGGCGAGGTCCGTCGCGCGGACGCGGGCCAGCAGTTCCGCGAACGTCGGATTCCCCGACAGGTCCGTCCGCAGGACGAGCGTGTTGACGAAGAAGCCCGCCAGGTCGTCCAGCGCCGCGTCGCCGCGCCCCGCGATCGGCGTGCCGATCGGGACGTCGTCGCCCGCGCCGTGCCGGGTGAGCAGCAGCGCGAGCGCCGCGTGGGCCACCATGAACATGGTCGCGTCGTGGCGGCGGGCCAGGGCGGCGAGGGCCGCGTGCGTCTCCGGGGCGATCCGGAAGGACACCGTGCCGCCGTCGAACGTCGCCGCCTTCGGCCGCGCCCGGTCGGCGGGCAGCGGGATCTCCGGCGGCAGGCCGTCCAGCGCCGCGCGCCAGTGGGCGAGCTGGGCGCCGAGGACGCTGCCCGGATCGTCCGGGTCGCCGAGGACGTCGTGCTGCCACAGCGCGTAGTCGGCGTACTGGACGGGCAGCGGCGTCCAGCCGGGCGCCCGTCCGGCGTGGCGGGCCGTGTAGGCGGTGGCGAGGTCGCGCTGCAGGACGCCCATCGACCAGCCGTCCACCGCGATGTGGTGCGCGACGATCGCGAGCACGTGCTCGTCCGGGGCGACCGTGACCAGCAGCGCCCGCCACGGCAGGTCGCTCCGGACGTCGAACGGACGCTCCGCGCACGCCAGCAGCAGCCCCTTGACCTCCTGCGGCGCCGCTTCGACGACCTCCAGCGCCGGCCGTCCGGCGACGCCGTCCAGCACGACCTGCCGCGCGCCCGTCTCGTCGGTGCCGGGCAGGACGAGGTCGTCGGGGTAGAGGGTGCGCAGGGTCTCGTGGCGGTCGGCGACGTCGGCGAGGGCGGCGCGCAGCGCGGGGACGTCCAGGACGCCCGTCAGCCGCACCGCCAGCGGCAGGTTGTAGACGGCGGCGGCGCCGGGCTGCTCGTCGGCGAGCCGGTTGAGGAACCACATGCGCTGCTGGCCGGACGAGAGCGGGATCGTCTCCGGCCGCTCCCGCGCCGCCAGCGCGGTCCGGGACACGCCGGCCCGCGCGGCGAGCAGGCGCGCCACGCCCTCGGGCGTCGGCTCGGCGAACAGGTCCGGGACGCCGATCTCCACGCCGAGCGCCGTCCGGACGCGGGCGATGACGCGCATGGCCGACAGCGAGTCGCCGCCGAGGTCGAAGAACGAGTCGTCGGCGGCGACCCGCTCGACCCCGAGCACCTCCGCGAACGCGCCGCACAGCAGTTCCTCGGCCAGCGTGGCGGGAGCGCGCCCGCCGCTGCCGGACGCGTCCGGCGCGGGCAGCGCGGCCCGGTCGAGCTTGCCGTTCACGGTGAGCGGCAGCGCGTCCAGCACCACGAACGCCGAGGGCACCATGTAGTCCGGCACCCGCTCCCCCAGATGGCCCCGCAGGACCGCCGCGTCCACGCTCGCCCCAGCGGACGGGACGAGATAGGCGATCAGGCGGTCGTCGCGGACGAGCACGGCGGCCTGGGCGACGGACGGGTGCGCCGTGAGCAGGGACTCGATCTCGCCCGGCTCGACGCGGAAGCCGCGGATCTTGACCTGGGCGTCGGCGCGGCCGGCGAAGGAGAGGCGGCCGTCGCGGGTCCAGCGGGCGAGGTCGCCGGTGCGGTACATGCGCTCGCCGGGCGTGCCGAACGGGCCGGCGACGAAGCGTTCGGCCGTCAGCGCGGGACGGCCCGCGTAGCCGCGCGCCAGGCCCGGCCCGGAGACGTACAGCTCGCCGACCACGCCGGGCGCGACGGGACGCAGGTATCCGTCCAGGACGTAGGCCCGCATGTTCTCGATCGGCCGGCCGATGGACGGCGCCGGGTCGTCCGCCCGGTGGCCGGCGGACACCGGCCCGGCCGCCGCGAGGACGGTCGTCTCGGTCGGCCCGTAGGCGTTCCACACGCTCGCGCGGCCCGCCCACCGGCTCACCAGCTCCGACGTCACCCGCTCGGCGCCGACGATCCAGTGCGCGACCCCCGGCACGTCGTCCGGGTCCAGGACGCTGAGCAGCGACGGCACCACGCTCGCCGCCGTCACCCCCGCGTCCCGCATCGTCGCGGCGAGCCGCGCGGGCTCGGCGCGCTCCTCCGCCGACGCGACCACGAGCGTCCCGCCCCCGCCGAGCACGACCGCCACGTCCAGCACGGCGGCGTCGAAGCTGAAGGAGGCGAACTGAAGGGCGACGGGCACCGATCCGAGCGCCGGACGCAACGACTCCGCGAGGTTCACCAGCCCACGATGCGATACCGCCACGCCCTTGGGACGGCCCGTCGACCCCGACGTGTAGATGACGTACGCGAGCTGGTCCGGACGCACCACGACCCGCAGCGCGGCGTCCGACTCCAGAGCGGCCGACCCGACCAGCACCGTCCGCACCCCGGGAGGCACGACCGCCAGCGTTTCGGGAGCGACGAGAACGACCGTCGCCCCACCGTCCTCCAGCATGTAGGCGACACGGTCGGCCGGGTGTTCGGGATCGAGCGGCACATACGCGCCCCCGGCCTTCCACACCGCGAGCACCCCGGTCACCAGGTCCGCACTGCGCGGCAGGCACAGCCCGACCGTGCTCTCGGCCGCCACGCCCAGGCCGCGCAGGCGGCGCGCCAGCCGGTTGGACCGCTCGTCCAGCTCCCGGTAGGTCAGCGTCTCGTCGCCGCACCGCACGGCGGGCGCGTCCGGCGTCCGCCGCGCCCAGGACGCGAACAGCTCCGGCCAGGTGTCCGCCGAGCGCGGCGCGGACGTGGCGTTCCAGCCGGTCAGGACGGCGGCGCGCTCGCCGGAGTCCAGCACGTCCAGGTCGCGCAGCCGCACCGACGGATCGGCCGTGACCTGCGCGAGCACCCGCACCAGCCGCGCCACCAGCCCTTGGGCGGTCGCCTCGTCGAACAGGTCGACGGCGTAGCGGACGGCGCCGCCGAGCCCGTCCGGACGCCCCTGCGCGTCGCGGCGCTCCAGCAGCGACACCGACAGGTCGAACCGCGCCGCCTCGGCCTTCGGCTGCATCAGCTCGACGCCGAGCCCGCGCACGGGCCAGCCGTCGTCGTCCAGCGGCAGGTTCTGGACGGCCAGCATGACCTGGAACAGCGGGTTCCGCGACAACGACCGGTCGGGGTTCAGTTCCTCGACCAGCCGCTCGAACGGCACGTCCTGGTTGGCGTAGGCGGCCAGGTCGGTCTCACGGACGCGCGCCAGCAGTTCGGCGAACGTGATGTCGCCGCTCACGTCGGCCCGCAGGACGAGCGTGTTGACGAAGAAGCCCGCGAGGTCGTCCAGCGCCGCGTCGCCGCGTCCCGCCACCGGAGCGCCGACGGGGATGTCGTCGCCCGCGCCGAGCCGCGACAGCAGCGCCGCCAGCGCCGCGTGCAGGACCATGAACGTGGTCGCGTGCGTGCGTTGCGCGAGTTCGGTCAGCCGGACGTGCGTCGCCGCGTCCACGTGGACGGGCACCGTCGCGCCCTCGAACGACGGCACCGGCGGACGCGGCCGGTCCGCCGGGAGCGTCAGCTCCTCCGGCGCCCCGGCGAGCGTCGTCCGCCAGTGCGCGAGCTGGCGGCTGACCAGGCTGGACGGGTCGTCCGGGTCGCCGAGCACCGCGCGCTGCCACAGCGCGTAGTCGGCGTACTGGACGGGCAGCGGCTCCCACTCGGGCGCGCGTCCGTCCGCTCGCGCGGCGTAGGCGACGCCGAGGTCGCGGGTCAGGATGCCCATCGACCAGCCGTCCACCGCGATGTGGTGCGCGACGAGCAGCAGCGCGTGCTCGTCCGGCCCGAGGACGTACAGCGTCGCCCGCCACGGGATCTCCGCGCCGACGTCGAACGGGCGGGCGGTGCGCGCGGCCATGTCGGCGTAGAGGTCGTCCACCGCGACGACGTCCAGCGCGGGGCGGTCGTCGACGAGCCGCTGGCCGGGCGTGCCGTCCTGCGCCGGGAAGATCGTCCGCAGGGTCTCGTGGCGGTCGGCGACGTCGCCGAGCGCCCGTTCCAGCGCGGGGACGTCCAGGGGTCCGGTGAGCCGCAGCGCGAGCGGGATCGTGTAGCCCGCGCCCTCGCCGGAACTCTCCAGCCGGTTGAGGAACCACATCCGCTGCTGACCGAACGACAGCGGAACGACGTCCGGGCGCGGCCCCGCGACGAGCGGCGGACGGTCGTCCTCCACCTGCTCGCCGATGTTGCGCGCCACGCCCGCGGGCGTCGGGTCCGCGAACAGCGCCCGCACACCGATCTCCGCCGCGAACACCGCGCGGACGCGGGCGAGCAGGCGCATCGCCAGCAGCGAGTCGCCGCCGAGGTCGAAGAACGAGTCGTCCGCGCCGACCTCGGGCACGCCGAGGACCTCGGCGAACAGCTCGCACAGCAGCGCCTCGGCGGGCGTCTCGGGCGCGCGGCCCGGCGCGGCGGCCTCCGGCGCGGGCAGCGCGGCCCGGTCCAGCTTGCCGTTCGCGGTGACGGGCAGCGCGTCCAGCACGACGAGCGCGGACGGCACCATGTAGTCCGGCAGCCGCTCGGCGAGCCGGGCGCGCAGCGCGGCGGGGTCGGCGGTTCCGGCGACGTAGCCGACGAGCCGCCGGTCGCCCGGCCGGTCCTCGCGGACGATCACCGCCGCCGCCCGGACCTCGGCGAACTCCGCCAGCGCCGTCTCGACCTCGCCCGGCTCCACGCGGAAGCCGCGCACCTTGACCTGCTCGTCGGCGCGGCCCGCGAAGGCCAGTTCGCCGGCGCGGGTCCAGGACGCGCGGTCGCCCGTGCGGTACATGCGTTCGCCGGACGCACCGAACGGGCACGGGACGAACCGTCCGGCCGTCAGCGCGGGGCGGCGCAGGTAGCCGAGGGCGAGGCCGGGTCCGGCCGCGTACAGGTCGCCGACGACGCCGGGCGGGACGGGCCGCAGCCGCTCGTCCAGCACGTACATCCGCGTGTTCGCGATGGGACGGCCGATGGTGATCGGGCCTTCGCCCGTCAGCGGGTCGGTCATCGTGGTGCAGACCGTGGCCTCGCTGGGGCCGTAGGCGTTGATCATCGTGCGGCCGTCCGCCCAGCGGGCCGCGAGCGCCGGCGGGCACGCCTCGCCCGCCACCACGACGACGTCCAGGCCGGGCGGCTGCTCGGCGAAGGTCGCCAGCACCGACGGCGGGACGGTCAGGTGCGTCACGCCGTGCTCGGTCGCGACGGCCGCCGGGTCGCGCAGGCTCTCCTCGTCGGCGACGACGAGCGCGGCGCCCGACAGCAGCGCCATGACCGTCTCCCAGAACGCGGCGTCGAAGCTGAGGGACGCGAGCTGGAGCACGCGGGCGCCCGGCCCGGCGCCGAGCCGCTCGCGCTGGACGGCGGCGAGGTTGCCGACGCCGCGGTGCGAGAGGACGACGCCCTTCGGCGTCCCCGTGGACCCGGACGTGTAGATGACGTAAGCGGGATGGTCCAGGCGCTGCGGAACCGTCCGCTCGGCGTCGGTGGGCGCGGTCTCCGCCCGCTCCGCGAGCCCCGCCGCGTCGAACACCAGCCGCTCGACCCCGTCCGGCCCGGCGGGGGGACGGGTCTGGTGCTCGGTCTCGGGGGTGCAGACGACGAGCGCGGGGCGGGCGTCGGCCAGCATGAACGCGATGCGCTCCGCCGGGTAGTTCCGGTCGATCGACAGATAGGCGGCGCCGGCCTTGGCCGCGCCGAGCAGCACGGCCACCAGGTCGGGCGAGCGCTCCATCAGCACGCCCACCACGTCGCCGGGGCCGACGCGGCGCGCGATCAGCTCGTGCGCGACGCGGTTGGCGGCCCGGTCCAGCTCGGCGTAGGTCCACACGCGGTCGCGGGCGACGACGGCCGCGGCGTCCGGCGTCCGCGCGGCCTGCGCGGCGAACAGCGCGGCGAGCGTGCCCTCGGGGACGTCGCGGGACGTGGCGTTCCAGTCCTCGGTGACGGTCCGGCGCTCGGCGTCGTCCAGGACGTCCACGCGGCCGAGGGTGCGGCCGGGGTCGGCGGCCATCTGCCGCAGCACCAGGACCAGCCGCTCGGTCAGCGCCTGCGCCGTCTCGGGGTCGAACAGGTCGACGGCGTAGTGGATGCCGCCGCCGATCCCGGCCGGGCCGTCCGGGCCGTGCCGCTCCATGAGGTTGACGGCGAGGTCGAACCGCGCCGGCTCCACGAACGAGCCGGGTCCCATCTCGGCGACGGCGAGGCCCGCCGCGTCCCAGCCGCCGTCCTCGTCCGGGAGGTTCTGGACGTTCAGCATGACCTGGAACAGCGGGTTGCGCGCCAGCGACCGCGCCGGGTCGAGTTCCTCCACGAGCCGCTCGAACGGGACGTCCTGGTGCGCGTACGCGGCGAGGTCGGCGGCGCGGACGCGGTCGAGCACCTGCGCGAGCGTCGGGTCGCCGGACAGGTCGGTCCGCAGGACGAGCGTGTTGACGAAGAAGCCCACGAGATCGTCCAGGGCCGCGTCGCCGCGCCCCGCGACGGGCGTGCCGAGCGGGACGTCCGTCCCGGCGCCGAGCTTGGCGAGCGTCACCGCCAGCGCGGCCTGGAGGACCATGAACATGGTGGTGCCGGTGTCGCGGGCCAGTCCGGCGAGCGCGGCGTGCGTCTCCGCGTCCACCCACAGCGGGACGGACCGTCCCTCGAACGACGGCGCCGCCGGCCGGTTCCTGTCGAACGGCAGGGAGATCTCCGCGGGCAGGCCGTCCAGCGCCTCCCGCCAGTGCGCGATCTGCCGTCCGAGCGCGCCCGCGGGGTCGTCGGGGTCGCCGAGCACCGCGCGCTGCCACAGCGCGTAGTCCGCGTACTGGACGGGCAGCGGCTCCCACTCGGGCGCCCCTCCCGCCCGCCGCGCCGCGTAGGCGACGGCGAGGTCTCGTTGCAGCACCCCCATCGACCACCCGTCGACGGCGATGTGGTGCGCGACGATCAGCAGGACGTGCTCGTCCGGTCCCAGCTCCAGCAGCGTCACGCGCCACGGCAGGTCCCGCGAGGTGTCGAAGCTCCGTCCCGTCCGCGCGGCGATGTCCGCGAGCAGCGTCGCCTCGCCGCTGCCGACGACCTCCAGCTCGGGCCGGCCCGCGACGACGACCTGCCGCAGCGCCCCCTCCCCCGCCGGGGTCGCCTGGTCGGTGAGGATCGTGCGGAGGGACTCGTGGCGGTCGGCGAGGTCGCCGAGGGCGGCGTCGAGGGCCGCGACGTCGAGGGGGCCGGACAGGCGCAGCGCCACCGGCAGGTTGTAGACGGCGGCGGCGCCGGGCTGCGCCTCGGTGAGGCGGTTGAGGAACCACATGCGCTGCTGCGCGAACGACGGCGGGACGGTCTCCGGGCGCGGACGCGGGGTCAGCGCGGGCCGCGCCGCCGCGTCCGGGCCGCCCGCCAGGCGCGCGACGCCCGCGACGGTCGGGGCGGCGAACAGCGCCCGCACGCCGATCTCCACGCCGAGGACGGTCCGGACGCGCCCGATGAGCCGCATCGCCGAGAGCGAGTCGCCGCCGAGGTCGAAGAACGAGTCGTCCGGGCCGACGCGGTCGGCGCCGAGGACGTCGGCGAACAGCCCCGACAGGATCTCCTCGGTCCACGACGCGGCGGGGCGTCCGCCCGTCCCGGCGAAGTCCGGTTCGGGCAGCGCGGCGCGGTCGAGTTTGCCGTTGACGGTGAGCGGCAGCGCGTCCAGCACGACGAACGCGGCCGGGATCATGTAGTCGGGCAGCCGCCCGGCGGTGAACTCGCGCAGCGCGTCCACGTCCAGGCCATCAGCGACGACGTAGGCGACGAGCCAGTCGTCGCGGACGAGCACCGCCGCCTGCGCGACGCTCTCGCTGGACGCCAGGACGGATTCGATCTCGCCCGGCTCCACGCGGAAACCGCGGATCTTGACCTGGGCGTCGGCGCGGCCCGCGAAGACCAGTTCGCCGTCGGCGGTCCACTTGGCCAGGTCACCGCTGCGGTAGAGGCGTTCACCCGTCCCGAAGGGGGACGCCACGAAGCGTTCAGCCGTCAGGTCCGGGCGGCCGACGTAACCCCGTGCCAGCCCGGGGCCGGTGATGTAAAGCTCGCCGACCACGCCGGGCGGCACAGGCTGCAAGAACTCGTCCAGGACATAGGTCCGGGTGTTCTCGATCGGCCGGCCGATGGAAGGCGGCGGGTCGGTCGCCGTGATCGCCGGGTCCACCGGGACGGCCGTGGTGATCACGGTCGCCTCGGTCGGGCCGTAGGTGTTCCAGACCCGCGAACCGGCCGTCCAGCGGGCGGCCAGGTCGGCGGTCAGGAGTTCGGCGCCGAGCACCCAGTTGCGGACGCCGGAGACGGCGGCCGGGTCCAGGACGCTCAGCAGCGAAGGCACAACGCTCGCCACCGACACGTCCGCAGCCCGAATCATCGCGGCCAGCGCGCCGGGCTCGGCGCGCTCGTCCGGCGACGCGATGGCCAGCGTCCCGCCCGCGCCCAGCGTGACGACGACGTCCAGCACGGCCGCGTCGAAGCTGAACGACGCGAACTGCAACGCCGTCACCCCGGGCTCCACGCCCAGAATCGGACGCAGCGCCGAGGCCAGGTTCACCACGCCCCGGTGCGACACCGCCACGCCCTTGGGACGGCCCGTCGACCCCGACGTGTAGATGACATACGCCAACTGACCGGGAACGACGTCACCGGGCAGGGACTCGGCGTACGTAGCGGCCGTGTCCTCCAGCAAGGCCACGCGTCCAGAGGCGGGCAGTGCGCCCACGGTTGAGGACGTCGCCAGAACGACCGCCGCCCCACTGTCCTCGATCACATGACCGAGCCGGTCCGCAGGATGCGACACGTCCAGCGGAAGGAACGCGCCCCCCGCCTTCCACACCGCGAGTTCCGCCACCACCATGTCCACCCCGCGCGGCAGGCACAGCGCGACGACCGACTCCGCACCGACGCCCAGCGACCGGAGGCGGCGCCCGAGCAGGTCGGCACGCGCGTCCAGCTCGGCGTACGACAGGACGTCGGCGCCGCAGCGCACGGCCGGAGCCGACGGCGTCCGCTCGACCCACGAAGCGAACAGCGACGGCCAGGTGGCGGCGGGCGCGGACGCCGACGTGGCGTTGAAGGACGACACCACCCGCGAGCGCTCGTCGCCGAGGAGCACGTCCAGCGAACCCAGACGCACCGACGGATCGGCCGCGACCTGCGCCAGCACCCGCACGAGCCGCTCCGCCAGCCCCGCGACGGTCGACGCGTCGAACAGGTCCGTCGCGTACTGGACCATGCCGTCCAGCCCGGCCGGGGACCCGTCCGGGGACCGCTGCTCGGTCAGCCCCACCGTCAGGTCGAACTGCGCCGCCTCGACCCGCGAGCCGGGCGGCACCGGCCCGACGGACACGCCCGGCAGCGCCCACTGCTCGTGCGTCGGCGGCAGGCTCTGCACGCTCAGCATCACCTGGAACAGCGGGTTGCGCGCCAGGGACCGCGCCGGGTTCAGCTCCTCGACCAGCCGCTCGAACGGGACGTCCTGGTGCGCGTACGCCCCGAGGTCGGCGGCGCGGACGCGGGCGAGCAGGTCGGTGAAGGACGGGTCGCCGCTCGCGTCCGTCCGGAGCACCAGCGTGTTGGCGAAGAAGCCGACGAGCCCGTCCAGCGCGGCGTCGCCCCGGCCCGCGACGGCCGTGCCGAGCGGAAGGTCGGTGCCCGCGCCGGTCCGGGCGAGCAGCGCGGCGAGCGCCGCGTGGACGACCATGAACAGCGTCGACCCGTTCCGCGCCGCGAGGTCCAGCAGCCGCGCGTGCGTCGCCGCGTCCACCCGCAGCGGCGCGGACGCGCCCCGGAACGAGCGCGTCGCCGGACGCGGCCGGTCGAACGGCAGCCGGATCTCGGCGGGCGCGCCGGCGAGGGCGTCCCGCCAGTAGTCGAGCTGGGCCGCGCCGTCGCCGAGGACGTCCCGCTCCCACAGCGCGTAGTCGACGTACTGGACGGGCAGCGGCTCCCACTCCGGCGCGCGTCCCTCCGCGCGGGCGGTGTAGGCGGCGCCGAGGTCGCGCCCGAGGACGCCCATCGACCAGCCGTCCACCGCGATGTGGTGCGCGACGACCAGCAGCACGTGGTCGGACGGCCCGAGCCGCAGCAGCCGCACCCGCCACGGCAGTTCGGCGGCCAGGTCGAACCGTTCCGCCGCGTGCGCGGCGAGCGCGTCGGCGAGCCGGTCCGCGGCGACGTCCTCGACGGCCAGGGACGGCCCGGACGCGACGATCACCTGATGCGGCTCGCCGTCGCCGGAGTACATCGTGCGCAGCGTCTCGTGCCGGGCCGCGACGTCGGCGAGCGCGGCCTCCAGCGCGGGAACGTCGAGGTCGCCGGTGATGCGCAGCGCGAGCGGCAGGGTGTACGCGGCGCCCTCGCCCGCGTCCTCGAGGCGGTTGAGGAACCACATCCGGCGCTGGGCGAACGACAGCGGCAGGACGTCCGGCCGCTCCCGCCGCGTCAGCGCCGCACGGGCCCCTTCGGCGCCGTCGACGTGCCGGGCGATGCCCGCGACGGTCGGCGCCGCGAACAGGTCCCGGACGCCGACCTCCGCGCCGAGGGCCGCGCGGATCCGCCCGATGAGCCGCATCGCGGTCAGCGAGTCGCCGCCGAGGTCGAAGAAGGAGTCCTCCGCCCCGACGGCGTCCAGTCCGAGCACGTCGGCGAACAGCGCGCACAGCGCCGCCTCGGCGGGCGTCTCGGGGCCGCGTCCGCCGCGCGGGGCGAAGTCGGGCGCGGGCAGCGCGGCCCGGTCCAGCTTGCCGTTCGCGGTGACGGGCAGCGCGGCCAGCTCCACGACGGCGGCGGGCACCATGTAGTCGGGCAGCCGGGACGCGACGGACGCGCGCAGTCCGGCCGCGTCCACCGCGCCGCCGTCGGGGACGACGTAGGCGACGAGCCGCTTCTCCCCCGGCACGTCCTCCCGGACGACCACCGCCACGGCCCCGACGCCGGGCTGCTCGGCGAACGCCGTCTCGATCTCGCCGAGTTCCACGCGGAAGCCGCGCAGCTTCACCTGCTGGTCGGCGCGGCCGAGGTAGTCGACGTCGCCGGACGGCGTCCAGCGGGCGCGGTCGCCCGTCCGGTACATGCGCTCGCCGGGCCCGGCGGGGCCGGGGAACGGGCAGGCGACGAACCGCTCGCCGGTCAGCCCGGGACGTCCGGTGTAGCCGCGCCCGAGACCGGGCCCCGCGACGTACAGGTCGCCGGGGACGCCGGGCGGGACGGGCCGCAGGTGCGCGTCCAGGATGAAGACGCGCGTGTTGACGATCGGCCGGCCGACCGGGACGGGCCGGCCGTCGCCGCGCGGCGTCAGCGCCTCGGTCACCGTGATGTAGACGGTCGCCTCGGTCGGCCCGTAGAGGTTCATGAGCCGTCGTCCCGGCGCCCACCGCTCGACCAGCGCGGGCGGGCAGACCTCGCCCGCCGCGACGATCGTGGACACGACGGGCGGCAGTTCGTCCACGGCCGCGAGCAGCGACGGCGGCATCAGCATGTGCGTCACGCCGTGCCGGGCGGAGAGTTCGGCGAGCCGTCCGTGCGGCTGGAGGCGGTCGCCCTCGGCCACGACGAGCGCGCCGCCGGTGAGCAGCGACAACGCCAGCTCCCACACGATCGCGTCGAAGCTCGGCGACGCGAGCTGGAGCACCCGCGCCCCCGGGCCGCCGCCGAACCGCTCGACCACGGCGGCCGTCAGGTTGCCGATGCCTCGATGGGTGAGCACCGCGCCCTTCGGCGTCCCGGTCGAGCCGGACGTGTAGATCGCGTACGCCGGGTGGTCCAGGCGCGTCGGCGCGGTCCGGTCGGCGTCCGTCGGACGGGTCGCGGGACGGGCCGCGACCGCCGCCGCCACGGCCGGGTCGTCGAGCACGAGGACGGGCGCGTCGGCGGGCAGGACGTCGCGCAGCGAGCCCGCGCAGACCGTCAGCGCGGGCCGCGAGTCGGCGACCATGAACGCCAGGCGCTGCACCGGGTACTCCGGGTCCAGCGGCAGGTAGCCCGCGCCCGCCTTCGCCACGCCGACCAGCACGGTCGCGAGGTCGGCGCCCCGGTGCAGGAGCACGCCCACGAGGTCCCCGGTGCGGACGCCGCGCGCGATCAGCTCGCGGGCGACGCGGTTGGCCGCCGCGTCCAGCTCCGCGTACGACCGGACGACGTCGCCGCCGATGACGGCCGGTTCGCCGGGCGTGCGGTCGGCCTGCGCCTCGAACAGCGCGGCGAACGGCTCGTCCGGGACGGGACGGGACGTGGCGTTGAACCCGTCCAGCAGCGCCCGCTCGCCGGACCGCAGGACGTCGATCTGACTGAGCCGCCGGCCCGGGTCCGCCGCGACCTGCTCCAGCACGCGCGTGAGCCGGGCGGCGAGGGCCTGCGCGGTAGCTTCATCGAACAGGTCGGCGGCGTACTGGAGCCGTCCGTCGATGCCGGCGGGCGTCCCGGCCGCGTCGCGCCGCTCGCTGAGCCCGAGCATCAGGTCGAACCGGGCGATCTCGGTGCCGGGCTCCTGCTCGACCGGACGGACGTCGACGCCCGGGAGCGTCCAGCCCGCCGCGTCGTCCGGGACGTTCTGCATGTTCAGCATGACCTGGAACAGCGGGTTCCGGGCGAGGGAGCGTTCGGGGTTGACGTCCTCGACCAGCCGCTCGAACGGCAGGTCCTGGTGGGCGTAGGCGGCGAGGTCGGTCTCGCGGACGCGGTCCAGGAGCTGCGCGAAGGTCGGGTCGCCGCTCGCGTCCGTCCGGAGCACGAGCGTGTTGACGAAGAAGCCGACGAGCCCGTCCAGCGCGGGGTCGCCGCGTCCCGCGATGGCCGTGCCGATCGGGAGGTCGTCGCCCGCGCCGGTCCGGGCGAGGAGCGCCGCCAGCGCCGCGTGGACGACCATGAACGTCGTCGCCCGGCCGCGCTGCGCCACCCCGACGAGCCGGGCGTGCGTGGCGGCGTCCACCGCCACCGGGACGGACGCGCCCCGGAACGACGCCGCCGCCGGACGCGGCCGGTCGGCCGGCAGCGCCAGCTCCGCCGGGGCGCCGTCGAGCGCCGTGCGCCAGTGGTCGAGCTGGGCGGTGATGAGGCTCTCGGGGTCGTCCAGGTCACCGAGGACGGCGCGCTGCCACACCGCGTAGTCGCCGTACTGCACGGGCAGCGGCTCCCACGCCGGCGCGTCTCCGCTCCGGCGGGCCGCGTAGGCGGTGCCGAGGTCGCGGCCGAGGACGTCCAGCGACCAGCCGTCCACCGCGATGTGGTGCGCGACGATCAGCAGCACCCGCTCATCCGGGCCGGTGACCAGCAGCGACGTCCGCCACGGCAGCTCGGCGCGGACGTCGAACCGGCGCCGGACCTCCGCCGCCAGCGCGTCCGCGAGTTCCTCGGGCGCGACGTCCGCGACCGTCAGCTCAGGCCGCCCCTCCGCCCCCGTCAGCACCCGCGCACGCGGCACCTCGCCCGCGTCGTTTAGGCCCGGGGGGTCGGTCGGGGTCGGTTGGTCGGGGAAAATCGTCCGGAGGGTCTCGTGGCGGTCGGCGAGGTCGGCGAGAGCTGCGGCGAGCGCGCCGATGTCCAGGTCGCCGGTCAGCCGCAGCGCGACGGCGAGGTTGTAGTCCGCGCTCGCGCCCGCCTCTTCCAGCCGGTTCAGGAACCACATGCGCTGCTGGGCGAACGACAGCGGCGGCTCGGCGTCGCCGGAGCGGCGCGTCAGCGGGACCGGCGCGCGGCCCGTCTCCCCGGCGACGCGGGCGAGGTCGGCGACGGTCGGCGTCCCGAACAGCGTCCGGACGCTGATGTCGGAGTTCAGCACCGCGCGGATCCGGGCGACGAGCCGCATCGCGAGCAGCGAGTCGCCGCCGAGGTCGAAGAACGAGTCGTCGGCGCCGACGCGGTTCGTCCCGAGCACCTCGGCGAACAACCCGCACAGCAGTTCTTCCATCGGTGTGGACGGCGCCCGCCCCCCGGCCGCCGCGTCCGGCGCGGGCAGCGCGGCGCGGTCCAGCTTGCCGTTCACTGTGACGGGCAGCGCGTCCAGCACGACGATGGCGGACGGCACCATGTAGTCCGGCAGCCGCTCCGCCAGATGGCTCCGCAGCGACCGCCCGTCCAGGCCCGTGTCCTGGTCAGCGTGGGGGACGACGTAGGCGACCAGGCGCTTGTCGCCGGGGCGGTCCTCGCGGGCGATGACCGCCGCCTGCGCCACGGACGGGTGGGACGCGAGCAGCGCCTCGATCTCGCCGGGCTCGACGCGGAACCCGCGCACCTTGACCTGCTCGTCGGCGCGGCCGACGACGACCAGGTCGCCGCCGGGAGTCCAGTGGGCGAGGTCGCCCGTCCGGTACATCCGGCCGCCGCCGAACGGGTCGGCGACGAAGCGTTCGGCGGTCAGCCCCGGACGGCCCGCGTAGCCCTGCGCCAGGCCCGCGCCCGCCAGGTACAGCTCGCCCGTGACGCCGGGCGGGACGGGCCGCAGGAAGCCGTCCAGGACGTACGTCCGCGTGTTCTCGATCGGCCGGCCGATGGGCGCCGGGCCGGAGACGCGCGTCAGCGGCGCGCTCATCGCGGCGATCACCGTCGCCTCGGTCGGGCCGTAGGCGTTGATCAGCGTCCGGCCGGGCGCGCGGGCCGCCACGAGCGTCTCCGGGCACACCTCGCCCGCCACTGACACCGTGTGCACCGACGCGGGCAGCTCCCCGGCGGCGGCCAGGACGGACGGCGGCATCATCAGGTGCGTCACGCCGAACTCGTCCGCCACCTCGGCGAGCGACCCGTACGGCGGCAGCCGCGTCGCGTCCACGACCACCAGCGCGCCCCCCGAAAGAAGCGCCGTGCAGAACTCCGCGAACGCCACGTCGAAGCTCAGCGACGTGAACTGGAGGACGCGCGCCCCCGGCCCCGCCCCCAGCCGCGTGATGTGGCTCGCCGCGAGGCTCCCCACCCCGCGGTGCGACACGACCACGCCCTTCGGCCGGCCCGTCGACCCGGACGTGTAGATCACGTACGCCGGGTGCAGCAGCCGCAGCGGCACGACGCGGTCCGCGTCCGTCGGCGCCGTCGCGGGACGCGCCGCCAGCGCCGAGGCGTCGAACACCCAGGAAGCGGCGGATTCCGGCAGCACCGACCGCGTGGCGTCCGTGCAGACCGTCAGCACCGGACGGGCGTCGCCGAGCATGAACGCCACCCGCTCCTCCGGGTGGCGCGGGTCGATCGGCAGGTAGCCCGCCCCGGACTTCACCACGCCGAGCAGCACCGCGAGCAGGTCCGCCGAGCGCTCCATCAGCACGCCGACCAGGTCGCCCGGCCCGATCCGCCGCGCGATCAGCTCGTGGGCGACGCGGTTGGCCGCCGCGTCCAGCTCGGCGTAGGTCCAGGTGCGGGCGGCGGTGACGAGCGCGGGCGCGTCCGGCGTCCGCGCTGCCTGCGCCTCGAACAGCGCGCCGAACGTGCCCGACGGGACGTCGGCGCCGGTGGCGTTCCAGGACGTCAGCACGGCCCGCCGCTCGGACGGCGCCAGCACGTCCACCCGGTCCACCGGGACGTCCGGGTCGGCCGCGACCTGCTCCAGGACCCGGACGAGCCGCGCCGCGATCCCCGCGCCGTCCGGCAGCACGTCCGCGCGGTGGCTCAGCCGGAACCCCATCGAGCCGAACGGGTTGACGACCAGCGACAGCGGATAGTGCGCCGCGTCCCGGCCGCGCGACATCGTCATCGTCAATGCGCCCGGCTCGGGCGCGGACCGCTCGGCCGGGTAGTTCTCGAACGCCATCGACGTGTCGAAAACCGCGCCGGGCCCGGCCGCGCGCTGGACGTCGGCGAGCCCGAGGTGCTGGTGCGCGAGCAGCCCGGACTGGACGTCCTGCAAGCCCGCGAGCGTGTCGGCGAAGGACGTCCCGGCGCGCAGCCGCACCCGCACCGGGACGGTGTTGATGAACAGCCCGAGCATCCGGTCCGCGCCGGGCAGTTCGGCCGGGCGGCCCGCGACCGTCCCGCCGAAGACCACGTCGTCGCGCCCGGTGAGCGCCGACAGCACCAGCGCCCACGCGCCCTGGAAGACCGTGTTGAGCGTGAGGTCACGGGAGCGGGACAGCGCGCGTAATCGGTCGGCGAGCCCCGCGTCCAGGGCGATCTCGACGTCCTCGGGCAGCACCGGCGCGGCGTTCGGGTCGGCGGGGACGACCAGGGTCGGCTCGCCGGTCCCGGCGAGCGCCGCCCGCCACGCCTCCCGTGCCGCGTCCGCGTCCTGCCGCGCGAGCCATTCCAGGTAGTCGCGGTAGGACGTCACCGGGGCGGGGCCGGACGTCCCGGCGTAGGCGGCGCGCAGCTCGTCCAGCAGCAGCGGCAGCGACCAGCCGTCCAGGACGATGTGGTGCGCGGTGATCAGCAGCCGGTGCCGGTCGGGCGCCAGGCGCAGCAGCGCGGCGCGCAGCAGCGGCGGACGCGCCAGGTCGAACCGCTGCGCCCGCTCCTCCTCGGCGACCGCGTCGGCGTCGGCGTCGGCGTCGGCCGAGAGGACCTCGCGCCACGGCGCGTCCACGGCCCGCGCGACGACCTGGACCGGCCGCCGCGCCCCCGCCATCTGCCGGAACCCGGCGCGCAGGCTCGCGTGCCGCTCGAACAGCGCGTCCCACGCCGCGCGGAGCCGCGCGACGTCCAGCGGGCCGTCCAGGTCCAGCACGTGCTGGCCGACGTAGACGTCGAGGGCGTCCTCGTCGTACACCGCGTGGAACAGCAGCCCCTCCTGGAGGGGCGACAGGGGCCAGACGTCCTCCACCCGGCCGTCCGTGCGACGCTGCGTCACCGTGGTCCCCCTTCGTCGGCGAGGTCCGCTTCGAGTAGGTCGATCTCGTGCTGGTCGAGCGTGCTGAGCAGGAAGTCCGACGGCGTGTGCCCGCCGCCGGTGTGCGCGGCGAGGCCGGTGAGCGCCGCCGCCCAGCCGTCGGCGATCTCGCGCGCGTCGGCCGGGTCGAGCGCGCCGGGCGGCGAGGCGAGCGTGAGGGTGAGGACGGGGCCGTCGGTGATCCGCGCCATCACGTCCAGCGCGTGCCGCACCGGGACGTCGCCGGCCGCGCGCTCGCCGAGCCGCCGCCAGTCGCCGGACGCGGCGGCGGGCGTCCGGCCGAGGTAGTTGAAGGCGATGCCGGGGGCGGGCAGCGCGGCGAGCACCGGGCCCGTCCCCGGGTGGACGCGGCGCAGCAGCCCGAAGCCGAGCCCGTCGCCGGGCACCGCGCGGACCTGCTCCTTGACGCGCTTGACGAGCGTCCCGGCGTCCGGGCCGCCCGCGCGGACGGCGGCGAGGTCGAGCGCCCCCGCGTCCAGCCGGACGGGATGGACGGCGGTGAACCACCCGACCGTCCGGGACAGGTCCATGCCCTCGGCGAGGGGTTCGCGGCCGTGCCGTTCGACGTCGACCAGCAGCCCGCCGGACGTGTCGCGCCCGCGCCGCCGCCAGGTCTCGGTGAGCGCGGCGGTCAGCGCGGCGAGCAGGATCTCGTCCATGCCCGCGTGGAAGGCGGCGGTGACGCGGGTGAGCAGGGCCTCGGTCGTCGCCGCGTCCAAAGTCGCGGCGGTCTCGCGGGCGGGGCCGGGCGTGACCGGCGCGTCGGTGATCCGCAGGGACGGCCCGTCCAGCAGCCGGATCCAGTCCGGCAGCTCGGCGACGCGGTCGGCGGCCTGGTCGGCGAGCGCCCGCGCCCAGTGCCGGAACGATGTTCCGGTTGCCTCCAGCGGACGGCCTTCGTACGCGGCGCGCAGGTCGGGCAGCAGGATCTGCCAGGACACGCCGTCGATGACGAGGTGGTGCGCGACCAGCTCCAGCCGTCCCGGCGACAATGCGGCGCCGAGCAGCGGCCCGTCCAGCGCGACCCCGGCGCCGAGCGCGAACGGCGCGCCCGACGGCAGCACGACGAGCGCGTCGCCCTCCAGCCGCGCCCGCAGCACGTCGTGGTGGTCGATGACGGCCCGCAGCGCGTCCGCGAGCCGGCCGGCGTCCAGGTCCGCCGGGACGGCCAGCACCGCCGACTGCACGGCGCGCTCGGCGTCCGGGCCGGCCAGCAGTTCGCGCATCACCGGCGTCAGCGGGACCGCGCCGGTCGCCGGGACGTCCGCCGCCGCCGGATCGGTGAGCGCCGTCGCGACGGCGGCGAGCGCGGCCGGGGTGCGCCGCCGGAACACCTCCCGCACGCCGAGCACCAGCCCCGACCGGCGGGCCCTGGCGACCAGCGCCATCGACAGGATCGAGTCGCCGCCGAGCGCGAAGAACGAGTCGTCGGGGCCGACGCGCTCCAGCCCGAGGACGTCGGCGAACAGCCCGCACAGCAGTTCCTCGGCGGGCGTCGCGGGCTCGCGCGCGTCCTCGGCCGAGGCGGCCGACGGCACCGGCAGCGCCGCCCGGTCCAGCTTGCCGTTCACCGTGAGCGGCAGCGCGTCCAGCGCGACGAACGCGGACGGCACCATGTAGTCCGGCACGCGCGCCGCGACGTGCGCCCGCAGCGCGTCCGCGCCGCCCCCGACGGTGTAGGCGACGAGCCGCCCGTCCTGGACGACCACGGCGGCCTGCGCGACGTCCGGGTGCGCGGCCAGCACCGACGCGACCTCGCCCGGCTCCACCCGGAACCCGCGGATCTTGACCTGCTCGTCGGCGCGGCCCGCGAACAGCAGCTCGCCACCGGCCGTCCAGCGCGCACGGTCGCCGGTGCGGTACATGCGCGCCCCGCCGGGCCGGAACGGGCACGCGACGAACCGTTCGGCGGTGAGGTCGGGCCGTCCCGCATAACCGCGCGCCAGCCCGACGCCCGTCAGATAAAGCTCCCCGACCACCCCGGGCGGGACGGGCCGCAGTTTCTCGTCCAGTACGTACAGGCGGGTGTTGGTCAGCGGCCGTCCGACGGCGGGCGGCCGGTCCTCGGCGGTGATGCCCGCGTCCACCGGCCCGGACGTCGCGATGACCGTGCCCTCAGTGGGCCCGTAGGTGTTCCAGACCGTGGACCGGGCCGTCCAGCGCGCGGCGAGGTCGGCCGTCAGCAGCTCGGCGCCGAGGACCCAGCGCCGCACTCCGGGCACCGCGTCCGGGTCGAGGACCCCGAGCAGGGACGGCACGACGCTCGCCACCGACACCCCCGCCGACCGGATCATCGCGGCCAGCGCGTCCGGCTCGGCGCGCTCCTCGGCGGTCGCGACGGCCAGCGTCCCGCCGCCGCCGAGCACCACCGCGACGTCGAGCACGGCCGCGTCGAACCCGAACGACGCGAACTGGAGCGCGACCGTGCCGGGCGCGACGCCGAGCGCGGGCCGCAGCGCCGTCGCGAGGTTCACCAGGCCCCGGTGCTCGATCGCGACGCCCTTCGGACGGCCCGTGGACCCCGACGTGTAGATGACGTAGGCGAGCTGACCGGGCCGGACGTCCGCCCGCAGCGGCGGGCCGAGGACGTCCGGCGTGGTCGTCGGCGCGTCGAACGGACCGAGCGTGTCGCCGGTCCCGATGACCAGCGCGGCGCCGCTGTCGGCGACGATGTGGGCCAGCCGCTCGGCGGGGTGCTCGGGGTCGAGCGGGACGAACGCGCCGCCCGCCCGCCACACCGCGAGCTGCGCGACGGGCCAGTCCACCCCGCGCGGCAGGCACAGCGCAACGACGGTCTCGGGACCGACCCCGAGGCTCCGCAGGTGCCCGGCGAGCCGCGCGGAGCGGTCGTCCAGCTCCGCGTAGGTCAGCGCGTCCCCGCCGGACCGGACGGCCACGGCGTCCGGCGTCCGCGCGACGTGCGCGGCGAACAGCTCCGGCCACGTCGCCGGGGACACGGTCGCGTCGGTGGCGTTCCAGCCGGTGAGGATCCGCGCGCGTTCGGCCGCGTCGAGCACGGCCAGCTCGCCGATCGGGCGGTGCGGGTCGGCGGCGGCCTGGTCCAGGACGGCCACGAGCCGCCGCGCCAGCCCCTCCGCCGTCGCCGCGTCGAACAGGTCCGCCGCGTACTGGAACAGGCCGTCGAACCCCGCCGGGGCGCCCGCGTCGTGCCGTTCGGTGAGCGTCACCGACAGGTCGAACTCGACGGGCTCGTCCGTCCGGCGCGGCAGGGCGCGGACGTCCAGGCCGGGCAGCTCCCACGCGCCCGCCTCGCGCGGCACGTTCTCCACGCTCAGCATGACCTGGAACAGCGGGTTCCGCGCGAGCGACCGTTCGGGGTTCAGGTCCTCGACCAGCCGCTCGAACGGCAGGTCCTGGTGGGCGTAGGCGGCGAGGTCGGCGTCGCGGACGCGGTCCAGGAGCTGCGCGAACGTCGGATTGCCGGACAGGTCCGTCCGGAGCACGAGCGTGTTGACGAAGAAGCCGATCAGGCCGTCCAGCGCGGGGTCGCCGCGCCCCGCGATGGCCGTGCCGATCGGGAGGTCGTCGCCCGCGCCCATCCGGGTGAGCAGCGCGGCCAGCGCGGCGTGCGCGACCATGAACATCGTCGCGCGGCGGTCGCGGGCCAGCCCGGTGAGCGCGGCGTGGGTGTCCGCGCCGACGCGCAGCGGCACCGAGCCGCCCCGCAGCGTGGACGCCGCCGGACGCGGCCGGTCCGTCGGCAGCGCCAGCTCCGCCGGGGCGCCGGCGAGGACGCGGCGCCAGTGGGCGAGCTGCGCGTCCAGCACGGCGTCGTCCAGGACGTCCCGCTGCCAGAGCGCGTAGTCGGCGTACTGGACGGGCAGCGGCTCCCACTCCGGTGCGCGCCCGGCCAGCCGGGCCGCGTAGGCGGTGCCGAGGTCGCGGCCGAGGACGCCCATCGACCAGCCGTCCACCGCGATGTGGTGCGCGACCAGCAGCAGCACGTGCTCGTCCGGCCCCTGCACGAACAGCGTCGCGCGCAGCGGCGGCTCGGCGGCCAGCGCGAACCGGCGCCCGCCCTCGTCCCGCACCGCCGCGTCCAGGTCGGGCACCGAGCGGACGGTCAGGACCGGCCGGGACGGCAGGACGAGCTGCCGCGGCCCGTCGTCGGTCTCGGGGAAACCCGGGAGGTCGGTCGGGGTCGGTTGGTCGGGGAAACCCGGGAGGTCGGTCGGGGTCGGTTGGTCGGGGAAACCCGGGAGGTCGGTCGGGGTCGGTTGGTCGGGGAAGATCGTGCGCAGCGATTCGTGGCGGTCGGCGACGTCGCCGAGCGCGGCCTCCAGCGCCGCCACGTCCAGCTCGCCCGTCATGCGGAGCGCGAGCGGCAGGTTGTAGACGGCGTCCACGTCGTCCTGCGTCTGCTCCAGCCGGTTGAGGAACCACATGCGGCGCTGCGCGAACGACGGCGGCAGGATCTCCGGCCGCTCCCGCCGCGTCACCGCCGCGCGCGTCCCGCCGGTCGCGCGGCCCGCCAGCTCGGCGACCTCCGCGACGGTCGGCGCCGTGAACAGCTCGCCGATGCCGATCTCCAGTCCGAGCGCGGCGCGGATCCGGGCGGTGAGCCGCATCGCCGACAGCGAGTCGCCGCCGAGGTCGAAGAACGAGTCGTCCGCGCCGACGCCGTCCAGGCCGAGGATCTCGGCGAACAGCCCGCACAGGACGGCCTCGACGGGCGTCGCGGGGCCGCGTCCGCCCCGGCCGGGGCGTTCGCCGGGGACGGGCAGCGCCGCGCGGTCCACCTTGCCGTTCGCCGTGACGGGCAGCGCGTCCAGCACCGTCACCGCCGCCGGGACCATGTACTCGGGCAGCCGCTCGGCCGCGAAGTCCCGCAGCGCCGCGCCCGGCGCGTCCGCGACGACGTAGCCGTACAGCTTGGCGTCCCGGACGACCACGACCGCGCGCCGCACCGCCGGATGCCCGGCGAGGACGGCCTCGACCTCGCCCGGCTCCACGCGGTACCCGCGGATCTTGACCTGCGCGTCGGCGCGTCCGCCGAAGACCAGCACGCCGTCGCGGGTCCAGCGGGCGCGGTCGCCCGTCCGGTACATCCGGCCGCCGCCGAACGGGTCGGCGACGAAGCGCTCGGCGGTGAGCGCCGGACGGTCCAGGTACCCGCGCGCCACGCCGAGCCCCGCGATGTACAGCTCACCGGTCACCCCGGCCGGGACGGGACGCAGGAACGGGTCGAGGACGTACACCCGGGTGTTGTCGCGCGGCCGTCCGATCGGCAGCACCGCCGGAACGACGCCGCCCGGCTCAAGCCCGTGGGTCGTAGCGCACAGCGTCGTCTCCGTCGGCCCGTACAGATGCCGGACGGTCACGTCCGGGCACGCCTCCAGCACCCGCGCGACGGCCCCGGACGCGACGACGTCGCCGCCCGTCAGCACCTCCGCGACCCCGGAAAGGCACCCCGGTGTCTCATCGGCGAGCACACCGAACAGCCCGGCAGTGACATGGACGGCCGTCAGCGCGTGCGCACCGATCAGGCGTTCCAGCGCGGCGGCGTCCACCCGTCCCGGCGGGCCGACCGCGACCGTCCCGCCGTGGACGAGCGGAACCCACAGTTCGTACGTCGAGGCGTCGAACGCGTGCGGCGCGTGCAGCAGCACCCGCCCGCGCGCCGCCGCGCTCCAGCACGAGTCCGCCGCGAGCGCCGCGACCGCGCCGTGCGCGGCGACGACGCCCTTCGGCGTCCCGGTGGAGCCCGAGGTGAACATGACGTAGGCGGCGTCGTCCGGCCCGACCGGCACCGGCGGGACCGCGTCCCCGGACGGCCGTTCGGTCAGCACCAGCTTCGTCCCGCCGAGCACCGCGTCCACGCGCGCCGACGGCCAGCCCGTGTCGGCCGGGACGTACGCCGCGCCCGCCTTGACGATCCCGAGCAGCACCGCGACCAGGTCCGGCGAGCGCTCCATCAGCACGCCGACCAGGTCGCCGCGCCGCACGCCGCGCGCCGCGAGCGCGCCCGCCACGCGGTCGCTCACCGCGTCCAGTTCGGCGTAGGTCCAGGCGCCGGCGACGGCAGGGGCGTCCGGCGTCCGCGCGGCCTGCGCGCGGAACAGGTCCGGCAGCGTGCGGGCGGGCAGCGCGCGGTCGGTGGCGTTCCACTCGGCGAGCAGGCGCCGGCGCTCGCCGCCGTCCACGATCTCGATCCGTCCGGCGGGGACGTCCGGGTCCGCCGCGACCTGCTCCAGCACGCGCAGCACGCGCCCGGCGAGGGCCAGCGCGAAGTCGTGGTCGAACGCGTCCGGCCGGTAGCTGATCCGCAGCCCGCCGCCGGGCGGCATCGACAGGCCGAGCGGGTAGTGGGTGTCCTCGCGGACGCGCGTGCCCGTCACCTCCGGCGGCCCGGACTCGGCCCGGACGCCGGCGTAGTTCTCCAGCGTCAGCAGCGTGTCGAACACCGCGCCGGACCCGGCCGCGCGCTGGATCTCGGTGAGCCCGAGGTGCTGGTGGTCGGCGAGCGCGGCCTGCCGGTCCTGGAGGTCGGCGAGCAGGTCGGCGAACGGGCGCGCCGGGTCGAGCCGGACGACCGCCGGGACGGTGTTGATGAACAGGCCGAGCATGTCCGCCATGCCGGGCAGCTCGGCGGGACGGCCCGCGACCGTCAGCCCGAACACCGCGTCGCCCCGCCCGGTGAGCTTCCCGACCAGCAGGCCCCAGACGCCCTGGAGAATCGTGCCGCGCGTCAGCCCGCGCGTGCGGGCCAGCGCGTCCAGCGCGGCGGTGAGCCGGTCGTCCGGCCGGAAGTGCACCTTCCCCGACAAGCCGGGCGTGTCCTGGCGGCCGGGCGCGACGAGCGTCGGTTCGTCGATGCCCGCGAGCGCGTCCCGCCACGCCTCCCGCGCCGCCACGGCGTCCTGGCGGGCCAGCCACTCCAGATAGTCGCGGTAGGGAGTGACGGGACCGAGCGGTTCGCCCCGGTACGCCGTCCACAGCTCGCGGAGCAGGACGGGCAGCGACCACCCGTCCATCACGATGTGGTGCATCGTGACCGTCATCCGCCACGCGTCGCCGATCCGCACCAGCAGGACGCGCAGCAGCGGCGGGCGCGTCACGTCGAACCGCCGCGCCCGCTCCTCGTCGGCGAGCCGGTCGGCCCCGGCGGCGTCCGCGACGGCCTCCCGCCACGGCACCGCGACGCGCCCCGCCACCACCTGGACGGGCCGGTCGGCGGTCTCGCGGAACCCGGCGCGCAGGCTCGCGTGCCGGTCCAGGACGGTCTGCCACGCCGCCCGCAGCGCGCCGGAGTCCAGCGGCCCGGCGAGGTCCACCGCGAGCTGTTCGACGTAGACGTCGGTCGCGTCGTCGTCGTAGATCGCGTGGAACAGCAGCCCCTCCTGGAGCGGCGACAGCGGCAGCACGTCGGCGAGGCCCGGCACCGCGGCCTCCAGCTCCTCGATCCGCCGCTGGTCCAGCGCGACGAGCGGGAAGTCCGCCGGGGTGTGCCCGCCGCCGCGCCGCGCGGTGTGCGCGACGAGCCCGTCCAGCGCGGCCGTCCAGCCGGACGCGATCTGTTCGGCGGCCTCGTCGGTCACCAGGCGCCGCACGTAGGACAGCGTCAGCGTGAGCGCGTCGTCCTGGACGAGCGCCTCGGCCTCCAGCGCGTGCATGACCGGGACGCGCCCGTCGATGCCCTCGGCGAACCAGTGCGTCCCGGCGGGCCGCCACGCGCCCGTGCCGCCGAACCGGCCGAGGTAGTTGAACCCGATCCGGGGCCGGGGCAGCGCCGCCAGCTCGGCGGCGGCTTCCAGATGGCGCAGCAGCCCGAAGCCGAGCCCGTCGCCGGGCACCGCGCGGACCTGCTCCTTGACGCGCTTCAGCGCGCGTCCGGCCGCCGCGTGCCCGGCGCGGACGTCGGCCGGGTCGAGCCCGCCGAGGTCGAGCCGGACGGGGTGGATCTCGGTGAACCAGCCGACCGTCCGCGACACCGCGTCGGCGCGGCCGTGGCCCTCGACGTCCACCAGCAGCGGCCCGCCCGGCGCCAGCGCCGCCGCGAGCGCGGTGAGCAGCACCTCGTCCACGCCCGCGTGGAACGCGGCGGGCACGTCGGCGAGCAGCGCGGCGGCGGTCCGCGCCGGGACGGTCACGGTGATCTTCCCCGTGCCCGCGTACCGGTCGATCGCGGGGTCGGGGGCGGCGACGGGCGCGTGGTCGGGGCCGGCGAGGATCCGCTTCCACTCGGGCAGTTCGGGCCGCCGCCGCGCCGCCTCGGCGGCCAGCGACCGCGCCCAGGTCGGGAACGCGGTCGGCACCGGTTCGAGCGCCGGCGCGCGGCCCGCCGCCAGCGCTTCGTAGGCCTCGGCGAGGTCGGGCAGCAGGACGCGCCAGGACACGCCGTCCACCGCGACGTGCGCGATCGTCAGCAGCAGCCGGCCGGGATCGCCCTCGAACCAGACCGCGTCGATCATCGCGCCCGCGCGCGGGTCGACGCACGCGGCGACGTCGGCGGCCGGGTCGGCGCGGCGGACGCTGATCTCGGCGTCCGGCCCGTCCGGGACGAGCAGCCCGCCGGACGGGGCCGTCCGCGCCCGCAGCACGCCGTGGTGCGCCGCGAGCGCGTGCAGCGCGCCGCGCAGGACGTCCAGGTCGAGCCCGGACGGGACGGTGACCAGCGCGGACTGGTAGAAGCCGGGCGCGTGCGCGAGGTCCCCTGCGCGTTCCATCAGCTCCAGCAGCACCGGCGTCGGCGGCGCCTCGCCGGTCGCCGTGTCGTGCTCGGCCGCTCCGTCCAGGACGGTCGCGCCGGCGGCCAGCGCGGCGGGCGTCCGCAGCCGGAACACCTGCCGCGTCGTGACCGCGTAGCCCGCGCGGCGCGCCCGCGCGACCAGCGACATCGACAGGATCGAGTCGCCGCCGAGCGCGAAGAACGAGGTGTCCGCGCCGACCTCGGCGGCGCCGAGCAGCGCGGCGAACAGGCCGCAGAACGTCTCCTCGGCGGGCGTGGCGGGCGCGCGTCCGGCGGCCGGGCCGGACGGTTCGGGCAGCGCGGCCCGGTCGAGCTTGCCGTTGCGGGTGAGCGGCAGCGCGTCCAGCGGGACGACCGCCGCCGGGACCATGTACTCCGGCAGCCGCTCCCGCGCGTAGGCGGTCAGCGCGGCGGCGTCCACCGACGCCGGGACAGGGTAGGCGACGAGCCGCGCCCGCTCCCCCCGCGCGACGACCGCGACCCGCTCGACGTCCGGATGCGCCGCCAGCACCGCTTCGATCTCGCCCGGTTCGACCCGGAAGCCACGGATCTTGACCTGCTCGTCGGCGCGGCCGGCGAAGTACAGCAGGCCGTCGGACCGGCGTGCGAGGTCGCCGGTCCGATATAAGCGGCCGGTACCGAACGGGTTCGCCACGAACCGCTCGGCGGTGAGCGCGGGGCGCCCGTCGTAGCCGCGTGCGAGGCAGGGACCCGCGATGTACAGCTCGCCGACCGTCCCGTCGGGCACCGGGCGCAGCCGGTCGTCCAGCAGATGGACCCCGGCGCCGTCGCGGGGCGCGCCGATCGGCAGGGCGTCCGGGGCCGCGTCGCCGGGGCCGATCCGATGGGTCGTCGCGCACAGCGTCGCCTCGGTCGGGCCGTACAGGTGCCGGACGGTCAGTTCGGGGAACGCCCGCCGCACCGCCGCGACGGCGCCGGGCGCGACCACGTCGCCGCCGGTCAGGACGTCGGCCAGGCCCGCCAGCACGCCGGTGTCCTCGGCCGCGAGCGCGCCGAACAGCCCGGCCGTCAGGTGGACGGCCGTCACATCGTGCGCGCGGATCACCCGCCGCAGCCGTTCCGCGTCGATCGGCCCGTCCGGGGCCACCACGACCGTGCCGCCGTTGGCGAGCGGCACCCACAACTCCAGCACGGACGCGTCGAACGCGTGCGGCGCGTGGAACAGCACGCGCCCGCGTCCGATGTCGCCCCAGCACGCGGCCGTCGCCAGCTCCGCCAGCGCGCCCTGCGTCACCGCGACGCCCTTCGGCTCGCCCGTCGAACCGGACGTGTACATGACATAAGCGACGTCGTCCGGCCCCAGGTCCGGGTCGTCGCCCGCGCCGGACAGGTCCGCGCTCGTGATCGTGCAGGCGACGTCCGCCAGCACCCGTTCGCGCCGCGCCGCCGGCCACGCCGGGTCCACCGGGACGTACGCCGCGCCCGCCCGCATCACGCCGAGCAGCACCGCGACGAGGTCGGCCGACCGGTCCAGGACGACCCCGACCCGGTCCCCGCGCCGGACGCCGCGCGCGGCCAGGCCCCCCGAGAGCCGACCGGACGCGGCGTCCAGCGCGGCGTAGGTGAGGGTCCGGTCGTCGTCCACGACCGCGGGCGCGTCGGGCGCGCACCGCGCCCGGTCCGCGACGAGCGCGACGAGCGTGGCCGCCGGCGGGGCACCTTCGAGCATCTCGGACGTCCTCCCTCGCTACCGAACCCCGGGCTCCGCCGCCTACTTGGTCGGCGGCGGGCTCGACTTGATCTGCACGGGGCCGCTCGGCGCGCCGGGCCCGCCCGGACCGCCGGGACCGCCGGGCGGCGCGCCGCCGGGGCCGCCCTGCTGCGGGTTCGCCGAGGCCGGGGCGCCCTTGGGGGCGAGCGGCTGGCACGCCTTGGACGCCTCGGTGAACGTCTTGGAGTTGGGGTCGATGCCCGAGTCCTTCGACAACTGGAGCTGGCCGCCGGGGCCGGGCGCCGGGAAGTTCTTCAGGCCGTGCGAGCGCATGCAGTCCACGAACGCCTGGGCGCTGCTCTTCGGCGACGGCGACGGGTCGGCCTTCTTCTTGCCGTCCGAGCCGCCGCACGCGCCCGCTAAGAGCGCCACGGCGGCGAGCCCCGCCGCGAAGTACCGGCGGCGCGCCGTCCGGGGAGCCGGGGGAAACTGCGCAGAATTCATGTCAGTCCGATTTCTCGAAAGCGGAATCGTCGCCATGCCGGGGAGTCGGTCGCATTCGGCACATCGGCGCTCAGGCAAGGCCGACCGTAACCCCGCCGTGTCGCGCCGGGCAAGAACGGGACTGCGCAGATGGACACCCGGCGCCCAGGCCGCCACTAGCTGCGGGTATATCACCGGACGCGGGTTCTTCCGAGGGCCGTCCAACCGCGTGACCGGACCGGTTGGACGCTTTCTCCGCCGGAATATCATTCCTCCGGCGGCGTACTCAAGCGTCCAATCCCTTTTCGCTCAGGCGAGCGCCCGGACCGCGAGCCCGAACACCGCGGGCAGCGCGTGCGCGGCGGGCACGATGAGCCGTCCGGGCACCGGGCGGCGCCGCGCCCGCAGCAGCGCGCCGGTCAGCAGCCGGTGCCGCCGCGACAGCGCCCGCCACTCCCCCTCGTAGGCTTCCGGACGTCCCGCCGCCAGGCACGCGGCGAGCGCGGCGGCCGACCGCAGCGCCAGCGACACGCCCTCGCCGGTGAGGGCGTCGGTGTACCCGGCCGCGTCGCCGACGAGCAGGACCCGTCCGGCGACCCGGCGCCGCGCCCGCCGCCGCAGCGGCCCCGCGCCCCGCACGTCCGTCGCGGGCGGGCCGGTGAGCCGTGCGCGCAGCGCCGGGAAGTCCGCGAGCCGGTCGTCGTAGGGCCGTCCGGACGGGCCGAGCACCGCCACGCCGACCAGGTCGTCGGCGACGGGCGTCACGTACGCCTCGCCGTCCCCGGCCCAGTGGACCTCGACGACGTCCGCCCACGGCGCGACGCGGAAGTGGCGGCGCAGGCCGTAGCGGCGCGGGGCGCGGACGGGCGCGTCCAGCCCGAGCGCGGCGCGCAGCGGGGAGTGCAGGCCGTCGGCGGCGACGAGCCAGCGGGCGCGGCGGCCGTCGGCGGTGACCGAGGCGCCGTCCTGCCGGACGTCCCGGACGCGTCCCGGCTCGACCACGACGCCCGCCTCCCGCGCGCACCGCAGCAGCGCCGCGTGCAGTTCGGTCCGCCGGACGCCGCGCCCGGCGCCGTCGTGGAAGCGGGCCTCGGCGGTGCGGCGCCCGTCCAGGTACCGGATGCCGTGCAGCGGACGGCCGGCGGGCGCGACGCCGAGGTCGCACAGCGCGGCGACGCCGCCGGGCATCAGCCCCTCGCCGCACGCCTTGTCCACCGGCCCCGGCCTCGGCTCGACCACGACGGCCTCCAGGCCCGCCCGCGCCGCGCAGATCGCGGTGGCGAGCCCGGCCGGCCCGCCGCCCGCCACCAGGACGTCGATCACGGGCCGAGTGCCGTCAGCGCGGCGTCCTCGCAGCGGATCCGCACGGCCAGCACGACCGCGTTCGCCGCCGTGAACGCCAGCGCGGTGATCCACGCGCTGTGGACGAGCGGCAACGCCACCCCTTCCACTACGACCGCGACGTAGTTGGGATGGCTGAACAACCGGTAGGGGCCGCGCGTCACGCGTCCGAGGCCCGGCACGACGACGACGCGGGTGTTCCACTGCCGTCCGAGCGCCGCGATGCACCACCACCGCAGCGCCTGCGCCGCGACGACCAGCGCGACCATCGTCCAGCCGAGCGCGGGGACGAACGGCCGCGCCGCGAGATCGGTCTCCAGCAGGCACCCGGCCAGCAGCCCGGTGTGCAGGACGACCATCGCCGGGAGCTGCCCCGAGTCGCGGACGGACCCGCCGCGCGCGAGGCTCCACCGCAGGTTGGCGCGGGCGACGGCCGTCTCGGCGAGCCGTTCGGCGGCGACGGCGAGGACGAGCGCGACGTACCAGGGCGACATCTCCGGCCTACCAGCGCACCAGGACGAGTTCGGAGCAGAACCCCGGGCCGAGCGCCATCACCACGCCGGGCGTCCCGGGTTCGGGCCGCCGCTCGACGGTGTCGCGCAGCACGTGCAGCACCGACGACGACGACAGGTTGCCCTGCGCGGCCAGCGAGTCCCAGGTGACGTCCAGCGCCCCGTCCGGCAGGTCGAGCGCCTCGGCGACGGCCTCCAGCACCTTCGGCCCGCCCGGATGGCACACCCAGGCGGCGACGTCCTCGCGGGCCAGGCCGTGGTCGGCGAGGAATCCGTCCACGTCGGCGGCGAGGTAGCTGCGGACGACGTCGGGGACGCTCGCGTCGAGCACGATCCGGAACCCGTCGCCGGACACCCGCCAGCCCATGACGTCCTGCGAGTCGGGATACAGGTGGCTGCGGCTCGCGACGACCGTCGGGCCGTCGTGCTCGCGCCCGCGCCGGGCGCCGCACGCGACGACGGCTGCGGCGCCGTCCCCGAACAGCGCGGCGGCGACGAGGTTGGCGATCGAGTCGTCGTCGCGCTGGACGGTGAGCGAGCACAACTCGACCGACAGCAGCAGCCCGACCGCGTCCGGCCAGCCGCGCAGGTGGTCGTGCAGCCGCGCGAGGCCCGCCGCGCCGCCGACGCAGCCGAGCCCGAAGATCGGGACGCGCTTGACGTCGGGCCGCAGCCCGAGCCGCCCCGCCAGCCGCGCGTCCAGCGACGGCGCGGCGATCCCGGTGATGGACACGAGCATGATCACGTCCACGTCGGCCGGGGTGAGGCCCGCCGCGTCGAGCGCCCTGCCGGCCGCCTCGGCGCCGAGGTCGGCGGCGTGCTCGATGTAGAGGTCGTTGGCCGCGCCGAAGCCGTCGATGCGCGCGTACTCGTCCAGCGGGACGGCCAGATGGCGGTACTGGACGCCCGCCGACGCCCGCACCCGCTCCAGCAGGCCGCGCCGGGTGCCGCCGAGCGCGCAGACGTCGGCGAACGTGTCGGTGATCTTCGTCTGCGGGTAGCGGTGGACGGGCAGCGCGCCGCGGACGGCCGCAATCGTGGTCATGGGCACCTCGGATGGCCGGGTGGACGGGCGGAGCCGCCCGCACACCGGGGTCCATCCCCGGACGTTTCACCGCACCCGCCTATGCCACGGACAAAATCCATGAAAGAAAAGCCTGCCGGACGAATCGGACGCCTAGGGTCGCGAACATGGCCCCGCCGCTCCGCTTCGCCCTCGCCCTGGCCCGCTCCTGCCACCCGGTGCCGTCCCTGGCGGTCACCGCGCTGACCACGGCGTACGCCGCCGCGTCCGGCCGCTCACGCCGGGAGCGCTGCCTGGTCGCGGGCGCGGTCCTCGCGGGCCAGGCATCGGTCGGCTGGTGCAACGACGCCCTGGACGCGGCCCGCGACCGGGCGTCCGGCCGTGGCGGCAAGCCGGTCGCGGACGGCGCGGTCCCGCCCGGAGCCGTCTGGACCGCCGCCGGTGCCGCCCTCGCGGCGTGCGTGCCGCTGTCGCTGGCGTCCGGACGGCGGGCCGGGGCCGTCCACCTGACAGGCGTCGCCGCCGCGTGGGCCTACGACCTGGGCCTCAAGGGCACAGCGCTCTCCTGGCTCCCCTACGCGACCGGCTTCGCCGCCCTCCCCACGTTCGTGGCCCTGGCCGGGCCGTCGACACGCCCCGACTGGACCGTGATCACCGCGTCGGCCGTCCTCGGCTGCGGAGCGCACCTGGCGGACGCGCTGCCCGACCTCGACATGGACCGCTCCAACGGCGTCCATGGCTGGCCGCACCGCCTGGGCACGTCCCGCGCCCGCGCCCTGACCCCCGTCCCCCCGATCGCCGCGACCGCCCTGCTAGCCGCGACGCGCCCGACCCGAGCGACCTTCGCCGCCCTGGCAACGGCCGTCGCCCTGACGCTCACCGCCCGCGCCCTGTCCGCCCGCTCCCCGCACGCCCCCTTCGCCGCCGCCGCAGCCGTCACCGCCCTGGACCTGGCCCTTCTCACCCGTCCGTCACAAGATCAAGCGCACGCCGGACATGCAAGGCCGTGGAATCGAGCAGCGGGAGCGGCGACTCGTCCTCGTGCCCGGCGAACAGCAGGGTGATCTCCGTGCAGCCGAGCACGACGGCTTCGGCCCCCCGCGCGGCCAGGTCGCCGATGACCTCGACGTAGCGACGCCGCGAGCGCTCCTCGACGCGCCCTTGCGTCAGCTCGTCGTAGATAACGTCGTGGACGTCACGCTGCCCAGCGTCGTCCGGAACGACGACCTCAACACCGAAGTCGCGCGCCAGCCGTTCCCGGTAGAACGCGGCGTTCATCGTGTAGCGCGTCCCCAGCAGACCGACACGCCCCACCCCGGCCTCGCGGGCACTCGCACCGATCACATCGACAATGTGCAGGAACGGCACAGATACGGCCGACTGAATCTGATCGGCCACCAGATGCATGGTGTTCGTACACAGCAGGATGACGTCCGCACCACCCGCCTCAAGACGCCGGGCCGCATCCGCGAGCAGCAGCCCGGCCGCATCCCAGTCGTCCGCCCGCTGCATGGCCTCGATCTCGGCGAAATCAACGGTCAGCATCAAACTGCGCGCACAGTGATACCCGCCGAACCGCCGCCGCGTCTCCACATTGAGCAACCGGTAATACTCCGCCGACGACTCCCAGCTCATACCGCCGATGAGCCCGATCGTCCCCACCTGAGAATGCCCCATGATCCGGCAGCCTAGCCGCCCGGATCATGGGTCCTGGAGGGCCTGGTTTTCGGAATGCCGGGGGGAACGGTCAGCCCGGCGGACGGACGGCGATTCCCGCGAGCAGGCTGCGCGCGAGCCGTCCGGCCTGGCGGCGCGCGGCGGCGGGATCGTCGGCGTCGGCGATGCGCAGGGAGATCTCGGTGAGGCTGCCGTAGACGGCCGCCGCCAGGAGTTCCGCCGGATGGTCCTGGAGCAGGCCCGCGTCGATGAGCGACTGGAGCCCGGACGTCAGCGGCTCCCCCAGGTGGCGCTGGTCGATCTCGCGCCACTGCCGCCAGCCGAGCGCGATCGGCCCCTGCAACAGGACGATCTCGCGGTACTCGCGCTCGGCGCAGACGTCCAGGAACGCTTCGACGCCGGCGACGGCCTGCTCCCACGGGTCGTCCATCGCGGCGGCGACGCCCTGTTGTGGCGCCGCGACGAGCTGAGCGGACAGGCCAACGGCGACCGCCGCGCCGTCGGGACCGTCTTCGACAACTCGCTTCCCGGCGGAATGCCCAGTGTTCTCGTGGCCTTCCTGAAAAACGGCACGCCGCCACCGCGTCCCGGCTGCCCCCGGACCGGCGGCGGCTCGTCTTTGCCGACCTGACCGCCTACTTCAACCCCAGGACGGCCGATCCCGTCGCGTTCATCAAGCACGACTGGGCGGACGAGGAGTACTCGCGCGGTTGCTACAGCGCGTTCACTGCCCCGTCCACGCTGACCCGCTTCGCGTCCGGCCCTGCGCGCGCCGATCGGTCCGCTGCACTCGGCGGGCGCCGAGACCGCGACCCGGTCGGTGACCTGCTCACCCAGTCCCACAGCCCGCACTGCTCGGCCACAGCCAAAGTTGCTCGCACTGGCCGGACACGTTCGCGCGTATTGGCGGCATCCGCTACGACCCCGGACTGTTGTACGCCGCGTGCCTGCTCCACGGTATCGCTATCACTCTTGGCAGACCTGTCGTCCCCCAACTCCCTGCGTCGCCGTCCAAGGCGCACGACTCG
This sequence comes from Actinomadura rubteroloni, assembly GCF_002911665.1. Lineage (NCBI taxonomy): Bacteria > Bacillati > Actinomycetota > Actinomycetes > Streptosporangiales > Thermomonosporaceae > Actinomadura > Actinomadura rubteroloni. Next base: position 1,485,872 of record NZ_MTBP01000002.1, read on the forward strand.
CATTATTACGCCTCACCGACCGGGGCCTGCCGGACGACTTCGCGTTGTGCGTCGCCGAAGCGATCAACCTGCAGATGAATCTACGAATATCGTGGCGCCAAGGCCCAAAGCGCACCTGCTACAAGCCGCCATTTACATGAACACCGCGGCGCCCCTGCCGCCCAGATCTCACAAGCACCCGCTCGAGGTGATCGCCCGCAACCGGCGGCAGGTTTTCGCAGATGAGCTCCGACGCTGCTTCCACCACGAGGCCACTGTCCGCCCGCATTCCTGCGCGGCAGTGGCATGGGCCCTCGGCACCCATATAACGCTGCGCTTCAACCCCGTGACCCCCAGAAGGATTTAATGAACATCCGGACCAACGTCCCGATCACTGAAAGCGTCCTCGAAGCGCACCGAAAACCCTGGGCCGGATCTCCCACACTGCATTTCACGTCTACCGAAGCAATGTTTTAGCGCGACAGTCAATACTATCACCAATAGACTTTCTAAGTGCGCCATTGCTTTTCAGTAGATGCTCATACCGGGGCCATTCATCCAAAACCCGCCGGACAGTGTCTGCCACCTGCTCCGCAAGATTCGCCCGTTCGGCAGACAACTTACGCTCGAGTCGTTCGAAGGTCCTCACATTGATCCGGTCGAACAGTTTACTACCACCGAATCTCAAACCGAGATTTTCCGGAACGCCGCCCGATCGATAGTGTGCCGTTGACACTAGATCATAAGCAGGTGACAAGGTCGGCATTCTGGGATTGCGATAAATCAATGACCAATTTTTCAAATGCGCATCGCCATTGCCGATCAAAACAATAAAAGTAAGCCGTCTAGCAAATTCCGCCAGTGCGGCGATGTCATGTCGACGGTAAACCAATGCCGCGATCGACTCATAATTCCCAGAATACTTGCGATCAGGGTATAGATTACAGACCTGGGCCAGGTCTTCGATATGAATTCTTGCCCTACTGCCATCTCGGTCGAAACGCCGGACGGCATACGCCCACTCCTCGCCGCGCGGCCATACCCGATCAGGCAAGCCTGCGATCGCATCTCTGTGCACAAGCTTCAAGTCGGGGACATCGATCCCGACAGACCTAGCAAGAGACATCATCGCATATTCGTTGAGTGGTACATCAGAATATTCACGGTCTGGCAACTTGACGATCCAGTCGCCGCCTTCTCCGAACGCAGGCAACGTTAGACGATCCCGGTCGGAGATCATTGAAAACTTCAATTGAACACCCGCGAGAGAAAACCGCCATCCCGGGTGTTCCTCAGTCGCGCCGGGCGGCCACAGGCTCGTTTCAAGCGCATTCGTTTCCCAAAGATCCCTTATCTTATTTGAATCTTCAGTGACCACCCGTACTGCGCCTGGCAAGTCATGACCGACCTGAATAAGAAGTTCCATCTCACGGTCGATCGACACACCCCGGTCGTCGGCAATCCACTCTTTGAGCAGGCCTTCAGGAAGCAAGTTCGAAAACCAAGGTGGTAGCCGAAGCGCTGCGGCGTGAGGTCTCAGAAGGTCCTGCTCAAAGATCAAGCCAAGCACGGGTCGCTCGGGATCCCGTCGATAGTCATCGTCCAAGACAAACCTCGTGTGGTCTCCGCGTTGATGAATGGCACCCACACGCCGGCTCCCGAGCCACACGCCGTGCATACTTTCACGAACCACCGCCAGGCTCCTCTCCGAGATCCTCCAAAAGCAACTCGACGAGACTCGGCGTATTTTCAAATTTCCATTCACACCGTCGCGCCAGGAAATCAGCCAACTGTTTCTGCAAAGCCTCTTGCCGTGCCATAAGGAATGCAACGATCTGGTCACGTGCCAGCAATTGCGACATCTGAGGAGTTATGCAATGGGACGCCAACGCGGCATACCACTTTTTGTCGCTTTCAATCGTGGCCGGCTTTTGAATCACCTTACTTTCAAGTGGCGCGACCTCTGCGTCCACCGGTGGAGCAAGCACGCGATCGGCAGCCCAAAGCCGATAATCAGCAGGCACGCCATGTCGGGGGATAATGTATCGGACCACGTCCAGCGCCGTTTTGCGATCAAAAAGTGTTTCTGATAGATCTTCCCGCTCGAATGGCTCTCCGTCGTCGAGTGAGCGCGGAACTTGACCCCACCAAGAACACAGTACAATTTTGGTAGCCGCCTCGTTACTGCGGAACCGACGGAGATCAGGGAGTGCCGTGTCCGGTCGATCGACCAGACCCAATAGATTTTGCAGTGAGCCAACCAGATCGTCCGGCTGTACAGCAAAGCAGAAGGCACGGGTCGCGCCAGTGGTGCTCCCTTTGAAAATCTCCGGGCCAGTGACCGCAGCGCGCCAGAACCAGCGACGTAGCAACAGTCTGTTGCGGGAATCCGGATTAGGAAAGTGGGCGAAGAATCGGGTCAGTGCGATGAGCAAGTGCCGATACGGCAGCATGCTGAAGTGCGGGACACCGACTTCGTCCTGCAGAAATTCGACGGCACGCTTGATGCCTGCCTCTCCAAGTCTGTACGCCGTGTCACGATCTTCATCAGGAAATTCGATAATAGCTCGACCAGACTGGGTACCGCGAGGCTCACGCTCGTCGGAGAACTCGTTGCGGATCTCCCGTGCAGTATCAGGTCCACGTCGGGCCAAAACCGCCTTGAGTACGGTATCATTATCGATGACACCAAAGCCGAGTTCCTCTTCGACATTCTGCGCGATTACGTCAAATGTAAGAGACTCGCCTTTCTTGCTCTCATGGCCAGCGAACAGCGCCGAAAATACTTCAGCTCGGCTTAGCCTTTTTCCGTAATTGTTCATACGGTCGAAGATGTCCTGCAGGACTTGCGCGTCACCCTGCGCGACCTCGTACGCTGGGATCGAGAACTGCCTAAGTGTCTTGGTGATCTCATTCGCTTTAACCACGTAGTCGGCCGCCTCCGGGTAGGTACCGAACCAACGTAGGATCTTTACCAAATCGAAGATCACCGGCAGCGGAATTACCAGCGCTTCATCGACCTGCGGCCTACTAACAAACTGGTCAATACGCAGGTCGTAGGCAAGAGAAAACCGCGAATCTTTCGCACCACTCTCATGCAGGGCATTTGCTAGACTGATAATTCGCTGCTGCCCATCGACTACCCACAGAGCCTGTTCGGTTGCAGGCGCGTCGATTTCCAAAATTCCCAGCTTCAACCGGGCGGCCTCGGCCGACCGGCGCCACAGCAGCAGAGAGCCGACAGGGTACCCTCGCACGATGCTGTCGAAGAGCCGAATGACATCTATCCGCTGCCAGCGAAAGTCTCGCTGGAAGTGCGGAACACGGATATGACCACTCCAGGCCATATTGACCAGCCGCTCGACGTCGAACATCGTTGCATGCGGTCGTGTGTCCAGATTAGCCGCACTCATCCCGTTCCCCCCTCGCTGCTACCTACCTGCCCACCCACACTGATGGAGTGGTAGTCCTATCTAACACTCCCGAAGGGGCCCGTGAAAGCATACGGCCAATTGATCAAGCACGGACTCACCTCGTAGCGCGTGCTCGAGGAGGTCAAGCGACCCCGAGACTACGGACGCGTACCGACGGCCTCGGGGGCACACGTGCGCGCAGACCCGGGGGCTACTCGCGACCGTTCATGATCAGTGTGTGCGAGCGACCTGCTCAGCCTAGATGCCGAGGCTGCGGCCGATGATCTCTTTCATGATCTCGGTCGTGCCGCCGAAGATGGTCTGGATGCGGACGTCCTGGTAGGCGCGGGCGATCGGGTATTCGGTCATGTAGCCGTAGCCGCCGTGGAGCTGGAGGCAGCGGTCCACGACGTTCTTGACGAGTTCGGTGCTCCAGTACTTCAGCATCGCGGCCTCTTCGATGGAGAGTTCGCCGCGTCCTTCTTTGGTGATGCACTGGTCGGTGAAGGCGCGGGTGACCGTGATCTCGGTCTTCATCTCGGCGAGCGTGAAGCGGTTGTGCTGGAACTTGCCGATCGGACGGCCGAACGCCTCGCGCGTCTTGCAGTATTCGAGGGTCTGCTCGAAGGCGGCCTCGGCGGCGGCCTGGGCGGTCACGCCGATGGACAGGCGCTCGCGGGCCAGGTTCTGCATGAGGTAGATGAAGCCCTGGCCCTCTTCGCCGAGAAGGTTGTCCGCCGGGACGCGGACGTTGTCGAAGAACAGTTCGGCGGTGTCCTGCGCGTGCATGCCGATCTTTTCGAGGTTGCGGCCGCGCGTGAAGCCGTCCATTCCGCGCTCGACCACGAGCAGGCTCACGCCGTGCGCGCCGGCGGACGGGTCCGTCTTCGCCACGACGATGACGAGATCGGACAGGATGCCGTTGGAGATGAACGTCTTCGAGCCGTTCAGGACGTAGTGGTCGCCGTCGCGGATCGCCGTGGACTTGATGCCCTGGAGGTCGGAGCCGGCGGACGGCTCGGTCATCGCGATGCCGGTGATGATCTCGCCGGAACAGTAGCCGGGAAGCCAGCGCGCCTTCTGCTCGTCCGTCGCGAGCGCCCGCAGATAGCCGCCGTTGATGTCGTTGTGGACGGAGAATCCCGGCCCGTGGATTCCGGCCTTCGCCAGTTCCTCGTTCAGCACGACGTAGTACCGGTAGTCGGTGTTCCCGCCTCCGCCGAACTCCTCGGGCATGTCGATGCCGAGGAGCCCCTGGCGGCCGGCGGCGCGCCACACGTCGCGCGAGACGACCCCGTCCTTCTCCCACTGCCCGTGGTGGGGGGCGATCTCCTTGTCGATGAAGGACCGCACGACGTCGCGGAAGGCCTCGTGCTCGGCGGTGAAGATCTCGCGTGCCATCGCGGCGCCCCTCCCAGGGTGTAAGCATGCGCTGATACAGAATGAATGTAACACTAGTACTGTCACATAGACGAGCCCCGGGGAGCGACATGGCCGATCTCACGATCGACGAGCTGGCGTCCCGCGCCGGGGTCAGCGTCCGGACCGTCCGGTTCTACGCGGGCCGGGGCCTGCTGCCGCCCCCGAAGCTGCGCGGACGCACCGGGCTCTACGGCCCCGAGCACCTCGCGCGGCTCGAACTCGTCCGGGAACTGCAGGCGCTCGGGCTCACGCTCGCGGCGATCGAGAAGCACGTCGCGCGCATCCCCGCCGACGCGCCGCCCGAGGACGTCGCGCTGCAACGCGCGCTGCTGTCCCCCTGGGCGCCCGAACGGCCCGAGGAGATGGACCGCCACGAGCTGGACCGCCGCGCCGGACGCCATCTGGACGACGACGCTTTGCGCAGGCTCGCCGCGCTAGGCGTCGTCGACGCGCCGGACGGCGACCGGGTCCGCGTCGCGAACCCCGCGCTGCTCGGCGTCGGCGCGGAGCTGGCGGACCTGCCGATGCCGCTGGAGACGCTCGTCGCGGCCCACGGCGTCCTGGAGCGCTACACGGCCGCGCTGGCGGACGAACTCCAGGGCGTTTTTCAGGAGACCGTCGTTCGCCCGTACCGGGAACGGGGACGTCCGCCTGAGGAACGGGAGCGGTTGCTGGAGCTGTCGGCCAAGCTCAAACCGCTGATGATCCAGTCACTGGTGACGTCGTTCCAGCGCGCCGTGGACGACGCGATCCGCCGGACCGTCCCGAACGACTAGGCGTTCTTCCACTCCTGGTCCTCGTAGCCGACGAGGCGGGGGTGGTCCAGCGTGTTGATCTCGACGTCCCGGCGCCGGACGTCCTTGCCGAACACCGTCGCCGCCGCGAGCACCGAACCGTCCAGGTAGCGCAGGCCGGACGTGACGCGCGCGTCCAGCCGCAGCGCCGGCGGCGACGACCCGGGCGCGGCGAGGACGTAGCCCCAGTCGCCGAACGACGGGACGTCCACGTGGTACGGCGTCGTCGCGAACCCCGCCGCCGCGATCGTCTTCTGGATGCTCCAGAACGACTTCGGCGCGAAGTACGGGCTGCCCGACTGGACGACCATCCGCGCGCCCGGCGCGAGCGTCCGCCGGACGAGCCCGTAGAACTCCAGCGAGTAGAGCTTCGCGGTCGCCACCTCGTCCGGGTCCGGCATGTCCACGATGACCGTGTCGAACTGCTCCCGCAGCCCGCGCAGCCACGAGAACGCGTCGGCCGTCACGAGACGCACACGCGGATCGGCGAATGCACGGTGGTTCAATGCGACCAGGTCCGGATACGTGCGGGCCAGGTGCAGCATCTCGGGATCCAGCTCGACCAGCGTCGCCGACCGGACGTCGGGGTACTTCAGCACCTCGCGCATCGCCAGCCCGTCCCCGCCGCCGAGGATCAGCACGCGCCCGCGCGGCCCGGCGAGCGCGGGATGGACGAGCGCCTCGTGGTACCGGTACTCGTCCACCGACGAGAACTGCAGGTCGCCGTTCAGGAACAGCCGCACGTCCGGACGCCCCGCCAGCGACAGCGACCGCGTGATCGTGATCTCCTGGTACGGCGTCTGCCGGTCGAACGCGATCGGCGCGTCGTAGAGGGCCTGCCGGGACGACTCCTCGAACCGTCCGGCCAGCGCGTACGTCGCGCCGAGGAGGGCCAGGACGAGCGCCATCCCCGCCCACAGCCCGGCGCGCGCGACCCGTGCGACCTGGCCGCGGAACAGCCACAGCACGACCGCGATCCCGGCGACCGCGTTCACCCCGCCGACGAGCAGCGCGCCCTTGATATGCCCGAAGTGCGGAAGCAACAGGAACGGGAAGGCGAGCCCGCCGACGAGCGCGCCCACGTAGTCGGCGGCGAACAGGTCCGCGACGGCGCTGCCCGCGTCCTGCCGCCGGATGCGCTGCAGCAGGGTCATGAGCAGCGGAATCTCCGCGCCGATCAGCGCCCCGACCGCGAACGCGATGAGGACGAGCACCGGCACGTACACGTCCAGCCACGCGAACGCCGCGTAGAGCATGAGCACCGACAGCCCGCCGACGAGTGCGAGCGCGCCTTCGACGACTGCGAATGCAACAACCGGGTGCTTCTGGAGCGGCTTGGCGGCGAGCGACCCGATCCCCATCGCGAACACCATCACCGACAGGACGATCGACGCCTGCGTGACCGAGTTCCCGACCAGATAGCTGCCGAGCGCGACAAGAGCCAGCTCATAGACGAGCCCACACGCGGCGCATGCGAACACGGCCGCGAGAACGAGCGTCCGCGCCAAACGCGCGGGCACCCGCAGCCCGCCGCCCGTGGGGTGGGTCGCCGGAGCGGACATCAGGAGATCGCGGCGGCGACGATCCCCGCCGTGGCCAGGTCGGCCGCCGCGACGACCCAGCAGGCCGGGTGCAGGACGTCGGACGCGACGACCGTCGCGCCGAGCTTGCCGGGCGTCAGCAGGTCGAGCAGGTAGAACGCGACGACCGTCAGGACGATCCCGATGATCCCGTACACGCTCGTTTCGAGCAGCCCCTGCGCGAGCCCGTCGTCGCTGGTGACGATGGCGGTGGCGACGATCGTCCCGACGCCGAGGAGCTTGGCCGCGAGGATCAGCGCCGCGCCCCGGTTGCGCTCCAGCCAGATCTGGTCGCCCAGCCTGCCCGGCGTGGTGACCTCCACGACGAGATAGCCGAGCGCCATCAGCGCGATGCCGACGGCTCCGTAGGCGAGGGCCGCCCCGCTCTCGTGGACGACGCTGTTCATGTGGCGTTCCTCCTGCTCCGGAAGGCTGCGACGACGATCCAGGTGAGACCGGCGACGGCGAGGATGACCCCGAGGACGACGGGGACGTACCGTCCGGCGTCGCTCGCGTCGGAGATGCGGTCCCCGGTGGGCGTGCCGCCCGTGCCGGAGTCCAGCGGGACGGCGGGCGCGAGACCGGCCTGCGACGTCAGCAGCGGCGCCGAGGTGACGACGTCGGCGAGCCGCGCGATGCCGTCCGACGCGACCAGGTCCTTGGCCGTGAGGCCGAGGCCGGCGAGGACGCCGTTCGGGAGCGTCTGCGCGAGCCCGATGTTGTCGACGGCGCGCACCGTCACCGACGTGAACTCCTCGTCGTAGGACGTGTAGTCGTATTCGGCGACGATGACGACCCAGCGCGGGCACTGCGCCGGCACGGTCCGCGGGTCGGTGCGGTCGCCGAGGCCGGACGCGTACTGGACGTCCTGGTTCGCCACGTCCTCCGGGCTCAGCCCGCGCGGGTCGGTGAGCCCGGTGGCCCAACCGCCGTGCAGGTCGGAGTCGACGACGTAGCCGTAGCAGACGCCCTGCGCCTTCTGCGCGGCGGACAGGCGGCCGATCAGGCGCGTGTTGTCGGCGGGCTGGAAGACCTGCGCGGCGGTCTCCAGGCCGTCGTCCGACTCGAACGCGCGGGGCAGGAAGGAGAGCCCGATGATCGCGGCGGTGATCGCGATGATCCAGAAGCCGGGGCTGCGGAACAGTTTCACTTGCCGCTCCCCGGACCGCCGCCGCGGAAGGTCGAGATGTGGCCGTGGTAGCCGCCCCACCGTCCGCCGACGTACGAGTGGTAGTGCCGGTATCCGCGATCGGGGTCCTCGACGGTGATGCGGCTGCCGCGTCCGTCCGGCAGGATCCCGACGACCTCCGACCGGTACCGCAGGAAGATCCCGCTCGGGTCGTAGGCGCGGTCGTACGGCTTCTTCTTCTTGACGATCTGCCGCGCGACCACGGCCGGCGGGTACGGCGATCGGTACGTGCCGACACCGATCCGGCTGTAGTGGCTCTTGATGAACGACTGCGCCGACGATCCGCCGGCGAGCAGCGCGATCAGCGTGACGGCCACGCCGAGTCCGGCGATGAGCGAACCGCCGATGAGCGCGCGTCTCATGGGGTCACCGCCAGGCGGCTGCGGGTCATGACGATCTCCCGGGTCTGGGGGTAGGCGTGCCAGGTGCGCCAGCCGAGCCCGGACGGCTCGGCCAGCAGGGCGGTGACGGCGTGCGGGGAGCCGGGGAAGGCCCCGGTCAGCGCGTCGCGGCGGCCGTCGAGGTCCGCGCGGACGGCGGCGACGGCCCGCGCGAACGCGGCATCGTCGGCGTGCCGTTCGGTACGGGCGGTGAACGCGTAGGACGCGGTGTCGTACCGTCCGGGAAGCGGTGCTCCGGTGTCCGGCAGGCACGCGACGGTCTCGCTGACGTCCCCGCAGATGATCTGGTGGGACGCACCGAGCAGCCGCAGTTCGACGGTGCGCGTCCCGCACGGCACGGCCAGGACGGCCAGCGCGTCCAGCGGCGGCAGTCCGAGCGCGAACCGCAGCGCGTCGGCGCGCGTGTCGGCGAAGGGGGTGTCGAGGGGGGCGAGCAACGGTCAGCTACCGGGGTAGATCGTGAGCGAGCCGTTGGGGACGCGCTCGCCGAGCCCCGCCTCCCAGGACCCGTCGCCATAGCGCTCGAACGACAGATAGCGCCCGCCGGGACCCTCGTAGTCGACGTACTCGACCCGTCCTCGCGCGGGAACGCCGGTCGTGCCCTCGGTGGTGTAGTCGGCGGTGCCGTGCTCGTCGCGCCGGTACTCGACGCCGTCCACGGTCAGCGAACGCTCGCTGGGCGTGAGCCCGTCGGCGTCGTGCTCCGTCCACCAGACGACCTCCAGGTCCGGGTCCTCCTCGACGGAGAGCCAGACCTTGCCGCCGCCCGCGGTGTCGGCGTCCAGCAGGTGCTCGGACCAGGTGAAGCCGCCCTCCTTCAGCCGCAGCGAACCGCGGACGAAGTACCGGACGCCGAGGTACTCCACCATGTCCCCGGCCTTCAGCGCACGCGGATCCCCGGCGGCCTGGTCCTCGGGGGCGAACGGGTCACGCGGCGCCGCGACCGCCGGGGCGGCCGGAGCACGCCGGCGCAGCACCACGATCAGCACGACGAGCGCCGCCAGGACGAGCACGAGCAACACCGCGACGACCGCACCGAGCACCTGAAACCTCCGGAAAGCAACGACCCGTCCCCTGAGAACCCGCGAATCGTATCGAAACAGCAGGATCCCGAGATGATGGGACGCATCACCCACCCGTCCGGTTCCGGACGTGACCAGCGCGAATCACCGTCCGCCCGAAGCCTCAGAGGCGGGCGATGCCCGCTTCCACGCGCTCGTCGGTCGCCGTGAAGGCGATGCGGACGTGCCGCGCGCCCGCCGGGCCGTAGAAGTCGCCGGGGCCGACGATGATGCCGAGGTCGGCGAGGTGCGCGACCGTGTCCCAGCAGGACTCGTCGCGCGTCGCCCACAGGTACAGGGACGCCTCGGAGTGGTCCACGCGGAAGCCGTGCCGCTCGAACGCCCCGCGCAGCAGCGCGCGGCGGCGGGCGTAGCGTTCGCGCTGCTCGGCGACGTGCGTCTCGTCCGAGAACGCGGCGACCATCGCGGCCTGCACCGGCGCGGGGACGATCATCCCGGCGTGCTTGCGGACCTCCAGCAGCCGCTTGACCAGCGCCGGGTCACCGGTGACGAACCCGGCGCGGTACCCGGCGAGGTTGGAGCGCTTGGAGAGGGAGTTCACGGCGAGGAGCCCTTCGTGCGTCCCGCCGCAGACGTCCGGGTGCAGGATCGAGACGGGCGGGCACTCCGGATCCCAGCCGAAGTCGAGGTAGCACTCGTCGCTGACGACGATCGTCCCGCGTTCGCGCGCCCACGCGACGACCTTCCGCAGGTGCGAGGCGGGCAGCACCTTGCCGGTCGGGTTGGACGGCGAGTTCACCCAGACGAGCGCGGGACGGGCCGGCCCGAGGGACAGCAGCCCGTCCGTCGCGACCGACGCGGCCCCGGCGAGCCGCGCCCCCACGTCGTACGTCGGGTAGGCCAGCTCGGGGAACACGACCGTGTCGCCCGCGCCGAAGCCGAGAAGCGTCGGCAGCCAGGCGACGAGTTCCTTGGTGCCGATGACCGGCAGGACGGCGGACGGGTCGGCGCCGCTGACCCCGTGCGTCTCGCGCAGCCACGCCGCGACCGCCTCGCGCAGCCGGGGCGTGCCGTAGGTCTGCGGGTAGCCGGGCGCGTCGGCCGCCGCGGCGAGCGCGGCGCGCACCGGTTCGGGCGTGGGGTCCACGGGCGTGCCGACCGACAGGTCCACGACGCCGCCGGGATGCGCGGCGGCCCGCTCGCGGTAGGGCACCAGGCGGTCCCAGGGAAAGTCCGGCAGCGCGAGCACTTACCTCACCTCGATAAAAGAGTGGCCCCCCGGAGAGCGGGGGGCCACTCGAACAGCGTCGACAGCCCGGAGCGTCCGGGACTACGTCAGTCTTCCTGGGCCTGCGGGGGCAGCGCGGCGACAAGGGGGTGGTCCTTGTCGATCTTGCCCACCTTGGAGGCGCCGCCGGGCGACCCGAGGTCGTCGAAGAACTCCACGTTGACCTTGTAGAAGTCCTTCCACTGCTCGGGAACGTCGTCCTCGTAGTAGATGGCCTCCACCGGGCACACCGGCTCGCACGCACCGCAGTCGACGCACTCGTCGGGGTGGATGTAGAGCTGCCGGTTGCCCTCGTAGATGCAGTCGACCGGGCACTCCTCGATACATGCCTTGTCGAGCAGGTCAACGCAGGGCTGCGCAATGACGTAGGTCACCTCAGTGACTCCTCTCCCGGTTCACCGCATGGCACGCGTGGCCTCCGCTCCCGCAGGGGCCGGAGCGCCCGTGGCCGGCGTCCGCGGCTCGCTGGAGCGCTCCCCGCGACGCCACCGCACCCTGCGGCGGTTGTTCAGGTGCATAGTATGGCCGTCGCCGCGCAGTCGATCGGACCTGGGGGTCACATGTCCGGCCATCTCGCCGCACGGCTGGTGGTCTCTATCAGTGAGGCCGACGTGGGCCAGCGGGTCTCGCTGCGCCGCCGTCTGCCTACGGGAGAGTACAGCGACGTGGTCGGCGTCCTCGAATCCTGGTCGGGCGGAACGCTGCACGTCCGCCGCCGCACCGGCGAACTGGCCGAGGTGGACGCGGCGGCGATGGTGGCGGCCAAGGTCGTGCCGCCCGCTCCGCCGCGCCGCCGTCCCCGGACGTCCTGACGTCAGCGGGGCGGTTCGGCCGCGCGCTGCGGCACCGACGGCGCCGGGACGGGCGGAACGCGCTCCCCGTAGGCCACGCCCGCCTGCATCGGCTTGTCGGTGGAGAACAGCTCCGACACCGTGACGGGCGTCAGCCCCTTCTTCCGCAGCCCGGCGAGGACGGTCGGGACGGCCGCGACCGTCGTCTTGTGGATGTCGTGCATCAGCACGATGCTCCCCCGGTGCGCCTGCCCGAGCGCCGCCCGCTCGACGCGCCGCGTGTCGCGGATCTTCCAGTCCAGCGTGTCGACGCTCCACAGCACCTCGGGCATCGCGATGTCCCCGCTGACCCGTTTGTCGACGGCCCCGTACGGCGGACGCATCAGTTTCGGCGTCACCCCGCCCGACGCCCGCTCGATCGCGCGCTGCGTCCGCTGCACCTGCGCGCGGACGGACGCGCTCGGCAGCGTCGTGAGCTGCGGATGCGACCAACTGTGGTTGCCGATCTCGTGGCCGGCCAGCGCCGCGCGCCGCACCGCGTGCGGGAACGACGCGACGTTCTCGCCGAGCATGAAGAACGTCGCGCGGGCGCCCGCCGCCTGCAACTCGTTCAGCAGCGTCTCGGTGTAGGGGCCGGGGCCGTCGTCGAAGGTCAGCGCGACGCAGGACGCCTTGGCGCAGTCGATCGCGCGGGGCGGCGGCGGTGCCTGCGGCGCGGACCGGGCGCGCGGCGCCCCCGCGAGGGCGTGCCCGTGGGTGGCGGCCTGCCGTCCCCCGGCCCCGCCGCATCCGGCCGCGACCGTCACCGTCAGCAGCGCCAGCGCCGCGCTCGCCCTCGTCCTCACCGCGAACCTCCGCACTCCGTCGGACCTCTCGGTGTTCGCATCCCCGCGCGGCGGGCGCGTTGAGATCGCGAAGGAGTACGGAAAGCGCAAAACCCCCGGAAATCGGATGGATCTCCGAGGGCGACGGTCAGCGGACGGGCCAGTCCGGGACGTCCGCGGGCAAATCGGCGCTGACCCGGAGCGGGAACGACGGCGGACGCTTCTCCAGGAAGGACGTCACGCCCTCGGCGGCGTCGGCGGCCGAGCCGAGCGCGGCCATGAGGCGCGAGTCGGCGGCGTGCGCGTCCCACGGCGACGGCGCCGACAGGCCCGACCACATCAGCCGCCGGATCGCCGCGACCGACACCGCCGAGGTGTTGTCGGCGATCTCCCGGGCCAGCTCGTAGGCGGCGGGCAGCAGCTCGTCCGGCGGCAGGACGCGCGAGACGAGCCCGCCGCGCAGCGCCTCGTCCGCGCCGAACACCCGGCCCGTCGCGGCCCACTCCATGGCCTGCGAGATTCCGACGAGCCGGGGCAGGAACCACGACGACGCGGCCTCGGTGACGATCCCGCGCCGCGCGAACACGAACCCGAACTTGGCCTTCTCGGCGGCGAACCGGACGTCCATCGGCAGCGTCATCGTCACCCCGACGCCGACCGCCGCGCCGTTGAACGCGCCGATGACGGGCTTGAGGCAGCGGGCGATGCGCAGCGCGACCGTGCCGCCGCCGTCGCGGGGCGTGCCGTCGTCCAGGACGTCGTCGCCCGCGAACATGTCCCGCGAGCGCTCCTGGTTGAACGTGTCGCCGCCCGCCTCCAGGTCGGCGCCCGCGCAGAACGCCCGGCCCGCGCCGGTCACGACGACGGCCCGGACGGCGTCGTCGGCGTCGATCCGGTCGAACGCGTCCAGCAGTTCGGCCCGCATCGTGCTGGTGTAGGCGTTCATGCGGTCCGGACGGTTCAGCGTGACCGTCGCGATCCCGTCCCGCACCTCGTGGACGATCTCGGTGTACGACACCCGGCGACCCCTCTCTCGAAGACTGGAACGAGATTCTAGGAGGCGGCCTCCGGGAACAGCCGGGCGACGACGTCCCGGCGCCACTGCCCGACGTCCGTCGGCGGCGGGGGCGGCGGCACGACCGCGAGCGTCCCGTCCTTCTCCGGGACGAGCCGCAGCTCGACCCCGTCCGCCATCTCCACCAGCACCGGCAGCACCGGGCCGGCGGCGGCGACCCGCGCCGCGACCGCCCCGAGCACCCGCGCCCAGCCCTGCCCGAGATAGGGCGGCAGGCCCGTGACCCGCACCTCCGGCAGTCCGCGCGCGGCGAGCCCGGCCGTGCGCAGTTCCAGTCCGCCGGGCCGTTCGGCCCCGACGACGCGTACCTCGCCCCGCACCTTTGTCCTCCCGTCGACCCGCGTAAAACACGCGGTCCTGGGCGTCGCCGCAACGGCACGGCGTCCCGCCAGATAAATTACGACAGTGCATTGGGCCGTGACGACGTACGATTCCGCCTTCGGGTACGTCTCCGCGCACGGCGCGCCCCTGGTCGACCTGCTCGACCCCCAGCCCGGCGAGAAGATCATCGACCTCGGCTGCGGCACCGGCGCGTTCAGCGCGGAGATCGCCGAGCGCGGCGCGGAGGTCCTCGGCCTGGACGGGTCCGCCGAGATGATCGCCCAGGCCGCCGCGCGCCATCCCGGGCTGTCGTTCTCCGTCGCCGACGCCCACGACTTCACCACCAGCGAGTCGTTCGACGCCGTCGCGTCCAACGCCGCGCTCCACTGGATGACCCGCGACCCGGACGCCGTGATCGCCCGCGTCCACGAGGCGCTGCGGCCCGGCGGACGGTTCGTCGCCGAACTCGGCGGCGCGGGCAACTGCGCGGAGCTGATCGTCGCGATGCAGACGGCGTGGCGCGTCTTCGGCCTGCCCGAACCGGACCTGCCGTGGTACTTCCCGAGCCCCGCCGAGTACGCGACGCGGCTGGAGGACGGCGGGTTCACGCTGCGCCTGCTCGAACACGCCGACCGTCCGAGCCGGATGGTCGAGGGCCCGGACGGCGCCGCCGACTGGGTCCGCGCCTACGCCTCGGGCGCGCTCGCCGAGGTGCCGCCCGAGCTGGTCGAACCGCTGCTGGCCCGCGTCAACGAGCTGGCCGCGCCCGCGCTGCGCCGCGAGTCGGGCTGGGTCGCCGACTACGTGCGGCTGCGGTTCGCGGCGATCCGCAAGCCGGACGGCTCGACCCCCATGCCCGAAGGGCCGCTTTAAATGCTGCGACTGCGCGACGCCGACGGCGAACTCACCGGGCTGCCCGGCGGGCCGGTCCTGCGGATCCGCGCGGACGCCGGGCCGCGCGGCGCCGTCGTCGCGGACGTCCTCCGCCGGGCGGCCGAGCGCGGCGGACGGCGCGTCCTGCTCGCCCTCCCCGGGGACTTCACCGCGCTCGGCGTCGCGCCGTCCCAGGACTTTCACGGCGAACCGGACGTCGTCGTCGGGCCGGGGGCGTGGCCGGACGTGCCGCCCGCGTCCGGCTCGGCCGACGGGCCGGGCGCGCGGCTCGCCGTCCTGGCGACGCCCTACCGGGAGCCGCTCGACCTCACGCCGTCGCGTCTTGCGGCCGCCGCCGCCCGGCTGGACGCGTGGCGGACGTCGGTCGCGGCCTGGGCGCGCGAACCGGGCCGTCCGCTGGACCGCGCGTCGGTGCGGGCCGCCGAGACCGCGCTGGCCGACGACCTCGACGTCCCGGCCGCGCTCGCCGTGCTGGACCGGGTGGCCGCGAGCGATCTCGCGCCCGGCGCGAAACTGGAGACGTTCATCGCTTTGGACCTGCTGCTGGGCCTGAATCTCGTGGCCGCGATCGGCCGCTAGGACTCGCGGGCCAGCGCGCCCTCGGCGACCAGGGCGTCCAGGGACGCGGCGAACACGTAGGCGGTGCCGCCGCCGGGCTGGTCGAACCACGGGACGGCCGTGCCCGACAGCGTCCACAGCGGACGCAGCAGCCGGTACGCGTGGAACGGCCGGCTCTCCCAGTCGGCGGGCAGCGAGCGCTCGGGGAACGGGGTGCCCTCGGCGTAGGCGACGTTGCCGTCCGGATCGCCGTAGCGGTCCACGACCGTCCCGGCGGGCAGGCGCAGCGGCTTCGGGGCGCGGAACAGCGTCAGCGGCGGCTCGCCGGGCAGCGGCGTGATCGCCGGGACGGGCCCGGCGTCGTCGCGCGGCGGGATCAGCAGCAGCCGGCCGAGCAGGTGCGCCGCCGCGTCGTCGGCCGCGCCGAACCGGACCTCCTTCAGCCGGTCCCCGCCGACCTGCTTGAACACCGACCAGCCGTCACCCTCGGCGATCAGGCACCAGGCGTCGTCCTCGGCCGTCCCGATCCGGTACGCGGACGGGACGACGCCGAGATCGTCCAGCCGCCGTGCCACCCGTTCCAGCCACTTCGCCGGGTTCGGTCGCGGCGGTTCCGCCACGACGCGCTCCGACGGCTTCTCACCGGTCACGGCCGCGGTCGCCGCGTCCATCGCCTCGTCCCCGACCTGCGGCACCCGGAACCCCCGCGCGCGGACGTGCGCGACGAGATCCGGCTCCGGCGGGACGCCGTGCTCGGCCAGGTAGTAGCCGACCGCGCCCGACCAGACCCACGTCCCGTCGGTGTGGAACGTCAGCGGGACGCGCTCGGGCCGCGCCGGGTCCATCAGGTCGGGCGCGAGCGACCGCGCCGCGAGCACGACCGGGCAGCGCCGCAGGTAGTCGGCCAGCGGGCCGCGCTCGGCGGGGTCGACGGGCGGACGCGACACGCTCGGGTTCTCGCCGTCCGGGCCGATGTCGTCGAACACCCGCGCGCGCCGCACCCCGGCGACGGGCTCGTCCGGCGGCGGCTCGGCGTCCGCCGCCGCCTCGCCCGCCAGCCGCAGCATCCACTCGGGGATCTGGTCGGTCGGGAAGCGCTCCAGCTCGCGCCGGACCTCCCGCGCGGGCGGCAGCGTGTTCCACGCGGGCTCGCGGTCGGACGTGAACGACGCGCGGCACCGGACGCTCGTCTCGTCGTACAGCACCTCGAAGTCGATGCGGGACCACGTCGAGCCCCGGAACGCGTGCGTGCCCGCGCGGAGCCGGTCCAGCAGGACGGCGGCGGCCGGCGGCGGCGTCCAGTCCGCGCGGGTGCCGTCGGCGCGCATGACCATGAGCGGCGGGAACTCCTCGTGCCCGCCCGTCGCCTGGTAGTACCCGAACACCTTCTGCCACAGCGGCGGCGCCTGGTCGGCGATCAGCGTCGTGAACCGGTTGGACAGCAGGTCCATCTGCTCGGCCTGGTTCAGCGGCGGGACGGCCGTGTCCCGGTCGTGCCCCGGCTCGCGCCCCTCGATGCGGTCGCGCAGCCAGCCGGGCATCTTCGCCCCGTCGCGCGGCAGGACGACCTGGTCGCGCCGCCACGCGTCGGCGGGGAGCGGCGGGTCCCAGCCGGGGTCCTCGGCGTAGTTGTAGACGGGGCTCGCGGCGTCCTGCTCGATGAAGAACGTCATCGAGAACCAGGTGCCCTGCTCGGACAGGTAGTGGACGCGGCGCAGCTCGGCCAGCGCGTCGCGCAGCGCGTCGGTCGGCTCGGCGGTGTCCGGGCGTCCGTCGGCCGTGAGCACGGCCAGCGTGATCTGCTGCTCGGCGATCGTCGCGCGGCAGCCGAGGTCCACGCGCCGCCAGCCGATCGGAGCCGTCTCCCGCGCCAGGTCCGCCACGCGGCGTTCGAGTTCCGTGATCTGCTCGCTCCGCCCCACCGCGCCAGGTTATCGGCATGGACCGGGCGGGCGCGGGCGGCGTACCGTCGCCTGCTGTGCGCAAGACGGTCGTGATCGTTCCTCTCGTCGTTCTGCTGGTGTCGTGCGTCTCGGTGGTGTCGATCGGGTGGTATTTCTCGTCGGTGGCGACCTCGGTGGAGCATGGCCGCGCTTATCGCTTCACTATCCGCGGTGTCTCCGGTGACACGGTGACGCTGCCGCGTGACGCTACGACGTCCCGTCCCGGGGTCTGGGGGCTGATCTGGCCCGGTGGACGCGCCGTGCTCGGGCCGGTCGTCGGCGGGGACGCTCGGACGGTGCAGCGCCGGTTCTCCGTGGTCTTCGGCCGTCCCGCGCCGGGGTCGCGGGCGGTCATCGACCACTGGGTTTATGGGCGTGATCCGCGTCGGGATCTCGGGCTCGAATTCCGGGACGTTGTGTATCCGTCCTCGCTCGGACCCATGCCGGCGTGGTTTTTGCCGGGCCGGTCGTCGGTGTGGGTGATCGCGGTGCACGGACGCAATGCCTCGCGGTTCGAGACCTTTCGTGCACTGAAGGCCGTCCATGCCTCGGGGATGCCGGTTCTTTCGATCTCCTATCGCAATGACGTGGGCGCGCCCCGGTCTCCCGACCATCGCAATTTGATGGGGTACACCGAGTGGCGGGATATCACTTCGGCCATCGCTTATGCGCGGGGGCACGGGGCTTCTGGAGTCGTCCTGTACGGGTACTCGATGGGCGGCGGGATGGTGGTGAACGCCGTCCGGCACGACGCTTCGTTCGTCCGGGGCCTGGTGCTGGACTCGCCCGTCCTCGACTGGAACGCGACACTCGACAAGCAGGCGGGCCAACGCTCGCTGCCGTCGTTCGTGACGGCCGCCGCCAAACGGATCCTGGCGTGGCGGATGGGAATCGACCTTTCGTCGCTGGACGCCCGTACTTACGCGCCCCGCCTCCGGACGCCGACGCTTCTGTTCACCACCGACGAGGACGCTCTCGTGGACAACAGGCCGTCCTACGAGTTCGCCCGCCTCGCGCCGCGCGGCATGGTCACGCACATTTCCGCGCACGCCGATCACACGGACGCCTGGAACGTCGACCCCGTCCGCTACGAGAAGGCCCTTTCCGGATTCCTCGGGCCGCTGCTCAGCGCACGTCCAGAAGAGTCTTTCCCCTAGTCGCGCGGGCCTCGATGGCGCGATGGGCGTCGGCGGCCCGCTCCAGCGGGAACCGTTGCCCGATGACGGGCCGCAGGACGCCGGCCGCGCCCGCCGTCAGCGCGCTGAGCGTGGCCTGCCGGAGCATCGCCGGGTCGGGGCGGTTGCGGACGAGCACGACGTGCCTTTCGTCGGCCTGCTGCTGCGTGATGCCCGCCCATTCGCCGCTGGCGAGGCCGTAACTGGCCATGCGCCCTCCGCCGCGCAGTGTGGTGAAGGCTTTCCGGCCGATGTCGCCGCCCACGCCATCGAAGACGATGTCGACGTCCTCCACCTTCTTCTCCCACCCCTCTTCGCGGTAGAGGACGACCTCGTCGGCGCCGAGTTCCGCCGCGAGTTCCGCCTTTCCCGCGTCGCCGACCGCCGCGACGACCGTGAGCCCGGCGTTCTTGGCGAGCTGGACGAGCAGCGACCCGACACCGCCCGCCGCCGCCTCGACCAGCACCCGTTCACCCGCACGCGGCTCGGCGGCCTGGAATTGGAGTGTGGCGGTGCGCCCGTCGGCGAGAAGGGCGACGGCGTGGTCGAGCGGAAGGCCGTCCGGAACCGCGTGGACGGCCGCGCGATCGGCGACCGCGCGCTCCGCGTACCCGCCCGCGCCGCCGGTGGACGCGACGACGCGCCGTCCGCCGCCGTCCACGCCGCCGACGCCGTTCCCGGGAATGAGCGGCGGGACCACCCGGAACGGTCCTTTCATTCCGGCCCGCATCTGCGTCTCGACGAACGTGACATTCGCGTACTCGACATCAATAAGCACCTGCCCGTCGTCCGGAACCGGCTCCCTGGCCTCGCCCGGGACGAGCACGTCCGGTCCGCCGAACGCGGTGAGCCACACGGCACGCATGCTGATTCCTCCTGGGGGTCGCGTCTAATGCGTCCACGCTGCAACCTCAACCGAACTGGAGGTCAAGCGCGGCCTAGGCTCGACGGCATGACCGTCCTGCGCTCCCTCGCCCTCTTCGCCCTGGCCGCCGTGGCGGAGATCGGCGGGGCGTGGCTGGTGTGGCAGGGCGTCCGCGAGCACCGGGGCGCCGCCTGGACCGCCGCAGGCGTAGCGGCACTGGGCGTCTACGGCTTCGTGGCGACCCTGCAGCCGTCGGCGACGTTCGGCCGCATCCTCGCCGCGTACGGCGGGGTGTTCGTGGCGGGCTCCCTGGCATGGGCGATGGCCCTGGACGGCTACCGCCCCGACCGCTTCGACGTCCTCGGAGCCGCCCTCTGCCTGCTCGGCGTCACCGCGATCATGTACGCCCCCCGCACCTGACGTGCCCGTTTTCCACGATCTTGACCTTCGGCAACGAACGGCCTTTCTCACCGGCGCCGCCCTCTGTAAGCTTTCGCGCACTACGCCTCTGTTGTTGGACTGAGCGACTCGGGATGGCGATGCACGTCCGGCCGGTACGTTCCACCCCCGACGGCGGCCCCCGGCCACGCCGCCGCGCGAGGACCGCCGCCGCCGCACTCCTCCCCCTGACCCTGACGGCGTCCGCCTGTGGCTCCACCCACCCGAGCGCCGGCACCTTCTCCCCCACCGGCCGAACAGCCGCCGCCACCCCCCTCAACACCCCCACAACAACCTCCGAGGACCCCGCCACCCTCCCCCCGGCCCAGATCGACAAAATCGTCCTGGCCCGCTACCGCGCCTACCAGTCCGCCTACCAGCACGCCTACGAGACCAACGACCCCACGGCCCTCCCCACCGTCGCCATGGACCCCGTCCTCTCCCGCGTGACAACCGACATAGAACGAACCAAAGCCAAAAACGAAATCTGGCGCTTCACGAACATCTCCAACCCTCGCATCTACGCCCGCAGCAAAGACGGCCACACCGTCTACGTCGTCGATTGCATCAGCACGCTTGGCGCGTATCGCTTCTCCACGCTGACCGGGAAGCGCATCGACGGCGGACCGGGCACCGCCTTCCTCTACCGCTCCGCTGTCTCATTCGGCGAAGGAACATGGAAGGTGTCCGACTCCGCCAAGGACAAGCGATGCTGACCTGCCCTCCGACGGACGAGTCGCCATGGAGCCGAATGTGCGATGCCCGCACTGTGGCCGACGCAAAGGATCCACGATGAACCGCTCGCATCGGCACACGCCGAACTCATCGAGCCGCACGCTCGCGGCGGCCGGGGCCTTGGTGCTTTCCGCATGCGCCGCCGTCGCCCTTGATCCAGCGGCGGCCCAGGCCGCGCCCTGCATTCAAATCGACAAACGTCACTCGAACTGCTGGTCCTCAGGAGGCGGCGGGGGGAGACAGGGCGGAGGCGGAAACTCCGGTGGCGGCGGGGGCGGCGGCTGGACCCACACCATCCCGGCCCTGCGCGGGAGCCAGCCCGGCGGCACGACCGTCGATCCGGGCACGCCACCGCAGCCGCGCCAACCGACCACGACGGAACTCGCGGACTCGGCCCTCACCGGTCTGGCCCTGCCCCTTCCCGTTGTTCACACTGCGCCGCGCGGGAAGACGTACGTGGGGGTGACCACGAAGCTGTGGGTCACGGGGCTGACCACCATGCAGGCGACGGCCAATGCCGCCGGGCAGGCCGTCACGATCAGTGCCACCCCGCTTTACGTCTCGTGGAATCTCGGTGAAACGACGCACCGATGCGACAGCGGCAAGGGCTGCCAGTACACCTACAAGCGCTCATCAGTAGGGCAACCTGACGGCCGCTACATGATCAGCGCCACTGCCTACTGGTCGATCACATGGACATGCACGGGCCCGGGTTGCGATCCGCAATCAGGCGCCCTTCCCAACGGTGAGTCCACATCGGTCCCCCGGGCTTTCACAGTGGGTGAAATCCAGTCGAACACTCGGGGTTGATAGCGTTGAAAATCCGTCTACCGATGGCAGTCATCGGTGCTCTCGTCATGACCACGACCGCGTCCTGTGGTAGCGACGACTCTGGTCCGAAGGCATCTGCCCAGCAGCGAACAACGTCTCCCACCCCTTCGCCAGCTCCAGTGTTCACCCAGGGCAAGGTCAACGATGGCCTCATCCGCGCCTCGGACGTCGGAAGGAACGTCGAAGAGGTACCACCGGCGTTTTTCGGCCTCGAGCAAAAGAAGTCACCGATGTGCTCGTTGACGAGCACGCGCCTGAACGGCAAGCCGGATGTCCTCGTCCGCCAGTTCAGTAATGATGCGCCACCGAAAGACGAGATCAAGTATGCCCAGCTCATCGCGCTCTACGCGAACGCGAGTGATGCTTCAGCGGCTTACGATCAGTTGAAGCGGAAGGCGACCACATGCCCGCCCAAGCAGCACGTGCCCGTACGGCGGATCAGCAAGCACTCGATGCTACTTTCCCATGACGACACCTGGAAGACGAGCGAGGACGTCGTCGCCGGCTGGACACACCTCCGCGGAACTGAAACGCACGTGGAACCCGCGAGCGTCACCAAGTACAATGTTTACCATTTTCTTTATGACTACGCGCATCTCGGGAACGCGGTCGTAGTTACCGTTTACTGGGAACGATCGGATCCCAAAGTATCGGCCGACCCGATTTACGCGCGAGCGACCAAGATTCTGACCCATCAGCTCCAGCGCTTCGGCTGACGCGTCGAATGTGGAGCATTCCCGGATACACGGAGATCTATGAGCTCGGTTCCGGATCGCAGGGACGCATCGTGCTCGCCCGCCATGACGCGACCGGTGCCGCAGTAGCAGTCAAATATCTCTTCGAGCATCTGTTGCGGGACCGTGCATCCCGTGAGATATTTCGACGCGAAGCCTATGCCCTGCACCGAGTACGCAGTCCTTTCGTCGCACAGATTTTCCGCTATGTCGAAGATACAGCCGGTGCGGCGATCGTCATGGAGGCCGTTCCTGGCCGGTCGCTCCGCGAAGTCCTCGACCGGAGCGGCAGTCCGCTCCGGGTAGAGTCTGCGCTCGCACTCCTGCGCGGTTCCCTTTTGGGATTGGCAGCCGCACATGCGACCGGCGTGGTGCATCGAGATTACAAGCCCGGGAACGTCCTCGTGCAGAACGACGGGCAGAGCAAGTTGATCGATTTTGGTGTCGCCGTTCTGGTGGGGCAGGGCGGGGCGAGCGGAACACCGGCCTATATGGCACCCGAACAATGGATGGGCGGCCCCTCATCCGCCGCCACGGACATCTATGCGGCCACATGTGTTTTCGTCGAATGCGTCACCGGCCATAAGCCTTACCGTGCGGCGACACTCGATGAGCTACGCAGCCTTCACCTGTCGGCACCGACTCCGCTCGAGCTGATTCCAGAGGAACTCCGTCCACTCGTCGCATGGGGACTTGCGAAGAACTCGGAACAACGGCTCGGAAACGCGGTCGAGTTCGTCAACCGGTTGGACGATCTCGCCGTGCGTTCGTACGGACCCGATTGGGAGAAGCGCGGTCTGGTCGCCCTCGGTTCTTCGATCGTTGCGCTTGGACTTGCCGTACCGGCCGTAGCGATCGGTGGTGCGGTCGCCGGTGCGGGCGGAAGCGCTGCAGGCACAGGAGCCGGTGCAGTCGCCGCCGGCCAGGCGGGAGCCCACTCCGCGGGCCAGGGAGCCGCCGTGGGCAGCAAGGGCGCCTTCGCCAAGATAGGAGGTGCCAAAGGGTTCGCTGCTGCCACCTGCACGACGGCGGCGGGCGTTTCCGCTGCCGTCGTGCTCTGGCCTTCTAGCCCGTCGGTCGGCGGCACGGCACATGGCTCCATCCACGCATCCTTCGCCCGGCCGGACCTCCTCTTCGGCCAGCCTTACATGCCCGCTTCAGAGACCCCATACATGGATTACCAGTTCCTAGTACAGCCGGCCACCGCGAAAGCGGGTACCAAGGTCCGGGTCACCGCGCGGTTCCGTGCCCGTCTCACCGTCGGCGCAAAATTCGGTCCCGGTGGAGAACGGACGTGCTTCGGCAAAAACTCCGAACGCGCCGATGTCACCGGCAACTATGACATTTCACTCGGCAGGGTCGGCCGCGCCGCGAGAAAGTCGGTGATGTACCTGTACGCGACTCCCCCGGCACGAGCGACGGACTTTCCCGACAACCCTAAGCTTGAAATCGAGTATACGGAAAAAATGAACGACAACAACCAGCCATACATCCTCTCGGACTGTGCATACAATAGCCACTGGACTACCGTCTACACGCTCACGATTCCTTCGAAAAAGAATCTTCCCACGGGCCGCTACCTCCTCGGATTGACGAACCCGATGAAGATGGAAACCGTCATGCGCAATGGCGTGCGAGTCCCGTTGGCGTCCGTAGGCGGGAGCACACAAGGCAGACTTCCAGCCCTCCGCGTCATCGAGTAAACGTCGATCCCAGATCGCTCACACCGGCCCATCTCTCGCCTTCGACTTAGAGGATGCGGGCGAGGGCGCCTAGGAGGCCGGCTCTTTGCAATGTTGGGGTGAAGGGTGGGGTGGTGGGGGTCCAGTATTCTACGGGGACCAGGCCGGGTGGGTGGAGGGTCGTGTTCTCGAAGAAGGTCGCTATTTCTTCGGGGGTACGGGGGATGATGTCGCCGGCGTAGGTTTTTTCGTAGGCGTGGCGGGCTTCTTGTTCTATTTCCTGGGGGACTTCGCCTGCGTGGACGTGGGAGATCGCCAGGTAGCTGCCGGGGGTCAGGCGGGCTTTCAGGGTTCGTACGGTCGTGTACGGGTCCGCCTCGTCGGGGAGGAAGTGGAGTATCGCCAGGAGGAGGATCGCCACGGGTTGGTCGAAGTCGATTCTCGTTGCCAGCTCGGGGTGGGCGAGGATCGATTCGGGGTCGCGTAGGTCCGCTTGGATCACTGTGGTGTGGGGGGAGTTCGTCAGGAGTGCCCGGGCGTGGCTCAGGACGACCGGGTCGTGGTCGATGTAGACCACTCGGGCGTCGGGGGCCGTTCGTTGCGCTACCTCGTGGGTGTTCTCCTGGCTGGGGAGGCCCGAGCCTATGTCGATGAACTGGCGGATTCCCTGTTCCGCCAGGTGGGTCACCGCCCGGGACAGGAAGCGGCGGTTGGACCGTGCGAAGTCCGACGCGTAGGGGATCGCCTGTAGGACTCGTTCCGCTGCGGCGCGGTCCGCGGCGAAATTGTCCTTTCCCCCGAGGTAGTAGTCGTACATTCGCGCGACGTTCGGCGTGTCCGGGTCGATGGCCCAATCAGGGCGTCGCTCTTCGATGGCCACTCGGCGTCCTCCCCGTTTCGGATGCCTGCTGCCCCGTCGATCTTAAACCTTCGCGTCGTGTTGCGTAGGTTCGGATTCCCGTTTTTTGGACTTGTTCACTGATCGCTGTTTTGGATCGGGCCGGGCGGTCTTTGTGGGGGTCATTGGTCGGTTCGGCGTTCGGATCATGGGTTCGAAGTGGTGGATGTGGGCGGCTGCGTGCGGGTGGGAGTCGAATTTCTGTTCGGTTTATCTCCTGGACCGCTTTGGTAGCGGAAGTGTCGTCGGACACGTCCGAGGCGCTCGGCCGGGCGGCGGGACTCGTGGATGAAGTGCGCCTGGTCGTAATGGCCTGCGCGCAGTGCACGGTCGAAGCGACTGGCGGATGTACCAGCGGTCGTCGGCCAAGGTGCGGATGCGGAGTGGACGGGATAACGGGGGCCGTCCGCAGGCGGCTGGCCGTTGGCGGCCATGGGCGCTTTCGAGTGCCGCACATCGGGTGATCTTGTTAGATTGTGGCGCACACTGGATGGGGCGCGCCGTATGGACGTGCTGGGACGCCGCGCGCGGTCCGGTGGCGGACGGCGCGGAGCTCGGCCACGGCTCCCGTGCGGACGGCTTTCCACGGGCGGGATCGGCTGGACGTGGCGGTCGGGAGCGGTCTCGATGCCGGGGCGGTGATCGCGAGACGGTCGCCGACGACCCACGGAGCCTGGACGGGGAGGAGCAGCGCACCGGACATGGTCGACTGGGGATGGCGCGTCCGCGTCGGCGACTACGCGGGTTCGGGGTTCCTCGTCGCGCCGGACCGGGTCCTGACGGCGGCGCATGTCGTCGCGGGCCTGGACGAGACGTCCGTCGACTTCCCGGACGGCCCCGGCAAGCTGCTCGCGCGCGTCCTGCGTCCCGGCGAATGGGACCGGCCCGGAGAGCCCGGGGACGTCGCGGTTCTGGAGCTGCACGAGCCGGTGGCCGTCGCGCCCGCCCGGTTCGTGGATCCGGGCGCGCCGCCCGGACGGCGGTTCGGCACGTACGGGTTCCCCCGGCGGCGCGACGAGACGATCCGGTTCGCGTCGGTGCTGAGCGAGCCCGGCTGGGGCGTGCGGGGCGGCGAGCGGTGGACGCTCAAAGCCCTCGACGACGACCGGATCGAGCCCGGCTACAGCGGCGCCGCCGTCTACGACGCCGAGACCGGCGCGGTCCACGGCATGATCACCGACGCGGTGGGCGACGGCGCCCGCGCGCTGATGATGCCGCTCACCGCGCTGCGCCGCCATGTCGAGGAGCTGGACGACCTGCTCCCCCTGACCTGGCTCGACGCGGCGGCGCGCCGGGAGCTGCGCACGCTGCTCGCGGGCCGCGCGATGACCGAGGCCCTGCACGCCGAGTGCGCCGCGATCGTCGGCCGTCGCCTGACCGGGGACGTCCCGACGGTGTGGGCGGCGGTCCGGGAGATCGCGGAGGGCTGGCCGGACGAGGACCGCCTCGGCCGCTGGGTCGCGGCCCTCGCCAGGCGACTGGACGGCCCGGCGCGGCAGAGGCTGGCCGCGTGGCGGCAACGGCATCTGGCCGCCGCGCCGCCCGAGCGGGAGGAAGGCACCGCGTCGGTGATCGTGCGTCTGGAGCGCGTGACGCACGGCAACGCCTATGAGCTGACGGTGCACACCTGGCTCGGCGGACGCGAGGAACTGCCCGCGGAGACCGTCAAGGTGGGCGAGCACGAGGTGCGGCAGGCCATCGAGGAGCGGGTGCAGCGGGCGGCGGGCGCGCTCGTCGGCCAGGACTGGATGATCGAGTTCGCGGTGCCGGAGAGCTGGCTGCACAAGCCGTTCGAGGAGTGGCACATCGACCGCGCCCTCAAGATCAAGATGCGCAAGTACCCGGTGGTGGTGCGGGACGTGGAGCGGCTGCGTCCCGGTTCGATACGTCGTGACCTGGCCTTTCGCCGGTGGCGGCGGCTGGGTGAGCGCGGGCGCAGCGATCCCCAGCCCGTCGGCTGCGCGGCTCGGGCGCGCGGGGAGTTCGAGCGCTGGCTGGAGGTGAACGACGACCACTGCGTCCTCGTGTACGGGAGCCGTCCGGCCAAGGGGGCGCTGACGGCCGCGCTGAACACGGGCGTGCCGGTGATGCTGTGGCCGCGCGTTCCGTGCGGCGGTCCGGCGCATGAGAGCTGCGCGGGCCGGGACCGGCTGGCGGTGCTGCTGCCGCGCGTCGAGGCCGAGCATCCGAACGACCTCCCGTCGCTCGCGCAGCGGCTGCGGCTGGAGGAACTGCCCGCGCGCGGGCACGAGCTGACCCTGCTGTGGGACGATCCGTCCCGCCTGCCCGACCCCCCGCTCGGCATGGAGGCGTGACATGCCCGATGACAAGGCCGACTGGCTGCTCTACACCGGCCGCCGCGAACCGCACGACGGTATCGACCGGCTGCCGAAGGCGCCGCGCTGGCGGCGTTTCGACGGCGGGCCGCCGCTGCCGCCGGTCGCCGGGGGTTCGGGCAGCGAGCACCGGGCGACGACGTATCTGCCGTCCGAGGACGCCGTCCAGCAGGTGAACGCGGCCCTCTACCTGCGGCGTCCGCTGCTGGTGACCGGGCCGCCGGGGACGGGCAAGTCGACGCTGGCGTACGCGGTGGCGCACGAGCTGATGCTCGGGCCGGTGCTGCACTGGCCGATCACGAGCCGGGTGACGCTGCGGGACGGGCTGTACCAGTACGACCCGCTGACGCGCCTGTACGCGGCGGGCCGGGAGCCGGAGCAGGACGACGACATCGGGCGCTATGTCCGGCTCGGTCCGCTCGGCACCGCGCTGCTCCCCTACGCGCGGCCCCGCGTCCTGCTCATCGACGAGATCGACAAGAGCGACATCGACCTGCCCAACGACCTCCTCACGATCTTCGAGAAGGGCGAGTACGAGATCCCCGAGCTGGCGCGGCGCGCGGACTCCACCGCGTCGGTGCTTAGCGCGGACGGCCCGCGCGTCACGGTCGACGGCGCGGCGGTGCGGTGCGCGGCGTTCCCGTTCGTCGTCATGACCAGCAACGGCGAGCGCGAGTTCCCGCCCGCGTTCCTGCGCCGCTGCATCACGCTGGAGCTGCGGCAGCCGACCGGCGCGGACGAGCTTTCCGCGATCGTCCGCGAGCACCTCGGCGACCTGGCGGACGAGAGCGAGGACCTCGTCCGGCGGTTCCTGGACCGGTCGGCGACGGGCACGCTCGCGACCGACCAGCTCCTCAACGCCGTCTATCTGTGCCGCCACGCGGACGCGCCGGACCGGGCCGCGCTCGCCGACCGGATCATGCCGTATCTGGGCGGCGCCGCCGATGACGATTGACCGGTTCCGCACCGTCCTCGGTGCGGCCGGAGTGGAACCGGACGCGGTCGAGCTGAGCGAGATGCTCTGGCTGGCCGCCCACCTCCCCGCGTCGCAGGCGCCGCGGGCGCGGCCCGAGCGGGAGCCTGACGCGGCGGATCCGGCGCCGCTTCCCGCCGTGCCGCCGCCTCCGCCCCCGGAGCCGCCGGCGGCGCTGCATCCGCGCGGCGCCCCGACGGAGTCCGCCGGGGACGCGCTGTCGGTTCTGGTGCCGACCGCGCCGATGCTGCCCGACCCGCTGGCGGTGCAGCGGGCGCTGCGGCCGTTGAAGCGGCGGATCCCGTCGCGGACGGCCCGGGAGCTGGACGAGGAGGCCACGGCCGCCCGCATCGCCGACACCGGCCGGTGGTCGCCGGTGATGGTCCCCGCGCCCGAACGCTGGCTGACCCTCACGCTCGTGGTGGACACCGGGCCGACGATGGGGCTGTGGCGTCCGCTCGCGCGGGAGCTGGCCGAGACGCTGGTGCGGCAGGGCGCGTTCCGGGACGTCCGGGTGGTGTTCCTGGCCCGGTCGGGGCGTGTCCTGTCCGGCGGTCGCGCGCTGGACCCGTCCACGCTGCTGGACCCGACGGGACGGCACGCGATCCTCGTCCTCAGCGACTGCTCCGGGCCGCACTGGTGGGACGGCGGCGCGCGGCGGACCGTGCGGCGCCTCGCGTCCGCCGGGCCGGTCGCGATCCTCCAGCCGCTGCCCGAACGTTTGTGGCGGCGGACGGCGGCGCCGACGCTGCCGGGGCTCGCGGCGCTGCCGCGTCCGGCCGCGCCGAACCGGGACCTGCGGTTCGTCCCGTACGACGGGGACGCGCCGGACGGCCTGCGCGTCCCGGTGCTGCACGCCGCGCCGCGCTGGTTCGCGGGCTGGGCGCGGCTGCTGGCCGGGGGCGGACCGGAGGCGACGGCCGTCGCGGTGTTCCCGCCGAACCCGCCGGCCGCGTCGCCCGTCCGGCGCGAGCGGGACCTGCCGATCGGGGACCGCGTGCGGCGGTTCCTGACGTCGGCGTCGCCAGAGGCGGCGGAGCTGGCGGCGCATGTGGCGGTGTCGGAGCCGTCCCTGCCGGTGATGCGGCTGATCCAGCGGCGGATCCTCGGCGCGTCCGGGCCGGCGCAGCTCGCGGAGGTGCTGCTGAGCGGGCTGCTGCGGCCCGTCGCCGGGGAGGACGGACGGTACGCCTTCGTGCCCGGCGCCCGCGACGCCCTGCTCGCGACGCTGCCGCGTCCGGCGGCGCAGCACACGCGGTACGTGCTGCGGGCGATCTCCGCCGAGATCAAGCGCCGCGCCGGGACGGCCGCCGAGCACTTCCCCGCCCTGCTCCACTCCCCCGGCGGGACCCACACGATCACGACGGACGACCACGAGTTCGCCCACGTCGGCCCGGGAACGCGCGCCCACCTCCAGCCCGGCGCGCCCCGCACCGAGACCGTGGCACAGCTCCGCTGCGCGGTGGCGGCCGAGATCATACGGTCGGGCGACCCGTTGCACAGAACGTTCAGGCTCCAGAGCATCCTGCTGGATGCCGGTGCGCTGGCGAGGCTGCCGCCTCCGGACCTCCGTCACGACGGTGACAGGATCGTGGCCACATACCCGGCGGACGTAGGGCCGCGCCAGATCATGGGCCTTCTCCTTCCCGCTCTGCGCATGACTCTGGATGGGCACAACAAATACGCCACGGAGCGTGTCCGGCTGCGCGTGGTGTTCCACGCCGGCTCACTGCCCGAAGTCGAGAACGTTCAAGACCCGGCTTTCGAGAGATTGGATCTTCTGCTCCGGACGCTCGCGTACCGCGAAAGCCTGAACGGGCGGGGCACCGAATTCGCTTTCCTCGCGTCGGACGAGCTGGTCGGAGCGATCCGCGCCGAGGCCCCGGACGCCGATGTCACCGCGCGGCTCACGCGCGTTTCCGTCGCCGACGGCGTCACCGCGTGGTTCGGGTCGGGGGACGGTGAAGAGGACCCCACGCGGACGATCGTCTTCGCCGACGTGACGGGCTTTTCGTCACCGCACCGCACCGAGGGCGCCCGCCACCGAATCCGCCAGGTGATGTTCAATCTCCTGCGCGGCGCCTTCGACGCGGCGAACGTCGTCTGGAACGACTGCCACGTCGAGGATCGCGGGGACGGGATGCTCATCGTCGCACCGCCCGGCGTGCTCGCCGATGCCCTGCTGGCCCCCATGCTGCCGAACCTCGCCGAGTCGTTGCGACGCCACAACGAGCGATCGGACGCGCCGGAGAGCTTCCAACTGCGCGTGGCGCTGGACACCGGCGTCGCCGTGTCCGAGCGGAACTCCCTGTTCAGTACGGCCATCATCGAGGCGGCCCGGATGCTGGACGCGCCGGAGTTCAAACAGCGAGCGGCCGACTCCAACGCCGACCTCGCCTTCATCACCTCCGAGGCTCTCTTCGAGGTGCTCATCGACGGCAGCGGGCGTCCTCTCGTCCCGTCGCGTTTCACCCAGGTGCCCATCGACGTGAAGGGCGAGCAGATCACCGCGCGGATGCGACTCTGGGACAGCACCGACGACGAGCCCCCCGCCCCCGTCGCGGCTTCCGTCGCACTCGGCCGGGACAACTCCGGGGAGCCGGTCGTCCTCGACCCGCTCGCGGACGGCCCGCACGGCCTGATCCTCGGCGCGATGGAAGAACGCGGCCCCGTCCTGCGCACGATCGTCGCGGCCCTGCCGCCCGCGGTGGACGTCATCGGGCTCGCGCTCGGCGAGAGCGCGTTCACGGAACGGACGGGCGGGTTGGTGCGGGTGGCGTCCGAACTGCTCGGCGACGAACAGCGCAGGAACGCTCTCCTCGCGATGCTGGTCGGCGAACTCGACCAGCGCCGAGGCGACGCCCGCGTCACCCCGCCCCTCGTCATCATCGTCGACCTGTCGCTCACGCTTCCGACGCATCTCCCCGAGTTGATCCGCCTGCTGCGCCAGATCGCGTCCAGCGGCGCGGCGGTCGGTGTTCACCTGATCCTCGCCGCGACGGAACTGGAGAACACGTCGCAGTGGAACTCGCTGCTGCCCCTGCTGAGCTGGCGCCTCGCCGCCGGTCCCATCACGCCCCGCGATTCCACGAGACTCTTCTCCCGCGCCATTCGCCTCACCCCCGGCGCTGCCTACCTGACCCGCGCCGACGAGCCCGGCCGCGTCGTGCACATTGCGCAGGCGGACAGCGCTTCCTTCGAGCCCCCGCGAGACGAGGCGGAGATCCTTCGGAACCGCGTCCAACTCGCGCGCGCTCTCTTTGACGCAGGCGATCTCACGCAAGCCCGCGAGGCTGCTCTTGCGGCGCTCGACAGAGCTCTGCGGCCGAGCGAGGAGGCCCCGGAGAATTTGGATCTTCGCGAACAAGCGGCGGACGTCGTGGCCAGGATCGCCCCCGACGACTCGGTCGCCGTCTATCGGGAACTCGTGCGGGACTCCGAACGTCTCGTCGGAAAATGGCACGCGGACACGTTGCGGCGAAGATTGTCCCTTCGGAGTCTTCTCCTCAAGAAAGGGCCGTGGGAGGCAGCCCGGTCGGTCGCAGAGGAGCAAATCCAGGCGCTCCGCGATGGTGCGACCGACGACCCGGGTCTTCTTCCGACGCTCGCCGGTGAACTCATCGATTACTCGTCGCTGCTTTTTGACGGCGAACAGAAGAACGAATCACTGCGCGCGGCAGATGAGGCGTTCACGCTTCTCCTGACGTACACCGAGACGAATCCTCAGTCGACATCTTCAACCATCTCGTATGCTTTTCAACGCCTGTCCGACTACTACTGGGAATTCGGACGACCGAACGAGGCCGTGGCGACGATAGCCAAGGCCGCCGATTTCCGGCGGCGCCTGGTGGATGATAACGGAAACAGCCATGCATCACTTTCGCCCGCCCTCTTCATTTACGCCGAGCGCCTGGAGGCGGTGGGCAAGACGCGTGAGGCTCTCGACGCCCTGGCCGAAGCGCTCGCGAACCTGAGGAGCCCGACGCCCCTGTCACTCGGCGTCGGGTGGACCAAGCTGGCGCGAACCTTCGCCGGGCGGCTTTCGACCGAGGGCGCCGATGCTCCGATCGAAGCTCTCCGTACGTTGGTCCCGGCGCTTCGGAGTTTGTACGCCGAGAGCCCCGACTACTTCCGCGAAACGCTCGGCGAGCTGCTGGAGGACCTCGGCGGCCGTCTGGTCGATGCCAGGCGATGGGCGGACGCGTCGCCCGTGATCGAAGAGGCCGTGCAAATTCGCCGCGAGCAGCACGGGAAGTCATATGGGGATGCTTCCGCCCTGCTCGCTGCGGATCTCGTTGTGCTGGGACGCGTTCTGACCCATGTCGGCCGGATCGAGGATGCCGTCGACTCCTGCACGGAGGCTGTCCGGCTGTTCCGGGATCTGGATGACGGGTCCGGGCAGGCCCGGGCGGTGAGCGGTCTCGGTGTCGCCTTGCGCGCTCTCGGACGGTTCGAGGACGCGCGCGAGCACTTCCGGACGGCGGCGTCCATCGCTCGGGACGCCGACGATCTCGACGTCCGGGTCGAGGCGCTCGCCGACGAAGCCCGCACCTTTGCGATGGAACAGCGCGATGAGGATGCCGTGAGCGTGCTTCGGGAGGCCGCCGACATTTGCCGGGAGGCCGAGGAGCCTGTGCGGGAGAGCACGCTTCTCAATGAGATCGGGCGTACCGAACGAGTGCGGCAGCAGTTTGAGCGAGCCGTCACAGCGCACCGCGAAGCGTTCCATCTCGCGCAGCGCATCGGCGACCGGAAGCTGGAGGCGGAGTTCGCGTCCGAACTCGTCCGGAGCCTGATCGACAACGGAGGCCTCAGTGAGGCTGCGGCCGTCCAGCGGCACGCGATCGACGTGCACCGGGTGCTCAAGGACCGTTCGGGTGAGGCGGACGGCTGGCGGCGGCTCGGCCGGATCGAGAATGACGCCGGACACGTGTCGGAGGCCGCGGTCGCCTACGCGAAGGCCATCGGCTGTTTCGTGCTGGCGGGGAACCGTGCGGCGGCCGGAGAGGCCATGAACCAAGTCGCGGAGGCGCGGCTCGTGCTCGGCGACGGCGAAGACGCGCTCGACGCCGCGAACGACGCCGTCGTCGTCTTCCGTGACCTTTCTCGCGCGGAACCGCGCCACGACAACGGGCTCGCGCATTCCCTCTTCTTGCGCCGGCGCATCTTCGAGAGCATCGGACGGCCGGACGACGCGGCGGCGGATGAGCGGGAGGCGCTACAGATCCGCGCACGGCTCGAAGGCGAGTCCAGCGGGGATGAGGCGCCGCCGGACGCCGGCTAGGGAAGGGTGCCGAGTTCTTCTCGGGCGGTGGTGCGGAGGCGGCGGAGGGCGGTGGCGAGGGACGCGCGTTCTTCGGAGGTGAGCGGGCCGGCGAAATGGCGGCGCAATGTCTCGGCGTGGACGTACAGGGCTTCGGCCAGTTTGGTCTCGCCGGCCTCGGTGATCGCGACGTTCTGGCGGCGGCGGTCGCCTTCGGCCGTCGTGCGGACGACCAGGCCCTGCGCCTCCATCCGGTCGATCAGGCGGGTCATGCCGCCGCTGGTGAAGGTGAGCTGGCCCGCGAGCGTGCCCATCGTCGCACGGCACGCGTCGCCCGTCGGGGACAGCCGCAGCAGCACCTCGAACATCGAATGCTTGATGCCGCAGCGGCGTTCCAGTTCGCGGTTCGCGACGCGTTCCAGCAGTGTCGCCGCACCGAGCAGCGACCCGAACTCCCGGACCACGTCCGGGACCACGGCCTCGTCCGCAGTCTCCATCGCCATGCCTCCCCGTTGCCCCCGACTCCTACAGTCGCCCGAGTTCCCGGCTTATTCCCTCCCCGACGGCGAACGCCCCGCGCGGCGGGAGCCGGGCGGGGCGCCTCGGCGCCGGTCAGTTCTTCTTCGTCGGGGACGTGCTGGGGCTCGCCGTGGGGAGCGTGGAGCCGTTCTGGTTCTGCGCCTGAGTCTGGTCGTTCTCGCCGGACGCGTACTGCTTCGTCACCTTCCACCTGCCGCCGATCTTGGCGAGCGCGAGGCGGATGAGGTTCGCGGGGGCCTGGGTGGCGCCCTGCGGGGTGCTGCCCTCGATGTCGACCTGGACGACGGCCGTCGCGAACTTGTCGTTGACGTCCCCGACGAACACGGCCACAGACCGGGACGTCAGCGACGCCGTGGACTGCCCCGACTTGAACGTGTTGACGATCCCGGGCGCCGTCTGGTTCTTGTACCGGTCGAGCAGGTCGCCGCCCATGAGCTTCTCGGCGGCGGCGATCTGCTGCTGGTAGTTGGACGCGTTGTAGTTCGCCGCGACGTCCCCGTACTGCCGGGCGATCTTCGCGACGGCCGCGCGCTCGTCCGCCTCGGACGCCTTGCCGCTCGCCGACCGCCACTGCCAGACCGCGAGCGACGCGAGGACGGCCACGACGACGATCAGCGCGACGGCCTGCGGCAGCGGGAGCCCGAGCAGCACCGGACGGGCGGGAGCGGGAGCCTCCGGCTCGTCCTTCGCGGCGGCCTTCTCCAGCTTCGGCGCGGGCTTCGGCGCGGCCTTCGCGGCGGGCGCGGGCTCGCCCTCGGGCTCGTCCTCGGCGTCGATGCGGGCGAGGACGTCGTCCAGTTCCTCGTCGTCCTCGATCACCTCGATGACGCGGACGCGGCGCTTGCGCCGGCCCGTCCCGGACGCCTCGGGTGCCTCGGGTGCTTCGGACGCCTCCGACGGCTCGGTCGAGGACGCGGCGGGGGACTCCTCCTCGGCCGCGACCTGCGCGGTCTCGGCGACGTCGTCGGCGTCGCCGGTGTCCCGGTTGGTCTTGGCTGTCACTGCGCGCACTCCTCGGTTTCGGGGGTCAGTTCTTCCGGCGTCGCGGGCGCCGAAGCGGCACGCGGAGGCGGGTGAGGCGTGCCACGGCGGGCACATAGCCCGCGACGACCCGGATCAGCACCAGCAGGGCGAGGACCGGAGGAACGTACATTAGCCAACCCGGCACTCCGGTAGAAGGGCCGTCACTGTCGGTGTTCGCGACGTTGGCGGCGTTCACCGGACGATCCAGCGCCGGGTCGTGGGTGGGAATGGTCGCGCCGGGGTCTTTGGCCTTGTAGGGCGCCTGGGCGCCGACGTGCGGCGTGCTGCCGTCCGGGCACGTGATCGGGGCGTTCACGCCGGGCTGCGGCAGCGGGTACTTGTACTCCAGCGTGGCGGTCGTCCGCAGAGTGATCATGAAGACGACGTTCAGAACCGGCTTCCCGCCCGCCGTACCGATCACGTTGTGCAGAACGGTGTTCAGAGTGGGCGCCGCCGCGAGAACGGACGACAGGTCCTTCAGGTAATCGCGGTTGTACCGAGTGATCCCCAGGGTCCCGAGCGAGTCCACCGTGCACTCGAAGTTCTGCCCGCTCCGTTCGAGCAGCCCGTTCACCGTCGAGAGCAGGCCGGGCCCGCGATCGCGCAGTTCGGCGAGCTGCCCCCGGACCCGGCCGAGCGCGGCCGTCACGGCGGCGAGGTTGTCGATGCCCGCGCCGAGGCTGCCCCGGTTGGCGTTGAGGACGTCCCCGATCCGCCCGAACTCCCGCGTGAGCCGGTCCAGCAGCTCACTGTTGGCGGCGAACGTGGCCGAGAGCTGGTCGCCGCCGTCGATGATCTGGCGGAGGGAGTCCTCGCGTCCGGCGAATCCGGCCGCCAGCTCGTGCGTGAGGATCTTGGCGTCCGCCGGATTGATCGCCTTCAGCGAGTCCACGACGGCGGCGAACAGGTCCCCGTACTTGGGCGGAACGGACGTCCGGCTCACCGGGATCACCGACCCGGGCTTCAAGGCGGGCGCGTTCGCCCCGGACGGCCCGGGGGTCAGCTCCACGACCGGCTCCCCCACCGCCGACTTGCGCGCGGCGGCGGCCCGGACGCCCGCGGGCACCTTCACCCCGCGGTCGATGTCGAGTTTGACGACGACCCGGTCCTTCACCAGCCGCACCGAGTCGATCTTGCCGATGCGCAGCCCGAGATAGTCGACCTCGAAATCGGGATGCAGGCCGGGCGACGACTCGAACTCCACGACCAGCCGGTACGGACGGTCGATGAAGTCGAAGTGCACCACGTTCCGGAACGCCCACACGACCATGACGGCCGCGAGCGCCGCGAACACCGCGAGGTTGATCGTCAGCCGCCGCGTCATCGCTGCCCCTCCAGCCACTTGGCGAGGTCCGGGAACGCCTTGCGCAGTTCGGGCGGCAACTGGAACCCGGGCTGCTTCTTCGGGGCCGGCGACTTCTTCGGCGACGGCGTGGGCGACGCCTTGGGCGCGGCCTTCGGCTGGTCGGGAATCAACGGGTCGCCGTTCGGCCAGGTGATCCGCAGGATCGGGTACAGGAGGATCTGCCCGTCCCAGGTGGCCTTCGGCAGCTTCTCGTCGAACTCGACCAGCCCGTTCACCAGCGCGGTCAACCGCCGCCGGTTGTTCCCGAGCTGCGCCAGGACGGGGTCGAGGTCCGACAGCAGCGTCCGGAACCGGGCGACGCGTCCTTCGAGCACCTTGTCGTTCAGTTCGCGGGCCATCATCGTCAGCTTCTCGACGGCATTGATGATCTTGCCCTTGTCGTCGTTGAGCACTTGCGACGCCTTGGCCAGCTCACCCGGCGCGCGGCCCAGCGCGTCCTTGCCCTGTGCCAGCGACCGCCCGAGCCGCGCGAAGTTGTCGACCGCCTCGCCGAGCGCACGGCGCTGGTCGGCGAACATCTGCAACAGCTCGGCGGACTTGCGGATCGTGCTGTTGAGCCGCGGCCCGTTGCCGTCCAGCGCGGTCGCGCCCGCGTTCACGACGGTCGCGACGTCGTTGCCCGCGAGCGCCTGCAGCAGCGGCCCGGCCTGCCCGACGACCTGCTCGAACGACGGCTGGACGCTCGTGTCGGTGATCGCGGCGTGGTTCGCCAGGAACGGCCCGGTGTCGAGCCGGCCGCCGGGCGGCAGCACGAGGTCGACATAGTTCTCACCGAGCAGCGAGGTCACCTTCACCTCGGCGCGGGTGCCGACCGGCAGCCGGACCCCGTCCTTGATCGACATCGTGACCCGCGCGCGGTAGCCCGAGACGAGCCGGACGCCCGTGACGCTGCCGACCGTCACGTCCGACAGCTTGACGCTGTGCCCGGCGACGAGCCCCTGCGCGTCGGTGAACGTCGCGGTCAGCGAGACCCGGCCGTGCGGGGCGCCGGCCGTCCGCAGCGAGCAGCCCGACAGCGCGGCGAGGACGAGCACGAGCGCGAGGACGCGTCTCACCGGCCACCTCCGTTCATCGAGAACGGGCAGTTGGAGTTGGGTTTGGGCAGCGGGCATCCGACCTCGTCGGTGTCCAGCAGCCCCTTCAGCCAGGTGCGCAGGAACGCGTCGGCGGCGAACCGGAGCTGGAGCGACTTGGTCTTCGGGTTGTAGCCGCCGATGAACGCCGAGCTGATGCCCGGCAGCACGTCGATGAGCTGCGCGAGCTGCTTGGCGTTCCCCTTGAGGACGAGCGCGACCTTCGTGAGCACCATGAGGTCGTAGGGCAGTTGCCCCTTGTACTTGTCGACGAGCTTGCCGCCGCTCTCGGCGAGGTCCAGCACGCCGGAGATGAGCTGCTGGAGTTCGCCGCGCTCGGCGCTGAGCACCTGGCTGGCCTGCCCGAAGTCGCGGATGACGGTGCCGAGGACCTGCTCGCGGCCCCGCACGACCCCGGCCATCCGGTCGAGGTTGCGCGCGACCGCGACGAGCTGCTGATCCTGCCCCGCCACGTTCTCCACGAGCCGCGCGCTCTGCTCCAGCGTCGCGTTGAAGTCGCCGCCGTTGCCGTTGACGGACGTCGCCGCGCCGTGCAGGGCCGTGTTGACCTTCGTCGGGTCCAGCGCCTTGGCGAGGTCGGTGAACGAGCTGAGCGCGTCGTCCACCTCGACGGGGACGTGGGTGCGCTCGATCGGGATCCGGTCCCCGGTCTCCTTCGGCTCGCCGGGCCTCCACGCCGGGTGCAGGACGAGGTTGCGCTCCCCCACCAGGTTCAGCGGGACGATCGACGCCTGCACCCCGCGCGGCAGCGGCACGTCCTTGTCGATGTGGAACACGACCTCGATGTGGTC
The DNA here is from genome assembly GCF_002911665.1 of Actinomadura rubteroloni. NCBI lineage: Bacteria > Bacillati > Actinomycetota > Actinomycetes > Streptosporangiales > Thermomonosporaceae > Actinomadura > Actinomadura rubteroloni. The sequence goes on from NZ_MTBP01000002.1 coordinate 1,524,110, forward strand.
GCCCCGGTTCCGGACCTTGTCGACCAGCCCGACGTCCGCGCCCATCACCTTGACCTTGGACTGCGGGTAGAAGGAGCGGGCCTTCGACAGCTCGACGGTCATCGTCCGCGTGTCCCCGGACGGCCCGATCGCGCAGCCGCCCGCCGAGGCGGCGAGCACGAGCGCGGCCAGCGCGCCGAGGAACCGTCCGCGTCGCATCACTTGCCTCCCCGCCGAGTGGACACCGGGCCCTGCGGTTGCAGCGGGCCGAGGCCGGTGAGCAGGCCCTCGATCCACGCGCCGTTGCCCTTGAGGTTGGCGATCTGCTGGAACGTCGGGCCGAGCAGCGAGAAGTCGGTGTTCAGCGCGTCCATGTTGGGCGCGAGCCGGGTCGTCAGCAGGTGCAGGTTGTCGAGGAGCTGGTCGATCTGCCGGCGGTTGCGGTCGATGACGTTCGACAGCGTCCGGACGGTCCGGCTGCCGGACCCGATGGCGGCGGCCAGCTCGTCCCGGCGCTGGACGAGCGTGGCCAGCAGCGTCCGGCTCGCGTCGAGGATCTGCCGGAGTTCGGCGTCCTTGGCGGCGAGCGTGCCGGTGATCTGCCTGCTGTTCTCGATGAGCCTCTGCACCTGCGGCGTCGCGTCGTTGAGCGTCCGCGACACGTCCTGGACGTTCACGAGCACGCGCCGCAGTTGCTCGGCGCTCGGCGTCCGGATCTTGCCGACGGACGTGAGGAGCCGGTCGATGCTGCGCTCGTCCAGCTTCCCGACGATGTTCTGGGCGCTCTCCAGCGCGTCCGGGACGGTGAACGGCACCGACGTCCGCTCCAGCGGGATCCGCCGCCGCGCCTCGGGCAGGTCCGCGAGATACGGCGCGCTGACCGGCCCGGACAGGCGAAGGTAGCGTCCGCCGAGCAGCGTGGTCGTCTCGATCGCGGCGCGGGTGCCGGGGCCGAGGTCGATGCCGCGGTCGACGTGCCAGGTGATGAGGACGCGGCCGTGCTCGAAGTCGGGCCGGACGGAGGTGACCCGTCCCGCCTTCACCCCCGCGACCCGGACGTCCTGGCCCTTCTTCATCCCGGCCGTGTCGGCGAACTCGCCGCTCATCGTGTAGCCCCGGTCGAGCAGGTGGAGCTGCCCGAGCGCGAAGGCGAACACGCACACCGCGCCGAGGGCGCCGAGCGTGAGGACGGCGATGACCTTCTGGTTCACGTCCCGCAGGGACTTCAGCGGGCTCATTTCGCGGCGCCTCCCGTCAGCATCGCCTTGAGCTTGGCGAGGTCGGCCGGCTCGGGCGGACTGCCCGCCTTCTGCCCGGGACCGGGCGGCAGGCTCATCGGGAACGGGCACGGCCCGGGGACGATGTTCAGGCAGAGCGCGTCCGTGCGCAGGTAGTGGCCGCCGTTCGCGGCGGAGAAGAGCTGCCGGAGCGTCAGCGGCAGGCCCTGGACCATGCGTTCGAGCTGGTCCACGTTGATGCGGAAGGTGCCGCTGAACTTGGCGAGGTTGTCCACGATGCGGGCCAGCTCGGCATCGTTGCCGCCGAGGACGCGGTCCAGGTTCGTCGTGACGCCGCCGACCTGGACGATCGCGCTCTCCAGCAGCTTCCTGTTGTCGGCGAAGACCTTCGCCAGCTCGGCGAGGTTGTCGACGCTCGCGGCGATCTGCCGGTCGCGGGCGGCGACGGCGGCGCTGACGGTCTCGTAGTCGTCGATCATCCCGCTGATCGTGGAGCGGCGGGCGGCGAACGTCTGGAGCAGGCCGTCCAGGCTGTCGGTGAGCAGCGACAGGTTCTGCTCGTTGCCGTCCAGCGCCTGCGCGAACGCGAAGAGGATCTTGTTGAGCTGGTTCGGGTCGAGGTTGCGGGTCAGCGGGCCGAGGCTGTTGACGACGTCGCCGAGGTCCACGACCGACCGCGTGTGCGGGACGCGGGAACCGTCGTGGAGCATCGACGTGCTGCGTCCCGGTTCGAGGTAGACGACGCGCTGGCCCATCACGTTGCGCCAGCGGATCGCGGCGGTGGAGTCGTCCGGCAGCCGGACCTCCTTGTCCACGGCCAGCGCCACGACCGCCTTGCCGCGCACTACCTTGATCGACTTCACCTGGCCCGCCGGGGTACCCGCGACCTTGACCGCGTCGCCGGTCATCAGGCCGGTGACGTCGTCGAACACGGCGGTGACGCGGTACCGGTCGCGGAAGCTCGTGCCGAGGATCTGCTGGCCGATGAAGAAGGTCAGCAGGCCGGTGACCACGACGAAGACGGCGAACTTCGCGACGACGGAGTACGCGGGGCCGCGCCTCATCGGCTCGCCTCCTTCGGGCAGACGTCCACGAGCACCTGGCAGAGGTCGAGCGGGAGCGTGTTGCTGACCTGGCCGACCATCGTCCCGTTCGGGCCCGGCAGCCGGATGATCTTGCCGAGCAGGTCGAAGAAGCCGTTCAGGCCCGAGATCAGGGTCGGGATGTTGTTCCGGCGGGCGTTGAGCGTCCCGGCGACCCCGGCGGTCGCGTCCAGGACGCGGGCGAGGTTGCGGCCGTGGCCGTCGAGCGTGGTGCCGACCGTCCCGGCGACGCGTCCGGCCTGGTCCAGCAGCCGCGCGACGTTGTCCGGACGGTCGTAGACCACGGGCGCGAGCCCGTTCGCGCTGTTCACCGCGCTGACGAGCGACGGCCCGTGGTCGGCGAGGGTGCCCGACAGGCCGGTGAGGTCGCCGATCAGGGAGCGCAGGACGTCCTTGTCGGCGTAGGTGCCGTCGACGACCGTCGACAGGTTCCCGAGCGTGCGGTTCAGCGTCGGGCCGCGTCCGTCCAGGCCCGCCCCGAACGTGTGCAGCAGCGTGGCGACCTCGTCCGGGTCGATCGCGCGGGTGAGCCGGTAGGCGGGCCAGGCGGTGTCGGAGATCTCCCGCGGGTCGCGCGTCCGGGCGATCCGGCCGCCGTCGGCGAGGTACGGGCCGGTCAGCTCGCCCGCGCCGAGGTCCAGCTCGATGTCCTTCGGCCCGAACACCGACACCGGCTCGATCGCGGCGGTCGCGGTGCGGGCGACGCGGACGCCCTTGTCGATCCGCATCCGCACGGCGACGCGCCCGTCGTGCTGGAGCCGGACGGACGCGACCGTCCCGACCGTGATGCCGCGCACCTTCACGTCCGACTTGCCGGGATCGAGGCCCTGCCCGGCGCGGGTGAACGACGCGGTCACCGTCGTGGACCCGGCGTGCGACGGCGTGGCCTCGACGACGACCCCGGCCGCCGCGGCGGCGATCGTCCCGGCCCCGAGGAGCGCGAACAGCGTCCGGGAGCGCGCGGAGAGGTTGGCGTCGCTCATCCGGTCAGCCTCACCGTTCCGCCGTGGCCCCAGAAGATGTACGACAGGACGAGGTTGACGAGGATCATCAGGATCGTGGACTCGCGGATGGCCCGTCCCGCCGCGACGCCCACGCCCACCGGCCCGCCCGCCGCGTGGTAGCCGCGGTAGCAGTGGATGAACATGATGATGAACGCGAACACCGCGACCTTCACCGCGCTGTAGAACACGTCGATCGGCGGCAGGTAGAGGTGGAAGTAGTAGTCGTAGATCCCGGGCGACAGGCCGTAGTACTGGATCGAGATGAACCGCGTCGCGAAGAACGCCATGAACAGCGACACCAGGTACAGCGGGACGAGCGCGATGACCCCGGCCGCGACGCGCGTCGCGACGAGGTAGGCGAGCGAGTTGACGCCCATGACCTCCAGCGCGTCGATCTCCTCGGAGATCCGCATCGCGCCGATCTCGGCGGTGAAACCCGTCCCGACCTGCGCGACGAGCGCGACCCCGGCGATGATCGGGGTGACCTCGCGGACGTTGGAGTAGCTCGCGACGAGCCCGGTGAACGCCTCGGCGCCGATCCGCTCCAGCCCGGGGAACGCCTGGAGCCCGACCATCGCGCCGGTCGCGAGCGCCATCGTGGCGATCACGAAGATCATGCCGCCGCCGATGACGAGCGCGCCGACGCCGATCGTGATGTCGCTGACCTGCTTGGCGAGCGTCCTGCCGTACTTGCGGCGGACGATGATGTCGACGACCAGGTGGTACAGCACCCGGCCGAGGAAGATCGGCAGGCTGGCCGAGTCGGCCAGGCCCGCGGACCGGCCGCGGACGGCCCGGCCCAGCCTGCGCGCGGAGGGGGTGGCGGCCATTCAGAACCTCGGGGGGAAGAGGACCTGGTAGATCATGGTGAGCACGTAGTTGAACGCGAACACCACGATCGACGTCACCACCACCGCCCGGTTCACCGCGCGTCCGACGCCGACCGGCCCGTAGTCGCAGTTCATGCCCATGTGGCAGGCGACCGCGGCGGCGACGAACCCGAAGATCCACGCTTTGAACAGGGTGATGAGGAGGTCCGGGAACTGGAGCAGGGTCGTCGCGCCGTCGAAGAACGCGCCCGGGCTGACGCCCTGCTCGATGACGTTGAAGTAGTAGCCGCCGAGCACGCCCGCGAGGATCACCACCGAACACAGCAGCGCCGAGACGGTGCTCGCCGCCCACAGCCGCGGCGTGACGAGCCGGTGGACGGGGTTGATGCCCATGACCTCCATCGCGGCCAGCTCGTCGCGGATGTTGCGCGCGCCCATGTCGGACGTGATGGCCGAGCCCCCGACGCCCGAGACGAGCAGCGCGGCGGCCAGGGGCGCGACCTGCTGGATCATCGCGGCGACGAGCAGCGCGCCGGTCTGCGACTGCGCGCCGAGCTGCCGGGCGATGTCGCCGACCTGGAGCGAGATCGTCGCGCCGAGCGGGACGGCGATCAGCATGACCGGGACGCTCGTGACGCGGGCGAGGAACCAGCACTGCTCGATGAACTCGCCCCACCACTGCCGGACGTCCCAGGTGCGCCGCAGCCCCTCCAGGAGGGTGACGCACAGCGATCCGGTGTCGTCGAGGACGCGTTCGACGCGCCGCAGGGCTAGGTCGGGAGCTCTCCCCAGGCCCACGGCCATCAGGCGGCGACCTCCCGCGCCACGGCGGGATCTGAGGACATTGCGGCCTCCCATGTCGGACGTCGGCGCTCATCCGCGACCACACGACGGACCGGTCCGCCCAGGTGACACACCGGTGACCCGTGTGATCTGGAGCACTCTATTGGAAACTCGTCTAAGAAGCGATAGCCACGTCACCTTTTCCGGCGTCGCCCGCGACCCGCCGGATACCGGACTTTGACGTCCGCGCGGGCATCGGAGTACCCGATCGGCGCCGGATGCGGCACTCTTACTCCCATGCCACAGAGCCACGGCACGCGCGGCCGGTCGTCCTCGCGCGCTCGCGGCGGGAACCGGCGGCGCGGGACGGGCCGGCCGCGCCGGGGACCCGCGCCCCACGCGACTCCGGACGCGCACGACGTCCTGCCATCCGATCTCTACGACGAGCCGCGCCGGCCGCTGGCCGTCCGGATCCTGACGCACAACGCGACGATCGCGGGCGGCTGCCTCGCCCTCGTCGCGACCGTGACGCTGGTGCTCGACCCGAGCACGTTCACCGGGCACAAGGCGCAGCCGCCCGCGAGCGTGCGGGGGCTGTCGGCGAACGAGATGCTGGACCACTGGAAGACGTCCGACATGGACCCGATCGCGGCGAACATCGTCGCGAACGCCAAGGAGCGCGCCTACAAGGAGCAGGAGGCCGAGCTGGCGCGGCTGCGGGCCAAGGCGAAACGGGACGCGGCGGCGCGCGCGAAGCTGGAGGCGATCCGCAAGCGCGAGGAGGAGCGCAAGCGGCTCGCGCGGATGAACCCGTCGGCGGGGCAGAACAAGGCGTTCGGGCAGAAGATGAACGCCGCGCGCGGCTGGGGGCGGTGCTGGCCGTCGCTGCTGACGCTGTGGAACCACGAGAGCGGCTGGAACGAGCGCGCGATGAACGCGGGCAGCGGCGCGTACGGGATCCCGCAGGCACTGCCGGGGTCGAAGCTGGCGAGCGCCGGTCCCGACTGGCGGACCAGCTCCCCGACACAGATCGCCTGGGGCCTCGGCTACATCAAGGCTCGCTACCACGATCCGTGCGGCGCCTGGGCGTGGTGGTCGTCGCACCACTGGTACTGATGAGAAGGGTCGGCTGGGTGCTCGTCCTGGCGCTGGCCGGGTGCGGGACGCAGCACGCCGGAGCGCCGCCCGCGTCGCCGTCGCCGTCCCCGAGCGCCGCGAGCCCGTACGTCGAGCCGGGCGTCGTGGACGGCGCCCCGCACGAAGGCGAGAACGGCGCGCCGCGCCGGGCGCGCGAGATGTCCGACGCCGACGCGCGGGCGGCGCGGCGGGCCGTCGCGCGGGTGCGGCCCGTCCTGGAGCGGCTGCGGCGGGACGGGCGGATCGCGCCGGGCGACGTCCGCACCGCGCTGCTCGGCCTCTTCCCGGCCGCCGACGTGACGGTCGGACGCGCGCAGCAGCGGTCCGCGCCGACGCCGCCGCCGGGCGCGGAGTACGGCGTCCGGATCGGGACGACCGGATGCGTCACCGGGGCCGTCGGCGTCGCGCGCGTGTGGGCCGACGCGAACGGTCTCTATCCCGAGACGGGCTGCCTGCCGCCCGCCTTCGCGCACTGACGCACGGCACGATGGGGGCATGGCGACGTCCAGCGAGAAAGCGACCGGGCGACGGTGGTCCCGCGCCGACGCGACGCGGCGGGCGCTGCTCGATGCGGCCCTGCACGTGTTCGCCGACCGAGGGTACGCCGACGCGGGCATCGCGGAGATCGTCGAGCGGTCCGGCGTGAGCGTCGGCAGCCTCTACCACCACTACGGCGGCAAGGCGGGCCTGTACCTCGCGCTCGCCGAGGACCTGTGGCGCGGGCAGGAGGACGCGGCGGCGCACGCCGTCGCGGCGGCCCGGACCGACGGCGCGGACGACCCGATCGCGCTGTTCCTCGCGGGCGCCCGCGCCTACCTCGCCGCGTGCTGGGAGCGGCGGGACGCGGCGCGGCTGTTCCAGGTCGGCGAGGGGCCGTCGGGGTTCGCGCTGCTGCGCCGCAAGCGCGCGCAGCACTGGGTCGGGCAGAACACCAAGCTGCTCGCCGGGCACGGGGACGGCCCGGCGCCGCAGGTGCTCAGCCTCGTCCTGACGACCGTGATCGGCGAGGCGGGCCGGGAGATCGCGCTCGCCGAGGACGCCGCCGAGGCGCGGGACGTCCGCGAAGAGGTGCTGCGGATCCTCGCGCGCCTCGCCGGGTGACGGCCGGGAGCGGACCTCGTGGATGAAGCGGACCTCGCTGGTGCCGCGGATCCTCGCGCGCCTCGCCGGGTGACGGCTCAGCCCGCCGGGCAGCGCGCGGGGTCGTCGCAGATCTTCAGCGCGGCGGACCGGCGGAACAGCTCGCGGATCTCGCGCGGGTCGCGGACCTGCTGCGCGAGGCCGCCCGTCGCCGCCGCGATCCGGCGCAGCGACGCCAGGTCGGTGTCCGGGCCGAACGCCAGGCCGACCACCTGCACCGGACGCGCCTTGTCGTTCTCCTTGCGCAGCGCCCGCAGCAGCGCGTCCTCGGTGAGGCCGCGCCGGTAGTCGTTGCGCCCGTCGGTGAGGACGAGGACGACGTTCGTCATGTCGTCGCGGTACCCGGCGCGCACGGCCCGGACCGCCGCGAGCACCGAGTCGTAGAGGCCCGTGTCGCCGTCCTTCTTCGGGCGCAGCGACGTCAGCGCCTGCTGGAGGCCCGCGCGCTGCGTCCCGCCCGCCTGGACGGACCCGAGCCGCCGCAGCGGGACGACCTCCCGGTAGGGCTTCTCGCCGTCCAGCGCCGTCGCGAACGCCCACAGGCCGACCTCGGCGTCGTCGGGCAGGAGCGCGAGGCCCTGCTCCAGCTCGCCGGACGTGACGTCCATCCGGGCGCGCCTGGTGCCCTTGACCTGCTGCGTCATGGATCCCGAGACGTCCAGGACGGTCAGCATCCGCGTGCCGAGCCGCATCTTCCGCCACATCTCCAGCGTCTGGACGACCGTCGGGGCGTCGCCCGCGCCGTTCCCGGCCGGGGCCGCGCCGAGCCCGAGCACGTCGGAGACGCCGCGCGCCGGGGCGCCGTCGGCGGGCCGCAGCCCGATCCGCGCGAGCTGCGCCTTCCCTTCGGGCGTCCGCAGCGCGGCGAGCAGTGCACGGGCGGCTGAGGCTTTGCGGTCGTCGGCGACGATCACCGGGAAGTCGAGGGACACCGCGTCGGCCGGGATCACGGCGGACACGCCGCCGCCCTGGCGGACCCGCCGCCACACCGCCTGCTCGGAGACGGCGACGACCGACCCCGCGTCCAGGCCCCGGAACGCCGACTCGGCGTCGTCGGCGACCACGCCGCCGCGCATGATCTCACTGAACGCGCCCGGTTCGGCGGGCGTCGCGCCGACCGCGCGGCGGGTGAGCAGCAGCGCGGCCAGGCCGGACGCGTCGCGCATCGGGTCCAGGACGCGCAGCACGGGCGCCGTCCCGTCCCGCGCCGGCCGCAGGTCCGTCCAGTCCGTGACGGGCGCGACGCCCGGACGCCGCGCGAGGACGACCGGGGACCGCGCCGCCGAGCCGACCGTCCGTCCCTTCGCGGCGACGTTCAGGGCGAGCCACAGCGAGGAGTCGGGGATGTAGACGTCGGCGCGCGTGCTGCCCGCCGCGTCGCCCGCCATGGCGTCGGACACGACGGCGTCCACCCGGACGTCGAGACAGTTGTCGTCACCGTCCAGCCGCCGCCCGGCGGCGGTGACGGCCGAGGCGACCGCCGGATCAGCCGCGACGGTCACCCGCGTCGCGCCGTCGCACCTGCCGCCCACCCCGGCCCGCAGCGCCCCCACGCCCACGACGACGAGCACGACGGCCAACGTCACCAGCGTCCAGTTCGGCGGCCGTCCGCCCCCGCGCGCCTGCCGCCCCCGCCACGCGTCCCGCCTCGGCCCCGGCGCCACCGGCACCTCCCGCGGCGGCGCCGGCACCGCGACCACCGCCGCAGGCCCCGCCGCGAGCGGCGACGCAGGCAGCACGGGCGCGACGTCGGTCGCCGGGGAGGCCGCCGCGAACGGCAGCGCGGGCACGCCGTCCGCCGCCGAACCCGCTGCGAACGGCAGCGCAGGCAGAACCGGGACGGCGTTCCCCGTCGGCCGCGCGGGCACGGCGTCCGCCGCGGGCAGCGGCGCCTCCGGCGGCGAACCCGCCGCCAGCGGCAGCGCGGGCACGGCGTCGGCCGTCGGCGGACTCGCTGCGAACGGCGGCGCGGGCAGTACCGGCGCAGTCTCTCCCGTCGGGGAACCCACCGCCAGCGGCAGCGCGGGCAGGGCGTCCGCCGCGGGCGGCGGTGCCTCCGGCGGCGGGGTCGGGAGCGGTGGCGCGGGCTCCGCCGCCGACGTGTTCGGTGCGAGGGGCGGCGCGGCCTCGGCTGTCCGTGGGCCCGGCGGGATGGGGGGTTCGGGGGTTCGTGGGGGGTTCAGGGCGTAGGGGAGGGTGGGGAGGCCCGGGTCGGGAGCCGGGGACGGAACGGTGCGTGTGCTCTCGTCGTCGGGAGTTGAGCGCATGGTGGCCGCCTTCACGGGGTCCCGCAGCCGGGCGGACGGCCGGGGCCGCCCGCGCGGACGAGGGGGGCGGGCCCGCGCGGGCCTGGGCTCGTCCGCGCGGTCCATGAAACCCGGGCCGCCGGGGGGCCGCATGAGTCCCGGGTCCCGGGCCCCGGCCCAATTCAGCGGGCCGGGAGGTAGCCCGCGTCGGACGGGCGGAGGCGGCGGACGGCCAGGGCGGCGAGCGCGGCTCCGGCGGCGGCCTCGACGGCGGCGACCAGGCCGCCCGCCAGGGCGTGCGAACCGGCGCCCGCGACGACGCTCAGCGCCGCGGCCAGGGCCGGGACGCCGAACAGCGCGACCGCGTGCGCCGGGCCTCGCCCGCGGTGGACGGCGTCCGCGACCACGACCGCGAGGCCCAGCGCGACCGTCCACGGCACATGGACGAGCAGCACGGTCGCGACCGAGGACGGCCACGTGGTGACGTGCGCTCCGGCGAGCAGCACGAGCGCGGCGTCCAGGACGAGCCCGGCGACGACGGTCCCCAGCGCGGCGGCGAGCGCCAGTACGACTCGCATCAGTCCCCCTTCAGCGCGACGGACTTCACGATCGCGTCGACGTCGGCGGCGGGCAGCTCCCCCCGGACGGCGGTGACGCGCACGACGTAGACGGCTCGGTTCCGCACCGCCACGACGTCCGTTCCCTCGGTCGGTCGCCGGGGCCGGTCGTCGGAGAGGTAGCTGTACGACAGGCGGCTCGCGCTGTCGGCGTGCGCGACGTGAACCGTCTGCACCGGGCCGCGCCGGTAGTCGCGGCCGATGAGGCGGCCCGCCTGGAGCGCGGCGACGGCGAGCGCCGCCGTCGTCGCCGCGACGGGCCGTTCGAGGACGGTGAGCCGCGCGACCGTCCGTCCGTTCTCGACCCGCACCGCCGTGAACGCGCCGCCCGCCTGCCGCTGCCAGCCCTTCGGGTAGCCGAACCGCACGTGCGCGGTCCGCGCCGCGACGAGCCGGGAGTCGCCGCCGCAGCCCGCCGCGCCGCACAGGACGGCCAGCAGCGCCGCCGTGAACGTTCGCATGTCAGCCCACGCATTCGGTGTAGGGGACGAACTCCCGCCGGCCGCTGCGGGGTGCGCCGAGATATTCCGCTCCGGTCGTCCGGTTCGTCGAGCTGGACTGGGAGTACTCGGCGCCGAGCACGAGCCCCAGTTTGGCCTCGGCGCCGATCTCGAAACTGTCGTTGGTGTTCTCGGTCGTCTGTTTCAGGACCTGCCCCTTCTGGTACAGGAGCCGGTCGAAGACGCTCGCGTTCGGCCCCGGGTCCGTGCGGACGACATCGTCGTCCCCGCCCATGTACTTGAGCAGGCTGAGCGGCATGTGCGTCGGATTCTCCTGGAGCCAGCGCGCCATCGCGGCCCGGTCGGCGTCGTTGTCCAGCGGGACGGTCTGGGTGACCGTCTCGACGGTCTTGGCGCCGTCCTTGTCCTTTCCGTTCCCCTTGCCGTCCTGGTAGTTGCCGCCGATCTTCCCGTTCGACCTGCCGCCCTTCTCGAACGTCGTCTGGAACGTCACGGCGATCAGCTTTCCGTCCTTGTCGAACACGAGGCGCTCACCGCCGGTCCATTTCAGCTCGCCCTCGCCGCCCGCGCCGAGCACCTCGCCGGACCCGCTGAGCGTCCCGGACATGCCGACGAAGTACGACGTCCTCGGATTCGACGGATCGGTGTTGTCCTGCGTCACCGCGACGTCCTCGCCGTACTCCACCTTGCCTTTCAGGCCGGTGTTGATGTTGAGGTTCCAGTCGTCGGAGCCGTCGCCCTTCGGCCCTATCTGCGGCAGGTACAGGCCGAGCGACCCCTCGACCGACTCCTTGTAGCTGATCGTCGTCGTGGTGATCTCGGGGTCCTTGATGTGGGGACGGCCGGTGAGATCGTCGACCTTGTCCACGACCCAGCCCGTGATCGGATTGTTCATCCCCGGAATGACGTTCTCCGCAACGCTTTTCGCCGTGTCACGGGTGGCCAGTTCCTTGATGTCGCCCTGGAACTTGTCGGCCTCCGCGCCGTTCTTGAAGACGTAGGTGTCGCCGACGCCGACCTTGATGCTCCCGGCGACCGTGATCTCCGCGCCCAACTTCACGTTCTTCCCCAGGCTGATCTTTCCGCCCGCGCCGACCTCCAGGCCGACCGTGTCGCCGTTCGGGACGACCGTGAGGCGCACCGTCCCGTCCGCCATCTCCTGGCGCAGGAACGACCATTCCTTGCCGACCTTCACGATCGCGATCTTGATCGTCCCGCCGTACTTCTGCTCGGACGCCGACCGCTCGCACGTCTTCGGCTTGAAATCGCTGTCTTTCGCCTTGGGCGGCGTCTGGCAGTGCCCGCCGAAGATGCGGCACAGCGCGGGCGGGACGACCCGGCCGATCTCCTCGGGGATCGCGAGCGCCAGCAGCACCGCGAAGATCGTCGCGCCGACGACCAGCAGCGCCGCCCACTCCAGCCCGCTCGCGCCGCGGTCGGACCTCCCGCGCCGCTTCGACCTCATCGCGACCGCTCCTCAGCGCCGAGCATCCGTCCTGGCGCAGGACGGTAGGCCGCCGATCCGCGTCCGGCGAGGGCCCACGGACCCAACTCCGGGCCCAACCGCTCCGCGCGTCAGGTCCCGGCGCCGAAGGCGGGCGGCGGGCCGGGCTCGTCGCCGCGCGGCGGCTCCCCGGGCGGCGCGAACGGCGTGCTCGGCGGGCGCGGCGGCGGCCAGACCCGCTCGTCGCGCGGCGGGACGGCCAGCGGATCGGTCGCGCCCGGCGGCTGGAGCCACGGCGCCCGCTCGGGCGGGACGGCCTGCCCGTAGAAGCCCTCCCAGCCCTTCTCCAGCGCGGCGGGCGGACGGTCCTCCGGCGCGTCCCTGGCCAGCCCGCGCGCCATCGCGAGCCCGACCGCGACGCCGAACAGCGCCTCGATGACGTGCAGCACGACGCCGAACGCCGAGAACGCGCGCGGCACGCCCGCGGCGACACCGCACGCGGTCGCCGCGCCGGGCACGACCAGGACGAGCCCGACGCGCGCGACGACGCCCGCCGACCGCCGCAGGTACGCGCCCGCCGCCCACGCCGCGAGGAAGTTCGCCACGATCCACGGCAGGTGGACGCGCATGATCTGGTCGAGGTCGTCGCCGCTGTCGTCCGGGCCGAACACCAGGAGCGCGCCGAAGCCCAGCGCGAACACGAGGACCGCCGCCGTCCATCCGCCGAGCACCGCACGCATGCGGGTCACCGTACGCGCCGGCCCGCGTCCGCCCAAGGGCCCGCGGTCCCGTCCGGGGGACCCAGCGCGTCAGCCGTCGAACCGCATCGCGTACTGCGCCTGCCGGTAGTTCGAGACCATCACCAGCGTCCCGGTCTGCTGCGCCTCGACCATCTTCCCGCCGCCCGCGTAGATCGCGACGTGGTGCGTCGGCAGGTCGCCGTAGAAGACGAGGTCGCCCGCCCGCAGCTCGGACGGCGACGGGGTGATCCGCCGTCCGCGCGGGTCCTGCACCTGGTTGCCGGTGTAGTGCGCCAGCGCGAGCTTCCCGTGCGACGCCTGGTACACCGAGTACAGCGTCAGCCCGCTGCAATCGAACCCGACGGTGTTCGCCCCGGTACCGATCCCGCGCGACGGGCCGCTGTACGTACCGCCGCCCCACGAGTACCAGACCTTGCCGACCCAGCACATCGCCCACGCGACGACGCGCTCGCCGAACGGCAGCTCGTCCGCGGGCTTCTTGCCGGACGTGGCGCACTCGGACACGACCTGGTCGCCCGGGGCGCCGCCGAGCCCGTCCGGCACCCCGCTGTAGGCGACCGGGTCGGCCCGGTCCACCAGGCGGATCTTGAACAGTCGCTCGACCCGGGCGCGGTCGCCGTGCGGGAACGTTTGGACGCCGTCGCACACCAGCCGTCCGCTGACCGGCCCCGTCGCGCCCGTCGGGGACGGGTCGGGCAGGTACGCGCACTCCGGGGTGTGGAGCGTCGCGTAGGCGCGGGCCGTGCCGAACCGTCCGATTCCCTGCTTCCCGGACGTCTCGGTGCACAGGTTCCGGTGGTGGCGGAGGTCGTCCTTCTCCTTCGCCGTCAGCTCGTTCTCGTGCTTGAGCTGGCAGTCGGCCGTCCGGACGTCCGCGCGGGCCGTGTCGCCCGCCGCGCCGCTGAGCGCGACCGTCCCGACGAGACGCGCGTCGTTCTTCTCGGCGTACGTCCGGGCGTACCCGTCGGCCGTGCCCGCGACCATCCAGTAGCCCGCGCCGGCCGGGTCGATGCCCTGGAGCGCCATGCCGACGCCCGCGTCGCGCAGCGGGGCGAGGGCGCCGAGCACGGCCGCGTCCGCGCCGGTCTGCGCCCGGGTGCGCAGGTCGTCGGCGTGCGCGATGCGGCTGAACGCCAGCAGGCCGGCGATCAGCGCGAGCGCCGCTCCGACGACGATGACCGTCGTGGCGGCGCCGCGATCGCCCGGACCCCGGCGCGCCTTGAGCCGGTCCAGCATCACGTGGTCCCCATACCGTCGATCATGACTGTCCCGGCAGGACGATAAACCGCCGCCACGGCGTGCCGACAGGGCCCAGGGACCTAGCACGGCCGTCCTTTGACCGGCTCCTTGCGGCGGGTCGCACGCTCTAGCCCGCGCGGACGAACACGGCGGCCGTCCCGTCCAGGTAGGTGCGCCGCCAGTGCGCGTCGCGGACGAGCGCCTGGGTCAGCGGCGCGTCGCGCGGCCACACCACGACGGTCACCCGGTAGGCGTCCAGGATCTCCGCCCAGCGCGGCGCGACGGCCGCGACGTCGGCGTACCGCTGCGACAGGCGGCGCGGGTACATGTCGTAGCGGTCGTCCGCGAAGACCTTCTGCCGGTCGGGGCCGTAGGTGAGCATCGTGTACCCGGCCCACACGTCGGTGGTGAAGAGGCGCTGCCCGAGTTGCCCGCGCTCGTCCAGGGCGCGCAGCGCGGCGACGGGGTACTCGCGGACGTCGAAGTCCGGACGGGCCGCGACGACGCCCGTCCACAGCGCGCCCGCCGCGACGACGCCCGCGACGAGCAGCAGGTTGAACGCCCGTCCGAGGTCCGGGCGGGGCACCGGACGGGCCGCCAGCCGCGCGGCGATCGGCAGCGTGGCGATCGGCGCGACCGCGATGTTGCGCTGCGCCCACAGCCCGAGCAGGACGAACGGGACGGTGACGGCCACGTCCCGCCGCGACGGCCGCGTCCGCGCGAGGACCCCGATCAGCACCACGATCCACACCGCGAACAGGAGCCCCTGCGGGCTGCGGACGGACGGCGACATCCACTCCCCCACGCCCGACAGCACGTCGCTCAACCCGAGCAGGCGGAACGGGAACAGGACATTCGCGACGCCGTACGGCGTGGCGAAGCAGGCCGCGAACGCGATCCCGGCGCCCTGCGCGATCCGCCGCTCCCGGCCGCGCCAGAACGAATGCCCGTCCAGCCACCGCCCGGCGAGGTGCAGCCCGAGGTAGCCGAACCCGATGGCCCACGTGCCGTGGACGTTCGCCCACACGTACAGCAGGACCGGGATCGCGACGAGCGGACGCCGCCCGAGCCGCGATTCTGGCAATTCGACCAGGCTGACGAGCAGCAGAAGGGTGAGGACGCCGATCGCGAGCGGCCGTTCCGACCACAGCATCGCCGAGCCGAGAATGGCGGGAATTCCGAGGAAGACGGCCGTGACGTGGTCGCGGGCGAGCCGCATCGCCAACCGGAAGGCGAGCCCGGCGATGGCCGCGCTGAGAACGGCCCCGAAAACGCGGACGCCGATCGGCCCGAAAAGGTCGTCCAGGCCACCGTACAGCACTTCGGCGAGCCAGGACTGGACGACCCAGGGCCGTCCGGGAACCGTATAGGAATAGATGTCGCCGCGCGGGAAGCCGTGGTCGATGATCCAATGGCCCGTGCGCAGGTGCCAGAAGAAGGAATTGTCCTTCAGCGGATGGATACCGAGCGCGGCGCCGAACACGATCCAGGCGGCCGTGAACACCGCCGCCATTCCCGGACGGCCGAGACCGCGCCGCTTAGGCTGCGGCGCGTCCGGCGCCTGCGGAAGGGCGTCGGGCGCATTCTGCAGGAGAGGCCGCATGCCGCTCACGGTACGGACGCCCGGGACGGCCGGACAGGGCCCGAAGGCCCACTTGCGGACCCAGTTTCAGCCGCTGACGGCGACGCCCTTCACCGGCACCGCGAACTCGAACCACGGCAGTTCGACGTCCACGCTCCGGACCTCCGGCGGCGTCGCGTAGACGTCGGTGAGCGTGACGGTCTCGTGCGGGTCCAGGTAGGCGTTGAACCGGATGGCCGTCTGCGTGCAGAGGCAGGTGGCCGCGCTGTCCATGACGGGCCAGTACCGCATCTTCCCGGCCGGGTCGAGCAGCCGGGCGCCGGTCGTGCCGGGCGCGGAGTACTGGAGCGAGGAGTACTTGCCGAGCCCGGCCAGGTACTGCTGCTCGCCCGACTCGTTGGTGATCGACCAGGTCAGGACGGCCAGGCCGCCCGAATCGCGGCGCAGCGAGTCCACGGTGAACGTCAGGTTGTTGGCCTTCATGATCAGGCTGTTCGGGCCGGTGAAGGACGGCCGCGCGGACGCGACGGGCGTCCCGGACGGCGCCGGCGGGGCGCTCGCCGCGGGCGCGGGCGGCCGGGCGAACGTCACCGCGACGCGCCGGTTCTTGCGCCGTCCCTCGTCGGACCCGTTGTCGGCGACCGGGTCGGCCGAGCCGTGCCCGGCGGCGGCGAACGTGACGCCCTGCCGCGTGACCAGCGACTTCAGCCGGTTCTGCACGGCCTCGGCACGCGCCCGCGACAGCGGATCGTTGATCGCGTCGTTGCCCGAGTTGTCGGTGTAGCCGTCGATCTTCACCTCGGTGCCGCGCGACGCGTCGATCTGCTGGGCGACCTTGCGCAGCGTGGCGTCCGCGCGCGGCGACAGATCGGCCTTGTTCAGGGCGAACAGGACGTCGGTGGAGAGCCGGACGCGCGTGTCGTTGCCGTCCTGGTCGATGGACTCCTCGGCGCCCTCGGCCGTCCCGGTGAGCGTCCGGACGACCGGTTTCCCGAGCTGCGCCGATCCCGGATCCGCCTGCCCCGGCGTCGCGGGCGCGCTGCCGCTGCCGACCTTGACGCCGGTGAACGGCGGCGCGAGCGGGACGAACACGCTCACGGTCGCCGCCTGCGGCGCGGGGTAGACGGCGTAGAGGTCCAGGCTGCGTCCGGGCCCGATCTCCTGCATGTCCACCTTGGTGCACAGGCAGGTGCCGTCGGCGGTGCTGAGCGGGTAGTACATCTTCATCGCGGCGCCGTCCAGCAGCGCGACGCCGCCCATGCCGAGGATCCCGGCGACCTTGTTCCCGCTCCCCCGGTCGGCGAGCGGCCCGGCGAGCGTCATCGTGCCCCTGCCGTCGTTGACGAGCCGCAGCCGCGCCGTGACGGTGCCGTTCGCGCTCGGCCGCAGCGCCAGCAGCTCGACGTGCGCGGGGCCGTCGTTGTGCGCGAACGGCCGGGTCTGCAGGACGGTCGCGGCCGTCCCCCCGCCGGACGTCCCCGGGGTCGGCCGTGCCTCCGGCTTCTTCGCGTCCCCGCCGCAGCCGGACAGGGTCAGGACGAGCGCCGTGAAAGCGGCGGCGCACGCCGTCGAGCGTCGGGGAGCCAGTTTCGTCATCGCGGAAGAACGCCCTTCTCAACATGCGGCATTTTCACGTTCCCCGGCCGGGAGACGCCATGCGAAAACGGCAAGAGGATACCGCTGCGCACGGTATCCCCTTGCCGTTTCGACCCCGTATGCGGTTGCGGCGAATCACCGCAGGACGGGAGCCCGGCGCTTAGCCGTTGCCGCCGCTGCTGCTGCCGCCGCCACCGCTGAAGATCTTGTCCAGCGCGCTGCCGACCGCCGTGCTCAGCTTGTCGACGATTCCCGCCGCGTACAGCGCGGCCACGATCGCCGCCGCGAGAACGATCAGCGCCGCGTACTCGATGAGGCTCGCGCCCTCGTCGCTCCGCCGCGCGTCCGCCAGTTCCCGGTGCTTGTCGGCGGCCCAGTCGATCCGACCGAGAACGAACAGGTGAAGTGTCGCGTAAAGAGGTGAGAGGTTCATTTCTGGACTCCCGGACTCGTGATCCCACCGCGTTGTCGTGGTCAACGGTAGGGATCCGGGAACTGCCCTCCCAGGGCCCGGCGGCCCAATCACCGGCGCCGCCCGGACCCAAATCGCGTTGGGTCCCCGTCACCGGCCGGCCCCGCCGCCGTCGGTCCCGAGCCAGGACGCGATCGCCGACGCCCGCGACGTCACGCCGAGCTTGGCGTAGATCCGGTTCACGTGGTTCTTCACGGTCTTCTCGGCGAGGAACAGCCGGGCCGCGATCGCGCCGTTGGAGTGCCCCTGCACGATCAGCCGCATGACCTCGGCCTCCCGCGCCGACAGCCCGAACCGGTCCCGGTCTGGCGGGACGGGCGGCGGTTCCGGTTCGGCGGGCGCGGTCCGCGCGGGGATCCCGACCAGCGCCGTCAGCGCGACCGGCGACAGCGCGTGCACGCCGCTGATCGCCCCCCGCACGGCGGCGGTCAGTTCCTCGGCGGAGAACGTGCCGTGGACGAGGTAGCCCATCGCCCCGCCCTCGATCGCCCGCCGGATCACCTGCTGGTCCTCGGTGTAGGTCAGCATGATGACGCGGGTGAACGTGCTGAGCGTCCGGACGGCCTCGACGCCGTCCATCAGCGGCATCTGCACGTCGAGCAGCACCAGGTCGGGGCGGAGCCGCTCGGCCGCCTCCAGCGCCGTCCGCCCGTCGCCCGCCTCCCCGGCGATCTCGAAGCCGGACGACTCCAGCAGCGACACCAGGCCCGACCGCACGACGAGGTTGTCGTCGACCACCAGGATCCTCGGGACGTCCATTCAGCTCACCTCGACCGGATGTTCGACGGGTTCTTCCAGGGGCAGCCGGACGGTCACGGTCGTCCCCGCGCCGGGGGCGGACCGCACCGCCGCCGCGCCGCCCACCCGCGCGGCGCGCTCGTGCAGCCCGACGACGCCGTAGTGGCCCGCGCGGGCGAGCGCGGGCAGGCCGGGCGGCGCGAACCCCCGGCCGTCGTCGGCGATCTCCAGGACGACGCCGTCGTCCTCGTCCACGAACGAGCGGACCCGCACCGAGCCCGCGCCCGCGTGCCGCGCGACGTTCGCCAGCGCCTCCGACAGGATCGCGACCGCCTCGTAGCGGGCCAGGGGCGGCAGGTCGGCGTCCGGCGCGAGGTCCAGGACGACCGGGACGCCGTGCTCGCGCGACCACGCCCCGGCGATCTCCGCGACGGCCTGCGGCAGCGACCGCTGGACGGCCTGCGCCCGCAGGTCGGTGAGCAGGTGCCGGGCCTCGCGGGACGCGATCTCGGTGGCGGCGGCGATCCGCGCGGCCTCCTCGATCCCCCGGCCGGGGTCGCGCTCGACCCAGCCGGGCAGCGCCGCCGCCGACAGCGCGATGCCGCGCAGCGTCTTGGCGAGCGAGTCGTGCATCTCGCGGGCGAGCCGGGCGCGCTCCTCGGCGGCGGCGGCGGCGACCTCGGCGCGCCGCCGGGCCGCCGCCAGGCGCTCCTGGTCGTCGAAGAGGCGGTGTAAGGCCGTCCCGGCGAAACCGGCGAGCGGGTAGAAGCAGGGCTGGCCGACGAGCGCCTGGAAGCTGTCGGCGACGGCCGGCTCGTTCGCGGGCGAGAACGCGAACGTCGCGTAGTACAGGACGATCTGCGCCGCGCTCACCCCCGCCACGCCCCGCCACCGGTACAGCAGCCCCGCGACGGCGCCGGTGATGACGGTCGACAGGAAGAACGGCCCGGACGTCCCGCCGATCCCGAGGACCGCGAACGACACGCACAGATCGGCCGCCATGAGGATCGGGTGCCGCAGCAGCCACGGGACGAGCAGCTCCCAGTAGTTCGCCGCGAGCCACGACAGCAGCACCACGCACGTGACCAGCACGAACGTCTGCGGGACGAGCCGCACGCGCGGGATCAGCAGCAGCGTGATCGCCGCGATGAGCATCCGCACCTGCATGAGCAGGCTGAAGGCGGCCCCGACCCGCTCGGGCAGCCCGTCCGGCGCGCGGTCGCCGCGTTCAGTTCCCGAAGAATCCACCGAGGCTCGCTCCCGTTCCGAAGAACATCCCCCCGAGGACGACCAGCATGACCGCCGGCAGCGACAGCGCCGTCGTGACCGCCGTGATCTGCGGCGTCGTGCGCTGCGCCTTGCGCTTGGCCCACTGCGACGACTCGCGGCGCATGTCGGAGCTGATGTCCATCAGCGCCGTCTGCAAAGGGGCGCCCAACTCCTCGGCCTGGAGCAGCGCGGTGACGAACGACGCCAGCGCCTCGGAGCTGTTGCGGCTGCGTAGGTCGTCGAACGCCTCGCGGCGGGACGTCCCCAGCTCCATCTGCCGCAGGGCGATCATGAACTCGTCGGCCAGCGCCCCCGGCATGCTGCCCGCGACGCGGGTCAGCGCGACGCGGAAGCTGAGGCCCGCCGAGACCGTCACGGCGAGGACGTCCAGGAAGTCCGGCAGCGACTTCTGGATGTCGTTCTGCCGCGCGTTCATCCGGCCGCGCAGCAGGCCCTCGTTCTGGAGCGCGCCGAGCAGGACGACGAACGCGAACGCGTACTGCCCGATCGCGACCATCAGCAGCGCGACGCCCGCGAAGATGACGACGTAGCCGGCCGTCGTCCGGGCGTAGCTCTCCACGGTCATGCCGCCGGGCCGTCCGGCCGCGTCGATGCGCTTGCGGATGCTCGCGCGCCAGGGCGCGAGCAGTTCCATCGCGAGGCCGGTGAACGGGCGTCCGACGATGTCCGCGAGCGTGTTGAGGATGAAGGCGTCGGCCTTCTTCGCGGGCTTGGGCGCCGCCGCCACCGCCGACTCGGCGACCCGCTCGCCCGCGCTCACCAGCGCGTACCCCCAGACCAGCAGCGCCACGCAGGCCATCGCCGCCAGGCCGAAACCGAGAACGATCACAGGGCGCCCCTACACGTCGATCCGGGTGATGCGGCCGATGACGACCAGGCTGAGCACGAACAGGACGGCCGCGACGCCGAGCATGATCTGGCCGACGAGGCTCGCGCTCATCGCGCGCAGCGCGCCCGGCTGGAACAGGTTGATCATGACGACCGAGCCGATGCCGAGGACGCCGATCGCCCAGTTGCTGACGACCGCCTCGCCCATGATCGTCTTGATCTCGCGGCGGGTCTCCTTGCGCTCCTCCAGCGTCGCGGCGATCGTCCGCAGCGCCGTGACCAGCGAACCGCCCGCGCGCGACGACACCACCAGCGTGCTCACGAGCACGCCCAGCTCCCTGGACGGCAGCCGCTGCGCGAGGTCCCGCAGCGCGTCCTCCAGCGACTGGCCGAGCCGCAGCGCGTCGGCGGTGCGCCGCAGCTCGGTGCGGGCGGGGTCGTCCAGCTCGTCGGCGGCGATCTCGATCGCGGTGCGCAGCGCGAGGCCCGCGTTGGTGGCGTTGGACAGCACCCGCGCGAGGTCGGGGAGCTGCGCGATGAACGCCTCCTTGCGCCGGTCCTCGCGCCGCCGCAGGAAGGCGAAGAACGCCCACGCGACGCCCGCCGCGGCGGCCACGCCGAACAGCGGCGCCATCCACTTCCCGATCAGGATCACCGCGAACACGGCCGTGGCGACCAGCAGCATCAGGAACGTCGAGACGCGCAGCCTCAGCCCGGACGCGGCGAGCCGCAGCGCGAGCGCCCGCCCGAGGTCGGTGCGCCGCAGCCGGACGTCCATCCGGTCGAACAGCCCGTCCACCGGGCTCTGCTCGCCGAACGACGCCCGCGCCGCGAGCCGCCGCCGCTGCTCCAGCCCGGCCGCCAGATCCCCGACCGCCCAGACCCCGACGGCCAGCGTCACGGCCAGCACCACCAAGATGACCGGAAGCGGCACGCTCATGAGATCTCCCGGAGTTCGTCGGGGTCGTCGCCGACGCCGAAGGCGGGCGGGACGGACTCGCCCGCGTGGAAGAGGCGCGTCGCGATCCGGGCGGGCACCGGGTGCGCGACGAACGCGCCGCGCACCACCCGGTCGGGGCCGATCGGCTCGGACGCGAAGTGCAGGACGCGGCGCAGCGCGACCGTCTCGCGGTTGCGCGACACGACGACGGCGACCTCGGTGATCCGGCGGCTGCCGTCCGGGCCCCGGCCGAGCTGCACCACGACGTCCACCGCGCTGTTGATCTGGTCCTTGACGGCCTCGAACGGCAGCTTGACGTCGCTCATGCTCGCGAGCGTCTGCAACCGGTAGATCGTGTCCTCGGTGGAGTTGGCGTGGACGGTCACCAGCGACCCGTCGTGGCCGGTGTTCATCGCCTGGAGCATGTCGAGCGTCTCGCCGCCGCGCACCTCGCCGACGATGATGCGGTCGGGCCGCATCCGCAGCGCGTTGCGGACCAGGTCGCGGATCGTAATCTGCCCCTTGCCCTCAATGTTGGGCGGACGCGACTCCAGCGGGATCACGTGCTCCTGCTTGAGCTGGAGTTCCGCCGAGTCCTCGATCGTGACGATGCGCTCCCAGTCGGGGACGAACGCCGACAGCGCGTTCAGCATCGTCGTCTTGCCCGTACCGGTGCCGCCCGAGATCACCACGTTCAGCCGCGCCCGGACGAACGACGCCAGCAGCATCCCCGTCGCCTGGTCCATCGAGCCGAGCGCCGTCAGCTCCTCGATCGTGTAGGCGCGCGGGAAACGGCGGATGGTCAGCACCGGGCCGACGAGCGACAGCGGCGGGATGATCACGTTGACGCGCTCGCCGGTCGGGAGCCGCGCGTCCACCATCGGGCTGGACTCGTCCACGCGCCGGTTGACCTGCGCGACGATGCGGTCGATGGTCTGGTAGAGCTGGTCCTCGCTGGCGAACCCGTTCTCCAGCCGCTGCACGCGGCCGGCGCGCTCGACGAACACCGCGTCCGGGCCGTTCACCATGATCTCGGTGACGGTCGGGTCGGCGAGCAGCGGTTCCAGCACGCCGAGCCCGAGCGCCTCGTCCACGACGCGGCGGATGAGGTTGGCCCGCTCGCCCGCGCCGAGCACCGGGCCCTCGCGGGCGATGAGGACGCCCGTCACCTTCTCCAGCCGGGCGCGGCGCTGCGCGGGGTTCAGCGCGGCCAGTTCTTCGAGGTTGATCTCGTCCAGCAGCCGGGCGCGCCACTGCCCGACGGTGTTCGGGCTCGTCCGGTCGGCGGACGAGCGGTCGTCGTCGAGTCGGTCCTTGAGTGCCATCGGCTATCCCAGCGGCATGGTGACGGTGCGGGTGACGCCGAAGTCCAGCGGCACGCCCTTCCACAGCAGCGGCACCTGCGCGCGGACGGTGCAGGACACCGCGTCGGTGCCGCCCGCCGTCGTCGCGGCGGCGCTGACGGCGTGCTCGTTGAGCCAGTCCGGCAGCGCCGCCCGCGCGAACTCCGCGCACCGGCCCGGGTTCATCTCCTTGCTCGCCTCCCGGGCGCCCGTGCGCGCCGCGTTCTCCACCCGCTCGACGGTCGTCGACGCCATGTACGCCTGGAACGCGACGAGGATCATGACCAGCGCGATCGGGAACACCCCGGCGAACTCGGTCGCCACCGCGCCCGCGTCGTCCCTGATCCGCCGCACCGTCACTCCCCGGTCTCGTCCACGACCCGGGCGGACGTCGTGATGCCGAACGGCGTCCGCCAGCCCGGCAGCACGACCGGGGAGTCGATGGTGACCCTGGCGTAGCCGTCCACGACGCTGATGCGCAGGTGCCGCTCGTCCTTCCACGCGCCCGCGATGCGCGCCACCGCGCGCTCGCGCACCTCCGCGCGCTCGTCCGGACGGTCGTAGCCGAGCACCGCGACCGCCCGCGCCGCCTCGTTGGACGCGTGGCTGGAGTACATGGACGTCAGCCCGACCAGGACCGTCTGCCAGATGAGCAGCACGACGATCCCGATGAGCGGAAGGATCCCGGCGAACTCCACCAGCGCGGCGCCGGAGTCCCCGCGCCGCTCGGCCGGGGCGTCCAGCAGGCCCGCCTCCGCCGCGACCTTCCCGATCGCCTTGCGGAAGTCGCCGTTCTTCACCAGCGCCGGCGACCCGGTGTTCGCGGCCTCCTCCAGCGCGCGGAAGTTCGCCGGGACGGTCGCCTTCATCAGCGGCGCCCCGACCATCTTGCGCGCCAGGTCCGGCTGGATCTCGTTGCGCCGGTCGTGCCGGGTGAGCAGGACCTGGACGTCCTGCTCGCGGCGGATCTGGAGCCGCGTCCAGAGCTGCGTGATCCGCTTGGCGCCGCGCAGCGCCGGGACGTCCGGCGTCGCGGTGACGACCACCGTGTCGGCCAGCTCGACCGCCATCGCGTTCGCCTCGGTGGCCTGGCTGCCCGCGTCCACGATCACGATGTCGTAGCGGGTGCGCAGCGCCGTGAGGATCTGCCGGACGGCCCGCGCCGAGATCTCCTCGCTGTCCTCGCCGTGCGGCGGCGACAGCAGCAGGTGCGGGCCCGCCGGGTGGACGAACAGCGCCTCGGCGACCACCGCGCTGTCCAGGCCGTCGGCCGCCGCCGCGAGGTCGGCGACGCTGTGCCGGTGCTGGACGTCCAGATAGCCCGGAATGTCGCCGGTCTGGAGGTCCAGGTCGACCAGGCAGACCGTCCGGTCGGCGGACGCCAGCGCGACCGCCAGGTGGATCGCGACCGTCGTCGTGCCCGTGCCGCCCTTGGCCCCGCAGAGCGTGAGCAGCGTGCCGAGCCGTCCGGACGCCGGGACGTCCGCCCCGCCCTGGAAGTGCCGGCGCATCGTCGCCGACCACTCCGCCGCCTGCTCCACGCGGCTCTGCAGCTCCGACAGCGTCGGGTCGTCGGTGATGACGCCGCGCGCCCCCGACCCCATCGCCGCCGCGAAGATCTCCGCCGTCGCCTCCCCCGCGACCAGGATCACCGCGAGCTGCGGATGCCGCACCACCAGCTCGCGGATCAGGTCCAGCGCCGGGAGCGGCCCGATGTCCTCGTGGACGAGCACCACGTCCACGCGCGGCACCGCGCCGACCGCGCCGATCAGCTCGCCCGACGTGCCCTCCACACCGACGATCTCGACGTCGGGCAACTCGTGGAACTGACCGCCGAGCGCCGCCGCGACCGTCCGGTCGCCGATCCCGAGGATCACCCGCTGCGCCATCGCCGTCACCGCGCCGGGACCGTCTGGCAGACCGGGGCGAGCCGCACGTCGTCCGGGGTGAGCCCGGACCCGCCGATCAGCGCCAGCCGGATCTTGTCGGCGAAGCTCTCCTCGCGGGTGAGCTTGAGGCTGTCGGCCGCGCTCAGCGCGAACGTGATCGGGACGACGTTGGACGTCTGCTGCGCGTTCTTGTCGTCGCGCTGCGTCGTGACGGTCCCGATCTGGATGATCTTCGCCGACTTCACGATCCGCGCCGCGCAGGACGCCTGCTTGTTGTCGTTGTTGTCGTCGATCGTCACGTACGTGGCGTAGATGTCCACGAGCATGCCCTCCTGGACCTTGCCCGCCACGCCCGTCTCCGCGTTGATCATGATGGCGATCTCGCGCTGGCCGGGCTGCAGGTCGGGCGCGGGGACGAGCATCCCCTGCTGGACGTAGGAGCCCGCCGGGAGGTCGGCCGCCGCGACCTTCCCTTGAAGCTGGCCGGTGTCGGCGACCATCGTCTGCGGCGTCCACTTGCGCGGCACCTGCACCCGCTGCACCATGTCCGGCCGCACCTCGGTGTACGCGGGGACGGCCTGCTTGAGCTGCAGCACGTCGGTCTTGACGCCGACCTCCGCGCGCACGTCGCCGACATATCCCACGACGCTCACGAAAACTACGATCGAGCCGATGCCGGCGAGGATCATCAGCAGCACGCCGCGTCGCTGGCGGGGGTTCATGGGACTCCGTTTCTCATCCGGCGCGTCAGTGCTCCGGCCGGGAGCGGAACGCGACGGTGCCGGTGCGCCCGGGCTCGCCGTCGAACGCGTCCGCGCCCGGGTCGTGGGACGGCGGGGGGTTGATCGTGGTGGTCGCGACCGGCCCGGGGACCGGCAGGGGCGCGGGCGCCGCCCGCACCGCGGCGGGCTCGGGCACCGTCCGCGCCACGACCGGGAGGTCGGGACGGGCCGGCGGATCGGCGCCGGTGTCGTCCGGCCCGCCGTGCGCTTCGTCCTCGGGACGGGCGTCCTGCGGGTCGGTGGAGGTCGTGGGCCGGGTCATGTGGCAGAAGGGGCATTCGCGCAGTGCGGTCGGTTCGCCGCACCAGCCGCAGGGGTGGCAGACGGTGGCGGTGAGGATGCCTTGCAGGGCTTGCGGGTGCCCGCTGAGCGCGACGAACTCGACGCACCGGCGCGTCCCCCAGAACTCGGCGGCGAGCGGCTGGGCGGCGACCGGCGTCGTCTGGACGGCCCCGAGCGCCGGCTGGAGGTGCCGGTGGACCCATTCGGTGTCGCCGTCGCCGCTCGCGACGAGCAGCAGCACCGGGTCGAGCGGACGGTCCGTGATGTCCTGCACCGGGCGTCCCGAGGTGATCCGGTGGACGTTCTCGTGCGGCCACGCCGCGACCGAGAACCCGCCGCGCGGCAGGTAGGACGCGACGTGCTTGCCGAAGCCCGTCCGGACGTGGGCCAGGTGCGTGACGCTGTTCACCCAGGCGCCCGCGTAGACGGCGCGGGCGAGGCCGTCCGCCATGCTCGCGAGCTGGCCGGGCCGGACGTAGGGGGACACGAACGCGAGCTGGTCGGCGACCACCGACAGCGCGAGCGGCGGCAGGTTCAGACCGATCCCGGCGACGCGGTCGGTGTCGAGCGCGCCGCGCGCCAGGCGCAGCAGGCGCGCCGCCTCGTCCGCGCGCCAGGCGGCGTGGACGACGACCACGGCGTCCGTGCGGGCGAGCGCGGCGGCCATGAGGTCGATGAACGCGGCCGGGGCGTCGGCGTCGGGCGGCGGATCGAACCGCACCGCCGTGTCCGCCTGCAGAATGCCCGAGCTGGGGACATTCCCGACCAGCACTATCTCGGTCACCGGTGCTCCGGATCGTTCACGAACCTCACCGGGACTTCCTTCCTTCTCGTCAGGCGACGCCCCCGCCGTCCTCTGATCGACGTCGACGGGCGCGAAGACCGTAACCATCTCGCCCATGTGTGATCAAGTAACCATTTTTTCACCGGCGACCCGACTTAGGAAGGCGAATCATCGACATCGCTTCGAGAGGGCAACCTGCGCCGACGGGCTCGCCACAAGATCGCGTCCGTTTCGTGCATCTCCCGGAAACAACGGACGCTGGAGTCGCCCTGGGGGCATGGGCGGAGCCGGGCGCGTCCTGACGGATCGGAGTGCGGCACCCGTTGATCACGAGTATTTAATGCGGGCGAAACATGCGCGGCCGGAAAAAGGCCACCAAGATCGTTCCGGATGCTCCACTTCGGCCCGATCAATAGGCCCGTGGGTTCTTGTCCGAAAACCGGTGCGGTGCGCGTCGGGCGGCCCAGAGAATCGGCGCGTCCCCACGAAACCGAGTACCGGCCGGCTCGTGCGGCCCGGCTCCGAATCATGGGACCCCCGTCAGTGCTCCGCGCCCCGGCGGGACCGGACGCCCGCCCCGGACGTGCGCAGTCAACCAACCCGCGCGGCCCGCCGTCCGGGCCCCAGGACCCATCTTCGGACCCATCCCCGGACCCGGGCCGGACCCGGGCCCGCCGGGCCGCGAACCCCTCGCCGCACGGGGATCCGGAGGCGCCGGACGTTCTAGAGTCGGGGCATCGGCCAGGAACGAGCGCAGGAGTCGGCGATGACGCAACACCCGGAGCCCGGTCAGCACCCGTCCGCGCAGGGGCCGGGTGCGAACTACGGCCCGCCGCCGCCCCGGCACCCGCACCAGCCGCCGCGTCCGCCGCAGCCCGGGCCCGCGGGCCCGCCGCCCCCGCCGCCCGGCCGGGCCTCGGGGGCCTTCCCGGCGCCCGAGCGCTTCCAGCCCGCCGCGCCGCCGCCCGCCGAGAAGGGCCTGATCGGCGCGCTGTTCGACGCGAACTTCGACTACCTGGTCACCCCGAAGCTGGTGAAGGTCTTCTACATCCTGGCGCTGATGCTGATCACCCTGTCCGCGCTGATGGTGGTGGGGGCGGGGATCTGGATCTCGCAGCTCCGCAACGGCTGGCTCGTCGGCCTCCTCGTCATGTGCGCCGGGCCGGTCGTCTGGCTCTTCGAGATGCTCCTGGCCAGGCTATTCCTGGAGGCGGTCGTGGTGCGGTTCAAGATCGCCGAGTACCTGCGCGTCATCAAGGACAAGATCTAGCGGTGGCCGACTTCGACGACGCTCCCCCGCACGCCACGCGCCGCGAACCGGGCATGACGCGCCGGGACGTCCCCGGTCCGCGCGACCCGTCCGGCACCCGCCGCGACGGCCCCGCGGCGGCGGACGGCCCGCTGCTGCGGCTGCCGGGCCCGCTCGCGGAGCGGTTCAGGCTGGTGGCCGAGCTGCCGGTGCAGGGCGCGGAGTCCGACCTCGTCCTCGTCCGGGACGGCACGGACGCCGAGTACGTGGTCAAGCTGTTCCGCCGCGGCTATCACGCCGACCGCGAGGTGTGGGAGAAGCTGCCGCTGCTGGCGTCCCCGCACGTCCTGCGCGTCCTGGAGACGGGCACCGCCGAGGGGCGCGACTACGAGATCGCCGAGTACGCCGAGGCCGGCAACCTCCGCGCGCTGATGGACGCCCCGCTGCCCCCGGCCACGGTGAGCGCGATCGTGGAACAGCTCGCGGCGGGCCTGGACGCCCTGCACGGCGCGGGCGTCGTCCACCGCGACCTGAAGCCGGAGAACGTGCTGGTCCGGGGCTCCGACCCGGTGGACGTGGTGATCGCCGACTTCGGCCTCAGCCGGGTGCTGGAGCAGAGCGTGATGTTCGCGTCGTCGTCGCGGACGCTCGTCTACGCCGCCCCCGAGTCGCTGTCGGGCCAGGTGTCGCCGGCCCGGGACTGGTGGTCGCTCGGCGTGATCGTCCGCGAGCTGGCCACCGGACGGCCCCCGTTCGCGGGCCTCAGCGAGACCGCCGTGGTCGACCATCTCGCGACGCGCGCCGTCCCGGCCGACGATGTCGCCGACCCGCGCCTGCGGCTGCTGTGCCAGGGCCTGCTGACCCGCGACCCGCGCGGCCGGTGGGGATCGGAGCAGGTCAGGGCGTGGCTGGCCGGCGCGTCCCCGCCCGTCGCCGCCCCGGCGCGCGGCACCGTCCCGCCCGGCCGGGGCGTCCCGTTCGCGGGCCGCCGCCACGACGACCGCCGCGAGTTCGCGCGCGTGCTCGTGGAGCGCTGGGACGAGGCCGCGCCGCACTTCTTCGGCCGGGGCGAGGCGGGCGAGGCGTGGCGGACGCTGCGCGACTGGCTGGCCGAGGTCCCCGACGACGGCACGATCACGCTCGTCGACCGGTACCTCACGGCCGGGCTGCCGCCGGACGAGAAGCTGCTGCACCTCGTCCGCTGGCTCGACCCGGACCTGCCGCCGTACTTCCTCGGCCGCCGGGTGACGGCCGGGGACCTGCCGGGCCTGGCGGCGCTGGCGGGCGATCCGGCGCAGCCCGACCACCGGACGGCCTGCCGGATCGGCCGCGCGCTGTGGGACAGGGACCTGCTGCCCGTCCTCGCGGCCTCACCCGAAGGCCATGACTTGGTGGCCGTGCATGAGCAATGGCATCACCACGTCGCGGCATGGAACGACCTCGCGCGCTGGCTGCGCGGCCAGGAGTCGGCCCCGCCGAGCCTGGCCGGACGGCTCCCGGAGGCGGGCGCGCCGGCCGACGACCCCCCGGTGGTGCTGCTGACGCTGCTGGCCCTCGCCGCCCGTCCGGCCGAGACGCGGCGCGACATCGCGCGGGCGGCGGGACGGGCGCGGGCGGCGGTCCGCGCGGACGTCCCGTGGTTCCGCTGGATCGCCGACGGCGCCGGCGACGACCCGCTGCGCCAGTTCGCGGTCGTGCGCGCGGCCCCGGAGGCCGTGCTGGAGGTCGAAGCGCGGGCGCGCGAAGCAGCCGCCGCCGAACGCCACCGCGCGGCGCTGGACGCGCGGCGAGCCGAGCAGGAGCGCGAACGCCTCGAAGGACGCGCCAACGCCACGCTCCGCGCCGTCGCCTGGTCGGTCCCGCTGCTGCTGGTCTGGCTGGCCGTCAGCGCGCTGATCTCGGTGGTCGCGGGCGGCGACGACGGCGGAACCTCGTCGGTCGGCCTGCACCGGAGCGGGAGTTCGGTCGGGTTCGGCGTGCTCGCCTTCGCGTCCGTCCTCGCCGCCCTCGCGCAGTGCGGGATCGAGGTGGCCGTCGCGCGGCGCCAGGCGGGCGACTACCTGCCGCTCGGCCCGTGGGCGGTGCTGTCGCGGGTGCTCGGCGTCGGCGGCCGGGGCCTGTCGCGGGCGTCGGCGACGGTGTCGGGCGCGGCACGGCGGAACGGACCGCGCGGCTGCGGCGTCCTTCTCCTGGCGGCGATCGTCCCGGTGCTGCTGCTGGTCCTGCTGGCGGCGGCGATCACCCCGGTGGCGGGACTGCTGTGGATCTTGATCATGGTGCTGGCGGTCGTGGCGCACGGCGTCGCGGCGGGCGTGCGGGTGGACCGGTGGCGGCGCGGACGCGCCGGCGAGGGAGGGAACCGATGAGCAGCGGCGTCGAGGCCGACATCGTGCTGGACGCGGCGGTCGTCCTCACCCTGGGCATGAACCGCGTGCTCGGGCGGGGCGGGGAGGCCGCCGGACGGGGCGCGCAACTCCTGGCCGCCCTCGCCGCCGGACGGGCCGAGGCGCGCGCGGCGGCGCTGGCCGAGGCCGAGACCTACGAGCGCGCCGTCCGCGAGGTGCTGGCCCGCAACGCCCGCGCCGAGGAACTGGCGCGGACCCGCGCGGAGCTGGACGCCGACGTCCCGCTCCCCGCGCCGCTGACGCCGGGCGAGGAGACCGTCGCCGAGCTGACGGCCTGGTGCGCCGCGACGGACCGGGCGCTGGACACGGCCGAGGCGCGCCTGGCCGGAGCCCTGGCCGCCCGCGTCGGCGAGCAGGTGTTCGCGCTGCCCGACCGGGTCGCCGTCCCCGAGCGTCCCGCCGCGCCCGACGCCCGCGACGCCCTGGAGCGCGTCCTCGCGCGGCTGCTGCCCGACGCGGCCGGCCCCGACCGGGACGCGGTCGCCGCCGCCGCCCGCCTGCTCGCCGCCGCCACGACCGCCGAGGACGCCGACACGGCCCTCACCGAGGTCCGGCTGCGCGTCCGGGACGCGAACGCGCGGACCCGCGAGCGCCGCGCCGACGAGAAGCGCCGCGCCGAGCGGGCCGAGGCCGCCGAGCAGGCCGCCGCCGAGCGCGGCTACGTCCTCGAGGCGATCACTACCGCGTTCGAGGAGCTGGGCTATGAGGTCCACGACGGGTTCGAGACGCTCACGGCCAGCGACGGCGCGCTGCTGCTCACACGCGGCGACTGGCCCGACCACAGCGTCAAGATGCGCGTCGAGGACGCGGGCCGGGTGCGCGCCGCGATGGTCCGGGGACGGGCGGCGCGCAGCGCCGACGACCGCCGCCTGGACGCCGAGCGCGAGGAGGAGTGGTGCGCCGCTTTCGAGCGGGCCAGGACGCGGCTCGCGGCGTCCGGCGTGGCCTCGGAGGTGACCTGGCGGCTGGATCCGGGGGTCCACGAGCTGCCGGTGGGCGACCCGGCACGGCAGACTGGGACGCGGGGCGGGCGGCGGGAACGCGGCCGCGAGCGCCGCGAACTGTGAGGGGCAGGCGATGAGCGCAGATTCACCGACGTTGGGCGGAAGGCTGCCCGGCTGGCCGCCGTTCGTGCGCGAACTGGACGCGACGCTCTCGGTGCACTCCCAGTACGTCCTGTCCGGCAACCTCTACGACAGCTTCCTCGCGCCCGCCGCCGACGTGGCCGGGCCGGCCCGGCTGCTGCCGCTGCGCGAGCTGCTGTGGGAGTCGCTGCGCTCCAGCGGGTTCAGTTGCCTGGTCGTCTACGACCCGGTGGACGGCGTGCAGGTCCTCCCGGAGGCGGGCGACGGGATCGGCGACGAGGCCCAGCGCGCCGCCGAGCAACTGCTCGGCAAGCTGAAGACGAACGAGAAGCCGTCGCTCGAAGGGCTCCAGAAGTACCTGGCGGCGGTGGCGCGGCCGTCCGAGAAAGTCCGGGCCGCGTTCCTGCTGGACTCGGCGTCGCGGATCGCGCGGACGCCGACCGAGATGGAGCCCGCCGAGCGCGACTTCTTCCGGTTCTGCGCGAAGCTGTCGCGGTCGGCGCTGCCGGTGCGGGTCGCGGGCCCGCGCCCGAAGCCGCTCTACAACCCGGTGCTGTGGCTGGTGGAGCGGCCGGGCGACCTGCCGCCGTGGCTGACGGCGGGCAACGAGACGATCCGCGAGATCACGATCCCGCGCCCCCACCTCGGGGACCGGCAGGAGACGGCGCGGCTGCTGGCCCGCGCGTTCGGCGTGACGGACGTCGACACCGACCCGTCCGCCGCCGCGACGTGCGACGCGTTCGCCGAGCAGGCCGACGGCCTGACGCTCCAGTCGATGATCGAGGTCACCCGGCTGGCGAAGGAGCGCAACGTCGACCTCGCCGACCTGCCCGACGCCGTCCGCACCTACAAGCTCGGCGTGCTCGACAACCCGTGGAGCCGGGGGCATCTGCGGCGGCGGGTGCTGGAGGGCGAGAAGCGCGTCCCGGAACGGGTCATCGGGCAGCCGCAGGCCGTCACGAAGACGCTGGACATCCTCAAGCGGGCGGTGCTCGGCCTGTCGGGCGCGCAGGCGACGCGGTCGGGCAGCCGTCCGCGCGGCGTGCTGTTCTTCGCCGGCCCGACGGGCGTCGGCAAGACCGAGCTGGCCAAGGCGATCACCGAGCTGGTGTTCGGGGACGAGTCGGCCTACCTGCGCTTCGACATGAGCGAGTTCTCCGGCGAGGGCTCGGGCGACCGGCTGATCGGGGCGCCGCCGGGCTACGTCGGGCACGAGGCGGGCGGCGAGCTGACCAACGCGGTCCGCGAGGACCCGTTCCGGGTGATCCTCTTCGACGAGATCGAGAAGGGCCATCCCCGGATTCTCGACAAGTTCCTCCAGATCCTGGAGGACGGGCGGCTCACCGACGGCCGGGGCAACACCGTCCACTTCTCCGAGTCGATCCTGATCTTCACCTCGAACCTCGGGATGTACGTGCCGTCCGCGCAGGGCGGGCAGCGCGAGCAGAACATCCACCCCGGCATGCCGTACGAGGACATCGAGCAGCGGATCAAGGCGGCCGTCGCGGACCACTTCACGACCGTCCTGAACCGGCCGGAGCTGCTCAACCGGTTCGGCGACAACGTCGTCGTGTTCGACTTCATCGGCCCGGACGCCGCCGACAAGATCTTCGACCTCCAGTTCGGGAACATCTGCCGCCGCGTCGCCGAGGAGCACCGGCTCATGCTGACCGTGCGCGGGGACGCGATGACCACGCTGCGGTCCTGGTGCACGGCCGAGCTGGAGAAGGGCGGCCGGGGCATCGGGATGGCGCTGGAGTCGTCGTTCGTGAACCCGCTCGCCCGCGCGCTGTTCGACCGGGAGCTGGGCGACGACGAGCAGATCACCGTGGCGGGCCTGCGGCGCGAGGGCGGCATCGTCCACGTGGACCTCGCGTGAGCGGGACGCTCCAGCTCGCCAAGGCCCACTACCCCGTCACGACGCTCGGCCCCGGCACCCGCGCGGGCATCTGGACGCAGGGCTGCACGCTGCACTGCCACGGCTGCCTGTCGCGGGACACGTGGGAGTCCGATCCGTCCCGCGAAGTCCCGGTCGAGGCGATCGTGGGATGGCTCGCGTCACTCCCCGGCCCGCTGGACGGCGTGACGATCTCGGGCGGCGAACCGTTCCAGCAGCCGGCCGGGCTCGCCGCGCTGCTCCGGGGAATCCGTGCGTGGCGGGACGCGCGCTCACATGAGACCATGCCGTTGGACATATTGGTCTACAGCGGATATGTCTACAGTCGTCTTTCACGTTCGGCCAAGACGCGGGAGATCCTGGACCTTTGCGACGCCGTGGTCGCGGGCCCGTACGTCGATCGGCTCAATCCGCCGGGCGGAGGCACCGGCCGGCGGTCCCTACTCTGGAGGGGGTCGGCCAACCAGCGGATCGTCCCGCTGTCCCCCCTCGGACGGCGGCGCTACGCGGTGCCGGACGAGCCGGACGACACCGGCGACGTGCGGCAGGAGGCCGGGCCGCCCCGGATGCAGGTTTCTATGGAAGAGGGGCCGGAGGGAAGGCGGGTGTACTACATCGGGATCCCGCGCAGGGGTGACCTCGAGCACCTCTCGACGACACTGGAGCGCGCCGGGGTGCGCGCGGGGGTGGTGTCATGGCGACCTTGAACTGTCCCGTCTGCGACGAACCGTTCCAGCCGGGTGATCTGCTCTGCCTGAGCTGCGGGGCGAACCTGGCGCGCGCCGGGGGCGGCGGGGGCCGCCGTCCGGGCGGCTATGAGGACCAGGGGCCGCCGCGCGGCGGCCCGCCGCAGCACGGCGCCCCGCAACACGGTGCCCCGCAACACGGTGCCCCTCAGCACGGTGCACCGCAGCATGGAGCGCCGCAGCACGGCTCTCCCCAGCACGGCGCGCCGCAGCACGGCGCCCCGCAGCAGGGGCAGCCGTCCTACCAGCAGCAGTACGGGGACCAGCAGTACGGCGACCAGCGGTACGGCGGCGCCCCGCAGCCCGGCCCCCCGCAGCCTGGCCCGCCGCAGCAGGACCCGTGGAGCCAGCCGCCTCAGCAGCAGCAGCAGCCGCAGGACCCGTGGGGCGCGCCGCCGCCGCAGCACCAGGCGCCGCAGCAGCAGGACCCGTGGTCCTCGCCGCCCCAGCAGCAGCAGCCCGACCCCCGGCAGCAGGCGCCGCAGCCCGCGGACGGCTGGGGCGCGCCGCCGAGCCAGAACCCCGGCCCGCAGAGCCCGTACGAGCAGCAGGGACGTCCGGGCTACGACCCGTACGACCAGCAGGGCCAGCAGCAGGGTGGCCAGCAGTACGGCCAGGGCGGCGGCTACCAGCAGCAGGGCTACCCCCCGCAGCAGCAGGGCGGCGGCCAGCAGCAGTACGGCCGTCCCGACCAGGGTTACGGCCCCGGCCCGCAGCGCGGCGGACGCGTTCCCGACAGCACCGCGGCCATGTGCCCGTACTGCGAGGCGGTGCTGACCAACCCGGCCGCCGCGCAGTGCGAGTCGTGCCTGCGTCCGCTGACGTCCAAGCCGCACGGGGCGCCGCAGGCCGCGCCGACGCTGCGCGTCCAGTTCCCGAGCGGGGACGTGAAGGTGGCCGCCGGGCAGCACCTCGTGCTCGGCCGCGACGCGGGCCAGTCCCCCGTGGCGAACACCTTCACCCAGTACGACAACGTGTCCCGGCGGCACTCGACTGTCTGGCTGGACCCGTCCGGCACGGCGTGGGTGCGCGACGAGGGCTCGACCAACGGCACGTTCGTCAACGGCGAGCGGCTGCCGCGCGGCGTGGAGGCGCC
This sequence comes from Actinomadura rubteroloni, assembly GCF_002911665.1. Classification (NCBI taxonomy): domain Bacteria; kingdom Bacillati; phylum Actinomycetota; class Actinomycetes; order Streptosporangiales; family Thermomonosporaceae; genus Actinomadura; species Actinomadura rubteroloni. The sequence continues at coordinate 1,559,096 of NZ_MTBP01000002.1, forward strand.
GCTGCGCGACGGGGACCAGCTCCGGCTGGCCGCCGACGTGACCGGCACCGTCCAGCTCACCTGAGGCGCGCGCGACGACGGACGGCCCGCCGCCGGGCCGTCCGTCGTTGCTTTTTCGTGATCACGACGCGCTACCGTCGGGTCACAACGGCACGTCCTGTCCATCGGGGGGCACGGCGGGCCGTTTCCTGACGGAGAACCACGCATGCGCCGCATTCTCGTCGTGTCCGTCGCGACGGTCACGCTGCTCGCCCCCGCCGGTGTCGCCCGTGCCGGGACCGTCGCCGCACCGAGCGTCATCACCGGTTTCACCGTCGCCACGACGGCCCTCGGAACGCTCCGGATCTCCGGCTGGCTGGCCGCGCCGGGCGCCCCGGTCGCCGGGAAGCACCTGGTGCTGGAGGCGGCGGACGCGTCCCACGGCGCCTGGCACATCGTGTCGCTGCCGAAAGCGCCCGTGACGAAGGCCGATGGCTCGTTCACCGCGTCCTACGACTTCATCGCCTACCCGCACGGCTACTACCGCGCCCGGTTCGCCGGGGACGACACCGTGGGCGCCGCGCTCAGCGGCGAGGCCCGCGACACGCGCGCCGACACGCGCGTCCGGGGCTGGTCGGCGTCCCGGCACAAGATCCGCAAGGGCTCGCGGGTCACGTTCGGCGGCACGCTGCTCCAGAAGTCCGGGACGTCCTGGACGCCGCTCAAGAACCAGCGCGTCTACATCATCGGCCGGATGCGCGGCAGGAAGACGTGGTACTGGTACGCGCGTCCGAAGACGAACGGCAAGGGCGTGTTCAAGGCCCGGTTCCGCGTCGCGCGCGACACCTACTTCACGTTCCAGTACTACGGCGACCGGACGCACTACACCGAGGTGCCGACCGTCGAGACGTTCGTCAACGTCCGCTGAGACGACGACGGCCCCCGGCGCGCAACGCCGGGGGCCGATCGGACGGACGTCAGACCGCGCGCTTGGTGCGGGCGCGGGTCCGCTCGCGGTCCTTGGCCGACAGCACGACCTTGCGGATGCGGACGGCGGTCGGCGTGACCTCGACGCACTCGTCCTCGCGGCAGAACTCCAGCGCCTCCTCCAGGCTGAGGATCGTCGGCGGGGTGAGGCGCTCCAGCTCGTCGCCGGTGGACGAGCGCATGTTCGTGAGCTTCTTCTCCTTGGTGATGTTGACGTCCATGTCGTCGGCGCGGGAGTTCACGCCGACGATCATGCCCTCGTACACCTCGGTGGTCGGCCCGACGAAGAAGGTGCCGCGCTCCTGCAGGTTCGTGATCGCGTACGCGGTCGCCACGCCGGACCGGTCGGCGACCAGCGACCCCGCCGGACGCATGCGCAGCTCGCCGAACCACGGCTCGTAGCTCTCGAAGACGTGGTGCGCCATGCCGGTGCCGCGCGTCTCGGTGAGGAACTCGGTGCGGAACCCGATGAGGCCGCGGGCCGGCACCAGGAACTCCATCCGGATCCAGCCGGTGCCGTGGTTGGTCATCTGCTCCATCCGGCCCTTGCGGACCGCCATGAGCTGGGTGACCGCGCCGAGGTGCTCCTCGGGGATGTCCACGGTGAGACGCTCGACCGGCTCGTGCTTCTTGCCGTCGATGGTCCGCGCGACGACCTGCGGCTTGCCGACCGTCAGCTCGTAGCCCTCGCGGCGCATGTTCTCGACCAGGATCGCCAGCGCCAGCTCGCCGCGGCCCTGCACCTCCCAGGCGTCGGGACGCTCGGTCGGCAGCACCTTGATCGACACATTGCCGACCAGCTCGCGGTCCAGGCGGTCCTTCACCATGCGGGCGGTGACCTTGGTGCCCTTCTCGCGGCCGGACATCGGGCTCGTGTTCGTGCCGATGGTCATGGAGATCGCGGGCTCGTCCACCGTGATGAGCGGCAGCGGGCGCGGGTCGTCGGGGTCGGCGATCGTGTCGCCGATCATGATCTCCGGGATGCCCGCGATCGCGATGATGTCGCCGGGGCCCGCCTCGTCGGCGGGCTTGCGGGTCAGCGCCTCGGTCATCAGCAGCTCGGTGATCCGGACCTTCTCGACGCTGCCGTCGTGGCGGCACCACGCGACCTGCTGGCCCTTCTTGATCACGCCGGCGTGGACGCGGCAGAGCGCGATCCGGCCGAGGTAGCTGGACGCGTCCAGGTTCGTCACGTGCGCCTGGAGCGGCGCGTCCGGGACGTAGGACGGCGCCGGGATCGTCTCCTTGATCACCTGGAACAGCGGCTCCAGGTCCTCGGCGGCGGGCATCTCGCCGTCGCCGGGCTTGTCCAGCGACGCGCGGCCCGCGCGGCCCGAGGCGTAGACGATCGGGAACTCGATCTGGTCCTCGGCGGCGTCGAGGTCCATGAACAGCTCGTAGGTCTCGTCCACGACCTCGTCGATGCGGGCGTCCGGCCGGTCGGTCTTGTTGACGACCAGGATCACCGGAAGCTTGGCCTCCAGCGCCTTGCGCAGCACGAACCGGGTCTGCGGCAGCGGGCCCTCGCTGGCGTCCACCAGCAGGACGACGCCGTCCACCATCGACAGGCCGCGCTCGACCTCGCCGCCGAAGTCGGCGTGGCCCGGGGTGTCGATGATGTTGATCGTCATCCCGTTGTGCAGGACGGCCGTGTTCTTCGCGAGGATCGTGATGCCCTTCTCGCGCTCCAGGTCGTCGGAGTCCATGACGCGGTCGTTCACGTCCTGGTTCTCCCGGAACGCTCCGGACTGCCAGAGCATGGCGTCGACCAGCGTCGTCTTGCCGTGGTCGACATGGGCGACGATGGCGACGTTGCGGAGGTCGTCGCGCGTGGAGAAGGGCATGCAGGCTCGCCTTGGGTGAGGGTTGGGCGTGGGGATTTCGTGACGCCGCGGACGAGCGGCCACTACCAGTCTACTCGGCCCGCGCGGCGCCCTTTCCGACTCGGCGTCGCGACCCGGCCCCGGCGGCCAATTGGTCATCTATGCGCATTCTTTGTAAGGTCTTTCGTCATCCGGGCGTTCCCTCGCCCCTGCTCTCGGGGCCGCGTCCGGATCCGCCGAGTCCCCCGGAGGGGGAGCCGGGGACCCAACCGGGCTTCTCGGGGTGAATCGACGCACGGCGTCGTAGGGCTTCTCCGGCCCGAACCCGTCAGCTAACCCGGCAGGCGGCGAGGAGAGGAGAGACCGGTTTTGGCACCGGATTCCCGGCGGCGCCGCTGGACGGCGCCCGCAGTCGCGGTGGCCGCGCTCGTCGGCCTCGGGCTCACCGGACCGGCCGTCGCGCACGCCGCGTCGCCGCTGACCGTCCTCGCGGCTCCCAAGCCCACCGAGAAGGAGCTGCGCAAGCAGCTCGACGACCTCAACACCCAGGCCGAGATCCTCACCGAGAAGTTCAACAAGGCCCGCGTCGACCTGGACCGCGCGCAGCGCGCCGAGGCCGCCGCCGCCCGCATCTCGGCGGACCTGGAGGCCAAGGTCGCGCCCGCCCGCCGGCAGCTCGCCGCGCTCGCCGCCGCGAACTACATGAGCGGCGGACCGGACGTCCTGTTCGGCTCCGGCGGCGCGGACGGCCTGTCCGACACCGCCTACCTCGCCCAGAACCAGGCGACGGTCGTCGCGTCCGTCCAGGCGGAGATCGACAAGGCCAACAAGGCCAAGCTGGCCGCCGAGCAGCGCACCGCGCAGGTCGCGCAGGCCAAGAAGCAGGTCGAGAACGCCCGCACCACCGCCCGCAACAAGATCGCGGAAGTGCAGAAGCAGCTCGACAAGCTCACCACCACGCACGTCAAGGACCCGCACACCGGGCTGTCGGCGACCGTCACCGGCTCGGGCCTGCCCGCGCGGATGGCCCGCAAGGCGCTGACCAAGATCGGCCGCCCGTACGTGTGGGGCGCCGCCGGGCCGAGCACCTTCGACTGCTCCGGGCTCGTCGTGTGGGCTTACGCGCAGGTCGGCAAGCCGGGACTGCCGCACTACACCGGGGACCTCTTCGAGCTGGGGACGAAGGTGAGCCGGGGCTCGCTCCAGTCCGGCGACCTCGTCTACTTCGGGTCCAACCTCCACCACATGGGGATCTACCTCGGCGGCGGGAAGTTCCTGCACGCGCCGTCGACCGGCGACGTCGTCAAGATCTCGGAGCTCTCGGACCGGTCCGACTTCGCGGGGGCCAACCGCATCGGCTAGTCCTCTTTGTCGGGATCTATTCCGCAACGCCCCGGGTGGGGAGTACGCTCCGGCGCAGTCCGTGAACGCCGTTCCGGCGCACCGGTGTTCGTCCCTCCGCCCGAAGGAGTTCCGGTGAGGTTCCGCAAGCCCGTCCTCGTCGCGGCCACGGCCGCCGCCGCCCTGCTGCCGGTCGCGGCCGTCGCCGCCCCGGCGGGCGCCGTACCGCCGCCCGCCGGACGGATCGCCGTCCAGGCCGCGCCGCTGCCCTCCGCGGACCAGTTGCTCGCGCTCGTCCTCACCGCGTTCCCCGCGAACATCCAGGCCGACGCGCGGCTGATCCTCGCCGGGGACTACATGAACGGGCTGCAGAAGCTCGTCGCGGACGTCCAGAAGCTCACGTCCGCGCAGCTCCAGGACATCGCCGCCAAGCTGCTCAAGTTGCTCAAGCTGCTGCCGACCGACCTCGGGAGCCTGTTCGGCGCACAGCTCTCCCAGGGCCTGTCCCACGACGAGGCGCTGACCGCGGCGATCACCGCGGCCCTCGCGCCCCGCCTTCAGTCCAAGTAGGGGGCGAGCAGGTCGACGATCGGCCGGTCGCCCGGCAGCCACGGGACGTCGTGCAGCTCGCCGGCGGTGAGCCAGCGCAGCTCCCGGTGCTCCAGGGCGCGCGGCTCGCCGTCCTCCAGCCGCGCCGTCCAGACCCGCAGGACGCCGCCGAGCACGAGCGGCCAGTCCCCGCCGACCCGGTCGCCGAGCACGACGCCGACGCCCAGCTCCTCCCGGCACTCGCGCACGAGCGCCTGCTCGTCGCTCTCCCCCGGATCGACCTTGCCGCCCGGGAACTCCCAGCCGCCCGCCAGCGCGGGCGGCTCCGCCCGCTGCGCCGCCAGCAACCGCCCGTCCGCGATGATCGCCGCACCGACCACTATCACCCCGCGTCACCCACTTTCCTCGCCGCCATCATGTCGTGTCCCCCAGGGGCAGCAGCTCGTCTGCCCAGGGGGAGCGGCTCCTTCGCCCAGGGGGAGCGACCCCCCTGGAACCCCCCGCCGGGCGCGCACGCAGCATCCTCGCTCGCAGAGCTCGCTGCGGTGCAGCCTGCGCGCTCGCGTTCTCCCGCGGACTCGCTGGCGCTCGCCCGCGTGAGAACGCGTGGCAACACGCGACCCACCGGGCGCGCAGGAACATGTGACGCGTAACACTTGAAGACACCAGACCCGTGGCACCCGTGGGGGCGTGGGGCGCGTGGGCGTGGGGGGTGCAGTCACGGGGTTCGGGTGGCGACGATGCGTTCGGCTCGGGCGACTATCGCGGCGAGGTGCTCGCCGTGGGCGCCGCGCCAGTAGATCCGACCGCAGGCCGCGCAGCGGCCGTAGGCGGTCTGGGTGCGGCGGGTGCCCTCCTCGAGCGCGTCCGCGACGTCCGCCGCGTCCACCGGGACGAGGGGGCCGTTGCAGGCTGTGCAGCGCGTCCATGGGCGCAGGATGGGCGCGAACCGGTCCAGGACGTCGTCGAGCTGGTCGTCGGGGCGCGAGCCGCGCACGTACGCGCCGAACCACAGCGCCCGGCGGCGCAGCAGGCCCCGGTCCTGTGTCAGCAGCACGCGGCGCTCGGCGCTCGCCCACCGGACGAGCGACGGGTCGTCGCAGTCGTTGTCGTAGGCCGTGTCCAGCCCTAGCAGGCGCATCCGGCGGGCGAGCGTGCCGAGGTGGACGTCCAGCAGGAAGCTCGGCGCGTCCTCACCCTCGGCCAGTGGCACACGTTGCGGACGCGCCACCGGACGCACCTCGACGCGTGTGCCGGGCGCGGGCCGGTGTCTCCCACTTGCCGGGACGCCGTCCACGACCAGTTCCCCGACCTCCGGCAGCGGCACGCCCAGCGCCTCCACCACGTGTCCCAGCGACGCGGTCCCGTCGTGCGCGAGCCGCGTCTCGGCGGCCCGCCGCGACGACGGCAGGAACATCAGCAGCGCGCCCGACACCGACACCGTGATCTCTTCGGCCACGGCGCCCAGGATGCCATGCGGCGCCGCGCGGTCCGTCCTGGTTTTCAGCCGCCCTGCGCGACGAACTGGGTGACCTTCTGCTGGAAGTCCTTGCGGGCCAGGGGACGCGTCGCCCCGACCCAGTCCGGCCTGCGGTAGGACTTCACGCCGATGTTCGGGCTGCACGTCGAGCAGCTCGCCACGACCATCATGCCCTTGCGCAGTACCATTCCGACGTGCCCGGGATTGTCGGACGACGTGCCCGGTCCGGAATTGAAGAACACCAGGTCGCCGGGTTGTTCCTCGCCCTTCTTGACCTTCACGCCGAACGGCCACTGCTCGAACGTCGTCCGGGGAATGCTCAGCCCGACGCTGCGGTAGGCGGCCTGGATGAGGCTGGAGCAGTCCCACGCGTCCGGGCCGGTCGCGCCGAAGATGTACCGCTTGCCGCGCTGCGCCAGCGCGAACGCCAGGATGCGCTGGACGAGCGCGGTGGCCTCGGGCGGCAGGTCGTCGTCCTTGCAGTCCACGCCGCCGGACTGGACGGGCGTGTAGTTCCCGTTCGCGTACTTCTTCGCCCAGGAAAGGACGAGGTTCACGTAGTCCCACGAGTGGTTGTACATGAACACGGCCGTGCGGGTCCGGGTGGGGGCGCCGTTGTGCTTGAGGTATTTGGCGGCCGTGGGAATGGCGTCGGCAGGGTTGTAGCGGTCTTTCTTGCCGTCCTTGTCGCCGTCCACCGCGAACTCGTCGAACGTCGGCTTCAGGAACTGCATCGGGCCGCCCGCGCCCGCGTAGTTCTCTCCGGACGACACGCCCGGCGACCGCGACTGGCCGTGGTCGGTCTCGACCTTTCCGATCCCTGCGAGCAGGTTCCACGGCAGCCCGTACTCCCGGCCCGCCTTCTTGTACAGGTCGAGATAGTTGGCGGGGATCGCGCGGGCCTCCGTCGCGGCGGCGGGCTGCGCGCCGGCGGACGAGGTGTCGGTGCAGTCGCCGCTGCCCGCGCCGCTCCCGCCGAACAGGAACTGGCTCGCGCCGAACAGCGTCGGGACGACCAGGAGCGCCGAGAACAGTCCGGCGACCGCGACGAGCGCCGCCGTCACCGCGAGCCGCCGCCGGCTCATCCGGTGTCCCCCTGCTGCCCGGTGCCCGCGGGCTCGAACGCGTAGACCCTGAGCGCGTCGCCGTCGCGGGAGACCGTCACGGCGTACTGCTGGCTGGTCCGCGCCGTGTGGCCGTCGCGGGTGACCTCCTGCTTCGCCGTCACCAGGAAGATGAGCGAGTTATCGCCGATGTCGTTGATGCGGTCCAGGGTGGCGCCGCTCGTCGCGACGACCTTGTGCGCCGTCCGCTCCTGCTGGAGGCCGGGCGACGCGGCGCCCTGCCGGAGCTGGTTCCCGAGGTCGTCGGTGACGAGCCCGGCCAGGCGCCGCAGGTAGGCGTCGGCGGGCTCGTCATAGCGGTACGTGCCGTACGCGGCGACGAACCGCTGCGCGGCGTCGGCGGCCGTGCCGAACTCCTGCTGGGAGAACGGCAGCAGCCGGTAGATGTCGAACGGGCCCGACCCGACCGTCCCGGAGATCCCGGGCGGCGGCGACGCGGGGCCCGTCGGCGCCGACGACACCGTCGGCCGGGGCTCGGCCTCGTCGTCGTGGCCGGACGGCGCGACCGTCAGGTACACGCCGATCGCCGCCAGGACGACCACCAGCCCGCCGAACAGCATCCTGCGCTGCCGGTCGTTCAGGTTCATGGCTCGTCGCCGTCGACCGGACGCAGCCAGAACGGCATCGGCGGCGCACCGTCACCGCCCCCGCCCGTCCGCCGCGACGCCCACAACGGTGGCGGAGCGGCACCGTTACCGCCGCCCGAGCCACCACTGTTCCCGCCACCGTTGCGGCCGCTGTTGCCGCCACCCGAGCCGCCGCCGCTCTTGCCGCCGCCGGAGCCGCCGCGCTGCCGGGGGACGCCGGAGGCCGGGTCCTTGCCGCCGCCGCGCGCCGGGGACGAGCCGTTGCGCCCGCCGCGACCGCCGCCGCCGCTCCCGGAGCCGCTCTTGCCGCCACCGCCGGAGTTCCCGTCGCCGCCGCCGCGTCCCCAGGACGGCGGGCGCGGCGAACCGCTCCCCGACCCGCCCGAGCCGCCGTCGCCGGATCCGCCGCCCGCGCCGGACGACCGTCCGCCGGTCACGATCCCGCCGATCCCGCCGCCGCTGCCGTTCGTCCCGCCGCCGGTCGTGCGCGGCGCCGTCGTGCCGCCCCCGTCCGGCGCGGTCGTCGCGCGGGACGGCAGGTTGAGCGGCGGCGCCGACTTGCGCGGACGCCCCTGCCCCGCCGCGCCGCCCTTCGGCTTGGCGGCGAGCACGGGCGCGGCGTCCGGCGACTGCGGGTCGCCCGCGCCGGCCGCCGCGACGCCGGTCCGCCGGTCCGCCGCGTCCGTCGTGGCGGGCTCGACGGCGCCGTCCCGCTTCCCGGCCCGGCCGAGCCGGTATCCGGCCGCGCCCGGCACCACCGCCGTCACCACGCCGGCCGTGTTCTTGCGCGCCTCGGACGCCGACCGGTCGAGCAGCGCCTCGCTCTTCTCCCGCCCGCCGACCGCCGAGTACCCGACCGCCGAGAACAGGTGCTGGAACGGCTTGCGGTACACGAACGCCGCGAACGTCACCAGCGCGATGAGCAGGATCTGCAGGCCCCACGGCAGCGTCTCGCCGAGGATCAGCCCGTACGCCCACAGCAGCAGCGCGAGCACACCGATCAGCGCCGCCTGTTTGAGCAGCATCGACAGCAGCAGTTCCAGCCAGCGCATGGCTATGACGCGGCCGATGCCCGGTTGGATGCCGATGCCGAGGAAGATCGGCCCGGCCACCAGCAGCAGCAGGAACGAGATCTTCACGACGATCAGCGCGATCGCGATGACGAGGATCAGCAGCCCCGCGACCAGCGCGGCGAACAGCGCGCCGAACGCCACGGCGAGCCGGCTCGTCCAGTTCTTGCCCTGGAACAGCGGGTAGGCGCCGGCGTGCTGATCCTTGATGTTCTTGGTGACGTCCTTGTACGCGTCCGCCTTCTTCGCCAGGTCGACCTTCTGCCCGCCGTAGGTCTCGGGGAGGTCCACGGCCTGCGACCAGAGCAGTTTGTCCGCGTTGTCCTTGACGATCGCGGCGTTCGGATCGGTCGTCCCGAACTCGCCCATCAGCCACGGCTTGCACACCAGCGCCACCCACAGGCCGTTGGCGTTGCGGGTCGTCGGATCGGTGTTCGCGGACGTGGACGGGTCCGGTTTACCGTCCGGTGTCGGAACGCACGTCCCGCCCTTGGTACTGCTCTGCGGTAGCGCCGCGTTGAACGCCGCGCTCGTCGCCTCCGACACCTTCGTCCCGAGCGTCGTGAAGTCCGCCGGACGGGAGACGAGCCAGATCAGCGCGACCATCGCCGCGACCATCCAGACGACGCCCTCCACGACCTTGCTCGCGCGCCGCCGGACGAGCCCCCACCACGCCAGCGTGATCGCGCCGACGATCACGACCCAGGACCAGTAGCGGGTGTTGAACGTCTTGCCGATGCTGCTGATGACGTCGTCGATCGTGCCCTTGAGCCAGCCGAGCAGCGACTCCGACGCCGCCGCCTGGTAGACGCTGATCGTCGTCCGGTCGATGGCGCGGACGAGCGTGAACGTCGTGTTGGCGAGGGCGTTGCCCATCATCGCCATCGCGTCCGAGCAGCCCATGTCGACCGCGTACCAGCTCTGCCCGGCCGTCCCGTACCGGTCGTAGTACGTAAGGTTCTGGGCGGGCGTCTTCTGCAGCTTCGCGTTCGGGTAGTCGGGCGGCTTGATCAGCCCGTCCGTCCCCGACCCGTACTGCTCCGGCGACGGATTGTCCGCCGGACGGCACGCGTCCCCCACGCTGGGCAGCGGGATCGACGCGGACGCGGGCGTGAGCGGGCTCAGCAGGAACAGCGCCATCAGCGTGAGCAGCAGCGCCGACCGGCGGGTGCGCGGACGGCGGCGGGCCGGACGGCGGGCTCGGTCGATGCGGCGCGGGTCCAGGCCGGCGCCGGGCGACGTCTGGAAGCCCGCCGGGCCGCGGCCCGCGCGGCGCGCGAGAGCCGCCGCGCCGGCGAGCGCGGCATGGGGCCGGTTCATCAGTGGACCTCCTCGACGTCGGCCCCCGCGGTCGTCAGATCGGCCGGTCCGGGATGGGACCGGGTCGGGTTGGTGTCCAGCCAGCGCCGCAGCTCCGCCGAGATCAGGTCGACGCCGATCCGCCCGGCCCGTCCGTCCAGGTCGCGGAACACGCACTCGCCGTTCCCGAGGTTGCGCAGCACGGTCTTGTGCTCGTCGGACGCCTCCACCCCCAGCAGAGACATCACGTTCCCCACCTCCACCCGTTCGGACGAGCGGAAGGAGAACACCGAGGACAGACAGTTCGTCACCTGCTCGTTCAACAGGTCGCCCGCGTTCTGCGAGACGAGGATCAGCGCGGTGTTGCGCGACCGCCCCATCCGGGAGACCTCGGGGACGAGCTTGGCCCCCTCGGGCGTCGAGGTGATCGCCCACGCCTCGTCCAGGAAGATCGCCTTGGGCAGCCGCCGGTCCAGCCCGTGCATGAGCCGCCGGGCGAACTGCGACACCAGGTACATGAGCGCGACCGACAGCCGCTGCTCGTAGGAGTAGTCCTCGCGGCCGATCGCGACGTCGGGGAGGGTGAGGCCGCCGAGCGTGAACACGGTCGTCCAGCCCGCGGTGTCGATCCGTTCCCCGCCGGACGGGTCGAAGCACAGCCGCGCGAGCCGCATCTCCGACATCGACCGCAGCACCGCGCCGAGGTTCTTGGACGCCGGGTCCGCCGCGGCCTCCAGGTAGTCCACGACGCGGCCGAGGGAGGGCCGTTCGGCGTTGGCGACGGCGCCGACGGCCTGGATCATCGCCGACTCGCGCTCCTCCGACATGCGCGGCAGCAGCAGCCGCAGCGTCTCGGTCGCCATCGTCTTGCGCGCCGCGAGGTCGTCGCCGAACGAGAATGGGTCGAGCAGGCCGGGCGCGGCCGAGCCGAGCGGCAGGATGCGCGCCCGGCGTCCGCGCGCCTGGAGCAGCCGGACGAGCGATTCGGCGTCGCCCTTGGGGTCGATCGCGGCGATCGTCACGCCGCGCAGCGCCATCTGGTAGAGCAGCAGCAGCGCGAGCGTGGTCTTGCCGCCGCCGGGCTCCCCGGTGATCGCGACGGCCGTCGGACGGTTCCGCGCCGCCGCGACCAGCGGGTCGAAGTGGACGATCGACCGCGCCCGCCCCAGCGTCTCCCCCACGTACGGGCCGATCCAGCCCTCGGCCGCGTCGTCGGGACGGTCCCCGAGGTCGACGGTCGCGACCGGCATCCCGCCCGCGATCGTCCGCAGGTGCTGGCGCTGGACGTAGGCGTTCAGCCGGATCCGGTCGCCGGGCAGCGACTCGCAGAACAGCGAGAACTGGTCGCCGGTGGAGTTGACGACGTCGATGCCGATGTCGCGGTAGTGCTCGACGACGGCGTCCACGCGCTGGGCGAGCAGGTCCTCGGTGGGCGCGGACACGATGAGCCGGTGCCACCCGTACACGAACGGCAGGCGTTCCTTGGTGATGCCGTGCTCCAGCATCCGGGCGGCCTCGATCTGCTCGGCGAGCGCGATCGGCGCCTCCTGCCCGGCCTCCCGGATGTGCTGGTCCATGTCGCGGGCGTGCGCGAGCTTGCGCGACACGTCCTTGGACGCCTTGGCGGGCGGGACGAGCTTCATCCGCGAGCTGATCTCCACCGGGAACGGCAGCGCGTCGGCGTAGTGCATCCACGGCTCGCCGTCCGGGAACGGCATCAGCTCGGGGAACCGGGCGAACGACAGGTACGCGACGTACGACTGCGCGGTCGCGCCGCCGCCCGCGCCGGTGAAGTTCGGCTGCTCGACGCGCAAGTAGGAGCGGCCGTTGTGGATGGCGCCCTCGACCAGCGCCTCGATCTCGCCCTTGCCCCACGTCCGGCGCGGGACGGCCGACGGCGGCGGATCGGCGAGCGACGCCGTCACCGCGTGCTGGAACAGCCACGCGACCTCGGTGGACGTCGCGTGCCTGGCGTACAGCGCGGACCCGCCGAGCGCCCGGCCGACGCGTTCGGCCTGGTCGCGCCAGCGGGCGATCTCCTTGGCGTCGATCGCGTCGTCCTCGATGCCGAGGACGTTCTCGCTCCGCTTGTAGAGGCCGAGGAGCTGCGGGATCACGCCGCCGCCGAGCTGGGCGCCCATCCCGCGCGGCCCGAGCCGGACGCCGAGGTAGACCTCCTTCGTCCAGAAGTCCTTCGCCCACACGTGCGCGTAGGACTCCTCCAGGTACTCGCGCCAGCCCGGCCCGCCGTCGGACGTGCGGTCCAGCGCGAGCGCCCACTCGGCCGCCGGGTAGGTGCGGTGCGCGATCCGCAGATGGATCTCGGCGTCCTGCATCCGGATCCCGGCGAGCGCGATCGTGATGTTGGTGGCGAGGGCTTCGCGTTCCTCGCCCGTCGTGAACTCGTACGACACGGTCGGCAGCCGGAAGTAGACCCACGCGGCGGTGTCGGTGAGCAGGACGCGGTCGTCGAAGTAGCGTACGGCGAGTCGGCTCGACCGGGCCTTGGCCGCCCGGCTCATCGGGCCGCCCCGTCGCGCGCGGACGCCACATTCCCATATCGGACGCGCAACGTATCTCTACCGCTCCGTCCCGGCTCGTACCATCCGGGACGAGGCGGGCGTGGGGGGGCGGTCATCGCGTGGCCTCCTGCTCCTGCTGCAGCTCCTGGTAACGCTCGGGCACGACGCTGAACCCGCCGGCGACCACGCCGGCGAGGGCAAGATAGGCGCGGCGCGTCGGGGCGCGCAACGACTTCAGCTCGTTCCTCGGCGCGCGGTCCATGCTGAGGTGATCGTCCCACGGGATCCGGACGAGCGCCCGGCAGCGTCCGCGCGCCACCGACTCGGCGTGCTCGACGTCGCCCATGCTGCGCCGGCTGACCCCGTTGATGACGGTGACGGCCCGGGAGCGCAACTCGGCGTATCCGTGCCCGTCCAGCCACTCGAACGTCATCGCGACGGCGCGGGGCGCGTCGGCGCTGGCGGGCGCGACCAGCACGATCTGGTCGGCGTGCGGGAGGACGCGCGCGACGACGGCGGCCGCCGCGTCCAGCAGCGTCACCGAGTAGAAGCGGTCGATGGTGCGGATCGCGGTGGCGTAGTCGCGGTCGTCCAGCGCCTGCAACGGGTTCTTGCCCGCCGCGATGACGTCGAGGCCGGACTTGGCCTGGGACGTGTACCGCCGCATCGCGGTGAGGCTCCCCACCTGGTCGGCGTGCGCGATCAGGCCGGTCAGCGTCTCGTTGGTCTCGCTGCGAGTGCGGCGGGCGAGCGCGCCGGGCCCGGGGTTGACGTCCACCGCGACGATCGGCTCGCCGTTGTGGTGCGCGAACGTGTGCCCGAGCATCAGCGACGTGACCGTCTGCCCCGCGCCGCCGGTGCACCCGAGCACGACGATGTGCCGGGTCCCGTGGAACGTCTGCTGGATGCGCTGCTGGTACTCGGCGTCGGCCTCGCCGTGCCCGCCGCCGACGGCCTGGACGAGCCGCCGCAGCCCGCCCGGCGTGACCTCGTGCTCGGGCCCCGGCGGCGTGATCGCGGGCTCGGACGCGGGCGGCTCGGGCGGCGGCGGCAACGGCCGGCTCCGCACCGGCGACACCGGCCCGGACCGCCCCTCACGCGGCGGCGCCTGCCCGTCCCCGGCCTCCTGGTCCCCGTCCGCGTCCCACCGCCCCGGCGGCCCGGACGGCGCCTCCCGCCGCTCCTGCGGCGGCTGCGGCATCGGTACCGAGGGCAACGGCGGCGGAACCTCCAACGGCTCCCCGCCCTGCCCGGACACGTCCTGCGGCGCCCCACCCCGCCCAGGCCGCTGCGCACCCTGCTGCGCCCCGCCCTGGCGCGTCCCGCCGTGCTGGGTCCCGCCGTGCTGAGTCCCGCCCTGGTGCGTCCCGTCCTGCTGCGGGCCGTCCTGCTGCGGGCCGCCCTGCTGCGGGCCGCCTTGGCGCGTCCCTGCCTGCGCGGGCTGCTGCGCGCCTACCTGCGGGATACCGCTCTGCTGAGTCCCGCTCTGCTGAGCACCGGCCTCCGCTGGCTGCTGCGCGCCCGCCTGGGGCACACCGCTCTGCGGCATCCCGCTCTGCGGCGCACCGCTCTGCTGGCCTCCGCCCCGCTGCACCTGGCCCGGCCGCGAACGGCCTTGCTGCGGCCCGGAGCGCCCTCCGTCGTCCTGCGGAGGCCGCTGAGCACCGGCCTGCGGCGCGCTGCTCGACGCGGGCGCGGGCTGCTGCCCCGGACGCGTCGCCGGGGGCTGCGGCGGCTCGGGCCGCCGCTCCCCTGCGCGCTGCGGCGCGGACGGCTGCGGCACCGGACCGTACTGCGTCCCCGGCTCCTGCCCGGGGGCCTGCGGCCCGTACTGCGTCCCCGGCCCCTGCGGCGCGGACGGCTGCTGAGCGGCCGGACGGCCCGGACTCTGCGGGCCGCGCTGCCCGGGCGGCCACACGCGCGGGTCGTCGTCCTCGGCCGCCTGCGGCGGCCCGGCGGGCGCCGGGCGGGGCCGCGAGAGCCCGTCAGACCACGGCCGCGGCGGCTCACGCCGCGCCGGGCCCGGACCGGCGGAGGGCTCCAGCGGCGCGGACGGCTCAGCGGGCGTGCGGGCACCGCCGAACGCCCCGGGCACCTGCGGGATGTCCGGCCGCGTGACCGGCGGCTGCGGCGGGACGGACCGTCGCACCTGCGGAATGTCCGGACGCGTCGCCGGCGGCTTCTTCCGCCCCGACCCGGGTTTGCGCTGACCCGCGACGACGACGTCGCCGGGCTCGCCGTTGAACGCCAGCTCCTCCGCGGGCGCAGGCGCGGGCGGCGGCAGCGGCTGCTGCGGAATGTCCGGACGCGTAGGCCGGGGAAGCCGCACCCGACCCGCCCAAGCACTGGACGGCTCGTCCCCATCGCTTGAAGCCGCGACCTCCGGCTCGTCCACCCGACCACCGGCGCTTTCCAGAGATCCAGGCGAAGCGACAGGTTCCTCCGCACGCGCGACCGGCACAGGCGACTCAGCCCGAGCAGGACGCCACTCGTCCCCCGGCCCGCCCGCCTCCGCCCCGTCAGGACGCTCCTCACCCGGCACAGGCGACTCAGACACGCCCGGCTGCCGCTCCCCCGAGACAGGCGACTCAGGCAAGGCCGAGCGCTGCCCGCCCGAAACGGGCGACTCAGACGCGACCGGGCGTCCCTCCCCCGGCATCGGCGGTTCGGGCGCAGCCGAACGCCCCTCGCCCGGAACGGGCGGCTCAGACACGGCCGAGCGCCGCCCACCGTGTCCGGACGACTCGGACACGAGCGGGCGCTCCTCGCCCGGCACCGGCGGTTCAGGCACGGCCGGGCGCCCCTCGCCCGGAACGGGCGACTCAGACACGGCCGAGCTCCGCCCACCGTGCGCGGACGCGAGCGGGCGCTGCCCGCTCGGGACGGGCGGCTCGGACGCGAGTGGGCGCCCCTCTCCCGGCATGGGCGACTGAGGCGCGGCCGAACGCTGTTCGCCCGGAACGGGCGGTTCGGACACGGCCGAGCTCCGCCCACCGTGCCCCGACGACTCGGACGCGAGCGGGCGCTGCTCGCCCGGAACGGGCGGCTCGGGCGGGAGTGGGCGGCGGGCGGTGGGGACGGGGGGCTCGGGGACGGGCGAGGGTTGGCGATCCGGCGCGGCGGGGTTGCGGGCCAGGCCGGGGCGTGGGCGTTGGACGGGCTCGGCCGGGCGGCGGTCTTCGTTCGTCAAGGGTTCGGGGGCGCGCCGCGCGGGGTCCTCGTCGTCGCCCGGGTCCGCCGCCTTCCAGAACTCGGGGTGGCCGCCCGGACGGCGCACTCCGGACGCGAACGCGCGCTTGCCCGTCGGGCCGGACGGGCGCGCGGGCGTGCCGCTTCGGGTCTCCGTCTCGGTCTCGCGGACGGGCTGCGGCTCCGGCGCGGGCGGCGCTGGCGGCGCGGAGTGCGAGGCGGGCGACGGTACGTCGTCCTCGTGGGAGATGTCGCGGTCGGTCCGCCGCCACGGCTTCGGCGCGGACGGACGACGCTGCTGCGCGGCGGCCGCGGGCGTGGGCCGCTGGACGGGCTCCGGCTCGGCGGGTTCGAGCGCGGGCGGCTCCGGTTCGGTGAAAACGACCGGGCGCGGCGCGCTGCGCGGCAGGGGCGGCGGGCCGGATGTGCCGGCGGCGGCGGGCACGAGCGCGGGGGCTTCGGGCGCCTCTTCGACCGTCGTCCGGCGGCGGGACCGGCGGCGTTCCTTGACGGCCGCGCGTTCGGGCGCGACGGCCTGCGCGGGCAGGTCGGGGCGGCTCCACACGCGCGCGACGATGACGACCTCGCGCGGCTCCCGGATCGGCGTCAGACGGCACCAGGTGCGCGGCTCGGCGAGGAACCGCGTCTGCGACAGCAGCAGTTCGGTGAGCCGCTTGCCCTCGATGACCGGACGCGTCGCGAGCCAGGTCAGGACGCCGGGCGGGACGATGTAGAGAACGTGCCACGGCTGGTGGAACGGGATCCCGATGACGGTGAGCAGCACGATCCACGGGACGAACACACCGATGAAGACGCCGATCTGGACCAGCGGCAACGGCATCGGGAGCCGCAGGTCGTACAGCTTGTAGATCCGGCGCTCGATGCGCCAGATGCTCGTGTACGTGGGCAGGTCCACGCGTCTTCTCCCCTCACTGTGCCCGCCGGGTCCGGCCGTCCGGCCGCGTCCCGCCCGCCGGGACCCCGCCGGTCAGCTCGGGTCAGTCGACACCGAGGGCCTTGGCGATCGCCTTGGCCGTCGTCTCGATGATGTTGGGCACATAGAAGACCACTCCGATGCCGATCGCGAGGACGATGAACTGGACGAACCGCGTGATCTCCCGGGTGAAGAGGAAGAAGATCGCGACGATCGAGACGATGACGAGGAACAGCGGGCCGAAGATGCCCCGCAGCCAGTCGGCGAGCTGGTCGGTCTTCAGTTCGTCGTTCGGCTCCGCCAGAACCTCATGGGGAATCGACGCCATGATGTGGTGCAGCATCGACTGCCTACCTTCCTGGGTCGCCGGTGGTCGGGAGGACGGTGCCCCGCGGGGGACGTGCCTTATGGTGCCGGACCGGCGCCCGGTGACGGGAATCGCGCCGCTCAGCGCGGCGCGGACCGGCCGGGGGGCGGGTCGCGGGCGCGGTCACGGCGTGCTCGGTTCGGTCACGCCCCGGACGTCCCGGACGTACCAGTTGCCGGATTTCTTGATCATGTCGAGCCGGTAGTCCTGCTCCAGCTCGCCGCCGCCCGCGCCGCCGCCGGTCGCCGGGACCTGCCAGGCCACGGTCGCGGTGACGACGCGCTCCCCCGGCTGGCCCTTGGGCGCGATGACGCCCCGGACCTGCACGAACGTGACCGAGCCGTTGAGCCCGGTGAGGGCGGGCCCGGCCGCGAACCGCGACAGGGACGCCTGGTCGCTCTGGGCGTAGGCGGGGAAGAACTTGGCGAGGACGGGCGTCAGCTCGTCCTCCAGGGCGGTGTCGCGGTCGCGGACGCCGCCGGCCGGCAGCGCGGCGCGGGCGGGCGGCGGCAGCAGCGCGGGCCGGGCGGACACGACCATCGCGTCGGCGCTCGCGGCGTAGACGGGCACGGCGAGCCGGAACCACTTGTCCTGGCTGCGCGCCAGCAGGGTGACGGTGCCGTTGTGGGCGTCGCGCGAGTCCACCCCGGCGACCTGGACGGACTGGACCTGCAGCTTCCCGATCCCGTTCCACCCGAACTGCCCGTCGCCGCCGTCCGGCAGGAAGCCGCGCAACTGCGCCTCGCGGGCGGGCCCGGACTTCTGGTCGTAGTTCAGGTAGACGCCCGCGAACTGGAGCGCGAACGCGCCCGCCGCGCTCGCCGGGAAGCCCGTGCCCTTGCCGGGCGCGGCCGTGCGCTCGGCCGACGGCGTGTCGGACGCGGTGAACCGCTCGAACGGCGCCCGGACCCCGTTCACCACGATGACGATGATCAGCGCCCACAGCACGGCGCGGCCGAGCCACACCCACCACCGGCCGCCCGAGCCGCCCCACCGGCCGCCCCGGTTCCGGTCCCGGCGCGGTTCGGGCGGATCGAAGACGCCGTCGGACGGGTCGAACCCGTCCGTCCGGGACTCGTCCGCCTCGGCGGTCCTGCGGCCGTCCCGCACGGCCGACCTGCGCGCCATCATGCCTCCGCTCGCACCTCGCCCCGGGCCGGCGCGTCCCCGATGCCCGCTTCCGTTGGAACGGTTCGTCCGACCCCATCTCGGGCCAGACTAACCACGAACGTCAATTCTTCCAGCGCATCGCGGCAAAGCACAGCCCCGCCGCGCGGTTGTGGATAACGCATTCGATTCCGCTCTGAACAGGGAGGAGTGCCAAACGGTGACGAACCCCTTCCCCGGACTCCGAACGACGTGCCGGGGCGGTCCGGAGACGAACGGCGCGGAGCGCCCGCGCCCCGGCCGGGACGGCGCGCCGCCGCAACCGAACACCGAGCCCTCTAGAGGACATTCCGGACAAGCCGTATACCGCCCCGGAATGGCATCGACGCAGGTCAGCGCCATTTCCGGACGGCACGAAAACCGGAAACCGAAACCGGATTCAAGGCACGGCCGCAACGACCGCTAGACGTTGAAGCGGAACTCGACCACGTCGCCGTCGCGCATCACGTACTCCTTGCCCTCCATGCGGACCTTGCCCGCCGTCCGCGCCGCCGCCATCGACCCGGCCTCGACCAGGTCGTCGTAGGACACGATCTCGGCCTTGATGAAGCCGCGCTGGAAGTCGGTGTGGATCACGCCCGCCGCCTCGGGGGCCGTGGCGCCCGTGCGGATCGTCCAGGCCCGCGCCTCCTTCGGCCCGGCCGTCAGGTAGGTCTGCAGGCCCAGCGTCGCGAACCCCACCCGGACGAGCTGCGACAGCCCCGACTCCTCCTGCCCGAGGCTCTGCAGCAGCTCCAGCGCCTCGGCGTCGGGCAGCTCGATCAGCTCCGCCTCGATCTTGGCGTCCAGGAAGATCGCCTCGGCGGGGTGGACGAGGTCGCGCAGCCGCGCCCGCACGGCGTCGTCGGTCAGCTCGTCCTCGTCCAGGTTGAAGACGTAGAGGAAGGGCTTGGCGGTGAGCAGGTGCAGCTCGCGCAGCAGCGCGAGGTCGATCCCGGCGTCGGCGGCGCCCGCGAACAGGGTCGTCCCGCCGTCCAGCAGCTTGCGCGCCGCGACGACCGCGTCCACGACGGCGAGCTGGTCCTTGTCCTTCTTGGTGCGCGCCTCCTTCTCCAGACGCGGCAGGGCGCGGTCGATGGTCTGGAGGTCGGCGAGGATCAGCTCGGTGTTGATCGTCTCGATGTCGCGCGAGGGCGCCACGTCGCCGTCGACATGGGTGACGTCGGGGTCGTCGAACACGCGGATGACCTGGCAGATCGCGGCCGTCTCGCGGATGTTGGCGAGGAACTTGTTGCCGAGCCCCTGCCCCTCGGACGCGCCCTTGACGATGCCCGCGATGTCCACGAACTCCATCGTCGCCGGAAGGATCTTCTGCGAGTCGAACAGCTTCGCCAGGCCGTCCAGCCGGGGGTCGGGCACGCCGACGACGCCGACGTTGGGCTCGATGGTCGCGAACGGGTAGTTCGCGGCCAGCGCGTCGTTCTTGGTCAGCGCGTTGAACAGCGTGGACTTGCCGACGTTGGGCAGTCCGACGATTCCGATGGAGAGGCTCACGGCGGACCAGTTTAGGGTCCGCCGGGCGAGGCTCAGGCCCCCGCGCCCCGCAGGAACTCGGCGATGTGGCGGAAGGCGGCCTTGCCCTCCGGGATGTAGTCGGCGAAGACCGGGAAGACGTGCACCAGCCCGTCCCACTCCTGGTGGACGACGTCGACCCCGGCGGCGCGGGCGCGCGACACGGCGGTGCGGGCGTCGTCGCGCAGGATCTCGGTCGTGCTGGCCATGAACAGGGACGGCGGCAGGCCCGTCAGGTCGGCGCGGCCGGGCGCCAGCAGCGGGCTGTCGGCGACGCCGCCGTGCGCCTCGCAGTAGGACCGTCCGGCCGACGCCAGGCGCGCGGCCGGGATGAGCGCGTCGGTGCGGGCGTTGCCGCGGTGGGACTCCGCCTCGCACAGCAGATCCGCCCACGGCGAGATGAAGAACGCGGCGCCGGACAGCCGGCGGTCCCGGTCGCGGAGCGCGAGCAGCAGGGCGAGCGCGAGGTGCCCGCCCGCCGAGTCGCCGCCGACGACGATGTCGGACGCCGCATACCCCTGGTCGAGCAGGTGCTCGTACGCGCCGAGGGCGTCGTCGAGCGCGTCGGCGGGCGTGTGCCGGGGCGCGAGCCGGTAGTCGAGCATGAGGACGGGCCGGGCCGTCGCCGCCGCGAGCCGCCACGCGAACGGCCGGTACAGGCGCGGGCCGCCGAAGAAGTAGCCGCCACCGTGCAGGTAGAGCAGGACCTTGCGCTCGTCCGGCGCCCCGGCCCGCACCCACTCGCTCGCGCCGCGCCCGAAGTCCTGCGGGGTGAACGTCACGCCGCGCGGGACGAGCTGGAACCAGGCGGCGAGCGCGGTGGCGCGCTGGACGAGCAGCATCCCGGCGTCGCCGGGCGGCCCGTACTCCCAGACCGTGCGCAGCCCGACGCGGATCGCGCGGGCGGCGGCGCGGGCGCGGGCCGTGGGCGGCATGCCCGGCTCCAGCGCGAGCGTCCGCGCGACGCGCCGCTGGGCGGGCGTGGTCGCGACGGGACGGATCCGGGACGACGTGACGGCCATGGCGCCTCCAACCGAGAAACTGAACGGCATTCTGTACTCTATGCGAGCCAATTGGACGCCAGGTCTCATGAACCGCCTCCGTCACATCCCGGCGCGTCGCGTCCGTCCCGTCCCGCGCCCGCTGTCACGATGAGCGGATGGATGTCGGGCTGTTCGTCGCGCTGCTCGTCGGGGCCGCCTTCGGCACGGCGCTCGGCTACGCCGTCGCGACCGGGCGCCAGGGGCCGTTGATCGCCCGCGCCCGCAGCGCCGAGGAGAAGCTCGCCTACGCCGAGGAGCGGCTGGCCGAGCGCTTCGAGGCGCTGTCGGCCAAGGCCCTGGACGCGAGCAACCAGCGGTTCCTGGAGCTGGCCGACACGCGGCTGAAGGCGGCCGGGGCCGAGGCGGCGGGCGACCTGGACCGGCGCCGCACGGCCGTCGAGCACCTGGTGGCGCCGCTGCGCGACACGCTCGCCCGCGTCGAGGAGCAGTTGCGCGAGGTCGAGACGGGCCGCCGCGAGTCCCACGCGATGCTGGCCAAGCAGGTCGAGTTCGTCCGCCGCAGCTCCGAGGAACTGCGCGGGGAGACCCGGACGCTCGTCCGGGCGCTGCAACGCCCCGAGGCGCGCGGCCGGTGGGGCGAACTCCAGCTCCGCCGCGTCGTCGAGCTGGCCGGGATGGCGCACCACTGCGACTTCGACGAGCAGGCGAGCGCGCGGACCGCCGACGGCGTCGTCCGCCCCGACCTGGTCGTCCGGCTGGCGGGCGGCAAGAACATCGTGGTCGACTCCAAGGTGTCGCTGGCCGCCTACCTGGACGCCGCCGCGTCCGACGACCCCGCCCGCGAGCGCGACCGCCTCGACGCCCACGCCCGCCACATCCGCGACCACGTCGACCGGCTCGCCGCCAAGGAGTACTGGCGGGCGTTCAGCCCGACGCCGGAGTTCGTCGTGCTGTTCGTCCCCGGCGAGGCGTTCCTGGCGCCCGCGCTGGACCGCGACCCCGGGCTGCTGGAGTACGCGCTGCGCCGCCGCGTCCACCTCGCGACGCCGACGACGCTCATCACGATGCTGCGGACGGCGTCCTACGCGTGGCAGCAGGCCGCGCTGTCCCGCAACGCCCGCGCGGTGTTCGAGCTGGGCCGCGAACTGTACGACCGGCTGGGCGCGATGGGCCGCAGCATGGACGAGCTGGGACGCGGCCTCACCACCGCCATCAAGTCCTACAACCGGACGGTCGGCTCGCTGGAGACGCGGGTGCTCGTCACCGCGCGGCGCCTCAACGACCTCGGCGTGGTGGACGCCCCCCTGGACGGCCCCGCACCGGTCGAGGACGCCCCGCGCGCCCTGTCGGCCGCCGAGCTGACCGGGGACCCGGCGGTCTCCACCGGACGGACCATTCCCGAGCAAGGCGATCGGCGGGAGAATCGAGGATGACGGCACCGACGGCGGACCGCGCCTCCGGCGACTCCGGGGCGACCGGAGGAGGACGCGTGCGGGCGAGCGACGGCGGGAGTCCCGCGCGCCGGGCGGTCGCGCTCACCGGGCGCGGCGGCATCGTGGCGATCTACGCGGCGGCGCTGGCCGGCGCGCTGCTCGCCGACGGGACGGGCCTGCTCGCGGGCCTCGGCTTCCTGCTGGGCTGCGCGCTGGCGGCGCTGCTGACGCGTCCGGCGGACCTGCTGACGCTGGCGGTGAGCCCGCCCGTGGTGTTCCTCGCGGCGACGGCGACGGCGGCGGTCGTGCTGAACGCGGGCGAGGACGCGCCGCTGCGCGCGATCGCGGTGGCGCTGCTGACCGCGCTGGCGGCGACGGCGCCGTGGCTGTTCGCCGGGACGGTGCTCGTCCTCGCCGTCGGGGTGCCGCGCGGCCTGCTGCTCCAGTTCCGCGAGCTGCGCAAGCGGCTGGCCGGGCTGCGGCTGTTCCACGAGGAGGAGAACGCCGACCCGGTGCGCTGGGACGACTCCCGCCGCCGCGAGCCGCCGTCCCACCACGCCGAGGTCGACTGAGCGGTCAGCCCGTCGAGACGATCGGGAGCGGGGCGCGCAGGTCGCGGCGCAGCTCCTTGGGCAGCGAGAACCGCACGTGCTCCTGGACGGGCTCGACCTCCTCGACCGTCCCGAAGCCGCGGTCGCGCAGCCAGGCCAGGACGTCCTGGACCAACTCGTCCGGCACGGACGCGCCGCTCGTCACGCCGACCGTGGTGACGCCCTCCAGCCAGGCCGGGTCGATCTGGTCGGCGTAGTCCACCAGGCGGGCGTCGTCGGCGCCGTGCTCCTTGGCGACCTCGACCAGCCGCACCGAGTTGGACGAGTTCCGCGAGCCCACCACGATGACGAACTGGGCCTGCGCCGCCATCTCCTTCACCGCGACCTGCCGGTTCTGGGTGGCGTAGCAGATGTCGTCGGACGGCGGGTCGAGCAGGTTCGGGAACCGCTCGCGCAGCTTCTCGACGGTCGCGATGGTCTCGCTGACCGACAGCGTGGTCTGCGACAGCCACGCCACCTTGTCGGGGTCGCGGACCTGGACGTTGGCGACGTCGCCGGGGCCGTCCACCAGGTGGATGTGGTCGGGCGCCTCGCCGGTCGTCCCGATGACCTCCTCGTGGCCCTCGTGCCCGATGAGCAGGATGTCGTAGTCCTGCTCGGCGAACCGGACGGCCTCCTTGTGGACCTTGGTGACGAGCGGGCACGTCGCGTCGATCGTGCGCAGGCTCAGCCCGGCGGCCTCCTCGTGGACGACCGGCGCGACCCCGTGCGCGGAGAACACGACGATGGCACCCTCGGGGACCTCCTCGGTCTCGTCCACGAAGATCGCGCCCTGCTCCTCCAGCGTCCGGACGACGTGGACGTTGTGGACGATCTGCTTGCGGACGTAGATCGGCGCGCCGTACTTCTCCAGCGCGACCTCGACCGTCTGGACGGCCCGGTCGACGCCGGCGCAGTAGCCGCGCGGCTTGGCGAGAAGGACACGGCGCTCGGTCGTGGAGGTCATGCCCCCCATCGTACGGAACGCCCTGCGGCGCCCGTGCGGGCGACGCCGTCCCGGACCCGCCGCGCGACGCGGGCAAAGCACAGGTGAAGCCCGCATATGTGACCCAGCGCACGTACAGTCCGGCCAGAAACCCGTTGACCCGGGGTGACCATGCTCCCGCCGATGAGGCAGAGTTGTGGACGGAGAGATGACGTCGTCCGTACAGCCCGGTACCGACGGGACGGCGAGGAGGGAAGACCGATGACGAGATCGCCGCGTCGCATCAAGCAGGTGCGCGACACCGTGGGCGAGCAGTTCCGTGACCTGCCCCTGCACGCGGTCCGGCTGGCGATGTTCGGCGTCGGCCGCGCCCTGCTCCTCAGCGACCGTGTCACGCAGGACTACAAGGAGATCACCGAGGGCGGCGGCGTCCGCCCGGTGCTCGGCCGGCTGCGCGGGGACGTGCAGCACACGGCCGGGAAGGTCGTCGGGCAGGTGACGCAGCGGGTGCGCGGCGGCGAGGACGAGAGCGAGCCCGCCCCGGCCCGCCGTCCGGCGCCCCGCCCCGACGAGCGGGAGATCGCCGTCGGCAAGCCCGGCGCCGCGCCCGCCGCCAAGCCCGCCCCGGAACCGGGGAACGAGGCCGCGCCGCGTCCGGCTCCCAAGCCGACGCCGTCGCCGAGCCCGGTTCCCGAGCCGGGGACGGAGGTGGAGCCCGCCCCGTCCGCCGAGGTGGAGCCCGCGCCGCCGGCCGCCGTCGAGGAGTCGGGCCGGGGCATCGCCTCCGCCGACCTGCCGGTGCCCGACTACGATGCGGCGACGATCCCGCAGCTCCGCGCCCGGCTGCGCGGCCTGTCGGTGGAGCAGGTGAAGCTGCTGCGCGAGTACGAGCGCACGCACGCGGCCCGGCCGGACGTCGTCCGCATGTACGAGAACCGGATCATCAAGCTCAACGGCCAGGGCTGACGGCCGGGACGTCGCGGAACGCGTGGTCCACGTCCACGCGTTCCAGCGCCGTCAGGTGGTGCCGCCGGACGGCCAGGACACCGATCGCCGCCGCACAGCACGTCGCGCCCACCACGTAGGGCACCGAGGCGTTCAGGTGCTCGGCGAGCTTGGTCGCGGCGTAGGGCGCGACGGCGCCGCCGAGCCAGCGGACGAAGTTGTACCCGGCCGACGCGACGGGCCGGGGGCTGTCGGACACCTCCATCGCGGCCTCGGTGTACGCGGTGTTGTTCATGCCGATCGGGATCCCGGACAGGATCGTGCAGGCGACGATCCCGCCGTGCCCGAAGACGGCGAGCCCGAGCTGGAACACGGCGAGCAGGACGAGCGCCGCGTACATGACATGGATCGTTCCAAGCCGCCGCTGGAGCCGGGGCGCGACGAACACCGACGACAGCGCCACCAGCACGCCCCAGCCGAAGAAGACCAGGCCGATGCCGTGCGCGTCCATGTCCAGGACGAACGGCGTGAACGCCAGCACCGTGAAGAACGCATAGTTGTAGAACAGGGCGCTGAAGGCCGTCGTGGACAGCCCGCCGTGCCGCAGCGCGCGGATCGGCGCCGTCAGCGACGTCTTCTCCGCCGGGCGCGGCATCCGGCGCAGCAGCGTCGTGATCAGCAGGAAGCCGATCGCCATGAGCGCGGCGGTGCCGAAGAACGGGTACCGCCAGTTCATGTCGCCGAGCAGGGCGCCGGCGAGCGGGCCGAGCGAGATCCCGAGCCCGAGCGCGGCCTCGTAGAGGATGATCGCCGACTCGGCGCCGCCGCTGGCCGCGCCGACGATCACCGCGAGCGCGGTGGCGACGAACAGCGCGTTGCCGAGGCCCCAGCCCGCGCGGAAGCCGACGAGCTGGCCGACCGTGTCGGACGTCCCGGCGAGCGCGGCGAACACGACGACGAGCGCGAGCCCGATCAGCAGCGTCCGCTTGCCGCCGATGCGGCTGGACACCCAGCCGGTGACGAGCATCGCGACGGCCGTGATCAGGAAGTAGCTGGTGAACAGCAGCGACACCTGGTTGGGCGACGCTTCCAGGTTCTTGGCGATCGCCGGGAGGATGGGATCGACCAGGCCGATGCCCATGAACGCGACGACGGCCGCGAACGCGGTGGCCCACACCGACAGCGGCTGGCGCAGCAGGGACGACTGGACGTGCATGGAAACCGTCCTTTCAGGGGGTGAACAGGCGGCCGAGCGCGGGCAGGGCCGCCGCGAGGGCGTCCCGGTCGGCGGCGGAGAGGGCCGCGACGCGCTCGGCGAGGAGGGCGACGCGCCGCTCGCGGGCGTCGCGCAGGCCGTCCCGGCCGCGGGGGGTCAGCTCGACGGTGACGACGCGGGCGTCGGCGCCGTCGCGGCCCCGGACGACCCGGCCGTCGCGTTCGAGCCGGTTGACCTGCGCGGTCATGGTCGGGAGGCGGACGCCGTGCTCGGCGGCCAGATCGGTCATCCGGCGCGGACCGTCCGCCAGGGACCCGAGCACCGACGTCTGCTGGCTGGTGATCTCCTGGTCGGCGGTGATGCGCCGGAGCGTGAGCACCATGTCGCGCAGGCGCCGGTTGAGGGTCTCGGCGATCTCGCGGTCGGTCACGGGCCTCTCCTCGTCATTTACTTAGCCATACTAACTTAGCTCGACTAACTTTCCAAACGACCTAGGGTGGGGCGCATGGCGATGGAGACGACGGCGGAGTCGCCGGTGCCCGTCCGGACGGTCCTCCAGGCGGTCGGCGGCTGGATCGGACGGCTCGGCCGCATCTGGGTCGAAGGCCAGATCACCGACCTCAACGCCCGGGGCGGGACGGTCTACGTGACCTTGCGGGACCCGGTCGCGAACATGTCCGTCCGGGTCGTCGGGCCGCGCGCGGTGTTCGAGGCGGCGGGCCCGGCGGTGGCGGACGGGGCGCGCGTCGTCGTCCACGCCAAGCCGGACTTCTGGATCAACCGGGGGACGTTCTCGCTCAGCGCGATCGAGGTGCGGCCGGTCGGCGTCGGCGAGCTGCTGGCCCGGCTGGAACGGCTCAAGCAGGTGCTCGCGGCCGAGGGACTGTTCCGTC
The DNA here is from genome assembly GCF_002911665.1 of Actinomadura rubteroloni. Lineage (NCBI taxonomy): Bacteria > Bacillati > Actinomycetota > Actinomycetes > Streptosporangiales > Thermomonosporaceae > Actinomadura > Actinomadura rubteroloni. The sequence continues at coordinate 1,586,053 of NZ_MTBP01000002.1, forward strand.
CGGAGCGCAAACGGCCGCTGCCGTTCCTGCCGGGCAAGATCGGGCTCATCTGCGGGCGCGACTCCGACGCCGAGCACGACGTCCTGCGCAACGCGCGGCGGCGCTGGCCGGCCGTGGCGTTCGCGGTGCGGAACACGGCCGTCCAGGGGACGCACGCCGTCCGGGAGGTCCTGGAGGCGCTGCGCGAGCTGGACGCCGACCCCGAGATCGAGGTGATCGTCATCGCGCGGGGCGGCGGCTCGATGGAGGATCTGCTGGCGTTCTCCGACGAGGCCCTGGTCCGCGCGGTCGCGGCGGCGCGGACGCCGGTGGTCAGCGCGATCGGGCACGAGCAGGACAGCCCGCTGCTGGACCTCGTCGCGGACGTCCGGGCGTCCACCCCGACCGACGCGGCCAAGCGGACGGTCCCGGACGTGCGCGAGCAGATCCAGCTCGTCCGCCAGCTCCGCGACCGGGGCCGCCGGGTCATCGCGGGCGGGCTGGAGCGGGAGACGGCATGGCTGCGCGGGATGCGGTCGCGGCCCGCGCTGGCCGACCCGGTGCGGGAGATCGAGCGGCAGTCCGAGCAGGTCGCGGCGCTGCGCGACCGGACGCGGCGGTGCCTGGACGGGGCGCTGCACCGCGCGTCCGACGAACTGTCCCACACCCGGGCGCGCCTGCTGGCCCTCTCCCCCGCCGCGACGCTGCGCCGGGGCTATGCGATCGTGCAGCGCGACGACGACGGGATCGTCCGGGCCGCGTCGGACGTGGCGGCGGGCGACCGGCTGCTGGTCCGGCTCGCGGACGGGCGCATCGCGGTCACCGTCGCGCCGGACACGCCCTAGGGTGGGGCACGTGGCCGACGAGAAACTCACCTACGAGCAGGCGCGCGACCAGCTCACCGACGTCGTCCGGAAGCTGGAGGCGGGCGGGCTGACGCTGGAGGACTCCCTCGGCCTCTGGGAGCGCGGCGAGCGCCTGGCGGCGATCTGCGAGGAGTGGCTGGAGGGCGCCCGCGCCCGGCTGGCCGCCGCGATGGCCTCGCCCGAGCCCGAGAGCTCCGGCCAAGCGCCGTTCTAGGTGCGGGGCTGGGGCTTCAGCGCGGCGGCGAGGACGGCCAGCTCGTCCAGGCCGGCGGTGCCGGTGACGACGATGCTGACGCCGCCGGGGAGCGTCCGGGCGAGCGAGTTCGCCTTCTTGTCCTTGCGGTAGTACGTCTGCCACGTCGCGCCCGCGACCGTGCGCGAGCCCGTCGGGGTCTTGCTGTTGGTCATGCGCGGGACGTACGCGCCCGCGTTCTCGTTGCTCTGCTCGACCGCCGCGTACTCGTCGGACGGCGTCACGAACCCGAGGTGCCACGCGACGGGCTTGCCGTGGACGCCGAGCCCGTTGACGCGGGAACTCGTCGGCCGCCACGCCGAGGGAAGCCCCTGCGGCGCGTACGGGGTGAACGGGGCGCCGCTGCGCATCGCGAGGAGCTGGCCGGAGTAGTCGACGGTCGGCAGCACCTCCTTGTCGCTGCGCGGCGTGATCAGGTAGATCGCCCCGACGAGCACCAGGCAGCAGGCCATCGCCAGCGTGAAGCCGCCGAGCCCGGTGGTCAGCCGCTTGTAGACGCCGGGGTTGACCTCCACGACGGGCCGTTCGGGGGCCGGGGCGGGCTTCTCGGTCGTGTCGCTCACGTCTCCAGCATCGCGCACGGTCAGCGCTGCTCGGTACGCGGGTTCCGGATCGTCGCGACGATCGCCATGATCTCGTCGGCGAGCCGCCGGGACGCGTCCTCGTCGTCGCCCTGCACGACCTCCGACACCGCGCCCGCCATCGCGCCGGTCAAGACGATGACGAGCGCCTCGTCCACGCCGCCGTCCTCGGTGTGGAACAGCGCGGCGTTGCGGCGCGCCCACCGGTTGAGGCGCCTGCGCATGACGCGGTCGAAGCCGGGCGGGCCGTCGCCGGAGATGAACAGCCGCGCGACGTCGCGTTCGGCGAGCGACCCGTCGAGGTAGGCGTTGGCCCCGGCGAGGAACTGGCGCATGGGGTCGGTCTCGCCCGCGTCCCGGACGGTCGTGATCGCCTCGCGGGTGCGCTCCTGCTGGCGCGCCTGGAACTCGTCGAACAGCGTGAGGTACAGGTCGGCCTTGCCGTTGAAGTGGTGGTAGAGGCTGCCGACGCTGGCGCCCGCGCGTGCCACGATGTCGGTGACGGCGGCCTGCGCGAAGCCGGCCTCGCAGAACACCTCGCGTGCCGCGTTCAGCAGGGCGGTCCGGGTGGCGGCGCCCCGGTCGGAGGTGCGCTGCGCGGGCTCGTCCACTCCGGCGGGCGGCACGTCGATGTCGCTGCTCATGAGTGCTGAGATTACGCCCTTGCCCGGAGGGAAACGATCCCTGTACCCGTCGCCGGAGTTCTGCGCCCGCCCGGCGGCGGTCACGCCGTGTCCCTGGTCTGGACCAATTGGTGACCTGGGCCGGACATTGCGGAGAATTCCGGATACAACAACCGAAAGGGCTGCGACGTCATGTCCGACGAAACGACCGTCTCCTCCCCGCTCACCACCGAGCCCGCCGCACCGGACCGCAACCTGGCGCTCGAACTCGTCCGGGTGACCGAGGCGGCGGCCATGGCCGCCGCCCGCTGGGTGGGACGCGGTGACAAGAACGGCGCCGACGGCGCGGCCGTGAACGCCATGCGGCAACTGATCAACACGGTGTCGATGCAGGGCGTGGTCGTGATCGGCGAGGGCGAGAAGGACAACGCCCCGATGCTGTTCAACGGCGAGCACGTCGGCGACGGCACCGGCGCCGAGTGCGACGTCGCGGTCGACCCGGTGGACGGCACCCGGCTCACCGCGCTCGGGATGAACAACGCGATCGCCGTCCTCGCGGTGGCGCCGCGCGGGTCGATGTACGACCCGTCGGCCGTGTTCTACATGGAGAAGCTGGTCACCGGCGCCGAGGCCCGCGACGCGGTGGACATCGAGCGTCCGATCGGCGACAACATCCGGGCCGTCGCGCGGGCCAAGGGGTCGTCGGTCGAGGACGTGACCGTCGTCATCCTGGACCGGCCCCGGCACGAGGGCATCGTCAAGGAGGTCCGCGAGGCGGGCGCGCGGATCAAGTTCATCCTGGACGGCGACGTCGCCGGCGCGATCATGGCGGCCCGCGCCGGGACCGGCGTGGACCTGCTGCTCGGCATCGGCGGCACCCCCGAGGGCATCATCGCGGCGTGCGCGATCAAGGCGCTCGGCGGCGTGATCCAGGGCCGGTTGTGGCCGCAGGACGACGCCGAGCGCCGCAAGGCCGTCGAGGCCGGGCACGACCTCGGCCGGGTGCTGACCACCGACGATCTCGTCACGTCCGAGGACGCGTTCTTCGCCGCGACCGGGATCACCGACGGCGAGCTGGTGGAGGGCGTCCGGTACGGCAAGGGCGTCGCGACGACGCACTCGCTCGTCATGCGCTCGCGCAGCGGGACGATCAGGCAGGTGACGAGCGAGCACCAGTTGGAGAAGCTGCGCGCCTACAGCGCGATCAACTTCGACGCGGCGGTCTAACGCGCGCCGCCACCACCGCGCGGGGTAACACAGCGCGGTGGTGGTGCGCGCCGTGCGCTGGACTGAGGAGCAGCGGGAGCTTGCGACCGGAGCGACGAGGGAAGCGCACGGCTAACAGCGCACCGCCACCGCGCTAGACAACACAGCGCGGTGGTGGTGCGCGCCGTGCGCTGGACTGAGGAGCGGCGGGAGCTTGCGACCGGAGCGACGAGGGAAGCGCACGGCTTACAGCGCACCACCACCGCGCTGGGGAACACAGCTCAGCGTCTGCGGCCTAGGCGGCCGCGCACGCGTTCGCGCAGTGACCGCTTCGGCGCCTGCGCGCGGACGGACGCCAGCAGCAGCGTCCCGGCGATCTCGACGGTCGGCCCGCCGTCGGCCGGGCGGTGCCGCAGTTCGCGGGTGCCGACGACGGTGCGTCCGGTGACCTGGACGCGGACGCCGTCGGGGACGATCAGGCGGATCCGCCCGCCGAGGACGAGGGCGTCCACCACGGTGTGCCGGCGCTGGAGGACGGCGTCGCGCAGGTCGAGTTCGACCGTCCCGAACAGGGCGAACAGCGGGAGCTTCACCGGCACGACCCAGCGTCCCTCGCGGCGGACGCGGCCGAACAGCACCGAGACGGGCCGGTCGTCGGCGATGATCGGCTGGGTCTCGCGCGGCGCCAGGTCGCCGGTCAGCCCGGTCAGCTCGCCGAGCGTGCGGGCGGCGTAGGCGCGGGTGGTGCGGTCGGAGTGCTCGTCCAGGGTGAGGCGGCCGTCCGCGAGGGCGTCGCCGAGCAGCGCGACGACCCGCTCCCGGTCGGCGTCGGAGGCGCGCAGTTCGGTGACGCGCCGCACCGGTTCCCCGGGCCTGCGCGGACGGGACGAATCCACGCGTCCACACTAAAGCGCCCCGCTCTCCGGGACGAACGTCCGGCGCGACTTCGCCGGAAAATCAGTAGGCGCGGTCCCGTACGGGACATAACGTGACACGGGTGACACAACAGACGAACGCGCTCGCGCTGCGCGGCGTCGTGAAGCGGTTCGGGAACCGCGCGGCGGTGGACGGCCTCGACCTCACGGTCGCGCGCGGCGTCTGCCTCGGGCTGCTCGGCCCGAACGGCGCCGGGAAGTCGACGACCATGCGGCTGCTGACCGGGCAGGCCGTCGCGGACGAGGGCGCGATCGAGGTGCTGGGATTCCCGGTGCCGCGCGAGTCCAAGCGGGCGCGGGCGGCCATGGGCGTGGTCCCGCAGCAGGACAACCTGGACGAGGAGCTGACCGTCCGGGAGAACCTGGAGGTCTTCGCACACCTGTACCGCGTGCCGCGCGGCGGCCGGGCGGCGGCGGTCGCGCGGGCGGTGGCGCGGGCGCGGCTCACCGGACGCGAGCGGACCCGCGTCGGCGACCTGTCCGGCGGGATGCGGCGGCGGCTGCTGATCGCGCGCGGGCTCGTCCACGACCCGGCGCTGGTGCTGCTGGACGAGCCGACCGTCGGCCTCGACCCGCAGGTCAGGGCCGAGCTGTGGGGACTGATCGACGGGCTGCGCACGGCCGGGACGACCGTCCTGATGTCCACCCACTACATCGAGGAGGCCGAGCGGCTGGCCGACGACTGCGCGGTGATGGCGCGCGGCCGGGTGATCGCGCGCGGCGCCCCGTCCGACCTGGTCGCCCGGCACGCGGGCAAGCAGGCGGTCGAGTACCACGGCCCGCCGGCGCGCCTGGCCGAAGTGGAGCGCATCGCGCGCACCGCGGGCCTCCCGACCCGTCGCACGGGCCCCTCAGTCGCCGTCCTGCGCGCCGAGGAACTGCCGCCGTCGGCACTCGAAGCGCTCGGCGCGGACGGCATCGTCCGCCACCCCACCCTGGAGGACGTCTTCGTGATCCTGACCGGCGAGCGCGTCGAGTGAACGCGGACTGGAAGCGCGCGGCGCACGCGCGCGGGGAGACGCGACACGAGCGCGCGGGCGGCGCGCGCCGCGCGCTGGACTGAGGAGTGGCGGGAGCTTGCGACCAGAACGACGAGGGAAGCGCGCGGCTCAGAGCGCGCCGCCCGCGCGCGGGGAGACACCGCCCGCGCGCGGGGAAACACGGCTGCGGCGGTTCGAGGGGGCCGCTCTGCGCGGGGTGTGGCGGTATGAGGCCGCGCAGTTCACGCGGTACTGGAAGCCGCAGACGTTCGGGGCGCTGTTCGAGCCCGCGTTCATGCTGCTCGCGTTCGGCTACGGCGTCGGGTCGCTGGTCGCGGCGGTCGCGGGGATCACCTACCGGGACTTCGTCGCGACGGGCGTCGTCGGGACGGCCGCGCTGTTCCTGTCGGTGTTCCCGGCGATGTTCAACGGCTACACGCGGCGCGTCTTCCAGCACACCTACGACGCGGTGCTGGCGGCGCCGGTGGACCTGCACGAGCTGCTGGCGGGCGAGACGGTCTGGACGGCGGCGCGCGCGGGCGTGTTCGGTTCGGCGCCGCTGCTGGTCGGGATGGCGTTCGGGCTGGACCCGGCGCCGGGGATGCTGCTGGTGCCGTTCATCGTGTTCGCGACGGCGTTCGGGCTGTCGCTGTTCGGGGCGTGGACGGCGGCGCGCGTCGCGTCCATCAACTCGCTCGACTACGTGATCACCGGCGTGGTGACGCCGCTGATGCTCGTCGCCGGGACATACTTCCCGATGTCGTCGCTGCCCGGCTGGGCGCAGGCGGCGGCGCACGCGAACCCGGTGTTCCACTGCGTCGAGCTGGTGCGGCACGCGGTGTTCGGGTTCCGTCCGCTCGCCGACCTCGGGCACCTGGCGGGCATCGCGGCGTTCGCCGCCGTCGCGTGGACGCTCGCGCTGCGGGCGCTCCGGCGCAAGCTGATCGTGTGATTGACCGGTCCGGGCGCGGGACCCTACCCTCACCTGAACATTCTTCACGTTGACCGAGGGAGCGGGCCCATGACGGGCAGCGTCACCACGCGCGTCCGGCGCGCGCGGGCGGCCGGGTACGCCGTCTTCGCCGTCCAGGGCCTGTGCTTCGCGGCGCTGGTCAGCCGGGTCAACCAGGTCCGGGACGCCCACCACATGACCGACGACCAGATCAACCTGGTCGTCCTGTGCGTCCCGATCGTCGCGGGCGTCGGCAGCGCGGTCGCCGCGCCGCTGATGGGACGGTTCGGCAGCCGCATCGTGCTCCGCGTCTCCCAGCCGTTCGTGTGCCTGACCGTCCTCGCGATCGGCCTGTCCGGCAGCGCCGACATCCCGGTCTACATCGCGGTCGCGGTGTTCGGCTTCTTCGTCGGGGCGGTGGACGCGTCGATGAACGCGCAGGCCGTCACGTCCGAGCGGGCGTACGGGATCAGCATCCTCACCGGCTTCCACGCGGTCTGGGCGGCGGCGGCCGGGATCGGCGCGCTGTGGGCGTGGGTCGCCAACACCTACGTGTACCCCGACCACCTGACGACGTCGCTCGCGGTGGGGTTCGCGATCCCGGCCGTCCTCGGGACGGCGGTGACGCTCGTGGCCGGCCCCCGCCTCGCCGCCAAGGAGGACGAGGTCGCCGTGCCCGCCGGGGCGGAGCTGAAGGCGGCGGCCAAGCTCGTCCCGTGGCGCCCGGTACTGATCATCGGGCTGGCGATGGGCTGCTTCTACGTCGCCGACTCGATGCTGTCCAACTTCGGCGCCCTGTACTTCGACAACGACCTGCACAGCAAGGACGTCGCGCCGCTCGGCCTGGCCGCCTACCAGGTCGCGATGGTCGCGAGCCGGGCCGTCGCCGACTTCGGCGTCCGCCGGTTCGGCGCGGCCCGCGTCGTCCGCGCCGGGACGGTCGCGGGCATGGCGGGGCTGCTGCTCGTCGTCGCCGCGCAGAACGCGCCGATGGCCATCGCGGGCTTCGCCGTGACGGGCCTCGGCCTCTGCGTCATCCCGCCGCTGTCGTTCTCGGCGGCGGGCCGCGTCGACCCGTCCGGGCTGGGCGTCGCGGTGGCGCGGGTCAACATCTTCAACTACGTGGGCTTCGTGGCGGGGGCGGTGGTCGTGCTGATCCTCCAGCCGCTGTCCAGCTACCAGACGTCCTACATCGTCCCGGCGGTCCTGACGCTGGCGATCATCGCGCTGGCCCGCGGGTTCGAGCCCGCCCCCGTCCACGACGCGTCCGAAACCCCCGCGCCGGTCCGCTGACGCGCGGTCAGGCGTCCTCGGCCAGGGCGGTCACCGCGTCCTCCCCCGCCGAGCGCGCCTGCTGGGGGGACAGGTCCTCCAGGGCCCGCGCCAGGGCGGTCAGTGCGGCGTCCGCCGAAGCCCGCAGGGTCACCGCGTGCTCCTGGGCGCGGGCGAGATCCCCGAGCCCGACGCAGTCGAACGACACCTGGGCATCGTGCGCCGCCATCTTGAGCTGCCTCGCGGCCTCGTCCAGACTCATCCGTCCTCCTTCGCTCAGACCGGGGCTCTACCCGTGAGCACGCGGGGTAACCGCGCGGGCGAGAACTTCGACGGACCGCTCCAGGCGCGCGGTTCCGGCCCGTCCGTAACCGAGGACGAGCGCGGGCGGCGCCGCGCCGGCGCGGTCGGGCGACCATGAGCCGCGCGCCCCGGTGACGAGCACGCCGCCGTCCGCCGCCGCCGCGACCACGGCGTCCTCGTCGCATCCCGGTGGCAGCTCGACGTAGAGGTGCAGGCCCGCCGCCACGCCCCGGACGACCGCGACCGGCAGATGCGCGCGCAGCGCGGCGGCGAGGGCGTCGCGGCGCGCCCGGTAGCGGCGGCGCATGACGCGCAGGTGCCGGTCGTGGCCGCCGTCGGCGAGGAAGCGGGCCAGGGCGCGCTGCTCCAGCGACGGGTTGCCGAGATCGGTCAGCGCGCGGTGCTCGCGCAGCCCGTCGGTCAGCGCGGGCGGCGCGACGGTCCAGCCGAGCCGCAGCGCGGGCGCGAGCGCCTTGCTCACCGAGCCGAGCAGCACGACGCGCTCGGGATCGACGCCCTGGAGGCAGCCGACGGGGTCGCGGTCGTAGCGGAACTCGGCGTCGTAGTCGTCCTCGACGACGACGCCGCCCGTCTCGCGCGCCCAGGCGATCAGCGCGGCCCGCCGCGCGGGCGACAGGACGACGCCGGTCGGGTACTGGTGCGCGGGCGTGACGAGCACGGCCCGCGCGGGCGACGCGGCGAGCGCGGCGACGTCCAGGCCCTCGGCGTCCACCGGCACCCGGACGATCCGCGCCCCGGCGGCGCGCAGCAGCGGGAGCTGGCGGTCGCTCGTCGGGTCCTCGACGGCCAGGACGCGCCCGTCCCGCGCGAGCAGCCCCGCCAGCGCCGACAGCCCGTGCGCGACGCCGCTGACGATCGTGATCCGGTCGGCGGACGCGTCGGCGGCCCGCACGCGCCCGAGGTACCCGGCCAGCTCGGTCCGCAGCGCGAGGTCCCCGGCCGGGTCGGGGTAGCCGAGCAGCGCGTCGTGCGGGCTGTCGCGCAGCGCGGCCCGCAGCGCCGCCAGCCACCGGGCGCGCGGGAACGCCGCCAGGTCCGGCTGGCCGGGCCGCAGGTCGGCGACGGCGGCGCGCGGCTCGTCCGGCCCGGCCGCGCCCGCGTCGGCGGCGGACGGACGGGCCAGCGGCGCGACCCGCGTCCCGTCCCCCGGCCGCGCCACCAGGAAGCCTTCGGCGAGCAACTGCTCGTAGGCCGTGACGACCACGCCGCGCGACACCCCGAGGTCCTGCGCGAGCGCGCGGCTGGACGGCAGCCGCGTCCCTGCCGTCAGCCGCCCCGCGCGGATCCCGGCGCGCAGCCCGGCCGCGATCTGCGCGGCCAGCCCGGACGACCGGTCCAGCGGAAGGTGCAGATCCATGATTGGTCCAGAATTCGGGGGTCGAATTGGCCCTGTCGGGTGGTCCAGGGCGCTTCTAGCGTCCCACGTATGCCTCTCACCAGCACCACGCGCGGCATGGTCGGCGCCGCGTCCGGCATGGCGCTCGTCGGCGCGCTGCCCGCCGTGTCCGCGCTGCTCGCGGCGTTCCCGGCCCTCGGCGGCCAGGCCGTCCGGTACGGGATCGCGGCGGCGATCCTCGGCGTGCTCGTCCGCGTGACGGGCGGCCCGCCGCCGAAGCTGAGGCCCCGGGACGTGGTGCTGCTCGCCGCGCTCGCGCTGACCGGGCTCGCCGGGTTCAACCTGTGCGTGCTCGCCGCCGTCCGCGACACGAGCCCCGCCACGACCGGGACGGTCATCGCGATCTCCCCCGTCGTGCTCGCCGTCGCCGGGCCGTACCTGGCCCGCCGCGCCCGTCCCGCCGGCGCGGTCGTCGCGGGCGCGGCCGTCGTCGCGGCGGGCACGGCCGTCGCGACCGGGCTCGGCGGCGCGTCCCCGCGCGGGCTGGCGTTCGCGTTCGGCGCGCTGGCGGGCGAGGTCTGCTTCTCGCTGCTCGCGCTGCCGCTGCTGCCGCGCCTCGGCCCGCTGCGCGTCTCGGCGTACACGGCCGGGCTCGCGGCGCCGATGCTGCTGGCCGCCGGGCTCGTCGTGGACGGAACGCACGTCGGCCGCGTCCCGACCCCGAAGGAGGCGGCGGCCCTGGCGTTCCTCGCCGTCGTGATCACGACGGTCGCGTTCCTGCTCTGGTACGACGCGCTCGGCCGCCTCGGCGCGGACCGCGCGGGCCTGTTCACCGGCATGATCCCCGTCAGCGCGGTCGCGACGACGGCGGCGCTCGGCCTCGGCGCCCCGAGCGCCGCCGAACTGGCCGGATCCGCGCTCGTCACCGCCGGCGTCCTGCTCGGCATGCGGCGGACGGCCGCGCCACCGGCAAGTCGTAACCTAAAGGCGGCCCCACCCGAACGCGCGAGGATCCCGAATGCCTGAGTTCTCCTACACCGACCTGCTGCCCCTCGGCCCGGACGACACCGAGTACCGGCTGCTGACCAGCGACGGCGTCTCCACGTTCGAGGCGAACGGCCGGACGTTCCTCCAGGTCGAGCCGGAAGCCCTGCGGCTGCTCACCGAGACCGCGATGCGCGACATCGCGCACCTGCTGCGCCCGGCGCACCTGACGCAGCTCCGCAGGATCCTCGACGACCCCGAGGCCAGCCCGAACGACCGGTTCGTCGCGCTGGACCTGCTGAAGAACGCGGGCATCGCGTCCGGCGGCGTCCTGCCGATGTGCCAGGACACCGGCACGGCGATCGTCATGGGCAAGCGCGGCCAGCACGTCCTCACCGACGGCCGCGACGAGGAGCACATCGCGCGCGGGGTGTTCGACGCCTACACCCGGCTGAACCTGCGGTACTCGCAGATGGCGCCGGTCACGATGTGGGACGAGAAGAACACCGGCACCAACCTCCCCGCGCAGATCGAGCTGTACGCGACGCCGGGCGACGCCTACAAGTTCCTGTTCATGGCCAAGGGCGGCGGCAGCGCGAACAAGTCGTTCCTGTACCAGGAGACGAAGGCCGTCCTGAACCCGACGCGGATGCTGGGCTTCCTGGAGGAGAAGATCCGCTCGCTCGGCACGGCCGCGTGCCCGCCGTACCACCTGGCGATCGTGGTGGGCGGGACGTCCGCCGAGTTCGCGCTGAAGACGGCCAAGTACGCGTCCGCGCACTACCTCGACACGATGCCGGACGCGGGCTCGCCGCTCGGCCACGGGTTCCGGGACGTCGAGCTGGAGCAGCAGGTGTTCGAGCTGACGCAGCGGCTCGGCATCGGCGCGCAGTTCGGCGGCAAGTACTTCTGCCACGACGTCCGGGTGATCCGGCTGCCCCGGCACGGCGCGTCCTGCCCGGTCGCGATCGCGGTGTCGTGCAGCGCCGACCGGCAGGCCGTCGCCAAGATCACCGCCGAGGGCGTTTTCCTGGAGAAGCTGGAGACCGACCCGGCCCGCTTCCTGCCCGAGACGACCGACGAGCACCTCGACGGCGACGTCGTCCGCGTCGACCTCAACCGGCCGATGGACGAGATCCGCGCCGAGCTGACCCGCTACCCGGTGAAGACGCGGCTGTCGCTGACGGGCCCGCTCGTGGTGGCCCGCGACATCGCGCACGCCAAGATCAAGGAGCGGCTGGACGCGGGCGAGCCCATGCCGTCCTACCTGCGCGACCACGCCGTCTACTACGCGGGGCCCGCCAAGACGCCCGAGGGCTACGCGTCCGGGTCGTTCGGCCCGACGACGGCCGGGCGCATGGACTCCTACGTCGAGCAGTTCCAGGCGGCGGGCGGCTCGCTCGTCATGCTGGCCAAGGGCAACCGGTCGCAGCAGGTGACCGACGCGTGCAAGGCGCACGGCGGGTTCTACCTCGGCTCGATCGGCGGCCCGGCCGCGCGGCTGGCGCAGGACTGCATCAAGAAGGTGGACGTCCTCGAATACGCCGAACTCGGCATGGAGGCCGTCTGGAAGATCGAGGTGGAGGACTTCCCGGCGTTCGTCGTCGTGGACGACAAGGGCAACGACTTCTTCGCCGACACGACCGGTCCGCTGCTGTCCATCGGGCGCCGCTGACGGGACGGGGCGCGTCCGCGCGGGACGCGCCCCAAGATCATTTCGGGAAATTCGTTCCAATGCCCCGGAAGATCATCTTTTACACTTGTCGGACGGCGGGCGGTGACCCCGTGCGTTCCGGGCCGTCCCCCGGCACACTGGATACGGACAACCCGTCCGAATCCGGCCTGCAGCGCTGCGACCTCGCGGCCGGATGACAAACGCCGCCGCGTCAGGAAGGCGCCCGATGAACGGAACCGGAACGCGGGCGCACGCGACGGCCCGGCGAGACGTCACGGTATCGTCCCGAAAATCATGTTGGTCGTGCCGACTCCTCAATGACCGCGCGGCCACTCCGGTATCTTTCCCCCATGTCTCAGTCTGAGCGCCTCGTGCTCGCGACGCGCTACCGGCTGGTCTCGGAAATCGGCCAGGGTGCCAACGGCACCGTCTGGCGCGGGCATGACGACCTCCTCGATCGCGCGGTGGCGATCAAGGAACTGCGGCTGCCCGCCGACCTCACCGAGAACGACCGGGTCGTCTTCTACCGCCGCACGCTCCGCGAGGCACGGGCGCCGGCACAGCTCCGCTCCACCTCGATCATCGAGGTGTACGACGTCGTCATCGAGCAGGGCCGGCCGTGGATCATCATGGAGCTGATCGAGGCCCCGAGCCTGGAACAGCTCATCGAGCGCTCCGGCCCGCTCCCGCCCGACCAGGTCGGCTACATCGGCCGCCGCCTGCTGGACGCGCTGGCCGTCGCGCACCGGTCCGGGATCGTCCACCGGGACCTCAAGCCCAGCAACGTCCTGCTCGACGGCGACCGCGTCGTCCTCACCGACTTCGGGCTCGCGTTCTCCTCCGGCTCGGCCAGCCTCACCAAGACCGGCCACTTCATGGGCTCCCCCGCCTACGTCGCGCCCGAGGTCGCGGCCGGGGAGAAGGCCACCCCCCGCTCGGACCTGTGGTCCCTCGGCGCGACCCTGTACGCGGCGCTGGAGGGCAAGCCGCCCTTCGAACGCGACAACGTCATGGCGACGCTCAGCGCCCTCGCCAACGAGCAGCCGCCGACCCCGCGCAACGCCGGGCCGCTCGCGTCCGTCGTCACCGGGCTGCTGGAGAAGCACCCGACCCGCCGCCTCACCCACGCCCGCGCCGTGGACCGGCTGGAGCGCGCCCTCACCGGCCCCCGCTCGGCCCGCCGCGCCGGGGCGCCCCGGCTGCGCGTGATGGCGGTGATCGCGCTCGCGGGCGGCGTCGTCGCGTCCTGCGCGATCGGCGCGACCGCCCTCACCGTCGGGATGATGCGCGAGCAGCCCGACCCGAAGCCCAGCACCGCGCCGCCGCCGACCGTCGCGCCCGGCCCGAACGCGTCGGGGTCGCTGCTGGTCAAGGCGCGGACGGCCGGCTGCCGCATCTTCGTCGCGATCCCCGGCGACACCCTGACCGTCCTCGCCAACAACGAGACCGTCCCGGTGGGCAGCGCCCGCCGGTTCGACCAGCCGCGGCTGAACGCCGTCGTGTACGACTCGTCGGCCTGCGAAGTGTGGGTCAACGGCCGCAAGAAGCCGCTCGGCGGCCCCGGCGAGCGCCGCAACTACACCGTCCGGGCGTCCGCCGGGCAGTGACCGATCCATGAAGCGTCCCGGCCGGGGAATGGCTGGGGACGCGGCCTCGCTGCACTGAAGGTGAGGACTACGGATCAGGGGGCGGAGTCATGACCGAGTACCGGGTCGAGCACGATTCGATGGGCGAGGTCCAAGTCCCGGCCACGGCGAAGTGGCGGGCGCAGACCCAGCGCGCGGTGGCGAACTTCCCGATCTCCGGACGCGGCCTGGAAGCCGCCCACATCGCCGCGCTCGCCCGCATCAAGGCCGCCGCCGCGACCGTGAACGCCGAGCTCGGCGTGCTGGACGCCGACGTCGCCGCCGCGATCCGCGCGGCCGCCCTGGAGGTCGCCGACGGGCGGTGGAACGACCAGTTCCCCGTGGACGTGTTCCAGACGGGCTCGGGGACGTCGTCCAACATGAACGCCAACGAGGTCGTCGCGACGCTCGCGCAGGAGCGGCTGGGACGGCCCGTCCACCCGAACGACGACGTCAACGCGTCCCAGTCGTCCAACGACGTGTTCCCGTCCTCGATCCACGTCGCCGCGACCGACGCCGTCGTCAACGACCTGATCCCCGCGCTGCGGCACCTGGCGACGGCGTTCGACCGCAAGTCCGTGGACTTCGCGCGCGTCGTCAAGGCGGGCCGCACGCACCTCATGGACGCGACGCCCGTCACGCTCGGCCAGGAGTTCGGCGGCTACGCGGCGCAGATGCGGCACGGCGTGGAGCGGCTGGAGGCCGTCCTGCCCCGGCTGGCGGAGCTGCCGCTCGGCGGGACGGCCGTCGGCACCGGCATCAACACCCCGCACGGCTTCGGCGCCCGCGTCATCGCCGAACTGGTCGCGCTGACCGATCTGCCGTTCACCGAGGCGCGCGACCACTTCGAGGCGCAGGGCGCGCGGGACGGGCTGGTCGAGACGTCCGGCGCCCTCAAGACGATCGCGGTGAGCCTCACCAAGATCGCCAACGACCTGCGCTGGATGGGGTCGGGGCCGCGCGCCGGGCTCGGCGAGATCCGCCTGCCCGACCTCCAGCCCGGCTCGTCGATCATGCCGGGCAAGGTGAACCCCGTGCTGCCGGAGGCCGCCGTCCAGGTCGCGGCGCAGGTCATCGGCAACGACGCGGCCGTCACGGCGGGCGGCGCGGCGGGCAACTTCGAGCTGAACGTGATGCTGCCGATGATGGCCCGCAACGTGCTGGAGTCCATCGCGCTGCTGGCCGCCGTGACCCGCCTGCTCGCCGACCGCTGCGTGGACGGCATCGAGGCCGACGAGCCGCGCCTGCGCGAGTACGCCGAGTCCTCGCCGTCGATCGTGACGCCGCTGAACCGCTACGTCGGCTACGAAGAGGCCGCCAGGATCGCCAAGCAGGCCCTCGCCGAGCGCAAGACGATCCGCGAGGTCGTCGTGGAACGCGGCCACGTCGCGAGCGGCGCGATCAGCGCGGAGGAACTCGACGCGGTCCTCGACGTCCTGTCGATGACCGCGCCGTCCTAGTCCCTAGTACCAGCCGTTCTGCTCGGAGTGGTTCCAGGCGCCGCAGGGGGTGCCGTGGCGGCTCTTGATGTAGCCGAGGCCCCACTTGATCTGGGTGCGGGCGCTGGTGCGCCAGTCCGAGCCGGCGCTGGCCATCTTGGAGCCGGGCAGCGCCTGCGGGATGCCGTAGGCGCCGGACGGGTTGGCCGCCGTCGTCCGCCAGCCGCTCTCCTTGTTCCAGAGCTTCACCAGGCACGCGAACTGGCCGTCGCCGCCGAAGCCGTAGCCCGCGAGCATCCCCTTGGCGATCTGCTGGGCCTCGCCCGCCGGGACCGGGTCGGCGCCCGCGCCGCCGCCCGCGCCGCCGACGCCGCCGGACGGCGTCGGGGTCTTGGACGGGATCGGGCTGCCCTTCACGCGCAGCGTCGGCGCCCGCAGGTCGCCCGCCTCGCGTCCGGCGCGCGCCAGGGCCTTCTTGCGCCGCTCGGCGGCGAGGGCCGTGGTGTCGATCTCCGGCACGGCCGCGTCGGCGACGGGCGCGGACTTCACGGTGCCGTGGTCGGGCGTGTCGTCGCCGGTGAACGCGAGCGCGGCGACCGAGCCGCCGCCGACCGCGAGGGCCGCGCCGCCGACGACGGCGGCCACGGCCAGGCCCGTGCGGCGGCCGGAGCGGGCCGCTCGGCGGCCCCCGGCGCGGCGGGGCGCCGCCGGGGCGCCGAGTTCGTCGCGGGGCTCCTCGGGACGCGGCAGCGTGGCCAGTGCGGCCGCGGCGGGCAGGCCCGCCGTGTCGCCCGCGCGGGCGGCGTCGCCGCCGAAGCCGGGCGGCGGACCCGCGACGCGGACGTCGTCGGCGCCGCGCGCCGGGGGGAAGAGGGGGGAGCGCTGGTGATCGTCTCGCCAGGGTGACCCGTTCGAGTCTCCGGACAAGGCGGTCCTTCCGACGGTCGCACGGCATGGGCGCGCGTGCGAGCTGCGTCACCCCCGGCCCGGGCGGACGTGCGGGGTGCCGGGCGGCGGACGGTCCCGGCCTGCCCGCGCTTCCGGGGGGAGACGCGGCCGGGGCACCGTTCCAGGGGTGCTTACGGGGACACACAATGCCCGACCCGCCGACCCGCTTCGCAACCGAATCGAGATGGAAAGCACGGCCCGGCACTTTGTCAACCTGCCGAGGAACCCCGGGGATCGCCGCGCAGAGCTGGGGTTCTTTGTCACTCGCCCGCACACTGTGACCTTCTTCACACGTATACGGGCCGAGACCGTCCCACCCCGGGACGTAACCGAAAATTGCACGGCCCGTCCGCGCGCCCGGACAGGCGCGCGGACGGGCGGTGCGTGCTAGGCGCCGACGTCCTCCAGCAGATCGGTGACGAGCGCGGCGATCGGCGACCGCTCCGAGCGCGTCAGCGTGACGTGCGCGAACAGCGGATGCCCCTTCAACCGTTCCACGACGGCCGCGACTCCGTCGTGCCGGCCGACGCGGAGATTGTCGCGCTGCGCCACGTCATGGGTCAGGACGACCCGCGACCCCGCCCCGACCCGGGACAGGACGGTCAGCAGCACGCCGCGCTCCAGCGACTGCGCCTCGTCCACGATCACGAACGCGTCGTGCAGGGACCGGCCCCGGATGTGGGTGAGCGGCAGGACCTCCAGCATCCCCCGGTCCAGGACCTCGTCGATGACCTCGGGCGTCGTGACGGCCGAGAGCGTGTCGTAGACGGCCTGCGCCCACGGCGACATCTTCTCGTTCTCCGACCCCGGCAGGTAGCCGAGGTCCTGCCCGCCGACCGCGTACAGCGGCCGGAAGACGACGACCTTGCGGTGCCGCCGCCGCTCCATGACCGCGTCCAGGCCCGCGCACAGCGCCAGCGCCGACTTGCCGGTGCCCGCGCGCCCGCCGAGCGAGACGATGCCGACGTCCTCGTCGGTGAGCAGGTCGAGGGCGACGCGCTGCTCGGCGGACCGGCCGCGCAGCCCGAAGACCTCGCGGTCGCCCCGGACGAGCCGCACCGACTTGTCGGGCAGGACGCGGCCGAGCGCCGACCCGCGCTCGGACAGGATCCGCAGGCCCGTGTGGCAGGGCAGGTCGCGGGCCTGCTCCAGGTCGGCGGTGCCGTGCTCGTACAGGTCCTCCACCGCGCCGGCCGGCAGGTCGAGTTCGCGCATGCCCGTCCAGCCGGACTCCACGACCGCCAGCTCCGCCCGGTACTCCTCGGCGGTGAGGCCGACGGCGGACGCCTTGACGCGCATCGGGAGGTCCTTGGAGACCAGGACGACGTCCTTGCCCTCCTTGGCGAGCCAGGCGGCCACCGAGAGGATGCGGGTGTCGTTGTCGCCGAGCCGGAACCCGTCGGGGAGCACGCTCGGGTCCGCGTGGTTCAGCTCGACGCGCACGGTTCCGCCCATGTCGCCGACGGGGAGCGCCTCGTCCAGCCGGCCGTGCGCGAGCCGGAGGTCGTCCAGCGTGCGCAGGGCCTGGCGGGCGAAGTAGCCGAGTTCGGGATGGTTGCGCTTGGCCTCCAGCTCGGAGATGACGACGATCGGTAGTACGACCTCGTGCTCGGCGAACCGGGTCATCGCCCCCGGGTCGGCGAGCAGGACGCTGGTGTCGAGGACGTACGTGCGCCGGACCGGGGCGCCTGCTCCGGTGGGGATCCCGGAACCGGGACGGCGCGGGAGGGTTGTGGCCACTCGATCTCCCTGGCTGGTGGGGGATTACCGGTGGCGCGGCGGTCCGCTCGATGGCAGCGGCGGTCCCGAAGGCGGGGGCGTTCGGTGCCGGTGGTGCGAGCGGTGGTCGGGACGCGTCCCGAAGGAGCGGCCTCAGGAACCGTAGCGCCGGTGACGCGCGGCATAGGACCGGAGGGCGCGCAGGAAGTCGACCTTGCGGAAGTCCGGCCAGTGGACTTCGCAGAAGTAGAACTCCGAGTGCGCGCTCTGCCAGAGCATGAAGCCGGACAGTCGCTGCTCACCCGACGTGCGGATGACCAGGTCGGGGTCCGGCTGGCCGCGCGTGTAGAGATGCTCGGCGATGTGCTCCACTTCGAGGACCTCGGCAAGCTCCTCGATGCTGGTGCCCCGGGACGCCTGCTCGATGAGGAGAGAGCGAACCGCATCAGCGATCTCACGTCTTCCCCCATACCCAACGGCGACGTTCACAATCAGGCCGGGGGCATCGGATGTCGCCTCGCGCGCGGTTTTCAGCACGCGCGCGGTCTTGTCGGGCAGCAGGTCGAGGGCGCCGACGGGCTTGACGTGCCGTCCGTCGGCGGCCAGGCGCTCGACGGTGTTCTCGATGATCTCCAGCAGCGGGTCCAGCTCGGCGGCGGGACGCGTGAGGTTGTCGGTGGACAGCAGCCAGAGCGTGACGACCTCGACCTCGGCCTCGTCGCACCAGCTCAGCAGCTCGGAGATCTTGTCGGCGCCGCGCTGGTGGCCGTGGTTGACGTCGGTGTGGCCCATCGAGCGCGCCCAGCGGCGGTTGCCGTCCAGGATGACGCCGACGTGGCGCGGGGTGACGTCGGTGGGCAGGGACGACTCCACGCGGCGCTCGTACATGCGGTACGCGGCGTCGCGGACCGCGCCGTACGGGCGGCTGCGGCGGACGGCGGCGCCGAGGCGCGCGGCGCGTCGTTGGCCCATGGTCGTCCCCTCTCACCACCCCGGGCGAGTGCGGGGGCGTTGTCGGGCTTCAGGGTAGCGAACGGATTTCTCTGGTGAGATCGGTTAGGAAGCGGAGAAGTTCGGACGAAGTCAGAACCGCCCGCACACCGTGCCCGTCCGTCCCCCAGGCTTCGAGCACCGCGCGGCGTGTCAGCCGCCACCGGCCGCGCACGGCGCCCGTCCCGCCGGGCATCGGGATCCAGTGCGCGGACGTCCGCAGCGTGCAGCGCAGCTCCCCCGGCGGCGCGTCCGTGTGGCCGACGTCGGCGCGCTCGCGGCAGCGCAGCGCGAACAGCTCGGCGTCGCGACCGGGGACGCCGTCGGGGCCGGGGAAGCGGTCGTCGGCGTCCGGCCAGCGCCGGGCCTGCGGCGATCCGTCGGCGCGGGCGGCGGCGACGCGCGCGGCGGCCCCGGCCAGCAGGTGCCCGCAGCGCTCCCCCACGGCGCCGAACGCGGCGCCGTCGCGGCGGAGTTCGAGCGTGACCTCGTAGCGGGCGCCGCCCCGGTCGCGCGCCGGGACGGGCACGACCGCGAGCGACGACCCGTCCAGGCACCGCAGCCCACCGCGCATCCCGTCCCTCCGATCTCGCTCCTGTTTCGCACATTAGGCGAGGTCAGGTCCATGATCACACCCGACACGGACCGCGATCGGGTAAGGAACGGTCAGGCCGTCGGGCCGGCCGAGCGGGCGCGCTCCACATGCTCCAGCGCGGCGCGCAGCTCGGCGAGCCAGGCGTCGGTGTTCTTGCCGACGAGCCGGACGCACCAGGCGAGCGCGTCGCTGCGGCTGCGGGCGACCCCGGCGTCCACGAGCGTGTCGAGGACGCGCCGCTCGGGCTGGCGCAGCCGGGTCATCACCGGCACCGACAGGGACGTGAACATCTCCTCGCGGCCGCCGCACGCGACGCCCCAGGACACCTTGTGCCCGAAGCGGTGCTCGGCCTCGCGGGCGATGGCGACGCGGTGGTCGCGGGTCGTCTCGCGGAACCGTCCGACGTGGCCCTCGACGGCGGCGGCGTGCTCGGCGTCCGGGACGCCCTCGGCGCGGGGCGGTTCGGGCAGCCGCCCGACGACCGTGACCTCCTCGCGGTCCAGGACGATCTCGGGCGCGCCGGTGAACCAGCCCTCGGGCAGCCGTCCGGAGAACCAGCCCCGGAGCTGCTCCACCGTCGTGTGCGTCATCATGTAATCATGATTACACCCCGGCGCCCCGGGGAGGCGCTCAGCCCGCGATGGAGTTCGCGACGCGGGGGTTGACCCGGACGGCACCCTTGAAGTTGTTCATGTAGACGTTCTGGACCTGCACGACCGTCCCGGTGTGCGGCGCCGCGACCATCTTGCCGCCGCCGATGTAGAGCGCGATGTGCGAGATGTAGCCGGGCGCGGTCGGGTCGTTGGCCCAGATGAGCATGTCGCCGGGCTGCGCCTTGTCGAACGGCACGATCCAGCCGGCCCGCGCCTGGTCGGCGGCCACGCGCGGCAGCCGGATGCCCGCCGCCGCGAACGCGTACTGCATGAGGCCCGAGCAGTCGTAGCCGCCCTCGGACTCGGACTCGCCGCCCCACACGTAGGGCCAGCCGAGCCGCGAGTACGCCGCCTTGATGACCGTCCGGACCTGGGCGGAGTTCATGACCTCGCCGTTGGACTTCGGGACGTTCGTCGACGGGTAGTCGACCGGCGGGTTCACCTCGACGGCCTTGGTGCCCTTGGGGAGCATCTTCTTCAGGCTCTTGATGAACGCGCGGGTGTCGGTCTTCGGGGCGCTGACGAGCAGCGCGTTCGACGTCGGCATCCCGAGGGCCTGCGCGGTGGCGTGGGAGATGACGACGTCCACGTCGCCGATGCCCATCGTCGCGTAGGCGCCGACGCGGACGTTGGACGCCGCCTGCCCGCCCTGGCCCGCGATCGGGACCTGCGTGCCGAGCTTGACGCCGCCGTCGCTGCCCATCGTGAACGAGATCGCCGCGTCGCCCCCGGCGATGTTGCGCCACAGGGCGTCGGACTTGGCGGTCGGCTTCGGGGTGTAGTTGCGGAACGTGGACGGGTCCACGCCGAGCAGCCCGACCGACTTGCCGTTGACCTTGGCCTGGGCCGCGTCCACGACCTCGACGCCCTTGACCTTCTTGTTCTTGCGGATCTTCTCGATCACCTCGGCGGGCAGCGACGACTGCGCCGCGACCAGGACGTGCGGCGTCATCCGCTTGCCGAGCGGCGCGACCACGCCGGACGTGACGCGGGTCGTGCCGGACGCGGCGACGAACTGCGCCTGCTTGTCGGTCTGCGGGATCGCCAGCTCGGCGGCGGGCGGCCGGACCGTGACCACGGCCGTCCCGGTCCCGAGGGTGGCCAGCACCGCCACGCCGATGATCGTCGGTAGCACCCGGCGGCCCGGCTTGCGCACGGCAACACTCCCTCGTCGCGTCGGCGGGACGCGGCCCCCGCCCTCAGTGCACCCGATACCCGGCGCACCGCTCGGATCCCCCGAAAGCGTCGGCCCTGTTACGCCGACCCGCGTCCGATACCCAGAAGTAACACCCATGAGGATACGAGATCAAGGTCACGTTGCCACAAAGTGGATCGAGGATCCAATTAACGGCGAAGTTCGCGGGCCAGGTCGTCGGGGGTCGTGACGGGCGTCCGGCAGGCGAAGTCCCGGCACACGTAGGCGGCGGGAGCGCCGTCCACCAGGGGCCTTCCGGCCAGCAGCGGGACACCGGAGGGACCGGGCGGGCCGACCGTCGTCACGGCCCCGGGGGACGTCGCGAGGAGCGCCGCGCGGTGGAGGGCGCGTGTCCGCTCGTCCGCCGGGTCCCCGACGACCGCGATCTCCAGCGGGCCGGCCACGAGCGCCTCGGCGACCGCGAGCCCCCAGCCCGCGAACCGCGCGTGCTCGGTCGCCAGCGGCCGGGCCGGGGCCAGCGCCGCCGCGGCGGCCTCCCGGTGCTCGGCCGAGCCCGTCAGCGCCGCGTAGGACAGCAGCGCGCCCGCCGCCGCGAACCGTCCGGACGGCGTCGCGTTGTCGGTCGGGTCCTGCGGACGGCGGAACAGGCGCTCGGCGTCGTCGGCGGTGTCGTAGAGGCCGCCCGCGCCGTCGCCGAAGCGCGTCCGGACGGTCTCCAGCAGCGCCCCCGCCGCCGTCGCGTGCGCCGGCTCGCCGGTGACGGCGTGCAGCGCGAGCAGGCCCTCGGCGACGTCGGCGTAGTCCTCCAGGACGCCCGCGTGGGCGCCCGGGGCGCCGTCCCGTGACGTCCGGACGAGCCGTCCGCCCGACCCGTGGACGTCCAGCAGCAGCCCCGCGATCTCCCGCGCGGCGGCCACCAGGTCCGGCCGGTCGAACAGCGCGCCGCACTCGGCGAGCGCCGCGACCGCGAGGCCGTTCCAGGCGGCGACCACCTTGTCGTCGCGGGCGGGCGGCACCCGGCGGTCCCGCGCGGCCAGCAGCGCGGCGCGGATCCGGGCGTACCGGCCCGGGTCGTCGGCGTCGCGCGGCAGTTGCAGGACGGACGTCCCGTGCTCGAACGTGCCGGTCACCGCGAAGAGGCGCGTCGCGTACGCGCCGTCGTCCGGGCCGAGGACGTCGGCGAGCTGATCGGGCGTCCAGACGTAGAAGCGGCCCTCCTCGCCCTCGCTGTCGGCGTCCAGCGCCGACGCCAGCCCGCCCTGCGGCGTGCGCAGGTCGCGGAGCATCCAGTCGCAGGTCTCCAGGGCGATCCGCTTCCCGAGCGGGGAACCGGTCAGCCGCCACCAGTGCGCGTAGACGCGGGCCAGCAGCGCGTTGTCGTACAGCATCTTCTCGAAGTGCGGGACGACCCACTCCGCGTCCACCGAGTACCGCGCGAACCCGCCGCCGAGCTGGTCGTACAGGCCGCCGCGCGCCATCGCCTCCAGCGTGTGGGCGGCCATCGCGAGCGCGTCGCCGTCGCCCGTGCGGGCGTGGTGGCGCAGCAGGAACTCCAGCGCCATCGACGGCGGGAACTTGGGCGCGCCGCCGAACCCGCCGCGCGCCGCGTCGTACCCCTCGGCCAGGGACCGGACGGCCAGCGCGAGCGCGTCCTCGTCGGGCGCCGGGACGCCGTCGAGCGCGGGCGGCGGCCCGGTGAGCGCGTCCACGACCTTGCGGCCCTGGTCGGTCACCTCGGCGCGCTGGTCCGTCCAGGCGGTGTGGACGGCCTCCAGCAGCGCCTGGAACCTTGGACGCGGGAAGTACGTGCCGCAGTAGAACGGATGCCCGTCCGGCGTGGCGAACACCGTCATGGGCCAGCCGCCCTGCCCGGTCATCGCCTGCGTGGCCTCCATGTAGACCGCGTCGATGTCCGGCCGCTCCTCCCGGTCCACCTTGACGTTCACGAAGTACCGGTTCATGAGCCCGGCGGTGGCGGCGTCCTCGAACGACTCGTGCGCCATCACATGGCACCAGTGGCACGCCGCGTACCCGACGGACAGCAGGATCGGGACGTCCCGCCGCCGCGCCTCCGCCATCGCCTCCGGCCCCCACTCGAACCACTCCACCGGGTTCCCGGCGTGCTGGAGCAGGTAGGGGCTGGTGGCGTCCTTCAAGCGGTTCACGTGCTCTCCAGGTCGGCGAGGGCGGTCTCGATGGCGCGGTGCAGCGTCGGGTAGGCGTAGATCATCGTGCGGAGGGTGTCCACCGGCACCTCGGCGTGGACGGCGACGGCGAGCGCCCCCAGCACCTCGCCGCCCATCGGGCCCATGACGGTCGCGCCGACGAGCGTGCCCCACTCGGCGTGCTGGACGAGCTTGATGAACCCGTCCCCGCCCGGCCCGTGGATCCAGCCGCGCGTGGACTGGGCGAGGTCGGTCGTCCCGATCCGCACCGGCAGCTCCTGGTCGCGGGCCTCGGCCTCGGTCAGCCCGACGACGCCGATCTCGGGGTCGGTGAACGTGACGCGCGGGACGGCCCGGTAGGACGCCAGCGGCCCCTTCTCCCCGAGGATGTCGCGCACCGCGATCGTGGACTGGTACATCGACACGTGCGTGAACGCGCCCTTGCCGGTGATGTCGCCGATCGCCCAGAGGCCGTCGCCGGCGCGCAGCGCGCCGTCCACCTCCAGCGCGCGGGCGTCCTCGTCCAGGCCGACGGCCGGGAGGCCGATGCCCTTGAGGTTCGGGCGGCGCCCGGTCGCGACGAGCAGCCGTTCCCCGCTCACTTCGCCGTGCGTGGTGCGCAGCGTGAACGCGCCGTCGTGCTCGACGGCCTCGACGCGCGTGCCGGTCCGGACGTCGATGCCCTCGCGCTCGAACACCGTCTTCAGCAGGTCGCCCGCCTCGGGCTCCTCGCGCGCGACGAGCCGGGGGCCGCCCTCGATGATCGTCACGCGGGTGCCGAACCGCGCGAACACCTGCGCCGTCTCGACGCCGACGACGCCGCCGCCGAGCACGAGCAGGGACTCGGGGGCCGTCGCGACGCGGACGACGTCCCGGTTCGTCCAGAACGGCGTGCCCGCCAGGCCCTCGATCGGCGGGACGAGCGGCGCCGTGCCCGTGTTGAGCAGGATCCCGCGCGCGGCCCGGAACACCTCGTCCCCGACCCGCACCTCCCGCTCCCCGGTGATCACGCCCTCGCCGCGCACCAGCCGCACGCCGCGTCCGGTGAGCCGGTCCACGGCGGCCTGGTCGTTCCAGTCGTGGGTGGCGTCGTCGCGGATGCGGTCCGCGACGCGCGTCCAGTCCGGCCGGACCTCGGCGTCCCCCGCGAGCTTGCGCGCCCGTCCGGTGTCGGCGACCAGATCGGCGGCCCGCGCCATCATCTTCGTCGGCACGCACGCGAAGTACGGGCACTCGCCGCCCACCAGCCGCGCCTCGACCGCGACGACCCTCAGCCCCGCGTCCGCCAGCAGCCCCGCCGCGTTCTCGCCGCCCGGCCCGAGTCCCAGCACGACGACGTCAACATCTTCAGCCATGCCCTCACCCTGCCCGTCTCGCGGTCACTTATCGCGCCTTTTGGGGAGGGGGATGCGGTCGAGGTCGTGAACGACCGTGATCTCGCCGCCGAACGCGGCGGCGGCCTCCTCGGCGAAGCGGTCCTCCTCGTCGGCGGGGTAGCGCTCGGAGAAGTGGGTCAGGACGAGGTGGCGGACGCCGCCGTCGGCCGCGACGCGGCCCGCCTGCCCGGCGGTCAGGTGGCCGTACTCGGCGGCCAGGGCGGCGTCGCGGTTCAGGAAGGTGGACTCGATGACGAGCATGTCCGCGCCCGCCGCTAGGTCGGTGACGCCCGCGCAGAGCCGGGTGTCCATGACGAACGCGAAGACCTGGCCGGGGCGGCGGGCGCTGACCTCGTCCAGCGCGACGGTGCGTCCGCTCGGCGCGACGACCGCGCCGGTCTCCAGGAGCGTCCGGACGAGCGGGCCGGTCACGCCGGAGCGGGCCAGCTCGGCGGGGAGCATCCGCCGGCCGTCGGGTTCGGCGAGGCGGTAGCCGTAGGCCTCCACGGGGTGGGAGAGGCGCCGCGCGGTGAGGGTGAACGGCGCGGCGCCGGTGTCCAGGTCGACGCGGTCCCCGGTGAGCGGGTGCTCGGTGATCACGTCGGTGTCGCGGAAGAGGCTCGCGTGCCGCAGCCGCGACCAGTACTCGGCGCCGCTGCCCGGGAAGACCGCCCGGACGGGGTGCGGGACCTGGTCGCGCGCGATCCGCTGGACGATCCCGGGCACGCCGAGGCAGTGGTCGCCGTGGAAATGGGTCAGGCACAGCCAGTTCAGCTCGGTCGCGGACGCCCCGGCGCGGGTCATCTGGCGCTGCGTCCCCTCCCCCGGGTCGAACAGCAGGCCGTGCCCGTCCCACCGCAGGAGGTAGCCGTTGTGGTTGCGCCGCTTCGTCGGGACGGCGCTGGCCGACCCGAGCACCAAGAGATCACGCACGGTTCCATCATTCTGGGCCGCGCGCCCCGCCCGGACCGCCGGGGCGGCCCCGCCGCGCGGATGAGACGATGGGACGGACCGTTTGCGACGAAGGAGCCGCCTCCCATGCCCGCCGAACCCTCCGCGGTGAAGACGCCGCTGTACGACGTCCACCTGGGCCTTTCCGCCCAGCTCGTGGACTTCGCCGGTCATCTGATGCCGCTGCGGTACGCGTCGGAGACGGCCGAGCACCGCGCGGTCCGGACGGCGGCGGGCCTGTTCGACCTGTCCCACATGGGCGAGATCTTCGTCACCGGCGCCGAGGCCGCCGCCGCGCTGGACTACGCGCTGGTCGGGAACCTGTCGGCGCTGGCCGTCGGACGGGCGCGGTACACGATGCTGTGCGCGCACGACGGCGGCGTCCTGGACGACCTGATCGTCTACCGGCTGGCGGACGAGACGTTCCTCGTCGTCGCCAACGCCGCGAACCGGGCCGTCGTCGGGGCCGCGCTGACCGAGCGCGCCGCCGGGTTCGACGCGGCCGTCGAGGACCGCTCGGACGCCTACGCGCTGGTCGCGCTCCAGGGCCCGGACGCCGCCGTGCTCCTGGCCGCCGTCACCGACGTCCCGTTGGACGGCCTGCGCTACTACGCGATCCTCGCCGGGCGCGTCGGCGGCGTGGACGCCCTGATCGCCCGGACGGGCTACACCGGCGAGGACGGCTTCGAGCTGTTCGTCTCCGCGCGGGACGCCGTGGCCGTCTGGAAGACGTTCGAGGACAAGGCCACTCCGGCCGGCCTCGCGGCGCGCGACTCGCTCCGCCTCGAAGCGGGCATGCCGCTCTACGGCCACGAACTCACCGCCGAGACCAGCCCGTTCGACGCCAACCTCGGCCGCGTCGTCAAGCTCGACAAGCCCGGCGACTTCGTCGGGAAGGCGGCGCTGGCGGCGCAGGCCGCGACCCCGCCAGGCCGTAGGCTCGTGGGACTGGTCGCCCGCGGGCGCCGCGCGCCCCGCCAGGGGTACGCGGTCGTCACCGCCGACGGCACGCCGTGCGGCGTCGTGACCAGCGGCGCCCCGTCGCCCACCCTCGGCCGTCCGGTCGCGATGGCCTACCTTGACGGGGGCGTCGCCGAGGAGGGCCTCGCGGTGGACGTCCGGGGCCGTCCCGAGGCGGTCGACGTGGTCGCCCTGCCCTTCTACAAGCGTTCCTGACACGGGAGAGAGACAACGATCGTGAGCGTTCCGGAAGAGCTTCGCTACAGCGAAGAACACGAGTGGGTCGCGGGGCTCGACGGTGAGAGCGGCATCGTGACCGTCGGCATCACCGCCCACGCCGCCGACGCCCTCGGCGAGATCGTCTTCCTCGAACTGCAGCCCGCCGAGGGCGACACGGTGGAGGCCGGGGAGAGCTGCGGCGAGGTCGAGTCCACCAAGTCCGTCAGCGAGCTGTACTCGCCGGTCACCGGCGAGGTCACGGCGGTCAACGCGGCGGTGATCGACGAGCCGAAGGTCATCAACGACGACCCGTACGGCGAGGGCTGGATCTTCAAGGTGCGGATCGCCGACGAGCCGGGCGACCTCCTCGACGCCACGGCCTACGGCAAGCTCATCGAGGAGGACTGATGCACCTCTACGACTCCTTGGCCGACGCCGATCCGGAGATCGCGGCGGCCGTCGCGGCGGAGCTGAACCGGCAGCAGAGCACGCTGGAGATGATCGCGTCGGAGAACTTCGCGCCGTCGGCCGTGCTGGAGGCGCAGGGTTCGGTCCTGACGAACAAGTACGCCGAGGGGTACCCGGGCAAGCGGTACTACGGCGGCTGCGAGTTCGTGGACGTCGCCGAGCAGCTCGCGATCGACCGGGCGAAGGCGCTGTTCGGGGCCGAGCACGCGAACGTCCAGCCGCACTCGGGCGCGCAGGCGAACACGGCGGTGTACTTCGCGCTGCTGTCGCCGGGCGACACGATCCTCGGGCTGGACCTCGCGCACGGCGGGCACCTGACGCACGGGATGCGGCTGAACTACTCGGGCAAGATCCTGAACGTGGTGCCGTACCACGTCCGGGCCGAGGACGGCCTGGTCGACATGGACGAGGTCGCGGCGCTCGCCGCCGAGCACCGGCCGAAGATGATCGTCGCGGGCTGGTCGGCCTACCCCCGGCAGCTCGACTTCGCGCGGTTCCGCGAGATCGCCGACTCGGTGGGCGCGCTGCTCATGGTCGACATGGCGCACTTCGCGGGGCTGGTCGCGGCCGGGCTGCACCCTTCGCCCGTCCCGCACGCCGACATCGTCACGACGACGACGCACAAGACGCTGGGCGGCCCGCGCGGCGGCCTGATCCTCGCGAAGGAGGAGTACGGCAAGAAGATCAACTCGGCCGTGTTCCCGGGGATGCAGGGCGGTCCGCTGGAGCACGTCATCGCGGCGAAGGCTGTGGCGCTGAAGTTCGCGGCGTCGGAGGAGTTCCGGGAGCGGCAGCGCCGGACGGTCGAGGGCGCGCGGCTGCTGGCCGAGCGGCTGTCGGCCGCCGACACGGCCAAGGCGGGCGTGAAGGTGCTGACCGGCGGGACGGACGTCCACCTCGTCCTGGTCGACCTCGTGGACTCCGACCTCACCGGCCGCGACGCCGAGGACCTGCTGCACGGCATCGGCATCACGGTGAACCGGAACGCCGTTCCGAATGACCCCCGGCCGCCGATGGTGACGTCCGGGCTGCGCATCGGCACCCCCGCCCTCGCGACGCGCGGCTTCACCGCCGAGGACTTCGCCGAGGTCGCCGACGTGATCGCGCTCGCGCTCCAGCCGTCCCCCGACACCGATGCGCTGGCGGCGCGGGTACGCGCGCTGGCGGACAAGCACCCCCTGTATCCGGACCTGTAGGAACGGGGCGCCCCCCGTGCTCGCGCGCGGGGGGCGCCGCCACAAAGGAGTGGCGGCATGGCGATCAGTGTTTTCGACCTCTTCAAGATCGGTATCGGGCCGTCGTCGTCCCATACCGGAGGCCCGATGGCGGCGGCGTGCCGGTTCGCGACCGGGCTGCGCGACGACGGGCTGCTGGACCGGACGGCGAGCGTCCGGGCCGTCCTCTACGGCTCGCTCGGCCTGACGGGCAAGGGCCACGGCAGCGACAAGGCCGTCGCGCTCGGCCTGTCCGGGGAACTGCCCGCGACCGTGGACGTCGACCGCGTGGACGACCGGATGGCCGAGATCCGCGAAAGCGGCCGGCTCGCTCTGCTCGGCGCGGTGGACGTCCCGTTCGTCGTCGGCGACCACCTGGTGTTCGAGCGGAACGAGTCCCTGCCCGGCCACCCGAACGGGATGCGGTTCACCGCGTTCGGGGCGTCCGGCGAGGAACTGCGGTCGCGCGTCTACTACTCGGTCGGCGGCGGGTTCGTCGTGGACGAGGACGCGACGGGCGCGGCGCGGATCCGCCCCGACGAGACCCCGCTGCCCTACCCGTTCACCACGGCCGCCGAAATGCTCGCGCACTGCGCGGACACGGGCCTGTCGATCTCCGGCCTGATGCTGGCGAACGAGCGGGCGTTCGGCCGGACGGACGAGCAGATCCGCGCGGGCCTGCTGGAGCTGTGGGGTGTGATGCGGGCGTCCGTCGAACGCGGCTGCGCCCGCGAGGGCATCCTGCCCGGCGGCCTGAAGGTGCAGCGCCGCGCGCCGCGCCTGCACCGGACGCTGCTGGCCGAGGACGGCACCGACCCGCTGCGCGCGATGGACTGGGTGACGCTGTTCGCGCTCGCGGTGAACGAGGAGAACGCGGGCGGCGGCCGGATCGTGACGGCGCCGACGAACGGCGCGGCGGGGATCGTCCCGGCCGTCCTGCACTACCACGAGCGGTTCGTCCCGGGCGCGAGCGACGACGCGGTGGTCCGGTTCCTGCTGACGGCGGGCGCGATCGGCTCGCTGTTCAAGCAGAACGCGAGCATCTCGGGCGCGGAGGTCGGCTGCCAGGGCGAGGTCGGCTCGGCGTGCTCGATGGCGGCGGCGGGCCTGACCGAGGCGTTCGGCGGCACGCCCGCGCAGGTGGAGAACGCGGCGGAGATCGCCATCGAGCACAACCTGGGCCTCACCTGCGACCCGGTGGGCGGCCTGGTCCAGGTCCCGTGCATCGAGCGCAACGCGATCGGCGCGATCAAGGCGATCAGCGCGACGCGCCTGGCCCTGCGCGGCGACGGCCGCCACTTCGTCTCCCTCGACCGCGCCATCAAGACGCTCCGCGACACCGGCCGCGACATGCTCGACAAGTACAAGGAGACGAGCCGAGGCGGCCTAGCCGTCAACGTCATCGAGTGCTGACGATCCGCATCCGCCAGAAAACCATGTGTCACGGGCGACGCGATTAGGCATCATCGCGGCATGACACCGCGCAGCACCCGCATCCCCGACGAACTCGACGCCGAACTGGTCGCGCCGGCCGACGCCGAGCACGGGTCGTCGCGCGGTAGGCGACGACCCGCGCGCGGGCGGTCACTTGTGGGTCAGGCCCTGGAGGCAGGTCTTGGTGAAGGCGCGGTCGTTGACGATCTTGCCGCCGGACTTGGTGAACGCGGCCTTGATCGCCTTGCAGGCGCGGACGGCGTTGGGCTTGGAGCGGGCCCGGTTGTCCTTGCCGGCGGCCCGCAGGAACTCCGACCGGGTGATCTTGTGGCCGTCCTTGCGGACGGCGATCACGGTGTCGGCGGGCTGCGCGGCCGGGGCCTGCGCGGCCACGCGGTGGGCGGTGGCGTCCTTCGCCGATGCGTCGGAGGAGCATCCGGACGCCATCAGCAGGCATCCGGGCAGGACGGCGGCGGCGATGAGGCGCTTCATGGTTCTCCCAGGTCAAGGGCGGGGTACGGACGGCAAAACCGTAGGGGCGTGCGCCGCCGCATGACCCCGACCCGCGCCGAGCTTTACCTTTTCCAGGGCTCGGATCTTCCTCAGTTGGTGTTGAGCACCTCGGTCACCACCTCCTGCGCCTGCTCCTGGACGACCTTGAGATGGTCCGCGCCCCGGAACGACTCGGCGTAGATCTTGTAGACGTCCTCGGTCCCGGACGGGCGGGCCGCGAACCACGCCTGCTCCGTCGCGACCTTGAGCCCGCCGATCGGCGCGTCGTTGCCGGGGGCGCGGGTGAGGACGGCGGTGATCGGGTCGCCCGCGAGCGTGTCCAGCGGGACCTGCTCGGGCGACAGCCGCTTGAGCAGCGCCTTCTCGTCGGGCGTGGCGGGGGCGTCGAGCCGGGCGTAGGCGGGCTCGCCGTGCCGGGCGGTGAGGTCGCCGTACAGCTCGCTCGGGGAGCGGCCGGTGACGGCGGTGATCTCGGCGGCCAGCAGGGCGAGCAGCAGGCCGTCCTTGTCGGTCGTCCAGGCCGAGCCGTCGCGGCGCAGGAAGGACGCCCCGGCGCTCTCCTCGCCGCCGAAGCCGAGCGAGCCGTCCAGCAGGCCGGGGACGAACCACTTGAACCCGACCGGGACCTCGGTGAGCGGCCGGCCGAGCGCGGCGGCGACGCGGTCGATCATGCCGCTGCTGACGAGCGTCTTGCCGACCCCGGCGGACGCGGGCCAGTCCGGGCGGTGCGCGAAGAGGTAGGAGATCGCGGCGGCGAGGAAGTGGTTGGGGTTCATGAGCCCGGCGTCGGGCGTGACGATGCCGTGCCGGTCGGCGTCGGCGTCGTTGCCCGTCGCGACCGTGTACGCGGACCGCTTGTCGATCAGCGACGCCATCGCGTGCGGGGACGAGCAGTCCATGCGGATCCTGCCGTCCCAGTCCAGCGTCATGAACCGCCAGGTCGGGTCCACGTCGGGGTTGACGACGGTGAGGTCGAGCCCGTGCCGCTCGGCGATCGCGCCCCAGTAGGCGACGCTGGCGCCGCCGAGCGGGTCCGCGCCGATGCGCACGCCCGCGTCCCGGATCGCGGCGAGGTCCAGGACGGACGGCAGGTCGCCGACATAGGCGTCGAGGAAGTCGTACCGGCCGGCGCGGCGCAGGGCCTCGGCGTGCGGGACGCGCCGGACGCCGGTGAGTCCGCCCTCGATGATCGCGTTGGCCCGGTCCTGGATCCAGGTCGTGGCGTCGGTCCCGGCCGGGCCGCCGTTCGGCGGGTTGTACTTGAAGCCGCCGTCGCGGGGCGGGTTGTGCGAGGGGGTGACGACGACGCCGTCCGCGAGCCCGGACGTCCGGCCCCGGTTGCGGGTGAGGATGGCGTGCGAGACGGCCGGGGTGGGCGTGTAGCCGTCGCGCGCGTCGATGAGGACGGTCACGTCGTTGGCCGCGAACACCTCCAGCGCCGTCGCCTGCGCGGGCGCGGACAGGGCGTGGGTGTCGGCGCCGAGGAACAGCGGCCCGTCGGTGCCCTGCGCGGCGCGGTACTCGCAGATGGCCTGGCTGGTGGCGAGGATGTGAGTTTCGTTGAAGGCGGCGTCCAGGGCCGAGCCGCGGTGCCCGGACGTCCCGAACGCGACGCGCTGCGCCGGCTCGGACGGGTCGGGACGCAGCGTGTAGTAGGCCGTGACGAGGCGCGGCACGTCCACCAGGTCGGCCGGGGCCGCGGGCCGACCGGCGCGCGTGTCCACCATGTTCTCCTCCGTGCGGGTCGTCGGTCCGGACGGTCTACCCCCCGAATCGGGCGATCGCACCCGGGACGGCAGGGCGTGAGCGATCTCGCGCCGGGAAACGGCGGAAGGCCGTGGCGGTGCGAGCCACGGCCTTCGCCTTCCGGGCCGTCCCCCGGCCCCGTGGTGGAACTCCCTTCAACCGGACAGAGCGTTCTCTTCGGACTCTAAATCGGTCGCCCGATCGGGGCGATCAAACCCATCCCAAATACCGACAAAGCAGTCACAGCACCGTCCGGGTCTCCTCGCCGCCCACCAGCCGCAGCCGCACCACGGCGGGCAGCCTCTCGCGCTCCAGCGCCGACCGCAGCCGCACGATCGCCTCGCCGGTCACGCGGCGGCGCAGCGCGGCGAGGTCGGCGTCGCGCGCGTAGGCGACGGTCAGGAACAGCCGGGGCCGCCGCGACGAGCCGCCGATCCGCGCGCCGACGCCCCGCACGCCCGGATAGGCGGCGATCTCGTCCGACAGCGCGTCGGTGACGGCCTTGGCCGTGAGCCGCGTCGTCCCCCGCTCGGGCTCGGGCTCCATCGACAGCTCCGGCACGCGGTCCCGGCGGCCCTGGACGAGCAGCCACCACAGCCCGAGCAGCCCGGCGACGACGGCGGCGACGGCCACCGCCCACCAGAACCAGCCGTGCCCGGACGCGAACGTCCGCGTCCCCTGCGTCAGCACCGGAGCGCGTGAGCGCCCCGAACCGAACACGCCGGAACCGAGCGCCAGCCCGAGACCGCCCAGCACGAGCAGGACGACCCCGAGCAGCGCCAAGGCGAACCGGTTGAGACGCGCGCCGTGCCGGTCCATGATCACTCCTTCACGTCGATGCGGACCTTGACCTTGCGGCGCGGCACCGGCGCCAGCTCGTCCAGCCGGGACTGGACGGCGTCGTGCACGCGCGCCGCGAGGTCGTGCTCCCGGCGCAGCGGCGTCCGCGCCTTCAGGACGAGCCTGCGCCGCCGCACCCGCACCTTCTTCACCGCGCTGATCCCGTCCACCGACCGCGCCGCCGACGCCGCGGCGCCGCGCAGCCCGCCGCGCGTCACGCCGACGAGCAGGTCGGGGTCGCCGCCGTGCAGCGGGACGAGCCGGCACCGGCCGGGCACCAGCGCCGCCGCGAGCGCGCCGAGGCCCGCGAGCGCCACGACCGCGCTGATCGCGAGGACGGCCGCCGACGACCACGGCGTCCGCCGCAGCCACGACGCGACGCCCTCATACGGGACGATCTTCGCCGGGGCGCCCGCGAGCGCCGTCAGCGTCTCGATCGCGGTGAGCGCGCCGACGGCCGTCAGCAGCGTCGCGGCGATCAGCGCCGACCACGCGCGGCGCGTCCGGAACATGTGCCGGGCGCGCCGGTCCGCGCGGCCGAGGACGCGGGGCAGCCGCCCCGCCGAGGAGGCCGCCATCTACGCCACCCCCGCCGGTTCGCGCCGCCGCGCGGGCGGCGTCCGGTCCAGCGCGGACACGACGACGTCGACCTGCCGCACGCGGTGGCCGGTCGTGTCCTCGATCTCGCGCCGGACGCGGTCGCGGACGTCCCGCGCGATCAGCCGGACGGGCTCGGGGTAGACGACGGCGATCTCCACGCGCACCTCGGCGACGTGCCCCTGGACGTCCACCGACGCCTTCGCCGCGCGCCGTCCGCGCGGGACGCCGAGCAGCCGGACGTCCTGCTCCCCGGTCGCCTCGGCGCACCGCGCGGCGTGCTCGGCGAGCCGCACGAGGACGCGGTCGGCGATCACCGTGACGCCCCGCGCGGTCACTGCTTCCGCCCGAGCGACGACACCATCTCGCCGACGTCCAGCTCACCGGCGGCGATCCGGCCGCCGAGGAACCCGAGGACGCCGAGCAGCAGCACGACCAGGAACGCGCCGAATCCGCCGAACGCTCCGGCGAAGCCGACGGCCGTCCCCCACACCAGGCCCGCGACGGGCCAGAACTTGCGGTTCATGTTCCCTCCTCCGCGAGGTCGCCGACCAGCACGTGCACGGCCCGGTCCCCGGCGAGCGGGAGCGCGGCGGCGCGCACGTCGGCGGCGATGTCGGGCAGCCGGCGGGCGGGCCGGGCGACGATGCCGATCTCCACCGCGTCCGGCCGGACGGCGACGCCCCCGAGCGGCGGTCCCGCCTGGAACGTCACGATCCGTCCGCGCGGTCCGGCGGTGAGGTCCGCGACATCCGAGACCGTCCGCGCCCGCTCGGCGATCCGCCGGGCGAGGTCCGGGTCGGTCACCGGCCCTTGTCCTCGCCGGACCGGTCGTTCCCGCCCGCGTCGTCGTCCTCGCCGGGCAGGTGGATGTCGTCGACGGTGATGTTCACCTCGACCACCTCCAGGCCGGTCATGTGCTGGACCTGGTCCATGACGTTGTCGCGGACGGCCGACGAAAGGTCCGGGATCGCCGCGCCGTACTCCACGACGAGGTCGATGTCGATCGCGGCCTGCTTCTCCCCGACCTGCACCGACACGCCCTGGGACGCGTCGGAGCCGCCGCCGGGCAGCCGTTCGCGCACCGATCCGAACGTCCGGGCAATGCCCGCGCCCATCGCGTGGACGCCGCCGATCTCGCGGGCCGCCATCCCGGCCACCTTGGCGACGACGCCGTCCGCGATGGCCGTCCGGCCGTGCTCGCTGACGAGCGCGCCGTCCGCGTTGCGGTCGGTGTTCTTGTGCCCGGCGCCGTCGAGCGAGGCGCGGTCCGGCCGGGACGGCAGCGTGCCCGTCCCCGTTCCGCGTCCCGCCTGTCCGTTGTCCTGGTTCACGACTCATCCCCCCTGACGATGTCCCGTTGGTGCCTGCTCGCCGCCGCCGTCGCACAATCGCCGACCCAGGCAAAATTCGCTTTCAACGACAAAAAGGGCGGCGGGCCGGTGACGTCGCACGTCACCGGCCCGCCGCCCTGGCGCCCCGGAGCTACTCCTTGGAGCCGAACATGCCCTTCATCTTCTCCGCCGCGTCGCCGGCCTTCTTTTTGGCGTCATCCATCGCGCCCTGGGCCTTGGCGCTCATCTGGTCGCCCTTGCCCTCGCCTTCCAGCTCGCGGTCGCCGGTCGCCTTGCCGGCGCCCTCCTTGATCTTGCCCTGCGCCTGGTCAGCCTTGTTGCCGAGGTCACCCATCGTGATCCTCCCGATGCCGGGTGTCGATGTCCGAGCGATCACCTACCCGCCGCGCCCCGCCGAAACCTCGCCGGGCCGAGCCGGAACCGCACGACGGCGACGAGATCGGGCAGCTCGGCGTCCCGGCACCGCGCGATCGGCCCGTCCCCGAGCGCCGCGAGCAGCCCGCCGAGCGGCGTCCCGTCCGCGCACGCGACGGTCACCACCAGCCTCGGCGCGTGCCGCGTCCCGGTCAGCCGGACCTTGACGTCCCGCACGCCCGGCAACCGCAGCGCCTCGGCCCGCAGGGCCGCGACGGCGGGAACGTCCGGCCGGGCGCGGCGGCGCAGCAGCGCGGCCCGGCCGGCCCGCCACAGCCCGGTGGTCGCGGCGAGCGCGACGCCTTCGGCGGCGAGCGAGACGGCGGGCCAGAACCACCCGTGCCGCGCCGCGTACCGGACGACCGACGGATCCAGCACCGGCCGTCCCGCCGCCGGGGCCGCGCCCAGCCCCGCCTGCGCGGTGCCGTGCAGCCCGGCCAGGCTCGTCTCGACGGCGTCCGCGCCGAGCACGACCGCCCCGCACGCGAGCAGGACCCCGGCGGCGACGGCGACCCCCGTCCGCATTCACCGCCCCCCGCGCCGGACGTCCACGCGCACATCATGCGACAGCCCGAACCCCGCGAGCCGCGCCCGCACCGCCTCTTCCACCACCCGCGCCGACGCCGGGCGGACCTTCACCACCACGTGCGGGCGCGAGCGGCCGGGCAGGCGGACGCGGGCGCGTCCGGCGCCGGGGACGGCGCGGGCCGCGCGGGCCAGGGCGCGTCGCACGTCGCGCCGGGGGACGCCCCCGGCGAGGCGGCCGTCCTCGGTGCGGACGGGCAGCAGCCGCCACCGGCCCGGCACCCCGGCGAGCAGGAGAAGGGCGCCGGACGCCAGGAGCGCGTAGCCGGCGACGCCCACCGCGCGGTCGCCCCAGGACGTGCGGCGCAGCAGCGCCACGATGTCGTGCACCGGGAGCAGGTCGGCCGGACGCCCGGCGACCCGCGCGACGATCTCGGCCGTCACGGCCCACGCTGCGACCGTCAGCAGCGCCAGGAGGGCGAGGACCAGGGACGTGCGGTGCGGGCGGAACTCGCGCCGGGCGAGCCGCCGTGCGCGCTGCCGTCCGTCCAGGTCCGCGATCCACGCGGTGATCGGCGCGTCGTCCATCGACGCCCATGCTGCCGCACGCGGTCGCCGTGCGTCAGCGGAAGACGACCGTCCGCGTTCCGTTGAGCAGCACGCGGTGCTCGGCGTGCCAGCGGACGGCGCGGGCGAGCGCGAGCCGTTCCACGTCCCGGCCGACGGCGACGAGCGCGTCGGGGCCGTGCGCGTGGTCCACCCGCGCGACCTCCTGCTCGATGATCGGCCCTTCGTCCAGGTCGGCGGTGACGTAGTGGGCGGTCGCGCCGATGAGCTTCACGCCGCGCGTGTGCGCCTGGTGGTACGGGCGGGCGCCTTTAAAGCTCGGCAGGAACGAGTGGTGGATGTTGATGACGCGGCCGGGGAGCTTGGCGCAGAAGTCGTCGGACAGGATCTGCATATACCGGGCGAGGACGACGAGATCCGCGCCGTAATGTTCGACCAGCGTCAGTACCTCGGCCTCCTGCGCGGCCTTCGCGCCCTTCGTCACGGGCAGGTGGTGGTAGTCCACGCCGTAGGACTGGGTCAGCGGACGCAGGTCCGGGTGGTTGGACACGACCGCGACGATGTCCACGTCCAGCAGCCCGGACCGCTGCCGGTAGAGCAGGTCGTTGAGGCAGTGGTCGTCCCGCGACACCATGATCAGGACGCGTTCCCGGGCGGCGGCCGGGTACAGCCGGCACTCGCCGCCGAACTCCGCGCCGACGGCGGCGAACGCGGCGCGCAGTTCGTCCTCCCCGGCCGACCCGGACGAGAACTGGACGCGCAGGAAGAAGATCCCGGTGTCCCGGTCGCCGAACTGCTGGCTCTCCAGGATGTTGCAGTCCCGTCCGGCGAGCAGGCCGGACACGGCCGCCACGATCCCGGGACGGTCCGGACACGACAAGGTCACCACGTACTCGCTCACACCGGCAGCGTACCGACCGCCTGACGGGTGGTTTGACCTGGTCTTGACGGGCTAGATTCGCAACCATGCGTCGACTCCTCCTGATCCCGCTGGCGCTGGTCGCGGTGCTCGCCCTAGCGCTGACGGCCTGCGAGACCGAGAAGGAGGGCGGCGGGAAGCACGCGACGGGCACGCCGCCCGCGAGCGTGGACGGCATCTCCACCCGCGCCGGAACGCACAAGGAGAAGATCGACGTGGGGACGATCGCCCCCCGCGAGTACCTGATCCACATGCCGCCGAAGGTCGCCAAGAGCAAATGGCGGGGCGGACGGCTCGCCAAGCGGCTGCCGGTCGTCCTCGCCCTGCACGGCGGCTTCTCGACGATGGGCCAGATGCAGCGGCTGACGAACTTCGACTCCCTCGCCGACGAGCACGGGTTCATCGCCGTCTACCCGAACGGCTTCGCGACGACGTGGAACGCGGGCGACTGCTGCGGCGCCGCCAAGATCGGCCACGTGAACGACGTCGACTTCCTGAGCCGTCTCATCGACAAGCTGAACGGCACCGGGCTGGTGGATCCGAAGCGCGTCTTCGTCACCGGCTTCTCCAACGGCGCGGGCATGGCGTACCGGATGGCCTGCGAGGAAGCGGACAAGGTCGCCGCGATCGGCGTCGTGGAGGGCGCGCTGGTGACCAAGTGCGACCCGTCCCGTCCGGTGTCGGCGATGATCTTCCACGGGACGGCGGACGGCAACGTCCCGTTCAACGGCGGCGGGCGCCGCGACATCAACGACTCGCGCGGCTTCCCGCCGGTCAAGGACGCCGTGGACTTCTGGCGCCGGGTCGGGCATCTCGGCGCCACCGGTACCAAGGTCACCGCGCAGGCGTCGGGCGCCGACTGCGAGGCCACGAACAAGGGTTCGGGCGGCGTCCAGGTCACGTTCTGCAAGATCGACGGCGGCCGGCACCAGTGGCCGTCCGGCGCGAGCACCACGCTCTGGAACTTCTTCGCCACGCACGGACGTGACTGACGTCGCGATGTGAAGACTTCTCACGTTAAGGGGTTCTGTGGCACTGTGGCCGCATGAACCTCCGCGAGCGGTACGACGCCGCCACGGGCTCGCTCGAAGCTCCCTTCGCCGTCGTGGACCTGCCCGCCCTGCGCGCGAACGCCGCCGACCTCGTCCGGCGCGCGGCGGGCAAGCCGATCCGCGTGGCGAGCAAGTCCGTCCGCTGCCGCGCGCTGCTGGAGGAGGTCCTGGCGCTGGACGGCTTCGCGGGCGTCATGGCGTTCACGCTCCCCGAGGCGCTGTGGCTCGCCCGCGAGGGCACGAGCGACGACATCCTCCTCGCCTACCCCACCGCCGACCGGACGGCCCTCGCCGCGCTCGCCGCCGACGAGCACGCCGCCCGCACGATCACGGTGATGGTCGACGGCACCGACCACCTCGACCTCATCGAGGAGGCGGTCAAGGGCGCGACCGTCCGCGTCTGCCTGGACATCGACGCGTCCTACCGGGCGCTCGCCGGGCGGCTGCGCGTCGGCGCGCTCCGCTCCCCGCTGCACACCCCCGGCCAGGTCCGCGCGCTGGCCGCCGAGATCGGGCGCCGCGACGGCCTCCGGCTCGTCGGGCTGATGGCCTACGAGTCGCAGATCGCGGGCGTCGGGGACCGTCCGCCCGGCCGGGCCGCGCGCGGCCGGATGATCGCCGCGATGCAGCGCCGGTCCCGGCTGGAGCTGGCCCGGCGCCGCGCCGCGATCGTCGCCGCCGTGCGCGAGGTCGCCGACCTGGAGTTCGTCAACGGCGGCGGCACCGGCAGCGTGGAGAGCACCGCCGCCGAGCGGTCCGTCACCGAGGTCGCCGCCGGGTCCGGGCTGTACCACCCGCACCTGTTCGACTACTACTCCAACTTCCGGGGACGGCCCGCCGCCCTGTTCGCGCTCCCGGTCGTCCGGCGGCCCGGCCCCGGCGTCGTGACGTGCCTCGGCGGCGGCTACCTCGCGTCCGGGCCCGCCGACGCGCTGCGGCTCCCCCAGCCGTACCTGCCGACCGGGCTGTCCTACGACCGGAACGAAGGCGCGGGCGAGGTCCAGACGCCGCTGCTCGGCCCCGCCGCCGACCTGCTGGCCGTCGGCGACCGCGTCTGGTTCCGGCACACCAAGGCCGGTGAGCTGTGCGAACGGTTCGCCGAACTGCACCTGCTGGACGGCGGAGAGGTCGCCCGGACCGTGCCCACCTACCGGGGCGAGGGCCGGACGTTCCTCTGACGGGAATTCCGTCATACCGAGCGGCTAGGTTGGCCGGTATGAGCGACGCCCCTGTCATCAGCGTCCGCGGTGAGGCCGTCCTGGAGGCCGAGCCGGAGATCGCGCGGGTGACCGTCCACGTCCAGGCCCGCGAGCGCGAGCGGCGGGACGCGCTCGACCGGCTCGCCGAGCGCAACGAGCAGTGCCTCGCCCTCGTCCGGTCCTACGGCGACGCCGTGGAGCGGGTGGAGACCGGCGGGCTCTCGGTCACGCCGGAGATCCGCTACGGCAAGCGCAACGACGTCGCGGCCTACCGGGGCACGGCGGTCCTCAAGCTGACCGTGGCGGACTTCACCGTCCTCGCCGAACTGCTGCCGAGGCTGGCCGACCAGGAGCGCACGTCCGTCCACGGGCCCGACTGGGCGCTCCGGGAGGACAGCGAGGTCCACGCCCGCGCGGCGCGGGAGGCCGCGCTGCGGGCCGTGGAGCGTGCCCGCGGGTACGCCGACGCGCTCGGGACGCGGCTCACCGGCCTGGTCTCGCTCTCGGACGAGTCGACGCAGGACCCCGGCTACGGGTTCGCCCCGATGGCCGCCGCCGCGCGGGGCGGCGCGGACGGCGAGCCGGAGCCGATCGTGGTCGAGCCGCAGGTCCAGACCGTCCGGGCCGCCGTGCTGGCCCGGTTCACCGCGACCCCGCCCGAGCTGTGACGACCCCCGAGCCGTGCGCCGGCCCCCGGCCGGACGGCCCGGCGGGCGACACCGGCGCGCTGGACGTGTTCCTCACCGGCCGCGTCTTCATGGACATGATCTTCACCGGGCTGCCCCGCCTCCCCCTGCCCGGCACCGAGCTGATCACCGACGGGCTCGGCTCGGCGCCCGGCGGCGTCGCGAACATCGCCGTCGCGATGAGCCGGCTCGGCCTGCGCACCGGCCTCGCCGCCCCGTTCGGCGACGACCTGTTCGGCTCCTACCTCTGGCGGACGCTCGCCGAGCAGGAGCAGGTCGACCTCGGCTGGTCGCGGCGCGTCCCCGGCTGGCCGACTCCGGTCACGGTGTCGCTCGCGCACGCCGCCGACCGCAGCATGATCACCTACCAGCGCCCGCTGCCCGCCGGCGGCGAGCTGTTCGCCGACGCCCCCGCCGCCGCGACGTGCTTCGTGGACATCGGCCGTCCGCTCCCGGCCTGGGCGCTGGCGCTGCGCGCCGCGGGCACGCGGGTGTTCGCCGACGTCGGCTGGGACCCGACCGAGACGTGGTCCACCGACGTCCTGGACCGCCTGTCCGACGTGGACGTGTTCCTCCCGAACGCCGTCGAGGCGATGGCCTACACCCGCACCGCGACGCCGGAGAAGGCTCTGGACGCCCTCGCCGAACGCGTCCCGGTCGTCGTCGTGAAGCTCGGCGAGCGCGGCGCCGTCGCGGTCGACCGGACGACCGGGGAACGCGCCGCCGCGCCCGCGCTGCCCGTCCGCGCCCTGGACCCGACCGGCGCGGGCGACGTGTTCGCCGCCGGGTTCGTCTACGGGACGCTCGCGGGGTTCCCGCTGGAGCGGCGGCTGCGCTTCGCCAACCTGTGCGCGGGTCTGTCGGTGCGGCACCACAGCGGCTCGCTCGGGGCGCCC
The DNA here is from genome assembly GCF_002911665.1 of Actinomadura rubteroloni. Taxonomy (NCBI): domain Bacteria; kingdom Bacillati; phylum Actinomycetota; class Actinomycetes; order Streptosporangiales; family Thermomonosporaceae; genus Actinomadura; species Actinomadura rubteroloni. Next base: position 1,627,240 of record NZ_MTBP01000002.1, read on the forward strand.
TGCTGGAGCGAGATCGCCGCGTTCGGGGAGTCCGCCGACATCCCGGCCGCGACGCTGGCCGAGTACGCGTTCGTCGTCCCGCACATCCCGGCGGCGGGCCGTCCGGCCTACCGCGCCGAACCCACGCTGCGCTGAGAGGAGCCCGGTTGAAGATCGCCGTCATCGGGGCGGGCAGCGGCTACATGCCCGGCGTCGTCCGGGGCCTGCTGTACCGCGCCGCCGACCTGTCCGGCACCGAGATCGCCTGCCACGACATCGACGCCGCCCACCTGGACGTCATGACGCGGCTCGCCGCCCGCATGTTCGCCGCGCGCGGCGCCGACCTGACCGTCACCGCGCACACCGACCTCAAGCCCGCGCTGGACGGCGCGTCCTACGTGTTCACCACGTTCCGCCCCGGCGGGCTGGCGGCGCGGCACCTGGACGAGTCGATCCCGCTGCGGCACGGCGTCGTCGGGCAGGAGACGGCCGGTCCCGGCGGGCTGCTGATGGCGCTGCGGTCCGTCCCGGTGCTGCTGGAGGTCGCCGCGCTCGCCCCGCCGGACGCGTGGATCGTCAACTACACCAACCCGACGAACATCGTCGCCGACGCGGTCGCCCGGCACACCGGCGCGCGGATCATCGGCCTGTGCGACCAGAGCGTCGGCGACACCGAGATGTGGGCGGACCTGCTCGGCCTGCCCGCCGCCCGGCTGGAGGCCGACTGGACGGGTCTGAACCACGCCACCTGGGCGACGCGCGTCCGCCTCGACGGGACGCCGCTGGACCTGCCCGCCCTGCTGGACGACCTGGCCGTCCCCGGCGGCGGCGCGACGCCGTGGCGCGACCCGTCCCGGATGGCCGAGCTGGCGAAGGCGCTCGGCTTCCTGCCGAACTCCTACGCCAAGTACTACTTCTTCCACGACGAGGTGGTCGCCGAGCTGCGGGAGAAGGGCACGACGCGGGCGCAGGACGTCCGCGCGATGCTGCCCGCCTACTACGCGGGCGTCGCCGCCGAGGCCGAGCGCGCCGACCCCGACCCGAGCCGCGAGCGCGGCGGCGGCGAGCACGGGGAGTTCGCGGTGGACGTGATCTGCGCGCTGCACCGCGACGAGGGCCGCCGCGTGATCGTCAACACCCGCAACGGCGGGGCGGTGGCGTCACTGCCCGGCGACGCGGTCGTGGAGGTCCCCGCGATCGTCGGCCGCGCCGGGCCGGTGCCGCTGACGATGGGCGAGCTTCCGGCGCCCGTCCGGGGCCTGACCCAGGCGATCCACGCCTACGAGCGGCTGGCCGCCGACGCCGCCGTCACCGGCTCCCGGCGGCTGGCCCTGCAAGCGCTGCTCGCGCACCCGTTCGTCCGCAGCAAGCACACGGCCGAGAGCATCCTGGACGAGGGCCTGGCCGCCCACCGCCGCCACCTGCCGCAGTTCTTCTCCGGCGAATGAGAAAGCCCCCGGCCGCGGCCGGGGGCTTTCACGACGGAATTCAGCGGCGCGAACGCCGCCACGCGATGAGGACGGTGACCGTCACCGCGAACCCGACCGCGCCGGCGAGCACGCGCCGGTCGACGGCGGGGACGCCGCCCTCACCCGGGGCGACCAGGGTCTTCACGGTGCGCGCGACGAGCCCGGCCTCTTCCTTCAGGCGCTCGGCGCCGCGCTGCGCGACGTTGCGCGGGTTGACCCGGTCCGCCAGGACGTCGATCGTCCGCGCCAGTTCCGCGCGGGCGCGTTCGATCTCCTTTTCCAGCGCCTCCGGGTCGCGGGACCTGTCAGCCATTCGGTGTTCCTCACTCGTTCCAGCCTGCGCGACGCATGATCGGTCCAGTGTTGCAGGTCCACGGCGGCGGCGCCCGCTCCGCCCCAGCCGGTACGGTGGACTCCCGAAGCAGGACGTGAAAGGCGGACCAGGTGACCGACCGACTTCAGGCGGGCGATCCCGCCCCCGAATTCGAGCTGCCGGACGCGGACGGCGTCCCGGTCTCCCTCGCCTCGCTGCGCGGGAAGCGGGTCGTCCTCTACTTCTACCCGGCGGCGATGACGCCGGGCTGCACCAAGGAGTCGGTCGACTTCCAGAGCAGCCTCGCCGAACTGGAGGCGGCCGGCGTGACGGTCGTCGGCGTCTCCCCCGACGCTCCCGCCAAGCTGGCGAAGTTCCGCGCCAAGGAGGGCCTGACGTTCCCGCTGCTGTCCGACCCGGACACCAAGGTGCTCCAGGCCTACGCCGCGTACGGCGAGAAGAAGCTGTACGGCCGGGCGGTCGTCGGCGTGATCCGCTCGACGTTCCTCATCGACGCCGACGGACGGATCGAGAAGCCGTACTACAACGTGAAGGCGACGGGTCACGTGGAGCGTCTGCGCCGCGACCTGGAGATCTGAGGCGGGCGACCGCGCGGGCGTGGCGAAATGGCATACGCGGCAGGTTTAGGTCCTGTTGATGGAGACATCGTGGGGGTTCGAGTCCCCCCGCCCGCACTTTCCGGCGGCGGCGCGCCGCCGTTCACGAGACTTGCCGGTATCTGAAAAACCGGGGGTCGCGGCGCGACGCGGACGCGCCTAGGGTGAGCGGATCCGAGCCGCCGACCGACGCATGGCAGGCCATTGGTGACCGATGCCCCGAGACCCTTCGCCCACCGGCTGTTGCCCTACGAGGGCGCGGACGGCCTGCTCGCCGGCGCCGTCCCGTTCCTGCGCGCGGGCCTGGCCGACGGTGACCGCGTCCTCGCCGTGACCTCGCTCGCGACGCGCGTGCTGCTGGGCGACGAACTGGACACCGGCGCCGTCGAGTTCCTGGACCCGGCCGAGTGGTACGCCCATCCCGCGCGGACCCTCGCCGCCACGCTCGCCGACGCCGACGTCGCGGCCCAGCGCGGCGGACGGCTCCGGCTGCTCGCCGAGCCCGCGTGGACGCGGCGCGGCGCCGCCGAGGTCCGCGAATGGCAGCGCACCGAGGCGATCGTCAACGCGGCGTTCGACCGGACGGGCGCGGCGATCATGTGCCCGTACCCGGTGCGCAGCACGCCCGCCGGGGTCATCGCCGACGCGCGCCGGACGCATCCCGAGACCGTCCGGGGCGACCGGGCCGTCGCCAATCCGGGCTATGTCGAGCCGCGCGTCTACAACGCGGCGTGCGACCGCGACCCGCTCCCCCCGCCGCCCGCGTCCGCGGAGACCCTGCAGATCGCGCGGCCCGACCTGTACTGGATCCGCGCGTACATCGCCGACTGGGCGCGGCAGACCGCGCGGCTCCCCGAGGAGCCGTTGCAGCGGCTCCTCGTCGCGATCACCGAGATCATGACCAACGCGCAGGCGCACGGCGCCCCGCCGATCACCCTCCGCATGTGGACGGCGCGGGACGCGTTCGTCTGCGAGGTCGCCGACCGGGGCCGGTGGCCCGAGCGGTCCTGGTACGGGTTCGTCCCGCCGCCCCCGGGCGTGCCAGGACAGCTCGGCCTGTGGGCCGTCCGGCTGCTGTGCTCGCGGGTGGACATCCGCACCGGCGACGGCGGGACGACGGTGCGGCTCGCGGTCGACACTCCCGGCGTCCGTGCGGACGCTCTGTGAGGGGTTCCATGCATTGGGCTTCCGGAAGCGGCTCGGCGGCGTACGCTGAACCCACCCGCACTCACCTCGATGGGCAGGGCATGGGGACCTGGTACGACACCAGATACGTGGACGACGTCCGTCCGGGCGACCACGCCTGGCTGCCCTACTCCGGCGCCGAGGAGCGCGACCATGTGGTCGCGCCGTTCGTCGCGGGCGCCCTCGCCACCAACGAGAAGATCGTGTACGTCACGGACGCGCCGCCCGCGCGGCTGCCCGGGATGACCGGGCTCGACCCGGCGGCGTTCACCGCGACGGGCCAGCTCCGCGTCCTGACCCGCGCCGAGTCCTGCCTGGACGCGGCGGGCGGCTTCGACCCCGACCGGCTCGCCCGGACGATCGACCGCGAGGTGGAGCGCGGCTACGACGCGGGGTACCGGGCCGTCAGGTTCACCACCGACTTCACCTGGGCGCTCACCTCCGGCACGGGGCTGACCGGCCTGCTCGGCTGCGAGGACCGGCTGGCGCACGCGGTGTCGCCGAGCACGGTCGCGATGGCGGTGTGCCAGATCGACCGGCGCCGCTGCCCGCCCGACCGGCTCGCCGAACTGGGCGCGACGCACGAGGTGCGGGTCGAGGGCAATCCGCTGTTCGACGACGGCACGCTCCGCCTGGCGCGCAGTTTCGCGCCGCGCGGCCTGCGGATCGAAGGTGAGCTGGACGGCGCCCGGCACGCGGTGTTCGCCGAGCACCTCGGCCGGCTGCTGGCCGGACGGCGCGGCGTCCATCTGGACTGCGCCGGCCTCGGCTTCCTCGACCTCGGCGGCCTGAACCTCCTCGTGCGGCACGCGCTGGCGCTGCCGCGCGGCGAGGCACTGATCCTGGACGACCTCCCGGCGAACGTGGAGAACGTGATCGACATGGTGGGCTGGAACCGGTTGCCCGGCCTCGTCCCCGGACGAGCGCGCGGCGCACGGGACGGGGGCGCGACCGCATGGGCCTGACGCACCGGGCGCTGCTGTACGACGAGCGGAGCGACTTCCTCGCCGCGACGGGGGCGTTCCTGCGCCAGGCGGTCGAGGTGGGCGGCGCGGCGGTCGCCGTCGTCCGGCCCGACAACCTCGGCCCGCTCCGCGAGGAGATGGCGGGCTACCGGGACGCGATCGAGTTCTACGACTCGGCCGAGTTCTACCGCCACCCGGTGCGGACGCTGAAGGCGTACCTGGAGCTGGTCGACCGGGTGTCGCCGCTGCGCGTCCACGCGGTGGCCGAGCCGGTGTGGGACGGTCACGACGCGCGGCAGCGGCTGGAGTGGCAGCGCTACGAGTCGCTGATCAACGTGGTGTTCGCGGGGTCGGACGCGTCGTCGCTGTGCCCCTACGACCGGTCGACGCTGCCCGGCGACGTCCTGGACCAGGTGCGGCTGACGCATCCGGTCGTCGTGGACGGCGCGGACGAGAGCACGAGCGACGCCTATCTGGACCCGGCGTGCTACAGCGCCGCGCGGGACCGCAACCGTCGCCACGACCGTCCGGCTGACGCGGAGTACCTGCCGATCGAGTCCGCCGACCTCCAGCCGCTGCGGTTGTTCGTCGCGACGCGCGCGAACGCGCACGAGCTGACGCCCGCGGCGGCGCAGAACCTCGTCACGGCCGCCAACGAGGTCGCGGCCAACGCCCTCGCGCACGGGGCGCCGCCGATGGGAGCGTGGGTGTGGACGAGCGGCGACGAGATCGTCTGCGAGATCGGCGACCACGGGCACTGGCGGCCCCATCCGCTGACCGGGTTCGTCCCGCCGAAGTCGGCGCTGGACACCGGGTTCGGGTTGTGGTCGGTGCGGCTGCTGGTCGATCTGGTCGAGCTGCGCGGCGGCTGGGACGGGACGTTCGTCCGGCTCCGGGTCCGCCGCTGAGCATGGCGCGAGGCGGCGGGCCGGTGCGGCGGTGGTGACGATGGAAGCCTTCTGGTCGGTGCGGCGTCCGGTCGGCGCGCTGCACGCGGGCGACCACGCGTGGCTGGCGTGCTCGGGCGCCGAGGAGCACGAGCACGTGGTCGGCGCGTTCGTCCGGGACGGGCTGCTGGCGCGCGAGAAGGTCGTCTATGTGGCGGCCGAGCCGGATCCGCAGATCCCGGGCGTGGTGGGGACGCCGTCGCCGGAGCTGCTGACCGTCGTGCACGCGGGGCACACCGGGGCGCGGCCGGTGCTGGACGCGGTGACCGCCGAGGTGGAGGCGGCCGAGCGCGCCGGGTTCGCCGGGGTGCGGGTCACGCTGGACCTGACGTGCGCCGCCCGCGATCCGGAGGCGACGCGGGAGCTGATGGAGTGCGACGCCGCGCTGGACCGGCTGGTGCGGCCGAGCACGGCGCTCAGCGTGATCTGCCGGGTGGACCGGCGGCGCGTCCCGCCCGACGCGGTGGACCTGCTGCGCGCGGCGCACACGGTGCACGCCGCGCCCGACCCGGACTTCGAGGACGCGGTGCTGCGGATCGTCCGGACGTTCGATCCGCGCGGGCTGGAGCTGAGCGGCGAGCTGGACGCGTCGCGGCACACGGTGCTGGACCAGGCGCTCGCGACGGTGCTGGCGCACGGCGACGACGGGCCGGTCCACCTGGATCTGGCGGAGCTGCGGTTCATCGACCTCGGCGCGCTGAACATGCTGGCCGAGGTGGCGTCGCGCCGCGTCGGCCGGGCGCCGCTCGTGCTGGACCGGATGCCGTCGCAGCTCCACGAGGTGATCGCGACGGTCGGCTGGAACATGCTGCCGGGCCTGAAGGTCGGCTGCGCCGCCGTCCTGGCGCCGGTCCCGCGGCCCTAGGTCAGGGCCGGTCGGTCGGGGCCAGCAGGGCGGGGATGATCTCGGCGAGGGCGCGGAAGGCGACGCCGCGGTGGCTGATCGCGTCCTTCTCGTCCGGGCTCAGCTCGGACGTGGTGCGGTCGTCGCCGTCCGGAACGAACACCGGGTCGTAGCCGAATCCACCCGTGCCGCGCGGCGCGTCGATGATCCGGCCGTACATGCGGCCCTCGACCACGTGCTCGGCGCCGCCCGGGACGACGAGCGCCGCCGCGCAGATGAAGTAGGCGCCCCGGCGCGGCTCCGCGACGTCGGCGAGCTGGTCGAGCAGCAGGTCGAGGTTGGCGCGGTCTTTGTTCGGCGTCGCGTCGCCGAACCGTCCCGACCAGCGCGCCGACAGGATGCCGGGCATGCCGTTGAGGGCGTCCACGCACAGGCCGGAGTCGTCGGCGACGGCGGGCAGCCCGGTGTGCGCGGCGATCGCGCGGGCCTTGAGCAGCGCGTTGCCCTCGAACGTCGGCTCGGTCTCGGGGACCTCGGGCGCGTCCGGGCCGAGCCCGGTGACTTCGACGCCGGACAGGAGCCGCTGCATTTCGACGATCTTGCCCTGGTTGCGGGTGGCGAGGACGAGCGCGGTCACCGGCCCAGCGCCTCCTTCTGGAGCTGGGTCAGCTCGGCGCAGCCGCCGGCGGCGAGGTCGAGCAGCGCGTCCAGCTCGGCGCGGTCGAAGGGGGCGCCCTCGGCCGTCCCCTGGACCTCCACGAAGCGGCCGTCGCCGGTACAGACGACGTTCATGTCCGTCTCGGCGTGCGAGTCCTCCAGGTAGCAGAGGTCCAGGCGCGGCTCGCCGTCCACGATGCCGACGCTGACCGCCGACACCGACGACCGGAACGGGTCGCGGCGGACGACGCCGCGCTCGCGCAGCCACGTCACCGCATCCGCCAGCGCGATGTACGCGCCGGTGATCGCGGCGGTGCGGGTGCCGCCGTCGGCCTGGAGCACGTCGCAGTCGATCTGGACGGTGTTCTCGCCGAGCTTCTTCGGGTCGATGCACGCCCGCAGGGAGCGTCCGATGAGCCGGGAGATCTCGTGCGTCCGTCCGCCGATCTTCCCGCGCACCGACTCGCGGTCGTTGCGGGTGTTGGTGGCGCGCGGCAGCATCGCGTACTCGGCGGTGACCCAGCCGAGCCCGCTGTCGCGCCGCCAGCGCGGCACCGACTCCTGCACGGACGCGGCGCACAGCACCCGGGTGCCGCCGAACTCGATGAGCACCGATCCCTCGGCGTGGTCGAGCCAGCCGCGCTGGATCGTGACGGGCCGGAGCTGGTCGGACGCGCGGTCGTCAGGACGTGGCATGGCGACCACCCTAACGGCCCGCGCGCCCCGCGCCGTCACCCGGCTACAGCTCGTAGACGGCCCCGACCGACGCCAGTTCGATCTCCCCGGCGTAGTCGCTCTCCTTGGCCTCGGCGAGCGTGCAGTTGTCGTCGTTCCACGGGACGAGATGCGTCAGGACGAGCTTGCCCACCCCTGCGCGGGCGGCGTAGTCGCCGGCCTCGCGCGCGGTGAGGTGCAGGTCCTCGGGGAGGTTCTCCTGTTCGAGGAACGACGCCTCGCACAGGAACAGGTCGGCGTCGCGGGCGTGCTCCACGAGCATTTCCGTCCGGCCGGTGTCGCCGGAGTAGGCGAGCACCTTTCCGGCGTGCTCGATGCGGAACGCGTACGCCTCGACGGGATGCGGCGTGAGCCGTGTCGTGATGGCGAACGGCCCGACCTCGAAACGGCGTTCCAGGGTGTGGAAATCAAAGGTCTCCGTCATTCCCGGATCGGGGTCCAGGTCGTAGGCCTTCGCCATCCGCACGGCCGTGCCCGCCGGTCCCCAGACCGGGATCTTCGGCACCGGGCCGTCCGGACAGTAGGTCCGCGCCACCCAGTAGCCGCACAAATCCAGACAATGGTCGGCGTGCAGATGAGAAATGCACACCGCGTCCACGTCGTACAGCGGATGGAACCGCTGGAGCGTCCCGAGCGCGCCGTTGCCCATGTCCAGGACGAGGTTGAAACCCTCGGCCTGGACGAGATAACTCGACGCGGGGCTCTCCGGCCCCGGAAAGCTGCCCGAGCAGCCGATCACAGTGACCCGCACGCTCACGTCCTCCTGTCGCTGTCCCCGTGGAATCAGGTCGTCAGAGCCTTGCTCACGGCGGACTCCACCGCGCCGATCTCCGGGCCGAGGAACCGGCGGCCGAGCGCGGCGAAAATGGCGGGATCACCGGTGGTCCGGAACCGGTGGACAGGCGGAACCGGCGCCTCGCGGCGGTCCAGTCCCCTGTCGTGCAGCACCCGGTACACGTCCTTTGCGGTCTCATCGGCACTTGAGACCAGTGTGACCCCGTCCCCGACCACATACGAGATGACGCCGGTGAGCAAGGGGTAATGCGTGCAGCCGAGAATGAGGGTGTCGCATTCGGCGTCCAGAATCGGACGCAGATACGCGCGGGCCGCGTCGAGCAGTTCGTCGCCCGCCGCGATCCCCCTCTCCACGAACTCCACGAAGCGCGGGCAGGCCGCACTGGTCAGCGTGATCTGGGGTGCGGCGGCGAACGCGTCCTCGTAGGCGCGGCTGTTCACGGTCGCCCGGGTGGCGATCAGCCCGACCCGGCCGTTGGCGGTGGCGCGGGCCGCGCGCCGGGCCGCCGGATGGATCACTTCGACGACCGGGACGGAGTAACGTTCCCGGGCGTCGCGCAGCATCGCCGCGCTCGCGCTGTTGCAGGCGATCACCAGCATTTTGACGCCCTCGGCGACGAGCCGGTCGAGCATCTCCAGAGCGAACGCGCGGACCTCCGCGATCGGGCGGGGTCCGTACGGCTGACGCGCCGTGTCACCGAGATAGTGGATCGGCTCGTTCGGAAGCTGATCCAATATCGTGCGGGCGACGGTGAGCCCGCCGAATCCGCTGTCGAAGATCCCGATCGGCGCGTCTGACATGGTGCCCAAGGCTAGGCGACGGGACGGCCGGGGGGTGCGTCATGCGTCCGACATCACACGGTCACATGGGAGAAACCGTTCTGACGGGTGACCTGTCCGCGACACTGCGTCCGTATCGCGTGCGTGGACCGGTTCAACGGCCCAGGCGGGCGATCTGCCTGCTCTGCGCGACGAGCCGTCCGGCGGAGTCCCAGATCTCGGTCTCCTCGTCGAACCAGCCGTCGGCGACGAGCCGTCCGCCGCTGTGGACCTGGAGCGTTCCGGGCGCGGGCAGTGCGCGCAGGTACCAGGTCAGCTCGACGGTCGGGCACCAGCCGTCGGCGCCCGCGTTGAACGCGACGGGCGGCAGCGCGTCCACGGCGAACGCGAGGACGAACGGGTCGGGCTCGTGCGGGTCGCGCAGCCGGAACCAGGCGCGCATCTCGGGCCGTCCGCTCGGGGCGCCGCTGAGCCAGCCCATCGCGGCGGGGTCGAACCGCAGGTCGACGCAGGACGCGAAGCCCTTCAGCTCGTCGCCGGGGCCGTCGGCGAAGTCCAGGCAGTCGCCGGGCGGCGGCAGGTCCGGGACGGGCCGCGCGCCGCTGAACGTCGGTTCGGCGGCGGCGTCGAGCGTCGCGGTGGTGATCAGCGCCTCGGTGACGGGCCGGTCGTCCTGGACGAGCGTGACCCGCGCGCTCGTCGTGGTCGCGCCGGTCTTGCGGACGTCCACGATCACCTCGGCGGGACCGGCCTGCACGGTCCGCAGGAACGTGGCGGCGGTCGAGACGGGGTGCGCGTGCTCGGACGCGTCCACGGCCGCCCGCCCCAGCACCGCCATGACGTATCCGCCGTTGAGCGCCTTGGCGAACCCGAAGTCCCCGTCGAGGTCGACCGTGTAGCGCCCGTCGCCGAGCCGCCGCAGCTCCGTCGCGTCCCCGAACCTGCTCATGCCCGATCCACCCCGTACCGCTTCTAGAACGACGTTCTGGTCGAACTCTACCGGTCCGCCCCCGCCCACACCCCCCATGTGACACAACCCACCGGCCCGAAAGCGACGGCCGGCCCACCGGCAACGCGCGCACGCGCGCCGCGTGAAAACGGGCGGGAGCGCGAAAGCGACGGCCGGCCCACCGGCAACGCGCGCCACGCGAAACGGGCGGGAGCGCGAAAGCGACGGCCGCGCCGGTCGCCCGCGCCAGCGGGCGACCGGCGCGGCCGTCGCGTCAGATCAGGCCCAGAGCTGGCCTTCCAGATGTGCTTCCGCCTCTTCCAGCGTTCCGCCGTAGGCGCCCGTGGACAGGTACTTCCAGCCCCCGTCCGCCACGACGAACACGATGTCGGCGCGCTCCCCGGCGTCCACGGCCTTGCGCGCCATCCCGAGCGCGGCGTGCAGCGCCCCGCCGGTCGAGATGCCCGCGAAGATCCCCTCCTGTTCGAGGAGGTCGCGGGTGCGGCGCAGCGCGTCCTTGGACCCGACGGAGAAGCGGGTCGTCAGCACCGAGTCGTCGTACAGCTCGGGGATGAAGCCCTCGTCGATGTTGCGCAGCCCGTAGACGAGTTCGCCGTACCGGGGCTCCGCCGCGACGATCTTCACGCCGGGCACCTGCTCGCGCAGGTAGCGCCCGACGCCCATGAGCGTCCCGGTGGTGCCGAGCCCGGCGACGAAGTGCGTCACCGTCGGGAGGTCGGCGAGGATCTCCGGCCCGGTCGTCTCGTAGTGGGCGAGCGCGTTGGCGTCGTTGCCGTACTGGTACAGCATCACCCACGACGGGTTCTCGGCGGCGAGGCGCTTCGCCACCCGGACGGCCTCATTGGAGCCGCCCGCCGCGGGCGAGGAGACGATCTCCGCCCCCCACATCTCCAGGAGCTGGCGGCGTTCGGCCGAGGTGTTCTCCGGCATGACGCACACCATCCGGTAGCCGCGCAGCTTCGCGACCATCGCCAGCGAGATGCCGGTGTTGCCGGACGTGGGTTCGAGGATGGTGCATCCGGGGGTCAGCAGCCCGTCCTTCTCCGCCTTCTCGATCATGTAGAAGGCGGGACGGTCCTTCACCGACCCGGTGGGGTTGCGGTCTTCCAGCTTGGCCCAGAGCCGGACGTCGCCGCCCGGGGAGAGGCGGGGCAGCCCGACGAGCGGGGTGCGGCCGAGGGAGTCGAGCAGTGAGTCGAAGCGCATGGCACGGAATCGCTTGGCTCAGCCGCCGGCGACGGCCGGCAGGATGGTGACGCTGTCGCCGTCGGAGATCTCGGCGGTCAGCCCGCCGAGGAACCGCACGTCCTCGTCGTTCAGGTAGACGTTGACGAACTTGCGGAGCCCCTTGTCGTCCACCAGCCGGTCGCGGAGGCCGGGGTGCCGGGCGTCCAGGTCGCCGAACAGCTCGTCCAGGGTGTCGCCCTTGCCTTCGACGGCCTTCTCGCCGCCGGTGAGGTTGCGCAGGATCGTCGGGATCCGGACCTCGATCGCCATCGCGAAGCTCTCCTTCAAGTCGCAGGTGTACCCCGCCCAGTGGACAACGGGACGGGGCGCACGGGAAATTCCGGGGTCGAAAGCTCAGCCGAGACGGCGCGGGACGGCCGCTCGGCACGACCGGCGACAGTCGTAGACGAGCTGGCCGCGCGAGTGCGCGAACAGGAAGCTCTGCACGGGCGCGGCCATGCCCGCCGCGTGCCCGCTCATCACCATGTAGGCCATTTTACCGATTCGCGCCCGTCAGCTCTCCGGCTCCACGACGACGACCTCTTCCTCGACGACCTCGGCGCCGACGCGGCCGTTCCCGTCGTAGTCGCCGCCGACGATCCGGTACGACCGGAACTCCACTTCCGTCTCGTCCCGCGTGGACACGAGGACGTAGTGGGCGTCGGGCGCGTAGGACGAGTACGACACGTCGGTGCGCGACGGGTACGCCTCGGTGGCGGTGTGCGAGTGGTAGACGATGACGATCTCCTCGTCCCGGTCGTCCACCTCGCGGTCCAGCTTGAACAGCTCCGCCGCGTCGAACTTGTAGAACGTCGGGGACCGTTCCGCGTTCGTCATGGGGATGAACCGGACGGGCCGGTCCTCCCCGGCCGGTCCGGTGACCACTCCGCACGCCTCGTCGGGGTGGTCAGCGCGCGCATGCGCGACGATCTGGTCTACCAGGGCGCGTTCGATCGTCAGCATGGTCCGAAGCGTACCTGTGGCGTGTCGCGGTCAGCCGAGCGCGTCGACCAGTTCCTCCAGCATCATCGTGAGCAGCTCGTAGGCGGCGAACAGCGGGGTGCGGGGGTCGTCGGGGGTGAGCTTGCCGGCCTGCCGGTACCAGTCCTCGTCGATGTCGAGCCGGGTGCCGAGGACGAGCCGGACGTCGTTGAGCGCCCGCAGCCACGCCTCGGCGCGGTCGCCGTCCAGGGCCAGGGCGAGCAGGGGGCCGTCCTCGTGCTCGTGCGCCTCGTCCAGGGTTTCGAGGATCGTGCGCGCGGCCTCCCGCTTGCCCTCGCGGAGTCCGAGTTCGGTGTAGCGGCGGAACTCGCCGGACGCTTCGTCGTCGCCGGAATAACCGTCGGGGAACAACCGCAGCAGGACCGGGTCGGACGGCGTCTTCGCCGACGACGCGATGCCGAACGCGGCGAGGTCGTCGTCCGCCGGGGCGCCGTCGCCGAGCAGTTCGAGCATCTGCTCCATGAGCAGCCGCAGCAGGTGCGCCTCCTGCGGTTCCAGCCGCAGGACCACGCCCTCAGTCATCACGTTTCACCGTCGCCCAGAGTCCGTAGGAGTGCAGCACTTCGACGTGGCGCTCCATCTCCTCGCGGCCCCCGTTGGCGACGACCGCGCGTCCCTTGTGGTGGACGTCCAGCATCAGCTTCTCGGCTTTGGGCTTGCCGTAACCGAACACCTTCTGGAACACGTACGTGACGTACGTCATCGTGTTGATGGGGTCGTTCCAGACGATGGTGATCCAGGGACGGTCGGAACGCAGGTCCTCCCCGATGTCCGGACGTTCCAGTTCGACCGGTGCGGGTGCGCTGGTCATGACCGCTGTGTCGCCTTCCTCGTGGCCGTGCGTGCGTGATGTGCGTGCGTGATGGGCGCCGTCCTTCCCGATGCTATGCGTCCTATCCCCGCCGCTGCGGGCGACCTGGACGGCTCCGCGAAAGACGCTGCCCGTAATGTTCGTTGCGTGGAGACGAGCACCGCCCTGCTGACCGACCAGTACGAGCTGACGATGCTGCAGGCCGCACTGCGCGCCGGGACGGCCGAGCGCCGTGCCGTGTTCGAGGTGTTCGCGCGCAGCCTTCCGGCGGGCCGCCGGTACGGGGTGGTGGCGGGCACGGGACGGCTCCTGGACGCCATCGCGGACTTCCGGTTCGGCACCGACGAGCTGGACTTCCTGACGGGCAACGGCATCGTGGACGAGCCCACTGCGAAGTGGTTGTCGTCGTACCGCTTCACGGGTGACGTCTACGGATACCCCGAGGGCGAGTGCTACTTCCCCAACTCCCCCATCCTGTCCGTGGAGGGCACGTTCGCCGAAGCGGTCCTGCTGGAGACGGTCGCACTGTCGATCCTGAATTACGACAGCGCGATCGCTTCGGCGGCGTCGCGCATGGCGGTGGCGGCGGGGAACCGTCCGCTCATCGAGATGGGTTCGCGCCGCACGCACGAGCGCGCGGCCGTGTCCGCCGCCCGCGCCGCGCACATCGCGGGGTTCGCGACGACGTCCAATCTCGCGGCGGGCCGGGCGTACGGCGTCCCGACGGGCGGGACCGCCGCGCACGCGTTCACGATGCTGCACGACAGCGAGCGCCACGCGTTCGAGGCGCAGTTGGCCTCGCTGGGCGACGCGACGACGCTGCTGGTCGACACCTACGACGTGGAACGCGCGGTGAAGACGGCCGTGGAGCTGGCCGGTCCCGCGCTCGGCGCCGTCCGCATCGACAGCGGCGACCTCGGCGATCTGGCGCGCCGCGTCCGGGCGCAGCTCGACGCGCTCGGCGCCCGCGAGACGCGGATCATCGTCACCGGCGACCTGGACGAGCACGGCATCGCGGCCCTCGCCGCCGCCCCGGTCGACGGCTACGGCGTCGGGACGTCCCTGGTCACGGGCTCGGGGGCGCCGACCGCTTCGCTCGTCTACAAGCTGGTGGCCCGCGCGGACCGGCCGGGGCCGGACGCGCCGCTGCGTCCGGTCGCCAAGCGCTCCACGGGCAAGCCGACGATCGGCGGGCGCAAGCGGGCGCTGCGGCGGCTGGACGTGCACGGCGTCGCGTGCGCGGAGGTCGTGACGGTCGGCGAGCCGGCGCCGGGCGTCCGGGACCGGCTGCTCCAGGTGCCGCTGGTCCGGGGCGGCGAGATCGTCGGCCGGGAGCCGCTGACCGCCGCCCGCGCACGGCACCGCGCGGTGGTCGCGGAGCTGCCGCCGCAGGCCAGGCAGTTGTCGCGCGGTGAGCCCGCGCTGCCGACGGAGATCGTCGCGGACGGTCCGCAGGGCGCGTAGCGGCCCGCCCGCCGGGGGACATACCTCGCGAACCAGGAAGGGGTGTCATGGCCAAGGCTCTGATCATCGTGGACGTGCAGAACGACTTCTGCGAGGGCGGCTCGCTGGCGGTCGCGGGCGGCGCGGACACGGCCGCCGCCGTGACCCGGCACCTCGCGGAACAACGTTCCGTTTATGACCACGTCGTCGCCACCCGCGACTTCCACCTCGACCCCGGCCCGCACTTCTCCGACCATCCGGACTTCGTGGACACCTGGCCCCCGCACTGCGTCATCGGCACGCCCGGCGCGGACTTCCACCCCGCGCTCGACCTGGACCCGGTCGAGGCGGTGTTCAGCAAGGGCCGGACGGCCGCCGCCTACAGCGGCTTCGAGGGCGCCGACGACGCCGGGACGCGGCTCGCCGGCTGGCTGCGCGACCGCGACGTCACCGAGGTGGACGTCGTCGGCATCGCCACCGACCACTGCGTCCGCGCGACCGCGGCCGACGCGGCCCGCGAGGGCTTCCGCACCCGCGTGCTGCTGGACCTGACGGCCGGGGTCGCCGCCGACACGACGGACCGGGCGCTCGCCGAGCTGCGCGACGCGGGCGTGGAGCTGTCCGGCGCCCCCGTCGTGCGCTCCTGACCGTGGGCGGCGGCGACCTGCCGGTCCGCGTGATCGTCGTCATGGGCGTGGCGGGCTGCGGCAAGACGACCGTGGGACGTCTGCTGGCGTCCCGGCTCGGCGTCGACTACGCCGAGGGCGACGATTTCCACACGCCCGCGAACGTGCGGAAAATGGCGGACGGGACGCCCCTCACCGACGCCGACCGCCGCCCCTGGCTGAAGGCCATCGAATCCTGGATCACCGGCCGGCTGGAATCGGGACGCCCGGCGGTGGTGGCGTGCTCGGCCCTGAAACGCGCCTACCGCGAAATGCTCGGCCTGGGGCGTCCGGGCGTCGCCCTGGTCTATCTGAACGCCGATCGCACGACGCTGGAAGCGCGCCTCCACCAACGTCCGGGCCATTTCTTCCGCGCGAACATGCTGGCCGGGCAGTTCGCCGACCTGGAACCCCCGACCAGGGACGAAGCCCTCTGGGTCGATGCCGGGAACCCGCTTCCGGAGATCGTCGCGGAGATCACCGAGGGGATGGCGCGGAGGTACCCGCCCGCCGGTTGAGCGTCAGCCGAGAACGGCGGGCCTGAGCACGTCCTCGCACCAAGAGCGGAACGTCGTCGGCGTGGTCGAGGCGGCCGTGCGCGGCTCGGCGTTGTCGATCCCCCGGTTCTTGGCGTCGAACATGTCGACCATTCCCTGCGCCGCTTCGTCCGGCATTCCGAACCCGGTGAGACTCGCTTTGAACGCCCCGGGAGTGGACTGCCGGTAGGCGATCTCAGTGCCGAGGACGTCCGACATGATCCGCGCCATGTCCAGCGGCGTCAGGTCTTCCGGCCCGAGCACGGCGACCTGGCCCGTCCCGTCCCACCCGTCGTCCAGCAGCAGCCGCGCGGACGCGACGGCGATGTCGCGGGCGGCGACGAGCGGCGCGGCGAGGTCCGGGTCGATCATCATGGAGAACTCGCCGCGCTCGCGGATGGACGTCACCTGGTTGAGCAGGTTGTGCATGAAGGACGGGCACGCCACGGCCCGGAACGCGACGCCCGATTCGGCGATCAGGTCGCACATCGCCAGCGAGGCCGTCACCGGCCCGGCGTGCTCGGCGAACCGCGTCCCCTTGCCGAGCGCCGTGATCGCGACGACGCGCTCGACGCCGTGCCGGACGAACGCCGCGATCCCCGGCCGGGTGAAGTCGGTGTAGGGGACGTCGATGTCGGGCGCGAGCCAGAACACGGCCTCGGCGCCCTTGCACGCCCGGTCGATGACGTCGCGGTCGCCGTGCGAGCCTTCGACGACCTCGGTCCGCGCGCGGATCTCCGGGGCGAGCCGGGACGGGTCGCGCGCGACGAGCCGCAGCTCGGCCCCCTCTTCGAGCAGGACGTCCACCAGGACGCGGCCGATGGTGCTGGTGGGCGCGGTGACGACGATCATCAGGAAGCTCCTTCGGAAGGGATGTAGGCGAGGCCGTGCGCGCCGGACTCGCCGAACGCGCCGAGGTCGAGCCGGGACACGCGCCGCAGCGACGCAAGGTCCACGACCTCGACGGTCGCGGACGCGAAGCAGGCGACGTAGCCGAGGCGGCCGTCCGGCGACGAGTGGACGGTCAGGGGCACCGTCCCGATGTCAAGCCCCCCGATCTCCTTGTGGGTATCGGCGGAGAACACCGTCAGCCGTCCGGGCGCCATCGCGCGGCCCCGCGTGCGGACCTCGCCGACGAGCAGCAGCCCGGTCGAGGTCAGATGGACGGGCAGGACGGAGTTCTCCGTGGGCAGCGCGTCGATCACGGTCGCCGACACGGTGTCGATGACGTTGATCGCCGACTCCGGTTCGTCCCCGTCGAAGAACGACCCCCGGAACGGCGACGCCGCGTACGCGCGGGCGCCGTCGGCGGAGACCGCGACGCCCTCGCTGCTCGGCACCGGGGCCCGTCCGGTGAGCGTCCCGCGCTCCAGGTCGAGGACGGAGACGAACGGCGCCTCCTTGTTGGCGACGCAGCCGACCCGTCCGGCCGCGTCCAGGGCGATCCAGTGCGCGCCGGGCGCGCCGGAGTCGATGCGGCCGATCGGACGGCGCGTCCCCGCGTCCAGGACGACGACCCCGCCGGGCCGCTCGTCCGAGCCTTCGACGCTCACGTAGACGCGGCGCCGCGCGACGTCGAGGGCGATGCCGTGCGGGGCGTGCTCGGGCGCGAGGTCCACGACGTCCACGACGCGGCGGGCGTCGGGGTCGATGACGGTCAGCTCGGTCCGGCGGCCGGTGTTGGCGTGGTAGAAGCCCGAGTAGTACGTCATCGTCACCCACAGCAGGCGTTCGACGGGGTCGAAGGCCAGCTCGTGGGGTTCGGCGAGGGTGGCCACCGAGCCGAGGTGCCGGTCGGTGGCGGCGTCGAAGAACGAGACGGACGGTCCGCTCTGGCCGACCACGGCCAGCACGTCCCCTTCCCGATCGTCGCGCGGTGTCACGGTCATGGCGGGTTCCTTAGAACAGGGCCGGTGGTCTCACCGGCCCTTCGACTCTCGCCGTCCGCACCCGTCCGCGACAATGCAACAATCAGCACGCAATAGTTACCCCGTACGCAAAACAGCAGCTCAGAGGACACCGATGGACCTCAACCTCCTCCGCGTCCTAGACGCTCTGCTCCAGGACAACAGCGTGACGCTCGCGGCCGAGCGCCTGGGCACGTCCCCGGCGGCGGTCAGCCGGACGCTGGCCCGCCTGCGCCGCGCCGTCGGGGACCCGCTGCTCGTCCGCGCGGGCCAGGGCATGGTCCCGACGCCGCGTGCGCTGGAGTTGCGGGACGAGGTGAGCACTCTCCTGCGCGCGTGCGACGACGTCCTGCGCCCCGGCGCCGGATTCGACGCCGCGCACCTGCACCGCACGTTCACCGTGCAGACGACCGGGCTGCTGCTCGTGAAGGTCGCCGGGGCGCTGACCGAACGCCTCCGCACCGAGGCGCCGCGCGTGGACGTGGT
The DNA here is from genome assembly GCF_002911665.1 of Actinomadura rubteroloni. Lineage (NCBI taxonomy): Bacteria > Bacillati > Actinomycetota > Actinomycetes > Streptosporangiales > Thermomonosporaceae > Actinomadura > Actinomadura rubteroloni. Next base: position 1,645,573 of record NZ_MTBP01000002.1, read on the forward strand.
GTTCCTCCCCGAGGCCCTGGAAGGCGGCCCGGCCCTGCGCCAAGGCTCGGTGGACGTGGAGCTGGGCGTCCTCGGCAACCTGGACCCCGAAATACAGACCGAGCAGTTGACCAAGGTCACCCTGGTAGGAGTGGCCCGCGATAACCACCCCCTGTTCGACCGAAGGATCGACGCGCGCAGCTTCGCCGCCGCCGACCACATCGGCATCTCCCGGACCGGCAAACGGCGCGGCCCGATCGACACCGCGCTCGCAGATCTCGGCCTGCACCGCAGGGTCGCGGTGGTCGTTCCGAGCCACACCAGCGCGATGCTCCTGGCCCGCGAAACCGACCTCATCGCCCTGACGGCGGCGGAGTGGCTGGAGGACACGGTGAACGCGCTGGGCCTGCGCACGTTCCGGATCCCGCTGGACCTGCCGCCCTTCGACCTCGGCATGGCCTGGCACCCCCGCAACGCCGCCGACCCGAGCCACCGCTGGTTCCGCACCCGCCTAGCCGAAGCCGTCCGCACGACGTGAGAGGCATGGCCGGACGCCCGGCCATGCCTCCCGCGCTCACGCCTGCCCGAGCGCCTTCACGACGGCGGACGGGTCGCCGTCGAAGTAGTCCCGGACGACGCTCTGGAGCACCGCCAGCGCCCGCAGGCCCGGCACGAACTCGGCCTCCTCGCGCGGCATGGACGGCTCCTTGGCGTTGCCGATCTTGAGCAGTTCGTGGATCTCGGTGGCGTGGTACCGCCGGTGACCCGACGGCAGGGTGATCGGGTTGAGGGTCCCGGTCCTGGCCCACCGCGTGACGGTCTTCGGATCGACGCGGAAGAACTGCGCCACCTCCGACGGCGTGTAGAGGGTCGGCTGCTTCGGTTCTTCTTTCGGTGCGCTCATGGCTCTCCCAGTGCTGGACGGCTCGGCGGCCGTACGACGGGCATACGACGGTCAGTGGTCGGGGTGCCGGCCGAGGCCGAGCGCGCACGCGACCGCCCGCGCGGACGCGGAAAGGCTTCCCGCGGGGCCGATGACGCGGCGCGGATCGAGGCCGTGGACGAAATTCCAGCCGTCGCCGGAAAGGTCGCAGCCGATCTCGCTCGCCTCGTTTCCCCAGGTCACGCGCATGACCGGGGGAAGTCCGGCACGAAAGCGACGGATTTCGCACAGGACGCCGGGGTAGTGCTCGCGCAGCGTCAGGCTGAGCGCTTCGAGGAAGACGACGCGCTGATTGGCCGGCATTCCCGGGTCGGCCGGACCGGGTGGTGCGGACAGCATCACCGGTCCTCCTTTCGCGATCGGTACGACGATCGTCTGTTGTTTTCTCTCTGTCCTGTCTGGTGGTCTCGTGGCATCTGACGGGCGCGACGCGAGCATGATCCAGAATTCTTTCCCAAACTTCCGAAAGACTTCTTGCGCTTCCGTCGTGAACCATGCATCGTCTTAACCCGAGACGCGAACCGACGTAACGTTCAAGGTCATCGTGCCTACACGACGGACCTTCCCGATTCTCTCGGTTCGGTGCTCCAAGAGTGCCGTTCAGGCCGCCCCCTGACTAGGCGAGGCGGCGAAATTCAACACCGAAGGAGGGAACATGCGCATGCGCTCCGGGTTCGACCCCGACAGTTCGCTGTGGGATCTCACAGCCGTCTGCCTGCGGCAACTGCGGCTCACTCACGGCTGGTCACTCGCCGCAGTCGGCGACGTGATCGAACGGGACCGGTCGCTCGTGTCCTATGTTGAATCGGGAGACACGAGGCTCCGGATCGAGCACGCACAGAAGCTCGACGAGGCGTGGAACACCGATGGGCTGCTTTCGTCAATGGTCCGTTTCGCGAAGTCTGGGCACAATGCCCAATGGTTCAAGGCCCACCAGCAGTTCCAGGCGAAGTCCACCGAGCTGCGGATCTGGGAAACGTCCTGGGTGCCCGGCCTGTTCCAGACGCCCGAATACGCCCGCGCCGTCTTCGAGTGCTACGGCCTGGAGGACATCGACAAGCCGCTCACCGCTCGCCTCAAGCGGCAGGGCCTGCTCGACCGCCTGCCGCGCCCGCTCATCTGGGCCTACGTCTATGAGGACGTGATCGAGTCCCCCGTCGGCGGCCCGGAGGTCATGCGCGCACAGCTCGCCCGTCTCCTGGAGCTGGCCGAACGCCCGAACATCACAATCCGCGTCCTGCCCCGTTCGGTCGGCGCGACCGTCGGCCGTGACGGCGCGTTCATGCTCATGGCGACGGCCAAGGAAGAACAGGCATTCACCGAGGCCAGCGCCGGAGGACGCCTCACCGACGACAGCACGGATGTAAGCTCGTTGCGAGTGAAGTTCGCGCGCATCGGGGACCACGCTCTTCCCGTGGACGCCTCCCTGCGGCTCATCCGAGAATCGATGGAGAAGTTCCAGTGACCCCACAGTGGCGCAAAAGCACCCGAAGCGGTGGCAACAACGGCGGGATGACCGAGTGCGTCGAGGTGGCGAAGCTCCCCCACACGGTAGGCCTGCGTGACAGCAAGGCCCCGGCCGCCGGTCACCTGACGCTGACCCCCGCCACGTTCGCCGCCCTGCTCACCGAAGCGAAGCGCAACGACCTCAACCTCTGACCACCCCCGAGCAACACCCCCCGAACCCCGGCCACGGCCGGGGTTCGTCTTTTGCCCGCCCCCTCCAAAAAAACCCGTTGGCGCCCTCCGGCGGGCGCTGCTACCTTGCCGGAGGCCGTGCAAGAGACCGAGGAGGTGGTACCCGTGAACCGAGCAACGACATGGGTGCTCCCCTCTGGGGTCACGGTCGGGCGATAGGTCGTCCGGGAGCGCCGAAAAGAGCACTCCCGAAAGGCACGACCATGCACTTCACCGCTGAACAGCGCCACGACGGCGTCCGTGAACGCGAGTTCACCCTGGGCGAGATCCCCGGCATCCTCTGGACCCCGGACGCCCCGTCCGAGCCCGTCCCGCTGATCCTGATGGGCCACTCCAGCGACCTGACCCGAATGCGCCCCCGCCTGACGGCCCGCGCCGAGGCCACGGTCGCCCAAGGCTTCGCGGCGGCCACCATCGAACTCCCGGGAAACGGCACCCGCCCGCGCATCCCCGCCTTCGACCAGGCCCGAGCGGACCTCCGCACCGCCCTGAAATCAGGCGCCAAGGTCACCGAAGACATCATCGACCGCCTGATCCTCCCGCTGATCGACCAAGCGGCCCCCGAATCCCGAGAAGCCCTGGACGCCCTCCAGTCCCTCCCCGAGATCGCCCCCCAGGCGGGCTACGCAGGCGGCATCACCGCCCTGGCAATCCGCCTGGCAACGATCGACCCGCGCATCAAAGCCGCCGTTCTCTTCGCCGGCAGCTACCTCCCCAGCACCACGTTCGAAGAGGCCCGCGCCCTGACGATCCCCGTCCACGTCCTCCTCCAGTGGGACGACGAAGGCAACGACCGCCAGGCGGCCCTGGACCTCTTCGACGCCCTCAACACCAAGGACAAGACCCTCCACGCCAACATGGGCGGCCACACGGGCGTCCCCGCCTTCGAGGCACCCGCCTCAAACGCCTTCTTCACCCGCCACCTGAAGTAACCCCAACGCCGCGCCCGGCCCACCCGACCGGGCGCGGCTCTCCCCCGCCCTGCTGTCGGCGGATCTCCGCATACTCCAGACATAAGCACCATCACGGTGGGTAGTTCAACGAATACCTACTGTCACTACGGTCCGGCCGGACGCAGAGCCGCGACCGCATCCATGCATGGGAGATCCGATGCCATCCGGCACCACGACGCGTAGCCGCGCGGCGGCCGTCGTCCTGCTGGCCGGTGCCCTGACCGGCCCCGTCCTCGGCGCGCCGTCCGCAGCCGCCGACTCCCGGGCGGCCCGCGAGGTCCGCCTGTACCAGGGCACCGCCCAGGAGATCGCCACGCTGAAAGTGGCGATCTGCGCCACCAAGAACACCGGCGACGCGACCAGCTTCACGGTCACGGCCCAGGCGCTGGAGAACGGCGAACAGCCGTCCAAGACCAACTGCCTGATCGTCCCGGTGCCCGCCCTCGGCGGCACCGCCCGCCAGGCCACCGGCACCGGCGCACGCGCCCGCCCCGCGGGCACCGACTACGGCGAACAGATCATCGCCGAAGTCGCCGTGCCGACGACCGGGATCAAGGGCTACGTCTGCACGCTCCCGACGTCCCAGCTCGGCAACGTCCTCGCCGGGACCGACGATGACGACGAGGGCGACCACAAGGGCTGCAACCTCTGGAACGCCACGAGCATTCTCAAATAACAAGCGCGTCGCGGCCGGCCCCGTTTTCCGATTGACCGCCGTCGCCGCCCGGGTGAATTCACGTCGCACGGCCGAGCAATTCTTGTGCGACACTGCGCAGCTCAGCCCGGGATCGTTCGGTCCTTTGCGGCGGACGAATATCCGGGTCCGCGCCCATTCGACCGCCCATCCGAGGCGATCGGCGGTGGCCCGATCCGACCGACGGCGCGGCTCGGCCGACAGCGCCCCTACGGCCACACGCGGCCGATGAAAAGACATTATTGTTTATTTATTCGGCCACCGATAAAGCAGCAGGTGGCGAGCGTGGGCGTCCCGCGCACCCGTGGTCGGCCGCGCGCCGGGCCGGGCGCCCCGCCCGCCGCCGGACGGGGTGCCGGTCACGCGACCACGGCGGCGGCCGACGGGAGCGGCACCGGGTCGTAGGACGGGTGCTGCTTTCGCTTCGATGGGCGTAGTGCATTTCATCTGCGGCGACGCGCGTGGCGGGCGCGAAGTGTTTTACTTCGGTCGGCGGGCGGCGCCATAATGCCGCAATGCCCCTCTTCCGGCGCAATAAGCCCGCCAGCCCCCCGCCCCCGCAGCAGCCCGGCACCGCGCAGGCCCCGGCGTCCTCGTCCGAGGACTGCACCGCGCACAGCCCGTGCCGCGAGCTTCTCGCCATCCCCACCGCGCAGCGCGACTCCCTGCTCCGCCTCATCCTCGGCAGGACGCGGGACCTCGGCGCGGACGCGATCAGCGTCTACCTCAACGACGAGTTGTCCGCGCGGCTCGTCGTGATGGGGCCGGGCGAGTCCGGCGCCGTCCAGCGCGCCTACGCCGTCCCCGGCCACCTCGCGGAGCGGTGGGGCACCACGCCGCCCGACCTGCTCCGCCGGGCGCTGGAGAACATGCGCGGCGACGACGTCGAGGTCGCCGCGCACGAGCAGGGCGAGACGTCGCCGCTCTACACCGTCATCGACCAGGGCGTCTCGGGCGCCGCGCACCTCGTCCGGCTGGAGCAGGCGCTCGGCGTCGACCTGCCGAACGGGGCGATCGTCGGGATCCCGCGCGAGCACCAGCTCCTCGCCGTCCCGATCCGGACGGCCCGCGACATCTCCACCATCGAGGCGATGCTGAACCTCGTCCGCGACGTCGGCGCCCGCGCGCAGGACCGCGTCAGCCTGGACGTCTTCTGGCTCCACAAGGGCCGGCTGCACCCGTTCAACGCCGAGGTCAAGGACGGCCGCCTCGAACGGATCTTCCCGCCGGACGAGTTCCGCACCCTCCTCGACGCCCTCCCGAAAGCCTGACCGCGAGCGCGCCGCGCGGCCCCGACCGCGCGGCGCGCTTTGTCAGAGGCACGTGGCAGGCTTCCCGGAAAAGGAGGCGACGTGTCCGACAGCTTCATGGTGGCCGCCCGGATCCCGATGACGCGGGACGGGTTCGATCACTGGCTCGACGTCGAGATCCCGGCCGCCGCCGACGCGATCGACGACCCCGGCGCGATGTACACGGGCTGGTTCTGGGACGGCAAGAGCCCCGAGGACGACTGGGACCTCGACCGCGACGGCCGCACCCCGCGCTCGCTGTTCGCCGAGCAGATCGTCAAGGGCCACGGCGCGGTGGTCCTGCGGCACCGCGACGACGCCCTGGAGGCGTACCTGTTCCACTTCGGCTTCGACCGCTGGTCCGTCCACATGGCGCTGCTCGCGCTCGCCGCCGCGGGCCGGAACGCCACCGGCGACGCCGAAGCGCTGTTCTGGGCCGAGACGTCCGGCTCCCTCTGCCCGCCCGAGTGGGACGGCCGCCTCGCCTGCCTCGCGATCGGCCGCACCACCGCGCGCTTCCGGCCCCGCCACGACCTGACCGAGGTGATCGAGGCCCTGCGCCCCGCCGAGAGCGCCTTCTTCGCCCTGATCGGACGCCTCCACGCCGAGGAGCAGGGCGACGGCAGCTACCCGTCCGCGCGGAACCCCGAGTTCGTGGACCCGGCCGTCCTCGCCTGACCTCAGGTCCGGCGGCGGGCCGCCCACTCGCGGATCTTCTCGATCCGCCGCCGCACCTCGGGGCCGGACGCCTGCGCCAGCGGCGGGCCGCCGCAGGAGCGCCGCAGCTCGGTGTGGATCACGCCGTGCGGCTGGCCCGTCCGGTGGCTCCACGCCCCGACGAGCCCGTTCAGCTCTTTGCGCAGGGCGTGCAGGTCCTCGGCGGCCGTCCGGTCCTGCCGCGGGTCGCCGGTCTTGGTCTTGCGCTCCCGGGCGATCTGGTCGGCCTGCCGCTTGCGCAGCAACTGCCCCACCTGCTCGGGCTCCAGCAGCCCCGGGATGCCGAGGAACTCCTCCTCCTCGGCCGACCCGGGCGCGGCCTGCATCCCGAACTCGCCGCCGTCGTACAGAATGCGGTCGAACGTCGCCGACGCCTCGACGGTCTCGAACGCCAGTTCCTCCCCGACCGCGTCGGGGGTGTCGCGCTGCCGGTTGGCCTCGGCGAGCAGGTCGTCGTCCAGGCCGTCCTCGCGGACCGGACGGTCCAGGACGTGGTCGCGCTCGGTCTCCATCTCGGCCGCGTGCCCCATCAGCGTGGGCACCGACGGCAGGAACACCGACGCCGTCTCACCCCGCCGCCGCGCACGCACGAAACGCCCGATGGCCTGCGCGAAGAACAGCGGCGTGCTGGTGGACGTCGCGTAGACCCCGACGGCCAGCCGGGGAATGTCGACCCCTTCGGACACCATCCGCACCGCGACCATCCACCGGTCGTCGGAGTCGGCGAACTGCTTGATCTTCTTGGACGCGCCCGGATCGTCCGACAGCACGATCGTCGCGCCCTGCCCGGACACGGCCCGCAGCATCTTCGCGTACGCCCGCGCGGTCTCGTGGTCGGTGGCGATGACGAGCCCGCCCGCGTCCGGGATGGCGCGGCGCAGCTCGGTCAGCCGCCGGTCGGCGGCGGCGAGCACCTGGCCGATCCAGTCGCCCTTGGGGTCGAGCGCGGCCCGCCACGCCTGCGCGGTCTGGTCCTGGGTGAGCGGCTCGCCGAGCGTCGCGGTGATCTCGTCGCCGGCGCGCGTCCGCCAGCGCATCTCCCCCGCGTACGCCAGGAAGATCACCGGCCGGACGACGCCGTCGGCGAGCGCGGGACCGTAGCCGTAGGTGTAGTCGGCGCGGCTGCGGCGGATGCCGTCCGGCCCCTCTTCGTACTGGACGAACGGGATCGGGTTCACGTCCGTCCGGAACGGCGTTCCGGACAGGGCCAGGCGCCGCGCGGCGGGCTCGAACGCCTCGCGCACCGCGTCGCCCCAGGACAGCCCATCGCCCGCGTGGTGCACCTCGTCGAAGATCACCAGCGTCTTGCGCGCCTCGGTGCGGTTGCGGTGCAGCGGCGGACGGGCCGCGACCGTCGCGTACGTCACCGCGATCCCGTGGAACTCCCGGCCGACCGCGCCCTGCCCGTTCTGGTACTCCGGGTCGATCTTGATGCCGACGCGGGCGGCGGCCTCGGCCCACTGCCGCTTCAGGTGCTCGGTCGGGCAGATGATCGTGATCGCCACGACGATGCGCCGCTCCAGCAGCTCCCGCGCCAGCCGGAGCGCGAACGTCGTCTTGCCCGCGCCCGGCGTCGCGACGGTCAGGAAGTCGCGCGGGCCTTGCGCGGAACCGTCCGGGCCGAAGTAGGCCTCCAGCGCCTGCTGCTGCCAGGCGCGCAGGGACGACGCGGTCCCCCAGGCGGCGCGTTCGGGGAACGCCGGGGGCATGTCGGGTGCGGCGAAGGTGCTCACGGTCCCTGAAGGCTACCGAGGACCACCGACAGAACGCGCGCCCCGCCGCCCGAATGTGGCGAGTCTCCCCCGCGACGCGGCGCGGCCCCGGCCCGGACAACACCGGACCGGGGCCGCGAAACCGCAGGTCAGTCGTCGCCCTGGCCGCCGCCGGACTGCATCGACTCGTAGATCTCCTTGCACTCCGGGCACACCGGGAACTTCTTCGGGTCGCGGTTCGGCACCCAGACCTTGCCGCAGAGGGCGATCACGGGCGTCCCGCTCACCGCACTCTCGGTGATCTTGGCCTTCTTCACATAGTGGGCGAACCGCTCGTGGTCGCCGTCGCCATGGGAGAGGTCGGGCCGGGTGTCGCTCTCGGGAAGGATCTTCGTGCTCACGTTCGCCACCTTAGTTCAGCGTGGGGTCGTCCGGAAAAGTCGAGACGAAGGCCAGGTCGCCGCCCTGCCGGCGCAGGACCTCCTGCCAGAGCCGGGACGGGTCGCCCGCGAAGACGTCCCCGGACTCGGCGGGCACCAGGTACCAGGCGCCCTCCTCCACCTCTTTGCGCAACTGCCCCGCCGACCACCCCGCGTAGCCGGCGAAGACGCGGAGCTGGAGCAGTTCGGCGGCCAGCAGCGACGGCGGGGCGTCCAGGTCCACGAGCCCGACCCGCGCCACCTCCGCGGCGTCCAGCCCGCGCCACCCGAGCGGCTCCCCGTCGCCGGGCAGCCGGGCCAGCGCGAGCGCGTTGTCCAGCGCGACCGGTCCGCCCTGGAAGACGAACGGCGGCCCGGTCACCAACTCGGCCCAGGGCGGGAGGATGCGGTCCACCGGGACCTCCGTCGGCCGGTTGAGGACGACCCCGAGCGTACCTCCGTCGGCGTCGTGCTCCACGACCAGGACGACCGTCCGCTTGAAGTTCGGGTCCTCGAGCTGCGGCGTGGCAACCAGCAGCAGTCCGACCCTGATGCCGTCATCCATGACGTCCATGATGCGGGAGCGCGGGGCCGCGCGGAACGGCACCCCGGACGTTGCGCTGTAAGGGCTTCCTATCGCCACGGATATCGGCAGACTGAGAGGGTCCGGGAAGAATCATTACGATCATCAGACGCCCGCCGGACGGTGCGGTGGCGGGCCGGGGAGGACGCGAGATGCAGTTGCCCAGGGTCGTGATCGCCGCGGTGTTCTTCGTGATCGGACTGTTGATCGCGGTTCCACCGCTGGTGAAGTGGGCGACCCGGTCCGACGCCGCGTCGCCGTCCGCCTCACCGTCGCCCTCGCCGTCGGGTTCGCCGTCCGGCTCCCCGACCGGGACGAAGTCCCCGAAGGCGGGCAAGAAGCCCGTCCCGGTGCCGACGGCCCCGCTCGCGGTGACGATCGGCGGGGTGTCCTGCCCGTCGCGCGAGGTGAAGATCGAGATCCACAACAACGCCGCCGCCAAGGCCGACTACGTCATCAAGCGCGACGACGGCCCCGGCACGCTGGACGGCTCCCTCCAGCCCGGCGCCAGCCGCAGCACGACCCTGACCCTGCGCGAGGACAAGACGACCAACCTGCGGGTGACGTCGCACGACCTGGTCGTCAAGGGGCGGACGCTGAAGGCCAACTGCAAGCACGCCCACGCCGCCCCGCCCGCCAAGAAGCCCGACCGGCTCCCGCACACCGGCCCCGACGACGGCGTCCTGTGGGCGCGCGGCGCGACCGGCGGCGCCGCCCTGATCACCGGCGCGATCATCCTCTGGTACGGCGGGGTGTGGCCGCGCCGCCGCGAGAAGATCTTCGCCAAGGACTAGCGGCGCGGCCCCGGCCTCAGACCTCGCTGCGGGGACGGCCGCCCGCCGCCTCGCGCACCGCGCCCGCGACGCGCGCGCTCACGTCCGGGTGGAACACGCTCGGGACGATGTAGTTCGGGCCCAGCTCGTCCGGCGCGACGACCTCGGCGAGCGCCTTGGCGGCGGCGGCCAGCATCTCCAGCGTGACGCCGTCGGCCTGCGCGTCCAGCAGCCCCCGGAACACCCCGGGGAACGCCAGCACGTTGTTGATCTGGTTCGGGTAGTCGCTGCGGCCCGTCGCGACGACGGCGGCGTGCTCGCGGGCCTCGTCCGGCGCGACCTCCGGCTCGGGGTTGGCCAGCGCGAACACGATCGCGTCGTCGCGCATCGTCGCGATGTCCGCGCCGGACAGGATGCCGGGCGCCGAGACGCCGACGAACACGTCCGCGTCCCGGACGGCGCCGCGCAGGTCCCCCGCGTAGCCGCTCGTGTTGGTGTGCTCGGCGATCCAGCGCAGCGAGTCGTCCAGGTCGTCGCGGCCGAGGTGGACGGCGCCCTTGAAGTCGCACACGACGACGTCCTTCGCGCCCGCGTGCAGCAGCAGCTTCAGGATCGCGCTGCCCGCCGCGCCCGCGCCCGCCATCGCGATGCGCACCTCGCCGATGCCCTTGCCGACGACGCGCAACGCGTTCGTCAGCGCCGCCAGCACGCAGATCGCGGTGCCGTGCTGGTCGTCGTGGAAGACCGGGATGTCCAGCAGGTCCCGCAGGCGGGCCTCCACCTCGAAGCAGCGCGGCGCCGAGATGTCCTCCAGGTTGATGCCGCCGAACGCGGGCGCCAGGATCTGGACGGTCCGGACGATCTCGTCGGTGTCCTGGGTGTCCAGGCAGATCGGCCACGCGTCGATCCCGGCGAACCGCTTGAACAGCGCCGCCTTGCCCTCCATGACCGGCAGCGCCGCCTCCGGCCCGATGTTGCCGAGCCCGAGCACCGCCGACCCGTCGGTGACGACCGCGACGCTGTTGCGCTTGATCGTCAGGCGGCGGACGTCCTCGGGGTTGCGCGCGATGGCCAGCGACACCCGCGCGACGCCCGGCGTGTACGCCATCGACAGCTCGTCGCGGGTGCGCAGCGGCACCTTGGACTGCATCTCGATCTTGCCGCCGAGGTGCATGAGGAACGTCCGGTCGCTGACCTTGTGGATCTTGATGTCGGCGATGCGCTCCAGCGCCGCCGCGATCTCCTCGGCGTGCGCGGTGTCGCGGGTCGCGATCGTCACGTCGATCCGGAGCGTCTCGTGGCCCGCGGTGTTCACGTCGAGGGCGGTGACGATCCCGCCCGCGCTCTCGACCACGTGCGTGATCTGGCTGACGGCCTTGCCGCCCGCCGGGACCTCCAGCCGGACGGTGATGGAGTACGAAACGCTGGGCACGCTGGCCACGACACTGCTCCCGTCGATCCTCGGACACGACCGCCCCCGGCGTCGGCCGCCTGCGTGCGCCGGGCTCGCCCCGGCCGGTCACACGGGGACGTCAGAGCCGCGGATCGGGCGCTGCCGGCCGATCCGGACGACGTCCGGGACGGCCGGCGCGGGCGCGGTCCTTGTTCCCGAGCATACGCTCACCCGGTGCGACCGACCCCCAAAACCCCAGGCCCCGCCCGTAACCGGGCGACGGGTCAGAACAGGGCGGACTGGAGGGCGCGACGGGCCTTGGTCACGCGCGGGTCATCGCCGGGCATGATGTCGAACAGCGACAGCAGGCGCTTGCGGGCCTCGTCCCGGTCGTCGCCCGCGGTGCGCCGGACGGTCGCGACGAGCCGGTCGAACGCGGCCTCGACCTGCCCGCCCACCATCTCCACGTCGGCGGCGGCGAGCTGCAGGGCCACGTTCGCGGGCTCGGCGTCGGCGTCGGCCACGGCGCGCGTCGCGTCCACGTCCTGGATGCGCTCGCTGAGATCGACCAGGCCGAGGCCGCTGCGGGCCTGCTCGTCGCGCGGGTTCGCGGCCAGCAGCGCCGCGAACCGGTCGCGGGCCGTGGCGAGGTCGCCGGTCTGCAGCGCCTCCTCGGCCTCGATGAGCACCGGGTCCAGCGCGGGGCCGGCGGGGGCGCCGGGCGCGGCCTCGCCCTCGGGCTCGTCCGCGAGCAGCCCCTCCTTGCGCAGCGCCTCGAAGAGCTGGTCGATCGCCTGCCGGACCTGCGGCTCGGGCGCCGCGCCGTTGAGGAACGGCAGGAGCTGCCCGCCGACGACCGCCGCGACGAACGGGATGCCCCGCACGCCCATCTGCTGCATGTACGCGCCGAGCTGCGGGTTCGCGTCGATGTCGACCTTGGCGAGGACCCACCGGCCCGCCGCCTCGGCCGCCAGCTTCTCCAGGATCGGGCCGAGCTGCTTGCAGGGCTCGCACCACTCGGCCCAGAAGTCCACGAGGACCGGGACGGCCTGCGACCGCTCCACGACCTCGGTGTTGAACGTCTGATCGGTGACGTCCACGACGTACGCGGCGGAGCCGGGGTCGCCGGCGGCCTGCGGGGCGGCCTGCGCGGAGGCCGGGGCCTGCTGCCGTTCCTGCCGCTTCTTGACGGCGGCCTGCCGGGCGCCGAGATCCACGGCCCCGTACAACGAAAAGTCCCGAGAAGGCATGGGTCCATCCTGCCTCATGACCGCGCCCGCCGGTGCGTCCGTCGCCCGACCCGCGCCCGGCCGGGCCCGGCCGCCGATCAACCGGACGGGCCGTCCATCCCGGAGGAAACACGGACCGGAAAGGGCCGTGCGGACAGAGCGGGACATCATCGCGAAACAATGCCTTTCCGGTTAGGCAAAGAATCCCGTACCCTGCGGCCAACACCAAAAGCGGGCTGACAGCGATAACCAAGGCTGGTTATAGTCGCAATGTCGATGCCCGGCGTGACCGGCGGCGCGTGCCGCCGGAACCGAGCGGCCTTATACGGCCGCCGGCGGCAGGGGGGAACGGCCGCGGGCACCGCCCGCACACGGCCGTCGCGGCGCCGGGCGATGCAACGGGGGGTAAAAGACACATGGTCGCGGACTTCTCCGCGATCGTGGCCGCAGGGATGGGAGTCCGCCGCGGGGGGCGGTGGCTCCTGCGCCCGGTGGCCTTCGGCGTCGCCGAAGGCGTGGTCGGCCTGGCCGGTCAACCCGGTTCGGGGAAAACCACTCTGCTGGCCACGTTCGCGACGCTGCGCCGACCGAGCACGGGCGCGCTGCGGATTCTCGGGCACGACGCGGGGAATTCCGCCGGGCTGCGCGCCATACGCGCACGGGTCGGATATCTGCCCGCCCGCATCTCCTTCGCCGCGAACATGACGGCGGGCGAATTCGTCGGTTACGCCGCCTATTACAAAGGAATGCGCGCACCCGCCGCGCGGGCGGCGCTGAAACGCCTCGACCTCGCCGACGCGGCCGGGACCGAACTGGCGCACCTGCCGCCGGACGTCCGGCTGCGCGCCGGGCTCGCGGCCACGTGCGTCCACGAACCGGACCTCGTCCTGCTGGACGAACCGCTCGCGGGCCTGTCCACCGGGCGTCCCGGGGACGCGGCGGCGGCGCGGGAGCTGATCCCGCTGCTGCGGTCGCTGGCCCCGACGGTCATCGTCACCGCCGAGGCCGAGGACGACCTCGGCGGCTGGTGCGACCGCGTCCTCACGCTCGCGCGCGGGCGGCTGACCGACGGGACGTCCGTCCCGGTCGGCACCCGGCCCGGCGACTCCGGCGACGCCGATCCGACCGCCGGCGGCCCATTGGCACGTTCCTTCGGCGGTTCGATGACGCGTGCGCTCCGCGGCGCGGTCCGCCGCACGACGCGCGCCACGGCGCGGGCCACCGCGCGCGGCGCGAGCGACGCGCGGGGCGACGCGGCGCGGGGCACGGCGGCCGACGGCCGTCCGGCGCGGGTCCGCGCGGGCCGGACGCCCGCGGGAAGCACGGCCGGTGTCTGAACTCGGACGGGTGCTCCGCCAGGACGCCCGCCGCACGGCGCTGCTCGTCGCGGTCCCCGTGCTGGCCGTCGTGGGCTGCCTGGCCGCCTGGCCGGCGCTCACGCCCGGCGTCGCCTACTGGGACGACTCGATCGTCGCGATGCTGACCGCCGCGCGGCTCGTCGGCCCGGCGGCGGCGGCGCTGGCCGCGTGGGCGGCCGTCCGCGAGCGGAGCCTGGACTTCCTGCGCGACCTCACGACGCGCTCGCCCGCGACGGCCGGGCTGCTGGACCTGCTGCTGCTCGCGTCGGCGGCGGTCGTCGCGTTCACTGCGGTCGCGCTGGTCGTCGCGGCCGAGACGCTGACGCGCCAGGAGGCGGGCCGGGCCAGTCCGCTCGGGCCGCTCGCCGGGGCGTCCGCGCTGGTCCTGCACGTCGTGGCCGGGTACCTGGCCGGACGCGTCCTGCCGCGCCGCGCGACGCCGTTCCTCGTGCTCGCCGCCGCCGCGCCGTGGGCGCTGCTGCGCCAGCCCGGACGGTCCTGGTGGAGCATGCTCCCGCCCGGCGTCTACGACCGGGTCGGGCTGTTCACCGGGCTGCGCTCCGAAGTCCTCGCCGACCAGACGGTGTGGTCGCTCGGGCTGACGGCCGCGCTCGTCCTCGGCTACGCGGCGTGGCTGGACCGGCGGCGGGCGCTCGTCCCGCCGCTGGCCCTCGCACTGCTCACCGTGGGCGTCGCGACGGTGCGGCTGCACACGTCCGGCGACCGCGTCGTCGACCCCGCGCCGACCGAGCTGACCTGCCAGGTCTGGCCGCTGGAGGTCTGCGTGCACCCGGCGCTGCGGGAGGCGCTGCCCGCGCTGACGGCCGCGTTCACCCCGCTCGCCAGCCGCCTCAACGGGACGCCCGGCGCGTTCACCCGCGTCGAGCAGCGGCCGGCGCGCGAGCCCGCCGGGGTCGCGGGCGGCGTCGCGGCCGTCCGGCTGGAGGACGCGCTGACCTTCGGCTACGCCGACCGCGCCGTCCGGCAGATCCTGGACGGCCTGGCCGCCAGGCCCTGCACGGCGCCGGGCGCCGGGCAGTACCGCGCGCTCGTGGACGCCTGGCTGGCCGGGGCCGTCCCGCCGCCCGTCCCGGACGCGGCCACGGCCCGCCGGTTCGCGTCGTGGAGCGAGGAGCGGCGCCGCGACTGGCTGCGCGGCCACTACGCCGACTACCGGACGTGCGCGCTGGACGCGTCGTCGTTCCCCGCGCGCGAGCCCTCGCTCGACCACGTCCTCGGGGTGCGCAAGCCGGTGCGGATCGAGGTGCCGCGCGTGCCGGTATCGGCGGTCGTGAACCGCCCGGCCCCCCGGCCCGCGGCCCCGCCGGCGGACGGAACGCCGTCGCGCATCCGCCGGACGGCGCACCCGCGCGGACACGGCGGGACCCCCCGGCCCACCGTGCCCGCGCGGCGTTCTCAGGCCCCCGCGCCGCCGACGCCCGCCGCCTCGGCCTCCTGGGAGGACGAGGTCCAGTAGCGCTCGACGAGGAACGGCGCGACGGGCAGGACGGCGGCGAGCAGCGCCAGCACCGTCCGGGTGCCGTTCCAGCCCAGCACCGGACGGACGAGGAAGACCATCCCGACATAACCGAGGAACAGCACCCCGTGGATCGGTCCGACGATCGACACCGCCGCCGGCGCGTCCGCCGCGTACTTCAGCGGCATGGCGATCAGCAGGAGCACCAGGAAGGAGACCGCCTCGGCGATCGAGACGATCCGGAACGCGCGCACGTTGTCCACGCCCGGCCCAACGCGCGGGCGCGCACCCGGGTTTCCGGGACGGCTATGCCGCCCGTCACACCGCGCGGTTCGCCCGCATCCGTAGGGGAATGCACCGGGGCATGGACCCATCCCCCCGTGGTTCCGTCCAGCGGTACGGTGCCGTGCTCGCGCTCATCGTCGTGACCGTCGCGGTCGTGCTCGTCGCGCAGCGGACGCTGCACCTGCCCGGCTGGCTGAACCCGTTCGCCGAGACCACCAAGGACCGCAGCGGCCCCGCCCTGCTGGAGTCGATCCGCGACCTCAGCCGGTACGAGGCGGCGGGCGGTGATTTCCAGGTCATCGTGGACCTGGAGAAGGACAGCAAATACCTGCCGAGCGCGATTCGCGGCACGCGCACGCTGTTCGTCGGCTCCGGGTCGGTGAACGCGTACGTGGATTTCTCGAAACTGAATTCCGGGGCCGTCCGGGTCAGCGAGGACCGCAAGACCGCGACGATCGTCCTGCCGCACGCGCAACTGGACCGCGCCAGCCTGGACCCGAAGGCCAGTTACGCCGTTTCCACCTCGCGCGGCCTGACGAACCGCCTCGGTGACGCCCTGAGCGGCAATCCGAACAACCAGCAGCAGCTCTACGTGCTGGCGGCGCAGAAGATCCAGGACGCCGCCGCGCGCAGCGGGCTCCAGGCCCACGCCGACCGGAACACCCGGTCGATGCTCGTGAACATGCTGGGAGCACTGGGGTTCACGAGCGTGACCGTCCAGGTCGGCGCGGTGCGGTGACCGTCAGGGGACGCGGATGATCAGCGCGTCGCCCTGGCCGCCGCCCCCGCACAGCCCGGCCGCGCCGACGCCGCCGCCGCGCCGCTTCAGCTCGTGCGCCAGGTGCAGGACGATCCGCGCCCCCGACATCCCGACCGGGTGCCCGAGCGCGATCGCGCCGCCGTTGACGTTCACCTTGTCCGGGTCGACGCCGAGGTCGCGGGTCGACTGGACGCCGACCGCCGCGAACGCCTCGTTGATCTCCACCAGGTCGAGGTCGGCGACGTCCAGGCCGTCCTTGGCCAGCGCCTGCCGGATCGCGTTGGACGGCTGGGAGTGCAGCGAGTTGTCCGGCCCCGCGACGTTGCCGTGCGCGCCGATCTCCGCCAGCCAGGTCAGCCCCAGCTCTTCCGCCTTGGCCTTGGACATCACGACGACCGCGGCGGCGCCGTCGGAGATCTGCGAGGACGAGCCCGCGGTGATCGTGCCGTCCTTGCTGAACGAGGGCCGCAGCTTCGCCAGCGAGTCGGCGGTCGTGTCCGGCCGGATGCCCTCGTCGGCGGCGAACACGACCGGCTCGCCGCGCCGCTGCGGGATCTCCACCGGGGCGATCTCGGCGTCGAACAGGCCGTTCTTCTGCGCGGCGGCGGCGCGCTGGTGGGACCGGGCGGAGAACGCGTCCTGGTCCTCGCGGGTCAGGCCGAGCCGTCCGTTGTGGCTCTCGGTGGACTCGCCCATCGAGACGCCGTCGAACGCGTCGGTCAGCGCGTCGTAGGCCATGTGGTCCAGCACCTCGACCGAGCCGTACTTGTACCCGCCGCGCGACTTCGGCAGCAGGTGCGGCGCCTGCGTCATCGACTCCATGCCGCCCGCGACGACGATGTCGAACTCCCCGGCGCGGATGAGCTGGTCGGCGAGCGCGATGGCGTCCAGGCCCGACAGGCACACCTTGTTGATCGTGACGGACGGGACCGTCATCGGGATGCCCGCCTTCACCGCCGCCTGCCGCGACGGGATCTGCCCCGCGCCCGCCTGGAGCACCTGCCCGAGGATCACGTACTGGACCTGCTCGCCGGTGATCCCCGCCCGCTCCAGCGCCGCCCTGATCGCGTGCGCGCCGAGGTCGGCGGCGGAGAAGTCCTTGAGCGAGCCGAGCAGCCGGCCGATCGGGGTTCGCGCTCCGGCGACGATCACGGAGTTCGCAGACATCAGGGGGCCTCCAGCGAGGTTCGGCGGCGACGTTTGCCACCATACCCACGAGCACCTTTTGCCCTGCCCACCGCCCTGCCGCGGACCGTTCCGCGGCCTTCCGGAGGAGAGCCCCCATGCTCACCCGCATCGACCACATCGGCATCGCGTGCAACGACCTCGAAGCGACCGTCGCCTTCTACCGGGAGACCTACGGGTTCGACGACGTCCACTACGAGGTGAACGAGGAGCAGGGCGTCAAGGAGGCCATGCTGAAGATCAACGAGACCGGGGACGGCGCGGCGAGCTACCTCCAGCTCATCCAGCCGATCCGGGACGACTCGACCGTCGCCAAGTGGCTGGCGAAGAACGGCGAGGGCGTCCACCACATCGCGTTCGGCACCGACGGGGACGTCCAGGAGGAGGCCGACGGGATCGCGGCCAAGGGCGTCCGGGTGCTGTACGACAAGCCGCGCCGGGGCTCGCTCGGGTCGCGGATCACGTTCCTGCACCCGAAGGACGCGCACGGCGTTCTGACCGAGTTGGTGGAGAAGGCCGGGGACTGACGCGGCGGGGCCGTGGGCGCGTGATCGGAGCGTCCGGACGGACGCGTCGATTTCGTGATGTGTTCGATATCACAACGTTGATCACGCGCTCGCGGCGTACCCCTCTGTAACTCTTCGGACACCTCTGGTGCTTTTGGGGGGCCGGGGGTACACGAGCTGTAACGAGCACCGCCGCACGGGCAAAGACGACAAAACGCGCAGTGCGTTCAGATGAGCCCCCAACACGGCAGTGCTCGGAGTACGCTTCTTTCGCCGGAAGAGGTCTGGGGCATCCGCCCGTTCAGCCAGGCGATCAACCGGCGGTCCCCGGAACCACCGTTGCCCCGTCACATCAGGATTGAGCCACATGCAGTCCGACATCGACGCCCAGCTCAGCAACTTCTTCGAAGACACGCCCCCACGCGAGTTCGACGTGGTGCTCCGCGGCTACGACCGGCACCAGGTCGACGAGCACATCAAACAGCTCGACGACGAGGTGCGGAAGAACCGTGAACAGACGGGGGCACTGCAGCGAGAGCTGTCGGACGCCCACCGTCAGCTCCAGGAGCAGGAGCGGCCGACGTACTCCGGACTCGGAGCGCGCATCGAGCAGCTCCTGCGGCTCGCCGAGGAGCAGGCGACCGAGCTCGTCCAGGCCGCCCGCAGCGAGGCCAACGAGATCAAGGCCGCCGCCAAGGTCGACGCCGCCGAGTTGCGCGCCACCGCCGAGAACGAGGCCGCCGAGCTGCGCGCCACGGCCCAGCGCGAGGGCGACGACCTGCGCAACGCCGCCGAGCGCGAGGCCGAGGAGGTCCGCACGTCCGCCCGGCGCGAGGCCGACGAGCTGACCTCGACCACCGAGCGCGAGGTCGCCAAGCTGCGCGCCACCGCCGACCACGAGGTCGCCGAGAAGCGCGCGTCCGCCGAGCGCGAGATCGCCAAGCTGCGCACCACGACCGAGCGCGAGGTCGCCCAGCTCCGCGCGTCCACCAAGCGCGAGCGCGACGAGGTCCTCACGACCGCCAAGCGCCAGGCCGACGAGATGCGCGCCCAGGCGCAGCGCATCCTGGAGGAGAGCGAGGCGCAGCGGGCGCAGGCCGAGGCCGAGTTCGAGATCCAGCTCGCCGCCCGGCGCGAGGAGGCCGACCGGCAGGACGCCGAGCGGCACGCCAACGCCCAGGCCGCCACGCAGAAGCTCGTCGCCGAGGCCGAGCAGCGGGCCGCGTCCGCCGAGCAGCGGGCGGCCAAGGCCACCCAGCAGGCCGACCAGACCCGCCGCGAGGCCGACGCGCACGCCAAGCAGCTCATGGCGAACGCCCGCAAGAACTCCGACCAGGTCATCGCCGAGGCCAAGTCGCAGGCCGAGCAGTTGCTCGCCGAGACCAAGGCCGAGGCCGACCGCGTCCGGACGGCCGCGCAGCGCCAGGTGGACGAGCTGACCCGTCAGCGCGACAACATCAACAGCCACCTCAGCCAGCTCCGCCAGCTCATCGGCGGCGTCGCCCCCGCGATGCCCGCGCTCGGCGGCGTCGAGGAGGCCCCGCCGGCCCCGGCGGACAAGCCCGAGCCCAAGCAGGCCCCGGCCAAGCCCGCCCCCAAGCCCGGACCCGCCAAGCCCCAGGCGAAGAAGGACGAGGACGACGAGGACTGGTGGCAGGAGTGACCCTCGCCCGCTGACCGCGTGCCGAGCGCGAGCCGTCGAACGCGGGCAGCCGAGTGAAACGCGAAGCCCGGAGGTGGAACGCCTCCGGGCTTTTCGCCATCTCAGCCGGGAAGCGCCTAAGTTGGCGTGGTGGGACCGGCCGCCTCCCGGGCGGCGGGTGGGGAAGAGGAGAACCCGTGGCCGACGAGCCGCTGCCGAAGCACACGCCGAACGACGAGTCCGGCGTGCCCGCACCAACCCCCCAAGCGGACGACGCCACATCCGCTGCTGAGGCGGGCGCGGAGGGTGAGCGCGTGGCTGTGGGGGCCGGGGGTGGTGTGCGGGCCGGGGACGGGGCCGATGCGTCGGATCCGGGTGAGCCCGCGCCGGCCGCCGTGCCGTTGGCGTCGCCCAAGGCGGTCGCGGTGGTCGGGGACGAGGTCGTGCCCGATCCCGCGCATGACGTCGAGCAGCGCAAGCGCGAGGCGGGGGTGGACCAGCGGTTCCCGTTCGGGCGGCCGGGCGCGCCGCTCGCCGCGCATCCGTTCCGGTTCGGGTTCACCGCCGCGCTCGGCGTGATCACGGCGTGGATGCTCGTCCGGTCGATCACCAGCGCCAAGTCGGTGCTCATCATGATCGTCGTGGCGTTGTTCCTCGCGGTCGGGCTGAACCCGGCGGTGGAGCGGCTGAAGCGGCTCGGGCTGTCGCGGGGGTGGGCCGTCGCGGTCGTGTTCCTCGGCGTGCTGCTGTTCTTCGCGGGGTTCGTGGCGTCGCTGATTCCGCCGCTGACCGAGCAGGTGACCAAGCTCGTCCAGAACATCCCGGACTACATCACCCAGCTTCAGAACAACCGCCGCATCGCGGACTGGGACCGGCGGTACCACCTGCTGGAGCAGGCGCAGAAGAAGATCAGCGAGCCCGGGTTCCAGACGGACCTGCTGAACCGGCTGTACGACGCGGGCAAGGTCGCGCTGAGCGGGACGTTCCAGACGCTCACCGTGCTGATCCTGACGCTGTACTTCCTGTCGTCGCTGCCGCAGATCAAGACGTTCGCCTACCAGCTCGCGCCGCGCTCGCGGCGGGCGCGGGTGGCGCTGCTCGGGGACGAGATCCTGGAGCGCATCGGCGGTTACGTCGCGGGCCAGTTCACGATCGCGTTCATCGCCGGGCTCACGTCCTACGTCTTCCTGGAGATCATGGGGGTGCCGTACGCGCTGGCGCTCGCGCTGATCGTCGCGGTGACGGACCTGATCCCGCTGGTCGGCGCGACGATCGGCGCGGTGATCGTGTGCCTCGTCGTGTTCCTCACCGGGTCGACGTACGAGGGCATCGCGGCCGTGGTCTTCTACGTGATCTACCAGCAGGTCGAGAACTACCTGGTGTACCCGCGCGTCATGAAGCGGACGGTCGACGTCGCGCCCGCCGTGACGATCGTGGCGGCCCTGGTCGGCGGCACGCTGCTCGGCGTGGTCGGCGCGCTGATCGCGATCCCGACGGCGGCGGCCATCGCGCTGCTGATCCGCGAGGTCGTGCTGCCCCGGCAGGAGCAGCAGTAGGTCAGGCCTCGGGGTCGGCCCACTCGGTGGGGAGCGGGAAGGCGGCGGGCGCAACGCGGCGGACGATCTCGTTCAGGACGATCCGGACGTAGTTCTCGCCCACCCACAGGTGCTTGGCGCCGTCCACAGGAACGATGTCGGCTTGCGGAACGCGTGCGAACCGCTTCGCGGCCTCGGCGGGGCGCAGGTAGTCGTCGAACTCGGGGATCAGCGCGACGACCGGACGGCCGTCCGCGCCCCAGGCGTCCAGGTCCGCGTCGGCGGCGCGGTGCAGCGGCGGTGACAGCAGGATCAGTCCCTCCGTCACCGGGTCCCGCCCCCACTTCAGCGCCAGTTCGGTGCCGAACGACCAGCCGAGCAGCCACGGGTGCGGCAGGTCGTGGAACTCGGCGTACTCCAGCGCGGCGGCGACGTCGTACCGCTCGGTCTCGCCGTCGCCGAAGACGCCCTCGCTCGTCCCGCGCGGCGACGACGTGCCGCGCGTGTTGAACCGCAGGACGGCCACGTCCGCCAGCGCGGGCAGCCGGTAGGACGCCTTCCGCAGCAGGTGGCTGTCCATCATGCCCTCGGCCGTCGGCAGCGGGTGCAGGCACAGCAGCGTGGCGACGGGCTCCCGCTCCGGCGGCAGGGCGATCTCCCCGACGAGCCTCAGCCCGTCGGCCGTCTCCAGGACGATGTCCTCCCGCCGCGCGGGCAGCACCGAACCGGCCCGGATCTCCGCCATGACGTCCTCTCAGTACCGCTGACAACCGGCTCGACACCGACCCGGAACCCGCCCAGAGCCGCTCTCAGTACCGCGGGGCGTTGCGCGACCGCTGGACGCGCGGCCCGCGCCGCGTCCGCGCCTTCCAGCACGGCGTGTGCCAGTGCCGCCGCTCGTCCGTCCCGCCCGGCCCGTCGGCCGGCCACGCCACGACGTGCGGGACGCCCGCCGCGATCTCCTGGTCGCACCCCGGACACCGGTACGGCTTCACGGCACGGGCACCCGGAACCGGAACAACGTTCCAGGTACCGTCGGGCCCGTCCTCGACACCGGTGTTCCACGCCGCGCCGGACGCCCGGCGCCCCGGAACGTCACGCCGGTTCTTGCGGGGGCTCATGCGGACCAGGATATTCCGGTCAGCGGAGGGGGCGGGCGGCCGTGGCGTGTTCGCGGAGGATCGGGGCGGGGGCGAGGGCGGGTTCGCGGGACTCGTCGTAGAGGGCGTCGAGGACGGTCACGGCGCGGGCGGTGCCGAGACGGTCCAGGTCGGCGACCGGGCCGGTCGGGTAGCCGCAGCCGAGCGTCATCGCGGCGTCGATGCTGGCGGCGTCGGCGTAGCCCGCGCCGAGCATGTGGGCGGCGTCGTTGAGGTAAGGGAAGCGCAGCGCGTCCACGATGCGGCCGGCGCGGTCGCGGCAGCGGACGGGCGTCCGGCCGAGCGCGGCGAGGAGGGCGGCGGCGCGGTCGGCGGCGGCCGGGTCGGTGAGCGCGGTGACGGCGATCTCGGCGAGCGGCGTGCCCGCTTCGGGGAACCAGAGGCCGACGACGTCGCCGGGGCGTCCGGTGGCGACGGCGCGGTCGGCGACGGGCCCGGCCGAGAGGAACGCGATGACCGTGCCGGGCTTGACGGCGTCGGGTACGGCGGCGTCCTCGGCGACGATCACCAGCTCGGCGGCGGACGGGTCGGCGGTGCCCTCGATGCCGGGCACGGCGCCGAGGACCGCGACGGCGGGCGCGGCGGCCGAGGTCTCGACCGTCTCGGCGGGCGCGCCGTCGTAGGCGTGGAAGCCGCGTCCGGTCTTGCGGCCCAGCAGCCCGGCCGCGACCAGTTCGCGCAGCAGCGGCGACGGCGCGTGGCGGCGGTCGCGCGACTCGGCGTACACCGCGTCGAGGACGCCGAGGCACGTGTCGAGCCCGATCAGGTCCATGAGCGTGAACGGTCCCATCGGCAGCCCGCCGCCGGCCTTCATCGCGACGTCGATGTCGTCGCGGGTCGCGTGCCCGTTCTCCAGCATCGCCGTCGCCTGGTTCAGGTACCCGAACAGAAGGCGGTTGGCGACGAAACCGGCGCGGTCCCCGACCGTCACCGGCGTCTTGCCGAGCTTGGTGACGAGATCGGCGACGCCCGCGACGGCGGCCGGCTCGGCGAGCACGGTCGTGATGACCTCGACCAGCTTCATCACCGGCGCGGGGTTGAAGAAGTGGACGCCGACGATCTTGGTCGGCCGGTTCGTGGCGACCGCGATCTCGGTGACCGAGAGCGAGGAGGTGTTGGTCGCGAGCACGGCGTCCGCCCGGCACACCTCGTCCAGCCGCGCGAACACCTGGCGCTTGAGGTCGATCCGCTCCGGGACGGCCTCGATCACGAGATCGCAGTCCGCCAGCGCCGCGAAGTCGGTGGACAGCTCGATCCGGTCCAGGATCTCGCGCTGCCCGTCGGGGGTGAGCTTGCCGCGCTTGACGGCCCGTCCGGTGGACTTCTCCAGGTGGCCGCGTCCGCGCTCCAGCGCGTCCGCGTTGATCTCGATCCCGACGACGGGCAGGGCGCCCCGCGCGACGACCTCCGCGATGCCCGCGCCCATCGTCCCGAGTCCGACCACACCGACCTTGCTGAAGGAAACCGTGCTCATGCCCGCAGTCTCCCAGAGGGGTCGCGCGGGGTATGACCCGGAGGTGCGCTTCGGAGTCTTCCTGCTGGCCGCCCGCTTCCCCGGCGAGGACGACGCCGCGTCGCTCGACCGGACCGTCCGCGCGGCCGTGGCCGCCGAGCGTGCCGGGTTCGACGACGTGTGGCTCGCCGAGCACCACTTCATGTCCTACGGGGTGATCCCGTCGGCGCTGACGCTGGCCGGGCACCTGCTCGGACGAACCCGGCGGATCACCGTCGGCACGGCCGTCACGGTGCTCCCGGCCCGCCATCCGGTCGCGGTCGCCGAGGAGGCGGCGCTGCTCTCGCTCGTCTCGGGCGGACGGCTCGCGCTCGGCGTCGGGCGCGGCGGTCCCTGGCAGGACCTGGAGGTCTTCGGGACGGGCCTCGCCCGCTACGAGACGGGCTTCCCCGAGGCGCTGGACCTGCTGCTGGCGTGGCTGCGGTCCGAGCGCGTCGGCTGGACGGGCGAGCACTTCGCGTTCCGCGACGTTCCGGTCGTGCCGCGCGCCGCGACGCCGCCGCCGGTCGTGGTGGCGTGCACGTCGCCGGAGACCGAGGCCGTCGCCGCCGCGCGCGGCCTGCCGATGCTGCTCGGGATGCACGTGGACGACGCCGAGAAGGCTCGCGCGGTCGCGCGGCACGGCGTCCCGGCGCCGCACGTGTCGGCGCATCTCGCGCAGGTCGGCGCGTCGCGGGCGGCGGCGACGGAGCTGCTGCTGCGCGAGATGCCGCGCTGGCTCGGCCCCGGTCTGGACGGCTATGTCCCGGTGGACGGCCGTCCGCGCCCGTCCCGCGACCCGGAGGCGTACGTGCGGCGGCTCTGCGCGACGCATCCGGTGGGCGGCCCGGACGAGTGCGCCGCCGCGATCCGCGCCACGATCGACGCGACCGGCATCGACCGGCTGATGTTCCTGGTCGAGGGCGCGGGCTCGGCCGCGGCGACGCTGGAGAACCTCGAACGTCTCGGCACCGAGGTGCTCCCCCGGCTCAGGTCCTAGCCTGGGCGGCATGCGGGTGCGGGCGGCGCGGCCGGACGAGGCGGAGGCGCTGAGCGCGCTCGTCCTGCGGTCCAAGGCCCACTGGGGCTATGACGCGGCGTTCCTGGCGGCGTGCCGGGACGAGCTGAGGCTGCGTCCCGGGGACGTCGCGGCGCGGCGCGCGGTCGTCGCCGAGCGGGACGGCACCGTCGCCGGCGTCGCCACCCTGGACGGCGACCCCCCGGACGGCGAACTCGGCCTGCTGTTCGTGGAACCGCGCGCCCTGCGGACCGGCGTCGGACGGCTGCTGTACCGGCACGTCCTGGCGGAGGCCGGACGGCAGGGGTTCGCCCGCGTGACCGTCCGGTCGGACCCGCACGCGGCGGGCTTCTACCGCGCGATGGGCGCCGAGCCCGCCGCGCCGGACGCGGGCCTGCCGGTCTTCACGGCGTGGCCGGTCCCGCCGGAGCCCGCGTGGGCGCGGGCGTGGGCGGCGGGCGGCCCGGACGTCCGGGTCGGGAACGTCGCGGCGTTCAACGGCCAGTTCTGCCGCGTCCCGCAGCGTCCGGACCACTACTCGTGCATGGTGATGTTCTGCGGGCCGATGCCAGCCGGGCTGGTGCTGCCCGAGCGCGTGGACGACTGGTGGCTCCGCGCGACGGCCGCCGCGCTCGGCTGGGACGACGTCCCGGCGCTCACCCATGTCGCGGGCGGGCGCGTCGTCCCGTGGGGCCGCACGTCGGGAACCCCCGAGGTCATGGCCGCCATCCGCCACTACGAGTCCAAGCGCCACGCGCACGCGCTGTTCACGGCGCTGGCGCCCGAGCACCCCGGCATCGTCGTCCCCGCGCGCCGGCCGGTGCGCTCGCGGCGTGCGCTGGCGCGGGAGCTGGCCGGAGGGCCGCTCGTCCTGAAGGCGGAGTACGGCGTCGGCGGGTCCGGGACGCGCGTCGTGACCCCCGGCGGGCGTCTCCCCCGCCGCGTCGCGGGCCTGCTGGTGGAGGACCACGTCGCGAAGGACGACCGCTTCCCCGACCCGACGTTCGACGCGTTCATCGACGGCGCCGGGACGGTCCACCCCGTCGGGACCGGGCTGATGGACGTCGCCGGAACCGCGTACCGGGGCGTCACCGTCGGCCGCGTCCCGGGCGGCGTCGCGACGACGGCCGAGACGTTCGGCGTCCACGTCGGCCGCGTGCTCGCCGAGGACGGCTATCGCGGCTGGTACGACGTCGACTTCGTCACCGCCCGGACGGGCCGCCTCGCCCCCACCGAGATCAATCTGCGCCTCACCGGCCCTGCCGTCGCGTTCCACCTCAAGGCGACGTTCGACCGGCTGCGCGGCGGCGACCACCTCGTCCGGACGCTGGACCGCGTGCCGCTCGGCGCCCGCCTGCCCCCGCCCGCGCTGCGCCGCCACGTCGAACGCCTCACCCGGACGTGCGCGGACGCGGGCGCCGTGCTCGTCGTGACGATCCCGACGGCCGCGTTCGACCCCGTCCCCTACCTCGGCGTCGCGCTCGCCGCCCGCACGCCCGAAGCCCTCGACCAAGCGACGCAGGCCGTCCGGGACGCGAACCGCGCCCTCGGCGCGATGTTCCGGGACCTGGACGTCAGTCGTCGCGGTGCCGGGCGAACGCGAACGCGACGAGCACGCCCGCCGCGAGCATGAGCGTGACGTTGAACCCGTAGACCAGCGCGGCCTGCGACCCCCAGTCCGTCTTGCCGGTGAGCCGGTAGGAGTTGTCCTGCGGCCACCACGACGCGAGCAGCCACCCGACCGCCAGGTGCGCGAGGACGGTCAGCCACCGGGGCCGGTCGAACCGGTCGAGCATCGGATACCCGAACATCAGGAACGCGACGCCGAGCCCGAACGCCAGCGACTCCGCCAGATAGAGTCCCCGGAAGAACCCGGACCACGGGCCGGGCACGGCCGACACGTCCGTCGAACCGGGCCAGATCGCGTCCGTCAGCAGGAGCGACAACAGCGCCACGGCGGCGGCCACGCCGAGCAGGACGCCGACGCGCTCCCCGTCGCCCATCGCGGCGCCCTTGCCGCCGCGCGCCTCGCCGGGCAGCACCGGCAGCGGCAGATCGTCGTGGGCCACCTTGCCGGACGGCCGGCGCGGCAGCTCGTCCACAAGAATCACCGCGCGCGGGATCCGGGCGGAGCGCACCTTGGGGCCGCGCAGGAACGACCGGACCTTCTGCGCGTCGAGGGCCGGGTCCGCGCTGACGACGTAGGCGACCAGGACTTTCCGGCCGCCACTGGCACGAATGGTCGTGACCGCGCACTCGCGGACGTCCGGGTGCCGGTCCAGCTCCGCCTCGACGTCGTCGTAGGCCATCCCCACCTCCCGGACGGGGATGATGCCACGAACGACCCGGACGGCACGATAACCGGCAAAGCCACAATCACCCCGCCGGACGGCCGCAAACAGGCGTCCGGAACGCGGCGGGCGCGCGGGCGAACTAAGCTCGGGCGCCGTGCGTCTCGTTATCGCCCGGTGCAGCGTCGACTACGCCGGCAAGCTCACGGCCCATCTCCCCCTGGCTCTGCGCCTCGTCCTCATCAAGGCGGACGGCAGCGTGAGCGTCCATGCCGACGACCGCGCCTACAAGCCGCTGAACTGGATGAACCCGCCGTGCTCCCTCAAGGAGGAGCCGTTCGACGAGGGCGGCGCGACCGCCCGCTGGACGGTCACGCACGGCAAGTCCGGCGAACGGCTCATCCTCACGATCCACGAGGTCCTGCACGACACCAGCCACGAGCTGGGCCTGGACCCCGGTCTCCAGAAGGACGGCGTCGAGGCCCACCTCCAGGAACTCCTCGCCGAGCACATCACGACGCTCGGCGCCGGCTACTCGCTCATCCGCCGCGAGTTCCCGACCGCGATCGGGCCGGTCGACATCCTGTGCCGGGACGCGGCGGGCCGCACCGTCGCCGTCGAGTTGAAGCGGCGCGGCGAAATCGACGGCGTTGAGCAGTTGACCCGCTACCTCGAACTGCTGAACCGCGACCCGCTGATCGCGCCCGTGCGCGGGGTGTTCGCCGCGCAGGAGATCAAGCCGCAGGCGCGCGTGCTCGCCGCCGACCGGGGCATCGACTGCGTCACGCTCGACTACGACGCCCTGCGCGGCATCGAGCACGAAGGGACGTTGTTCTAGCCGGGCAGCCAGAGGTGGGCGACGGTCCGGGTCTCCTTGTTCGTCACCGCGATCTCCCGGTAGGCGGCCGGGTTGACCATGATGCTGGCGGCCGTCGCCTCGCGGAACAGGGCGGCGGAGACGAGCAGGCCGAGGTCGGCGCCCGCGTCCTCGATCGCGTCCTTGAACGCGGCGGCGTCCAGCAGCCGCGCCAGGTGGACCACCGCGTCGCCGTGGACGCCGAACGCGTCCTCGTGGACCCGTCCGCTGTGCACGGCGACCCGTAGCCGGAGGCGGCTGATCGGGTTGGCGAGCCGGTTCGGGTGGCGCAGGAGCGCGGCGAGGTGGTGGGCGAGCGGGTCCATCGCCTCGGCCGGGTCCACGTCGGGCGGGGTGATGATGAGGACGCCGTCGCCCCGGTCCTCGAAGCGGCAGTCCGCCCACGGCAGTCCCGTGATCTTGAACGCGTCGGTGAGGACGCCGTACATCCGGTCGCGCAGGTAGGCCTGGGTGCCCGCGTCGCGCCGCCGGTCGTGGCCGAAGCCGACGATGTCGGTGCCGATGATGGTCCGGTTCATGGTCTCTTCTCAATGGGGGGTCGTCGGGAGGGGCGCCGGTCCGTCACGGCGGCTCGTCGTCCATGAGCGGGTCGGCCCAGAACGTCTCCAGCTCGGCGGCGGTGAGGTCGCTGATCGGCGCGGCGCGCAGCCGCCGGCCGGTCCGGATCGACCAGACCGTGATCAGCGACAGCGCGAGATGGGCGGTGCGCGCCGGGTCGTCGGCGCGGTGGCGGTCGCCGGGCTGGTCGAACCGCTGGACGGTCGTCAGCGAACGCTCGGCAGAGCGCATGTGGGCTCCCTTCGCTCGGACATTGACGGGGCACCACTCTGGCCGGGCGGCGCGACTTCCCGCCGCCAAATGCGCTATGCCGGACGACATCGGATGAGGCCGGATAAATGCGGCCGTCATCCTGGCTATCCGGGTTTCTATCCGCCGAAATATCCGAATAGGGGATGTAACCCGGGTGTCTCGTGTGGCAAGAATCCGGATGACCGTGAATGTGGCATCTGACGCAGTCATCGGAACAAGCGATGGGATCATGACCGGACAGGACCGTCCGTCGATCGACCGAGGTGGCACCGATGCCCAACGAGGAGCGTCAGAACAAGATCGCTGACGTTATCTCCCTGCTTCAGGAGAATCGTCACATTTCGGGCACGCCTTCCTTCGGGACGATCGAGAACTTCGCCAAGGAACTCGCCGCGCGCCCGCAGCCCGTGCTGGAGGTGGAGGTCGGCGAACTCCCGCACTCGACCGTCTACGACCTGCTCACCCGCAACCGCGAGCGCCGCCGCCGGATGCCGCGCCAGGACCTCGTGGAATCGCTGTGGGCGACGCTGGCCGTCTACGGCGCCGAACGCGGCAAGGACGTGGCGAAGATGCACACGCTCGCGGAACTGCGCGCCCGGATGGCCGCGATCGACGCGGTCCCGACCCCGTCCGGCGCCGACCTCGCGCGGACGCACGGCGTCGCGGCCGGGACGTCGGCCGAGGCGGCGGCGGAGGCGCTGGCGAACGGCACGCACGGCTGCTGCAGCCTGGTCCCGCCGCGCGCGGACGATCCCGGCGGGGGCGTGCGCACCGAGGTCGGCCGGGACCGGATCCGCGCCGTCCAGCGCTGCGCCAGGCTCCGCGACACGCACCGCCGCTCGCCGCGCGTGTGGTGGTACGGCTTCCGGGACGTCGTCCCGCCGTGGTTCGAGGTCTACCTCACGCTGGAGCCCGAGCTGGCGTCGATCCGCACCTACGCGCCGCGCCGCGTCCCCGGCCTGCTCCAGACGCCCGCCTACGCCGAGCGCGCCATCGCCCGCGACCGGCCCGGCCTGCCCGCCGCCGAGCTGGCCCGCCGCGTCGAGATGCGCCTCGCCCGCCAGCACATCCTGCACCGCCCCGATCCGCCCCGGCTGTGGTGCGTGGTCGAGGAGAAGGCGCTGCCGCCCACCGACTGGCCGGACGACGTCCGCCGCGAGCAGATCCGCCACCTTCTCGACGTCGCGCTGCTCCCCCATGTGTGCATTCAGCTCATGCCGTCCGACAGCGACGGCGCGAGCGACGGCCCATTGACGCTCCTGCGCCTTCCCGAACAGGGATTCCCGGATCTGATTTTCCTGGAGCAGGCCAACCACGGGCTTTATCCGCACGGCCCCGGCGACGAGCGCTACTATGCCGGGCTGTTCAACTCCCTCGCGACCCAGGCGTCCACTCCCGACGCGAGCGTGCGCAGGCTCCACGCGCTTCTTGGCCGACTCCAGCCAGAAGATCATTAGCGCGTGCGCCGTCCCGCCGCGTTTGTTTTGATGGAGGGACGTCGCACGCGGGAGGCCGGGATTGAGCACCGACGACGACTTCTTCGCCGCCGCCGAACAGGACCTGCTGGCGGGGATCGACACGAGCGTCCCGCATTCGGCGCGCATCTGGAACTACTGGCTCGGCGGCAACGACAACTTCCCCGTCGACCGGCAGGCGGGCGACGAGTACACGCGCGTCTACCCGGGGATCATCGACCTGGCCCGCGCGTCGCGGGAATTCCTCGGCCGGGCCGTCGCGCACCTGGCGGGCGAGCGGGGCGTCCGGCAGTTCCTCGACGTCGGGACGGGCCTGCCCACCGAGGACAGCACCCACCAGGTCGCGCAGCGGATCGCGCCGGACGCCCGGATCGTCTACGTCGACAACGACCCGATGGTCCTCGCGCACGCCCGCGCGCTGCTCACCGGACGGCCCGGCGGGTCCACGCACTACATCGACGCCGACGTCCGCGACCCCGACGCGATCATCGACCGGGCGCGCGGGCACCTGGACTTCGGCCGTCCGGTCGCGCTGCTGCTGATGGGCGTCCTCGGCCACATCGGCGACGACGCGGAGGCCGCCGGCATCGTCGCGCGGCTCCTCGACCGGCTGCCGTCCGGCGGCTACCTCGCCCTCTACGACGGCACCGCGACCGACGAGGCGTTCCTCGCGGCGCAGCAGGGCTACGACGACACCGGCGCCGTCCCGTACCGGCTGCGCAGCCCCGCGCAGGTCACCGCGTTCTTCGCCGGCCTGGAGCCCGTCGCGCCCGGCATCGTGCCGATCGCCCGCTGGCGGCCCGCGCCCGGCCGGGCGGCCGCCGACGTCGACGCCTACGGCGGAGTGGGCCGCAAGCCCTGACCGGCGCTATCGTGCCGGTCTTGACGGGGACCCGACGCGGGTCCCGGTAGCGTCGGGGACGGCACGGGGAGCACGGGGGGTGGCGATGTTCGCGCACGGACGGACGGCCGGACGGCCGGAGGTGCGGCCGAGCCCGCTGTTCCTCGCCATCGCGGCGGTCACCGTCCTGAGCGGGCTGATCTGCTGGCGCTACGAGCTGATCATCGAGCGGCCCGCGCGGATCGCGGTGTTCGGGTTCGTGGTCGCGGGCTGGGTGCTGACGCTGTGCGTCCACGAGTTCGCGCACGCCTACTTCGCCTACCGGTCCGGCGACCACTCGGTCGCGACGCGCGGCTACCTGACGCTGAACCCGCTGCACTACGCCGACCGCGTGCTCAGCTTCGCGATCCCGGTCGTGTTCATCCTGCTCGGCGGGATCGGGCTGCCGGGCGGCGCGGTCTGGCTGGACCGGCACGCGATCCGCGGCCGCGCGCGGCAGAGCCTGGTGTCGGCGGCGGGCCCGTTGTCCAACGCCCTGTTCGCGATCATGCTCTCGGTCGTGTTCAAGAACTTCGCGACGCGCGAGCACGGCGTGTTCTGGACGGCCATCGCGTTCCTCGGGTTCCTCCAGGTGACGGCCGCGCTGCTGAACCTCCTGCCGATCCCCGGCCTGGACGGCTTCGGGATCGCCGAGCCCTACCTGCCCCCGACGGTGAAGGCGTGGGCGGACCAGTACGGCGGGTTCGTCTTCCTCGGGCTGCTCGCGGTGCTGTGGCTCGTCCCGGCCGCGAACGAGGCGTTCTTCGACGCGACCTACCGCCTGTGCGACGCGATCGGCCTGAACGGCGCCGACATCCAGATCGGCCGCGCCCTCTTCGAGTTCTGGCGCGACTGACGCCGCGTCAGCGGCCGAGGCGGCGCAGCAGCGCGCGGAGCTGGGCGGTGTAGCGGGCGCGGAACTCCGGCGACGCGGGGTCCAGGCCGGTGACGGCGCGGATCGTCGGGCCCACCGCGACGGGCGCGCTGACGAGCGCGTGCATCATGACCATCACGTAGGCAGGGTCGAACTCGGGGGCGAGGTCGCCCTCGTCCTGCCGCCGCCGCAGCGCCGCGAGGTCGTCGTACTCGGGGGCGATCTCCTCCAGCCGCTCGGTGAGCGCGCGCCAGAGGGAGAGCCGGACGCCGCGCGGGTCGTCCATGGCGTTGTCGAGGTAGCGCAGGATCAGCTCGTCCAGCGGGAGGGACGGGTCCGCGAACTCCGCCTCGCGGATCAGCCAGCGTTCGCGCAGCGCGCGGTACAGGCCCTCCTTGCCGCCGAAGTGGTAGCTGATGAGCTGCTTGTTGACCCCGGCGCGGTCGGCGATGTCCTGGACGCGCGCCCCCGCGTAGCCCTTCTCGGAGAAGACGTCGTGCGCCGCGTCCAGGAGCGCGCGGCGGGTCCGTTCGGGGTCCTGCCTGCGGTCTTCCGGCGCGGGAGTGCGTCGCGGGGCGGTCGGTGGGGTCACGGGCGCAGCATACCGAATCGTCATCCATCCGGATGTTTGATAACTTCAACCAACCAGATGAAAAGGGGCTCCCATGTATCTCATCGCCGGTGCGACCGGAAACGTCGGCCGCCATGTGGTGACCGGCCTGCTCGACGCGGGCGAGCCGGTCCGCGCCCTCACCCGCGACCCCGCGACGGCCGACCTCCCGGCGGGCGCGGCGGCCGTCGCGACCGCCGACGCCGCCACCGCCCTGGACGGCGTCACGGCCGTCTTCGTCCACGCGGTCGTCTTCCACGACCTGCCCGGGTTCCTCGCCGCCGCCGGGGAGCACGGCGTGCGGCGCGTCGTCACGCTGTCGTCGCAGGCGTCCACGACGCCCGGCAACCCGATCGGCGACCTGCACCTGTACCTGGAGGAGCGGATCGAGGAGTCCGGGCTGGAGTGGGTCCACCTGCGTCCGGGCGCGTTCGCGGTGAACACGCTCGCGTGGGCCGGGCAGATCCGCGGCGACGGCGTCGTCCGCCTCCCCTACCCCGACGCGCAGATCAGCGCGATCCACGAGCGCGACATCGCCGACGTCGCCGTCCGCGCCTTCCTGACCGACGACCTGGTCGGCACGCGGCCCGTCCTGTCCGGCCCGGAGTCGCTCCGGATGGCCGATCAGGTGCGGCTCATCGGAGACGCGATCGGCCGCGACCTGACGACCGAGCGCATCGACGTGAAGGTCGCCCGCGACGCGATGGTCGGCGGCTTCGTCACCGGGGAGATGGCCGACTGGATGCTGTCCGCCCAGGCGAGGACGGTCGCCGAGGGCGCCGAGGTCTCCCCCGAGACCGAGCGGATCCTCGGGCGTCCGGGCCGGACGTTCGCCGACTGGGCCGTCGAGCACGCCGCCGACTTCGCCTGATCTCCTGACGGCCGCGCCCGCGCGCGGCCGTCAGTCCCCGGCGTCGCGCGCCGCGACCTCGTCGCGCGCCCAGCGCGCCCAGTCGCGGCGCATCTCCATGAACCGCTTGCCGTACTCGATGGCGAGCCCGCCGTAGAAGGACAGGTCGTCCTCTTTCCACGGGATCCGCTCGTCCAGCTCGACGAGTTCGTCCAGCATCCCGGCGAGCGCGTCGGACTCGGCGTCCAGCAGCGCGGCGGCCGTGGCGGCACCCGCCTGACCGAAGAAGAACACGCGCAGCATCGGCTCGTCCCGCCGCAGGTAGCGCGGCCGGGTCTCGGTGAGCCAGCGGCGCATCTCCGCGCGGCCCGCGTCGGTGATCGCGTACTCCTTGCGCCCGCGCGGCCCCTCGGCGGCGACGCGGATCAGGCCGTCGTCCGCGAGCCGGCCCAGCTCGCCGTAGATCTGGCTCTGCGTGGCCGTCCAGACGTTCGCCAGCGACACGTCGAACACCTTCAGCAGGTCGTAGCCGCTGGCGCCCTCCAGTTCGGCGATCAGTCCCAGCACGGCGTGGCGAAGGCTCATGGCCGAAATCATATCCCAGTGTTGACATGTCAGAAGTGGAATGTCATCGTTCTGACCTGTCGAAAGTGGAATGTCGGCTCGTCCGGAGGAGCAGCCCGTGAACGCACAGCCCGCCTGGCTCGACGGCCATCTGGCGCCCGTCCCCGACGAGATCGACGCCGTGGACCTCGCCGTCACCGGCACGCTGCCGCCCGAGCTGACCGGGCGTTTCTTCCGCAACGGCCCGAACCCCGCGCCCGGCCAGAACACCGGCCACTGGTTCACCGGCCCCGGGATGATCCACGGGATCCGGCTGCGGGACGGACGCGCCGAGTGGTACCGCAACCGCTGGGTGAAGACGGCCGCGCTCGCCGGCGCGCCGTTCGTCCGCCCGGACTTCACGTTCGACCTGACGGCCGTCCCGGCGAACACCCACGTCGTCCCGCACGGCGACAAGATCTACGCGCTGGTCGAGGCCGGGCTCCCCTACGAGGTCACGCCCGAGCTGGACACCGTCGGGCCGTGCGACTTCGGCGGACGGCTCACCACCGCCATGACCGCGCACCCCAAGCAGGACCCGGTCACCGGCGAGCTGCTGTTCTTCGGGTACGGGTTCCTCCCGCCGTACCTCACCTACCACCGGCTGTCGGCGGACGGCGAGCTGGTCGAGAGCCGCGAGATCGCCGTCCCCGGCCCGACGATGATGCACGACTTCGCGATCACCGAGCACCACGTCGTCTGGCTGGACCTGCCGGTCGTGTTCGACCTGGACCTCGCGCTGAACGGGGCCGCGATGCCGTTCCGCTGGGACGACGGGTACGGCGCGCGGATCGGCGTCATGCCGCGCGCGGGCGGCGACGTCCAGTGGTTCGACGTCGACCCTTGCTACGTCTTCCACGTCGGCAACGCGCACGAGCGCGACGGGCGGATCGTCCTGGACGGCGCCCGCTACCTCCCCGGCGCGTTCGCCGACGTCTGGGCGACCATCGGCGGTACGGCGGACCCCGCCCGGCACATCGGGGGCGCGGGCGGGGCCACGCTGCACCGCTGGACGTTCGACCCGGCCACCGGCAAGACGACCGAGGAGTCCCTGGACGACCGCACGATCGAGTTCCCCACCCACGACGACGCCCGCACCGGCCGCGAGCACCGCTACCTCTACACGGTCGGCGGCGCGGTCGACCGGAACGGGACGCCCGGTTCGATCGTGAAGTACGACCTGGCCACGGGCGGGGCGATCGCGGTCGCGGCGCAGACGCCGGGCGAGGCGGTGTTCGTCCCGGCGCCGGGCGCCCGCGCCGAGGACGAGGGCTGGCTGCTCGCGCTCGTCGGCGGGACGGAACTGGCCGTGCTCGACGCCACCGACCTCCGGCGGGTCGCGTCGGTCGCGCTGCCGCGCCGTGTCCCCGCCGGTTTTCATGGGAATTGGATCCCTGACGCTTGATTTGCACGGTACGCCCGGGGCTAGGGTGGGCTACCAGTGAGTAATGGCAAGTGAACGCTTATCCCGGGGAGGATCCCCCATGACCGTCGCCACCGAACGCCCCACGCGTTTCGCGTCGCTGAACCCCGCCACCGGCGAGGTCGTCGCCGAGCACCCCGTCCACGACGCGGAGGCGGTGGCCGCGGCCGTCGCCCGGGCGCGCGAGGCGGGCCGCTGGTGGCGGGGGCTCGGCGCGAAGGAACGGCGCCTGCGGCTGCTCAACGTCAAGGGCTCGCTCACCCGCAACCTGAACCGGATGGCCGAGACCATCCACCAGGAGACGGGCAAGCCGCTCGCCGACGCCCAGCTCGAAACGATCCTCGCGATCACGCACCTCGACTGGGCGGCGCGCAACGCCGCCAAGGTCCTCGGCCGCCGGACGGTCTTCCCGGGCCTCATGGCGCTCAACCAGAAGTGCGAACTGGAGTACCAGCCGCTCGGCGTCGTCGGCGTCATCGGCCCGTGGAACTACCCGATCTTCACGCCGATGGGCTCGATCGCCTACGCGCTCGCCGCCGGGAACGCGGTCGTGTTCAAGCCGTCGGAGTTCACCCCGGGCGTCGGCGTGCTGCTCGCCGAGATCATCGACGCGGTCGTCCCCGAGCACCCGGTGTTCCAGGTCGTCACCGGGCTCGGCGAGACGGGCGCGGCGCTGGCGTCCTCGCCCGACATCGACAAGATCGCCTTCACCGGCTCGGGCCCGACGGCCAAGCGCGTCATGGCCGCCTGCGCGCAGAACCTCACGCCGCTCGTCGCCGAGTGCGGCGGCAAGGACGTCGCGATCATCGACTCCGACGCCGACCTGGAGGCCGCCGCCGACGCCGCGCTGTGGGGCGCGATGGCCAACGCCGGGCAGACCTGCATCGGCGTGGAGCGCATCTACGTCGTGGAGGACGTCTACGACGCGTTCCTCGCCACGCTCACCGCCCGCGCCGAGAAGCTGCGCCCCGGTTTCGACCGCGAGGCCGCCTACGGCCCGATCACGATGCCGAAGCAGCTCGACATCATCGAGCGGCACATCGCCGACGCGCTGGAGCACGGCGGACGGGCCGTCGTCGGCGGCCCCGAGTCGGTGCGCAAGCCCTACGTCGAGCCGGTCGTGCTGGTGGACGTCCCGGAGACGTCGGCGGCCGTCTGCGAGGAGACGTTCGGGCCGACGATCACCGTCCACCGCGTCCGCGACATGGACGAGGCCGTCGAGAAGACCAACGCGACCACCTACGGCCTCGCCGGCGCGGTGTTCTCCGGCAACAAGGCCCGCGCGCTGGACGCGGCCCGCCGGATCCGGTCGGGCATGACGTCGATCAACGCGTTCGGCACGTTCGCGTCGGTGGCGGCGCTGCCGTTCGGCGGCGTCGGCGAGTCCGGGTTCGGGCGCATCCACGGCGCGGACGGGCTGCGCGAGTTCGCCCGCGCCAAGGCCGTCACGCGGCAGCGGTTCGCGCTCCCGCTGAACCCCAGCTCGTTCGGCCGGACTGAGAAGGAGATGGCCCGGCTCGTCCAGCTCGTCAACATGATGCACGGCAGGCGCTACAAGTAGTCCGCCGGCCGCGCCCCGGCGCCGCCCGGGGCGCGGCCAGGATTGACGACTCCTTGATCATTCGCGGAGTCTACTCTGTGTGCTTATGTGGTCACTCTAAAGACATGACGATCAAGCACATGCGAGGCCCCGCGACCATCGCGCTGGCCTCGGCTTTGATGGGGACCCTTGTCACCGGCGCCGCGCACGCGTCGCCGCGGGGCGACGACCCGGCCGTCGCGCCGGCGCCCGAGGCCAAGCTGGCGGTGCCGCAGAACATCGGCGTCCGCAAGTACGTGGACAAGGACCTCGTGACCGTGGGCGAGCGCCTGCACTACAGGATCCACATTCACAACCGCAGCCGCTTCATCACGCACGCCGAGGTCACCGACGAGCTGGACAGCATCCGCCTCCACGCGCGCATCCTCAGCACCGGCGCCACCACGGGCCACATCACCCTGGGCCGCACGAAGTTCGTGTGGCACGGGATCCTTCAGCCCTACCGCGACGCGGACGTCACGTTCACCGTCCGGACGGGCAAGGTCGGCTGGATCTACAACACCGTCCGCTGGGGCGGCAAGAACCCGGGGCGGTCGACCGTCAAGACCCGCATCGTCCCGAAGCACACCAAGTAATCACCGCGCCGCACGCCGCCGTCCGCTCGCCGGGCGGCGGCGTCCGCGCGTCCGGGGTCAGTCGCCGACGGCGCGCAGCACGCCGGGGCGGCGGCCCGCCAGCCGGTCCAGCGCGCGGGCGGCGTGCTCGTCGCCGGGCAGGTAGAGGACGATCCGCTGCGTGTCGCCGGCCGGGACGTCCAGCGTCTCGTAGGCCAGGCGCAGCACCCCTGCCTCGGGATGCGCGACGCGCCGCTCCGCGGCCGGGCGCGGCGGGCCCGGCAGCGCCGCCATGCGGGCGGTGAACGGCGCTCCGGCGAGGACGGTCAGGTCGTCCAGGAACCGGTCGACGTGCGGGTCCCCGTGGACGGCGACCATCCGCAGGTGCGCGACGGCCGTGTCGGCGGCCTCGTCCCAGTCGGGGAAGGCCGTCCGGGCGCGCGGGTCGGTGAAGAGGTAGCGGTGCAGGTTGGGCTCGTCGCCGTCCAGGACGCCGAGCGGGCCGGCGAGCGCCGCGAACCCGTCCGTCCAGGCGAGGACGTCGTCGAGCGCGTTGAGGACGACCGCCGGCGCGGGCTCCAGCCGGTCGAGCACCGCGCGCACCCCCGCCCGGACCGTGCGCCCCGGCGGGCTCCCGGCGTTCGGGCAGAGCATCCCGAACCCGCCCGCGGACGCCTTGGCGACGTAGCGGAACTGGACCCGCTGGTCGGGCGTCATCCGCAGCGCGTCCGCGAGCGCGGCCATGACCTGCGCGGACGGGTTGCGGTCGCGGCCCTGCTCCAGCCGGGTCAGGTACTCGACGCTGATCCCGGCGACGGTGGCCAGCTCGGCGCGGCGCAGGCCCGGCGTCCGGCGGCGCGAGCCCTCGGGCAGCCCCACGTCGGCGGGCCGGACGGCCTCGCGCCGCGCCCGCAGGAAGTCGCCCAGCTCGTTGTCGCTCACCCCCGGGAGGCTACCCGGCGGCCGGTGCCCGGATCGTGGCCCTCTCACTACTACGCTCCGGAAAGTCCGTACGTCGTATAGAGTTCTCGGTCGTCCCCCGAGCCGAGGAGCG
Organism: Actinomadura rubteroloni; assembly: GCF_002911665.1. Lineage (NCBI taxonomy): Bacteria > Bacillati > Actinomycetota > Actinomycetes > Streptosporangiales > Thermomonosporaceae > Actinomadura > Actinomadura rubteroloni. The sequence continues at coordinate 1,684,274 of NZ_MTBP01000002.1, forward strand.
CCCATGCCCGTCCATCCCGCCGACGCCCACGCGACGATCCAGGTCCGCGGCGCGCGGCAGAACAACCTCAGGAACGTCTCGCTCGACCTGCCCAAGCGGCGGCTGACCGTGTTCACCGGCGTGTCGGGGTCGGGGAAGTCGTCGCTGGTCTTCGGCACGATCGCGGCCGAATCGCGGCGGCTGATCGACGAGACCTACACCGCGTTCCTCCAGTCGTTCATGCCGAGCACGGCCCGTCCAGACGTGGACGAGCTGCGCAACCTGAGCGCCGCGATTGTCCTGGACCAGGAGCGCATGGGGGCGAACGCGCGGTCCACGGTCGGCACCGCCACGGACGCGTTCACGATGCTGCGGATCGTCTACAGCCGTCTCGGCGAGCCGCACGTCGGGACGTCCAGCGCGTTCAGCTTCAACACCCCCGACGGCATGTGCCCGCGCTGCGAGGGCCTCGGCGAGGTGTCCGACATCGCCGTGGACCGGCTGCTGGACCGGACCCTGTCGCTGAACGGCGGCGCGATCACCGTGCCGGGGTTCGCGGTCGGGTCCTGGTACTGGCGGGTCATCGCCGAGTCCGGGCTGTTCGACGCCGACAAGCCCCTCGCCGACTACACCGACGGGGAATGGGACGCGCTGCTGCACCGTCCGGCCGAGAAGCGCAAGGTCGACGGCCACACCCTGACCTACGAGGGGCTGATCCCGAAGGTCCGCCGCACCTATCTCGGCAAGGACCGCGACACGATGAAGCCGCACCTGCGCGCGTTCGTGGACCACGCGGTGGTGTTCGCGACGTGCTCCGAGTGCGGCGGGTCGCGGCTCAACGCGGCGGCGCGGTCGGCCGTGATCGGCGGCGTGAGCATCGCCGACTGCGCCCGGATGCAGATCAGCGACCTCGCGGGGTTCGTCGCGTCGATCGAGGACGCGTCCGTCGCGCCCCTGCTCGCCGGCCTGCGCGAGTTGCTGGGCGCGCTGGTGGAGATCGGCCTCGGTTATCTCAGCCTCGACCGTCCGACGCTCACCCTGTCGGGCGGCGAGTCCCAGCGGGTGAAGATGGTCCGCCACCTCGGGTCCAGCCTGACCGACGTGACGTACGTGTTCGACGAGCCGACCGTCGGCCTGCACCCGCACGACATCCGCCGCATGAACGACCTGCTGCTGCGGCTGCGCGACAAGGGCAACACCGTGCTGGTCGTGGAGCACAAGCCCGAGGTCATCGAGATCGCCGACCACGTCGTGGACCTCGGTCCCGGCGCCGGGACCGACGGCGGCGAGATCTGCTTCACCGGCGACGTCGCGGGGCTGCGCGCGTCCGGGACGCTCACCGGGCGCCACCTCGGCCACCGCGCCGGGCTGCGCGCCGCCGTCCGGGAGCCGCGCGGCTGGATCCCGATCCGGGGCGCGGACCGGCACAACCTCCAGAAGGTGGACGTGGACGTGCCCGAGGGCGTCCTGACGGTCGTGACCGGGGTGGCCGGGTCGGGCAAGAGCAGCCTCGTCCACGGCTACCTGGCCGACCGGGAGGACGTCGTCGTCGCCGACCAGTCCCCCGTCCGCGGGTCGCGGCGCAGCAACCCCGCCACCTACACCGGGCTGCTCGGGCCCGTCCGGAACGCGTTCGCCAAGGCCAACGGGGTCAAGCCCGCTCTGTTCAGCGCGAACTCCGAGGGCGCGTGCCCGGAGTGCAACGGGATCGGGCTCATCTACACCGACCTGGCGATGATGGCGGGCGTCGCGACCGTCTGCGAGACGTGCGAGGGACGGCGCTTCACCGCCAAGGTCCTCACCTACACGCTGGACGGCAAGAACATCGGCGAGGTCCTGGACATGCCGGTGCGGGAGGCGCACGCGTTCTTCGGCACCGGTCAGGCGCACGCGATCCTGTCCCGGCTGCTGGACGTCGGGCTCGGGTACGTCCGGCTCGGCCAGCCGCTGACCACGCTGTCGGGCGGCGAGCGGCAGCGGCTCAAGCTCGCCATCCACATGGCCGAGAAGGCGCGGACGTACGTCCTGGACGAACCCACGACCGGCCTCCACCTCGCCGACGTGGACCAGCTCCTCGCCCTGCTCGACCGGCTGGTGGACGACGGCAACACGGTCGTCGTCATCGAGCACCACCTCGCCGTCATCGCGCACGCGGACTGGCTCGTCGACATCGGGCCGGGCGGCGGCCACGACGGCGGACGGGTCGTCTACACCGGCACCCCCGCGCGGCTCGCCGCCGCGCCGTCCACCCTCACCGGGGAGCACCTGGCGGCCTACCTCGGCGGGTGAGGCGGTCTTAGGCCGCCGGGGACGCCCCTAAGCCGCGCCTAGGACGCGGAGATAAGGCGTCGTCCCGATGCCGGGACCCCCGTCTTAGGGCGAATCTTGCTGATGTCAGGCCGAACCGGGCCGGACGCCCACAGCAGGAGGAGACCCCAGATGCTGCACCCGGAGTTCACCGAGCAGATCACCAAGGACCGTACCCGGCGGCTCATCGCCGAGGCCAAGGCGGCGCGGCAGGCCGCCAAGGCGGCGAAGGCCCGCAAGCGGTGAGGCGCCGCAGGCCCGTCGCGCGGCCGTGCGGCTGCCGGCGCCCCCGTCCATCGCGGACGGGGGCGCTTCGCTGTCAGGCGGGGGTCTTGCCCCGGATGAGGTCGGCGGCGCGCTCGGCGATCGCGATGGTCGGGGCGTTGGTGTTGCCGCGCGGGACGGCGGGCATGACGGAGGCGTCCACCACCCGCAGGCCGGCCACGCCCCGGACGCGCAGTTCGGTGTCGCAGACGGCGCCGTCCGGGCCCATCGCGCACGTCGACGTCGGGTGGAACAGCGTGCCCAGCTCGCGCCGGACGAACGCGGTGAGCGCCGCGTCGTCGTCGGCCTGCTCGCCGGGGGCCAGCTCGCCGCCGGTGATCTCGGCCAGCGGGCCGGTCGCCGCGATCTCCCGGGTCTGCCGGACGCCCGCCAGCAGGATCTCCAGGTCGGACTTCTCGGCCAGGTAGGCGGGGTCGAGCAGCGGCTTGGCGTGCGGGCTCGCGCTCCGCAGCGTCAGCGCGCCCCGGCTCTCGATCGCGATGGCCGTGACCAGCACCGACACCGCCCGCTGCGTCGGGTCCACGAGCCCCTGCCGGACGAACGGCGTGGGCAGCACGTGGTACTGGAGGTCGGGCGCGGGCAGGTCCGGGGCCGTCCGGACGAACCCGCCCGCCTCGGCCACGTTCGACGCCATCGGGCCCCGTCCGGCCGCCAGGTACGCGACGAGGTTGCGGGTCGTGGCCTGCTCCCACAGGTTCTTGGTGCGCGGCGTCGCGAACATGACGCCGACGTACGGGTGGTCCTGGAGGCCCTGCCCGACGGGGGCGTCCACGACGACGTCGATGCCGTGCTCGCGCAGATGGTCGGCCGGGCCGACGCCCGACAGCATGAGGAGCTGCGGGCTGTTCACCGCGCCGCCGGACAGGATCACCTCGGCGTTGACGCGCTCCTCGCGGTTCTCGCCGCGCTGCTCGTAGCGGACGCCGACGGCCCGCCCGTCCTCGATGATCACCCCGGTGGCGAGCGCGTCGGTCTCGACCGTCAGGTTCGGCCGCTCCAGCGCCGGACGCAGGTAGCCCGCGGCCGTCGACCACCGCTTCCCGCGTTTGTGCGTGACCTGGTAGAAGCCGACGCCGTCCTGCTCCGCGCCGTTGAAGTCGTCGTTCGCCGCCAGCCCGTGCGCCTTCGCCGACGCCACCCACGCGCGGGTCAGCGCGTGCCGGTGCCGCAGATCCTCGACGCGGAGCGGCCCGCCCGTCCCGTGGTACTCCGAGGCGCCGTGCTGCTGGTCCTCGGCGCGCTTGAAGTACGGGAGCAGGTCGTCATAGCCCCAGCCCCGGCAGCCGAAGTCGTCGCGCCAGGAGTCGTAGTCGTACCGCGCGCCCCGGATGTAGATCATCGCGTTGGTGGACGAGCTGCCGCCGAGCGTCCGCCCGCGCGGCCAGTAGACGCTGCGCCCGTCCGCGTGCTCCTGCGCGACGGTCGAGTAGTCCCAGTCGTACGGCCCCTTGATCAGCGACGCGACGGCCGCCGGCACGTGGATCTCGGCCGCGTCGTCCGGCGGCCCCGCCTCCAGCAGCAGCACCGACACGCCGGGGTCCTCGCTGAGCCGCGCGGCGAGCACGCACCCCGCGCTTCCCGCCCCGACGATGATGTAGTCGTACACGGCCGCCTCCGGGGGTGGCTCCACAGACCGGACAAGTACCTGGAACCCTACCGAACGCCGTTCACCCGTCCCACCCCTCGGACGGCGCGGCTTAGGGTGGCGGTATGGCGAAGGACAGGGATCAGCCCGTCGTGTTGTCGCGGATCTACACGCGGACCGGGGACGACGGGACGACCGCGCTCGGCGACGCGTCGCGGACGCGCAAGACCGACCCCCGGCTGGCCGCGTACGCCGACGTGGAGGAGGCCAACGCCGCGATCGGGGCGGCGGTCGCGCTCGGGGGGCTGGACGAGGGCGTCGCGGCGCTGCTGGTGCGCGTCCAGAACGACCTGTTCGACGTCGGCGCGGACCTGTGCGCTCCGGTCGTCCCGGATCCGCCGTTCCCGCCGCTGCGCGTCGAGGACGCCTACGTCGAGCGGCTGGAGGCGGCCTGCGACGAGTTCAACGCCGACCTGCCCCCGCTGCGCAGCTTCATCCTCCCGGGCGGGACGCCCGGCGCGGCGCTGCTGCACGTCGCCCGGACGGTGACGCGGCGCGCCGAGCGCAGCGCGTGGACGGCCGTCGAGGCGCACGGCGCGGCGCCCGAGGGCGACGTCAACCCGCTGACCGCGCAGTACCTCAACCGCCTGTCGGACCTGCTGTTCATCCTCGGCCGGGTCGCGAACGCCGGGCACGGGGACGTCCTGTGGAAGCCCGGCGGCGAGCGCTGAGGTCGGGTTAACCCCACCCCCGGAACGCCGGTCCGCCACCTGGCCCGGCCGCCCTCCCCCCGGCAGGCTGGAGTCGTCCACAGGGAGAGGGAGACACGGGTGAAGACGGTCACGGGGACGGTGCTGGCGGGGGCCGCGGTGCTGACGCTGGGCGGCTGCGGCCTGGTCAGCACCGGCGGGACGCGGCACGCCGAGCGCACCTACGACGTCGCGGGGACGTCGCGGGGGCTGGACGTGCGCGCGAACGGCGCGGTCGAGATCGTCGGCGCCGACACCGACAAGGTGACGGTCCGGGAGCGGGAGCGCTGGTCGAACGACCGCAACAAGCCCCGGCCGGCGCACGCGGTCCGCGACGGGGTGCTGACGTTGTCGTCGCACTGCAAGCACGCCGTGATCGGCGGGGCGTGCGCCGTGCGGTACCGGATCACCGTGCCCCGCGCCCTGGCCGTGACGGTGAACGACAAGGACGGCGCAATAACCGTCCGCGATGCGACCGGCACGCTGAACTTCACCACCAGCACCGGCTCGATCAACGCGGAGAACGTGACCACCGCGGCGCTGACGGCCCGGTCGGGGGCCGGACGGATCCGCGTCTCGGGCAAGGCCGGGACCGCCGACCTGCGCACCGGCACCGGAGCGATCGACGTCGAGCGGCTGGAGAGCACGTCGCTGAAGGCGTCCACCGGGGACGGGGCGGTGCGCGTCGCCGGCCGCGCCGACCAGGCCGAACTGCGCACCAGCACCGGGTCGATCCACTCGGCGGGCCTGCGCAGCGACCGGCTGACCGTCCGGACGGGCGACGGGAGCGTCCGGCTGGCGTTCACCGTCCCGCCGGCGAAGGTCGACGCCCGCACCAGCACCGGCTCGATCTACCTCACGCTGCCCGCCACCGCCTCCTACGCGATCGACGCCGAGACGAACACCGGCGGCCGGCGGATCGACGACGCGCTGCGCGTCGACAGCGCCGCGCCCCGGCACCTGGACCTTCGCACCGGCGACGGCTCGATCACCGTCCGGGCGGCCTGAAACCCCGAGCCCCGCGCCCCCCGATCGGACCATAATGTCTCGATCGTTACGGGGACGGGGGTCGACCGATGACCGAGCGCGGGGCACCGCTGGGGGATCGCTATCTACTGGGGGAACGGCTCGCCGGGACGGTCTGGCGCTGCGTGGACCGCACGACGGGCGCCACGCGCGCCGTCCGCTTCCTGCCGCGCGCCGAGGCGCCGGAGGACGTTCCACGCCACCGCCACCTGGTGGCCGTCCACGACCGGGTGACCGACGGCGACCGGGTGGCGCTCGTCACGGACCTGATCACGGGCGAGAACCTGACGGCCTACGCGGCCCGGCGCGGCCCGCTGCCGCCCGCCGAGGCCGCCTGGCTGACGTCCCAGGTCGCCGAAGCCCTCGCCGCCCTCCACGCGACGGGCCGGGCCCACGGCGCCCTCGAACCCGACGCCGTCCTGCTCGACCACACCGACCGGAGCGCACCCGTCCGCGTCACCACGCCGCGCACCGCCGACCCGACACCCGCCGACGACGTGCACGCCATCGGCCTCCTCCTGCACACCCTCCTGACCCCGCCCAGCCCCGCGACCAACGCGGAAAGCTCGCGCACACCGGACGGAGACTCGCCCGCGCCGGACGACTGGCTGCCCGCACCGACAGGCGCCACGCTCGCCGCGGACAGCCCCGCGACCAGCGCGGGAGGCTCGGGCACACCGGGCACGCGCTCGCCCGCGCCGGGCGGCGCTGCGCTCGCCCCGGGCGGCGACACGCGTGCTCGGGTCGGTCCCGCGTTCGTTCTGGACGGCCCGCTGGGGGCGTTGGTCGAGCGGTGTCGTACCGAGCGGCCCGGCGACCGTCCTGAGGCCGCCGACGTGGCCCGGGAGCTGGCGGACTATGCCCGCGTGCACCAGGTGAAGCCGTTCGTGCTGGCGCCGCGGAGGCCGTCGCCCGCGTCGCTGCTGTCGGCGGCGTTCGCGGGAGTGTCGGGGGCGGGGTTCCCGTGCGGGCCGGACGCGGTCCTCCCCCGCCGGACACCGCTGCTGCTCTGCGTCGGCGCCGCCGTGGCGGCCGTCGCGCTGGCCGCCGGGGTGACGCTGACGCTCACCACGGCGAGCGCGCGCGACGCCCGCGCCAACCCGCCGCACGACCGGCGCCGCCTCACGGACGCCGCGCGCGCGGCGGACTGGCGCTGCGGGCCGCGCTCGTCCGCCGGCGGACGCGAGCTGCGCGCCTGCGTCCGCACCGACGGCCACCGCCTCTACCTGCGCGGGACGGTCACGCCCGTCGCCCCGGGCGACGACGTCCGGGTGACGCTCGTGCTGCGGACGGCGGCCGGACGCGACGTCCAGTCCTTCACCTCGCCGCCCTGCGCGACGACCGTCTGCACGTTCGAGACGTCGGCCGTCCCGCCCCGCCGCGCCTACCGGGCGCTCCCCGCCTACTCGCTCGGCGGCACGCGCCGCGCCACCGGCCCAGAGAGCCCCGCCGTCACGTTCTAGCGGCGTCCTACGGCAGCTCGGCGCTGAAATGGCGGACGGCGTGCAGGACGCCGTCCGCCATCGTCTCCAGCAGCGCGAAGTCGACGTTCTTCACCGTGTCGCACATGGTGTGGTAGCAGGGGTCGTACGGGTCGCCCGCCTTGCCGCCGTAGGTGCGGGCCTCGGCGGTGGTCTTGTTGCCGTCCGCGCCGGACTCCATGCCGCCCGCCGGGATGCCCGCCTTCACGAACGGGCCGTAGTCGGAGCGCCCGGTGTACGGGCTGTCGGTCACCGGCAGGTCCCGGGACGCGTAGTAGTCGCGGAACACCGCCTCGATCGCGCCCGACCCCGCCGGCGGGTCCTTCTCCGCGCCGAGCGACGCGTCCCCGTCGTAGACGCCCCGGACGCCGTTCACCGAGCCCAGCATGTCGAAGTTGAGCGCCAGCGCGATCTTCGCCCGCTCGGCCTTGGGCAGCGCGGTGACGTAGTGCTCCGAGCCGCGCAGCCCGTCCTCCTCGGCACCCCAGAACGCGAACCGGACGCGGTTGCGCAGCGGCGTCCGGGACATCCGCCGCGCGGCCGCGAGCACCGCCGCGACGCCCGTCGCGTTGTCGTTGATGCCCGGCCCCTCCGGGATGCTGTCGAGATGGGCGCCGACGACCACGACGCGGCCGGACGCGCCGCCGGACGTGTCCGCGAGGACGTTCGCGCCGTGCTTGCGGACCGTCCCCGCCTTCGTCCGGACGTGCAGCCGCAGCGTCCCCTTGCGCGCCGCCCGCACCAGCGCGGACCCGATCGAGTACGACGTCGAGACCACCGGGAGCTTCCGCTGCCGCTGCAGCGTCCCGCCCGCGACGCTCCGCGCGTCCGAACGGTTGTAGACCACGACGGCCGACGCCCCCGCCGCACGCGCCCGCGTCACCTTCACCGAGAACTCGCACGCCCCGCGCTGCACCAGCGCGATCGCGCCGCGCGGGAACCGGGCGAAGTCGGCGGCCTCGCACGCCGCCGTCCCCGCCTGCCCGGCCGCGGGCACGTCCACCGGCACCGCGCGCGCCGTCACGTCGCCCGACCCGGAGTACTCCATCGTCACGAAGTCCGTCCCGTGGACGTACGGACGGGCCCTGGGCGCCGTCCGCGCGAACTCCGGCGTGTCCCGCTCCGCCCAGTCCGGATAGGTGAACGGCTGGACGGCCGGCGCGTACCCCGCCCGCCTCAGCTCCGCCACGACGTAGGAGACCGACCCGTCGAACCCGCGCGTCCCCGCCGCGCGGTTCCCGCCGTGCTCCCGGGCGATCCGCGCGAACGCGTCGAGGTCCCGCCGCACGTCCTCCATCAGCCCGCGCGACGGGTGGGCGGCGGACGCGGGCAACGACGCGAGGGGAACGGCCGCGACCGGGACGAGCAGCGCGGCGCACAGAACAGTGAGTTTCACGATCACCAAGAGTGCCCGTCCGGACACCCGGAGCCACTTACCGACGCGCCCGAAAAACCTGTCCCCGGCGCACGCGCACGATGACCGGCGCGGCGCCGACGGAGAGCTACTCCGGTTGCGGGATGTCGACGGGGAAGCCGGGCGGGGCGGCCTCCAGCCAGGACAGGAAGCCGGTCAGGGCGGACGCGCCCATCGCCAGTTCGAGCCGCGTCCCGCCGTCGCGCACCGCGATGACCTCGACCCCTGGCAGCAGGCCCTCGGCCTCCCGGTCCCCCGGCGCGCGGCGGCCGGACACGACGAGGCCCCGGCGGTGGATCACCTGCCGGGGCCTGGCGCGGAAACCGAACACACGGTGCCAATGCAGCGTGTCGCCCTGGTAACGGGCGATGCCGAGGCGCCACGGCCCCGGCTCACCCGTCTCCGGGCACACGCGCAGACTGCACTCGACGGTGCCGCCCTTGCGGACGAACCACCGCCGCCGTACCGCCATGACCGCGAACAGCACGGCCGCCACGAGAACGACGACGGCGAGCACCGAGCCCGCGTCCGCTGCCAGGTGCCCGCCCATCGAACCGTCCCGCCGTGTTACGCGTCGGCGCCCGCCGCGAGCAGGCGCGCACGCGCCCGCCGCTCCGCGGTCGTGTCGGCGTCCCCGGCGGAGAGCGCCTCCTCCAAAGACCGGCGCGCGTCCGCGACGTCGATCTCGTGCGCCAGCTCGGCCTGCTCGGCGAGCACCGACACCTCGTCGCCCGCGATCGAGAAGAACCCGCTGCCGACCATCGCGCGGATCTTCTCCGAGCCGTCGGCCGGTTCGATCGTCACGACGCTGCCGTCCAGCAGCACGCCGAGCACCGGGGCGTGGCCCGGCAGGATGCCGAGCTGGCCCTCGATGGTCTGCGCGACCACCAGTTTGGCCTCGCCGGCCCAGACCTCGCGCTCGGGCGAGACCAGACCGACCTTCAGGGTTGCCACTACGTCCTCCGAACTCAAGCGGAGCGGACCGGCGGGCCGCCGGAAGGGACGGCCCGCCGGAACGACTACTTCTCCAGCTCCTTGGCCTTCTTCTCGACGTCCTCGATCCCGCCGCACATGAAGAACGCCTGCTCCGGAATGTGGTCGTACTTGCCCTCGGCGATCGCCTTGAAGGACGCGACGGTCTCGTCCTTCGGCACCGTCACGCCCTCCTGGCCGGTGAACTGCTCGGCCACGTACATCGGGTGCGACAGGAAGCGCTCGATGCGCCGCGCCCGCTGGACGGTGACCTTGTCCTCCTCCGACAGCTCGTCGATGCCGAGGATCGCGATGATGTCCTGCAGTTCCTTGTACTTCTGCAGGATCCGCTTCACCTCCTGCGCCACCGAGTAGTGCTCGTTGCCGAGCACCTGCGGGTCCATGATCCGCGAGGTGGACGTCAGCGGGTCCACCGCCGGGAAGATGCCCTTGGACGAGATGTCGCGCGACAGCTCGGTGGTGGCGTCCAGGTGGGCGAACGTGGTGTGCGGGGCCGGGTCGGTGATGTCGTCCGCGGGCACGTAGATCGCCTGCATCGAGGTGATCGAGTGGCCGCGGGTCGAGGTGATCCGCTCCTGCAGCACGCCCATCTCGTCGGCCAGCGTCGGCTGGTAGCCCACCGCGGACGGCATGCGCCCGAGCAGCGTGGACACCTCCGAACCGGCCTGGGTGAACCGGAAGATGTTGTCGATGAACAGCATCACGTCCTGGCCCTGGACGTCGCGGAAGTACTCCGCCATCGTCAGGCCCGACAGCGCCACCCGAAGACGCGTGCCCGGGGGCTCGTCCATCTGGCCGAACACCAGGGCGGTGTCGGCGAGGACGCCGGACTCGTCCATCTCGACCCAGAGGTCGTTGCCCTCACGCGTGCGCTCGCCGACGCCGGCGAACACCGAGGTGCCGCCGAAGTTCTTGGCGACGCGCCGGATCATCTCCTGGATGAGGACGGTCTTGCCCACGCCCGCGCCGCCGAACAGGCCGATCTTGCCGCCCCGGACGTACGGGGACAGCAGGTCGATGACCTTGATGCCGGTCTCCAGCATCTCGGTCTTCGACTCGAGCTGGTCGAACTTCGGCGCCTGGCGGTGGATGCCCCAGCGCTCGTTGATCTCCAGCGACGCCGTCGGGACGTCCAGCGCGTCACCGAGGGCGTTCCACACGTGGCCCTTGGTGATGTCGCCGACCGGCACCGAGATCGGCTTGCCGGTGTCGCTGACGGACGCGCCGCGCACCATGCCGTCGGTCGGCTGCATCGAGATCGCGCGGATCATGTTGTCGCCGAGGTGCTGCGCGACCTCGAGCGTCAGCGTCTTGACCTCGTCGCCGAGCTCGACGTCGATGTGCAGCGCGTTGTAGATCTCCGGAATGGCGTCGGCGGGGAACTCCACGTCGACGACCGGGCCGATGACCCGGGCGACGCGCCCGGTGGCCGCCGCCGTCTCTACCTGAGCAGTCATTCTCACTCCCCGCCAGAATCGGCGAGCGCGTCAGCGCCACCGACGATCTCGCTGATTTCCTGGGTGATGGCCGCCTGCCGCGCCTGGTTCATCAGCCGCGTGTAGACGTCGATCAGTTCGTTGGCATTGTCGGTCGCCGACTTCATCGCCCGGCGGCGCGCGGCGTGCTCGGACGCGGCCGACTGGAGCAGCATGTGGAAGATGCGGCTCTCGATGTAGTTCGGCAGCATCAGGTCCAGCGCGTCCTTGGCGGACGGCTCGAACTCGTACGCCGGGAGCACCGGCCCGGTCCCGTCGTCCTCGCGCTCGCTGATCTCCAGCGGGATCAGCCGGCGGACCTGGACCTCCTGCGTCAGCATCGAGTGGAACTCGGTGTAGATCACGTGGATCTCACCGACCCCGCCCTCGGCGTCGGTCTTCAGGAAGTCCTCGGCGACCCGGCGGCCGATCCGCTCGGCGGAGTCGAACGTCGGACGGTCGCTGAACCCCGTCCACGCCTCGGCGTAGTCGCGGTCCCGGAACCGGTACCAGGTGAGGCCCTTGTTGCCCACCAGGTACATCACCGGCTCGCGGCCCCGGTCGCGCAGCCGCTGCGCGAGCGCCTCGGCCTCCCGCAGGACGTTGGCGTTGTAGCCGCCGCAGAACCCGCGGTCGCTGGTGATGACCACGACGGCCGACCGCGAGTCCTCCGGCTGCTCGTGCAGCAGGGGGTGGTCGATGCCGACGTTGTGGCTGACCAGCGCGGTGAGGGCCGCGACGATCTGGTCGGCGTAGGGCTTGGACGCCGCCACCGCGTGCTGGGCCTTGACGATGCGCGAGGTGGCGATCATCTCCTGCGCACGCGTGATCTTCGCGGTCGACTTGACCGACCTGATCCGCTGGCGCAGCTCGCGTACCTGTGCGGGCATCGGTCAGCCCTTCTTGACGCGGGTGATCGTCTCCTGACCGACGGACTCCTCGTCGATGGCCTCGACCGACTCGTCGCCGAGCAGGTCGCCGCCGCTCGTCTCGAAGCCCCGCTTGAACTCGGTGATCGAGTCCTTCAGCGTGGTGAGGTTGTCGTCGGTGAGCTGCCCGGACTCGCGGATGCCCGACAGCAGGCCGGGGTGCGTGCGCTCCAGGTGGTCCAGGAACCCGCGCTCGAAGCGGCGGATGTCCTCGACCGGGACGTCGTCCAGCTCGCCGGACGTGCCCGCCCAGACCGCGACGACCTCCTGCTCCACCGGGAACGGCGAGCCCTGCGGCTGCTTGAGCAGCTCGACCAGGCGGGCGCCGCGGTCGAGCTGGGCGCGCGAGGCGGCGTCCAGGTCGGACGCGAACGCCGCGAACGCCTCCAGGTCGCGGAACTGCGACAGGGCCAGCCGCAGCGTGCCCGACACCTTCCGCATGGCCTTGATCTGCGCCGACCCGCCGACGCGGGACACCGACACACCGACGTTGATCGCCGGCCGGACGCCCTGGTTGAACAGGTCGGTCTCCAGGAAGCACTGACCGTCGGTGATGGAGATGACGTTGGTCGGGATGAACGCCGACACGTCGTTGCCCTTGGTCTCGATGATCGGGAGACCCGTCATCGAGCCGGCGCCCATGTCGTCCGACAGCTTCGCGCAGCGCTCCAGCAGACGCGAGTGCAGGTAGAAGACGTCACCGGGGTAGGCCTCGCGGCCCGGCGGACGGCGCAGCAGCAGCGACACCGCGCGGTACGCGTCGGCCTGCTTCGACAGGTCGTCGAAGACGATCAGGACGTGCTTGCCCTGGTACATCCAGTGCTGGCCGATCGCCGACCCGGTGTAGGGGGCGATGTACTTGTAGCCGGCGGGCTCGGACGCGGGGGCCGCGACGATCGTCGTGTACTCCAGCGCGCCCGACTCCTCGAGCTGGCGCCGGACGTTGGCGATCGTGGAGCCCTTCTGGCCGACCGCGACGTAGATGCAGCGGACCTGCTGCTTCGGGTCGCCGGTCTCCCAGTTGATCTTCTGGTTGATGATCGTGTCGATGGCGACCGTCGTCTTGCCGGTCTGCCGGTCGCCGATGATGAGCTGCCGCTGGCCCCGGCCGATCGGCGTCATCGCGTCGATGGCCTTGATGCCGGTCTGCAGCGGCTCCTTCACCGACTGGCGCTGCACGACCGTGGGGGCCTGCAGTTCCAGGGCGCGGCGCTCGGTGGACTCGATCGGGCCCTTGCCGTCCAGCGGGTTGCCCAGCGCGTCCACGACGCGGCCGAGGAAGCCGTCGCCGACGGGGGCCGACAGCACCTCCCCGGTGCGCCGGACCCGCTGGCCCTCTTCGATGTTGCTGAAGTCGCCCAGGATGACGGCGCCGATCTCGCGCACGTCAAGGTTCAGCGCCAGTCCGCGCGTGCCGTCCTCGAACTCCAGGAGTTCGTTCGCCATCGCGGAGGGCAGTCCCTCGACGTGGGCGATACCGTCGCCGGAATCGACGACGGTGCCGACCTCATCACGCGCGGCGGCCTCGGGCTCGTACGACTGGACGAAGCGCTCCAGCGCGTTCCGGATCTCGTCCGGACGGATCGTCAGCTCCGCCATGATTCCTCTCTTGCTCCCTAAAGGGGTCAGCTCTGCTAGCCCGCGAGCCGCCGCCGGACATCGTCCAGCCGGCCGGCGATCGTGCCGTCGATGATCTCGTCCCCGATCTGGACGGACAGGCCGCCCAGCGTGCTCGGGTCGATCTCGATGTTCAGGTGGACTTGGTGGCCGTACGCCGAGGCGAGCACGCCGGCGAGCCGGGTGCGCTGGTCGGCGGACAGGTCCACGGGAGTGCGCACGACCGCCACGAGCCGCTGCCGCCGCTGGGCGACGAGCCTGCCGTACTCGGCGAGTCCGCCTTCCAGGCTACGTCCTCGCGGCCGGAGCACCAGCTCCGTGACGAGGGTCAGCGCCGCCGCCGTGACCTTGCCGTCGAGCAGGTCGTTCAGCACGGCGGCCTTGCGGTCGTCCGGCAGGTTGCGGGCGACGAGCGCGGCGCGCAGGGCGTGCTCGCGCTCGATGACCCGGGAGAACCGGAACAGCTCGTCCTCCAGGTCGTCCACGCGGCCCTCGGCCTCGGCGCGGGCGGCCTCGGCGGTGACCGCGAGGTTCTCCAGGGCGTCCGACAACTCCGCCGGCCTGGACCAGCGCAGCCGGACCACGTCGGCGACCAGTCCGAGAGCGGCCGGGGAGATCTGGTTCTCCAGCAGCGCCCGCACGAGCGCGTCCTTGGCGTCGGCGGCGGCCGACGGGTCGGACACCGCGCGGCGCACGCCGTGCTCCCGGTCGATCAGGTTCAGCACCGCGAACAGGTCCGCGCCCAGCCGGCCGAGGTCGGCGGACGGGATGACCGCGTCCAGCCGCTCCCGCGCCGCGGCCAGGGAGGCCCTGCCCACCGCTCCCGTGATGGTCATGATGTGATCTGCTCCCGGTGTCCCGCGCGGCCTTCGAGTTCCTCCAGGAACCGGTCGACCACGCGGCTCTGGCGGGCGGTGTCCTCCAGGGACTCGCCCACGACACGGCCGGCCAGCTCGACCGAGAGCGCGCCGATCTCGGCGCGCAGCGCGGCCACGGCCTGCTGCTTGTCCGCCTCGATCTGGGCGTGCGCGGCCTCGACGATGCGCCGGGCCTCGGCCTGGGCCTGCTCCTTCATCTGCGCGATGATCTGGTTGCCCTGCTCACGCGCCTCCTCGGCCTGCCGGGTGGCGTCGCGCTGGGCCTCCTTGAGCTTGGCCTGGTACTGGTCGAGGGTCTGCTGCGCTTCCTTCTGCGCCTCCTCGGCCTTGGCCAGCCCGCCCTCGATCGCCTTGGTCCGCTCGGCGAGCGTCGCCTGGATCTTCGGGACGAACAGCTTGCCCACGAGGATCAGCACGATGGCGAAGGCGATGGAGCCGACGACGAGTTCGGCGGTGTCGGGGAGGACCGGGTTGGTGTCCCCTCCCTCGGCGAGCACCCTTGCGACGAGCGCACTGCTCATGGCGGTTCCGCCTTCCTCTCAGAAGTGAGGGCCGTCGATCACTTGTGGACGAACGGCACGACGAAACCGATGAGCGCGAGCGCCTCGGTCAGGGCGAAGCCCAGCAGCATGTTCTGGCGGATGACGTTCACCATCTCGGGCTGGCGGGCCATCGCCTGGACGCCCTGGCCGAAGATGATGCCGACGCCGATGCCGGGGCCGATGGCGGCGAGACCGTACGCGATGGAGCCGAGGTTGCCGCCGATGTGGTCGGTCGCGGCGAGAACAGCGCTCATGTCAGCTTTCCTTCTCATTCGACCGGTGGGGGTTGGGTCCACCGGAGGTTTGCGGTTACAGGATGGTCCGGGTCAGTGCTCGGGGTGCAGGGCGCCGCCGATGTAGGACGCCGCCAGCAGGACGAAGATGAACGCCTGCAGGCTCTGCACGAAGATCTCGAAGCCGGTCATGACGATCGTCATCAGGAAGCCGACGACGCCGACGCCGGCTCCGAGCGGGGTGAGCTTCTCGACCAGGAACCACCAGGCGACGGTGGAGAAGAAGGCCAGGAGAAGGTGCCCCGCGAACATGTTCGCGAAAAGTCGGACCGAGTGGGTGAACGGCCGGAGGATGATGTTCGAGAGGAACTCGATCGGCGCGAGGATGATGTACAGCGGCTTGGGCAGCCCCGGCGGGAACATCATGTTCTTGAAGTAGCCGATGAAGCCCTGGTTCTTGATGCTCAGGAAGAGCATCAGCACGTACACGAACGCGGCGAGCACGATCGGGAACGCGATGTGGGACGGCACCGGAAGCTGCAGGACCGGTACGACGCCCGCCAGGTTCAGGAAGAGGACGAAGAAGAACGTGGTGAACAGGAAGCCCATCCACCGGTCGCCGTCCTTGCCGATCATCGGCCGGGCGACCTGGTCGCGGACGAACAGGTAGGCGACCTCGCCGACGTTCTGCACGCCGCGCGGGACGAGCTGCGCGTTGCCGAACGCCCGCCAGGCGAAGACGACGAGGAGGAGTCCGGCGAGGGCGACGATCAGGACGGGCTTGGTCAGCCAGTCCAGCCAGGACGGCCCGCCGGGGAAAAGCGGCCCCCATTCGAAGATGTGGAGGCCGGGGGCCTCGAACTCATCTCCGCTCTGGGCGAGGAGGTGCGGCGCGCTCACGCGGCAGTCCCTTCGTCAGTGACACTGCAGGTCGGTCGGTACTTCGGGTGCGCGCCGGGGCGCGACTTGGGTCCGGAGGCGGCCCGCCGTCCCGCGGGCGCCGTCAGCGGCCGTAGCGGAGGTAGACCAGGTAGAGCGCTAGAGCGAGGCCCACCAGGATTCCGATGGGGAACAGTGCCGAGGTGCCCAGCCAGCGGTCCAGGAGCCAGCCGATCCCGCCGTAGACGGCCATGCCGCTCAGCGTGTAGCTGGGCACGGACCAGGCGGCGTTGGCGAAGCTCCGGTGTTCCGAGTCCGGGTCGGACTCCGGACCTGGCGTGCGCTCCTCCTCGCTCATCGCAGGACGGACCATAGCAGCCCAACTCCCTGGTGGTCATATCGGTGCGGTCCGCGGCCGGAGGCGCTTTCCGGCCACCGTGGGGGCGGTGTCCCGCGGGCTTCATCACGGGCTCCGGTCACCGGCGTCGGCGGTCGCGACGGGCTCCACGTAGAGCGTCTTGGCGCGTCCGGTCGCGCGCAGTTCCGCGCCGATCCAGACGAGCGTGAGCGCGATGACCGACCAGCCGAACGCCTCGGTGTCCCAGACGGTGACGTCCTGGAGCAGGGCGACGACGGCGAACATCGCGAAGATCTTGACGATGTAGCTGAAGACGGCGGCGGCGAAGATCGCCTGCGGGGAGATCTTGGACGCGTAGCTCACCGCGACCACGCTGACCGAGAAGAAGACGAGCACGACGATCGCGCCGACGACGGCACCCAGCGCTCCCTTCGTCCCGCCGAGGAGCAGGCCCGCCGCGACGGCGGCCACCCCGGCGAGCGCGGAGGGAATCGCGGCGCCGCGGAGAATCCGGGCGTCGGAAGATTGCATGAGGGCTCCGGCTGGTCACGGTCAGTGGTCGTCTCTTGTTCGTGAAAGGTATCACAAGCGTCCGGAACGTCCACAATTACCCTAGATGTAACGGGTTAACGACTCGCTAACGTTGCGATCGTTCACCTGTGCACAAAGGGACTCTAGCCCAGGTCAGGCCCCGGAAGACCGGGAACGGAGCGCAGGGCCGAACGGGCGCTTGACAACCCGAGTTCATGTTACCCGGCGGTAGGTACGAGCGGGATCCCGGGGTGCCCCGGCGGATCAGACGGACTCGCGCGGACGCTCGGACGGCCCCGCCGCCTCCCGCGCGGCGGCCCGGCGGGCGGCGCGGCGCGGCATCCCGAGCATGAGCACGACGCCCGCGACGGCCACCACGGCGGTGATCGAGATCACGATCGCCTGCTGGTTGGTGAGGGCGAGCGCGACCAGTCCGGCGGCCAGCAGGCCGACCCAGAAATACATGATGAGAACGGCGCGGCGGTGCGAATGGCCGAGTTCGAGAAGGCGGTGGTGCAGGTGCCGCTTATCGGGTGAGAAAGGCGAGCGGCCGTCATTGGTGCGGCGCCACACGGCGAGCAGCATGTCCAGGAACGGAACGGCCGCGACCGCCGGGACCAGCAGCAAAGGGACCCAGAGCGGGAAAAGCGGGTAGGAGCCGAGGATCGCCGGATCGAACTGCCCGGTGAGCAGGATCGTGGACGCGCTCAGCAGCAGCCCGATCAGCATCGAGCCCGTGTCGCCCATGAAGATGCGCGCCGGGTTGAAGTTGTGCGGAAGGAATCCGGCGCACATTCCGACGAGGACGGCGGCGGTGAGCGTCGCGCCGGTCAGGGTCGTCAGCCCGTTGGTCTTGGTGAGCAGGTACGCGTAGAAGAACAGGGCCGTCGCAGCGATGCCGACCGTGCCCGCGGCGAGTCCGTCCAGGCCGTCGATGAAGTTCACCGCGTTGATCGTCGCGACGACGATCAGGACCGTCAGCGGGACGCCGTAGGTCGGCGGCAGCGACAGCGACTCACCGTTCGGCAGCGGGATCACGTAGAGCTGGATGCCCTGCATGATGAAGATCCCGGCGGCGGCGACCTGCCCCGCGAACTTCGTCAGCGGGTCCACGCCCCAGCGGTCGTCGGCGATGCCCACGAGGACGATCAGCCCGCCCGACAGCAGCAGCGCCTTGCCGACGTTGACGTCCCCGCCCGCGAGCACCTTGCGCATCTCCGGCAGGCCGGTCGCGACGACCAGCGCCGCCGCCATGCCGCCGAACATCGCGAGGCCGCCGAGCCGGGGCGTCGGGATGACGTGGACGTCGCGGTCGCGCGGGGCGGCCTGCGCGCCGAACCAGACCGCGAACCGGCGCACGGCGGGGGTGAGCAGGTAGGCGACGAGCGCGGCCACGAGGATCGTGAGCAGGTACTCGCGCACCGCCCCTCCCTTCCTCAGCCGCGCGGTCCACGGCGCCCGATCGGGCGCACCCGGACAACTCTATGCCTCTCGCCCGGCCGTCGGGACGCGCTCGCCACGGCGGCCCCGGCGGCGACGGCGAGGAGCCCCGCTCCGGTCGGGGTGGCGTCCCCCGCCGAGACGGCCCAGAGCCCGTCGCGGACGGCGGCGGTCCCGAGGTCCGCGGCGATCAGCGCCAGCCCGAGCCCGGCCAGGACGGGCGCCGCGCGCCGTCCGGGGGGCGGGTTGCGCAGCGTCCACGGCAGCATCGCGAGGGCCAGGACGAGCGCGGCGGCGCCCGTCCAGCCCCCGCGCCAGCGTGGTCGCGCGAACCGGGGCGGCGGCGCCGCGACCACGCCCTTCGGCAGCCGCGCCCTGATCAGCATCCCTTCGTGCGGCGCGAGGTCCCGCTGGCTGAAGACGACGGCGAACGGGCCGTCGCGGTGGCGCACGCACCGCGTGACGGGCGGGGCCCCGGCGCGGCAGCCCGCCCGGAACCGCGCGGGGGCGGCGATCCGCACCGCCGCCTCGTCCACCGGGACGTCCCAGGAGGCGCCGAGCGCGTCCCAGACGAGTTCGTCGCGGTCGGCGCGGGGCGTGAGCAGGCCCGTCAGGTCGTACTCGATCACGTACGCCTGACGGCCGCGCACGGCCGGCCCGTCCCCGCCGACGGTGATCCGGACGTCGTGCGGCAGCGCCCGCACACGCGCGCGGGCGGGCGCGCCCGTGGAGGAACTGGTCCGGACGTCCCGGACCCCGTAGACGCGGCGTCCCTCCCGGTACCGGACGCGCCGGACGATGCCGTGGTCGTCCGCGCCGAAGTCGTAGGTGATCGTCTCGTGGACGTGGACGACGCCGTCGGACCGCACGGTCAGCACCACGTCGTAGGCGGGGATCCGGTCCCCCGGGGCGCCGTCCGGCGCGGCGGGCAGCAGCGCGAGGGCGGTCGCGAGGACCGCCGCGGCGGCCAGGCTCCCCGCGAGCGCGCGCATGACCGCATGGTTCCATCCGGCGGGCCGTCCGTGCCGCCGAACCGGTGCGGGCGCCCGCGTAAAGTCGGGACGTGCTCTCGGGGACCGACGCCGGCGGGGCGGCGCGCTGGCCCGGGCTCGCCGACATCGCGGTGCCCGCCGTCCTCGCGCTCGGCCAGCTCGGCGGGACGCTGCTGTTCAACGGCGTCCTCGGCGACCCGCTGGACCGCCGGCAGTGGGTCCTCGTCTGGGCGGGCGTGCTCGCGGGCGCGGCGGCGCTGGTGTGGCGGCGGGTCGCGCCGCTGCCGGTCCTCGCCGCGACGACGGCGGTCGGCGCGGCCTGCGCGCTCGCGATCCACGACGCCGAGGTGCTGGTCGGCGGGGTCGCCGAGGTGATCGCCCTGTTCTCGGTCGCCGTCCGGCGGTCCGGACGCGTCGCCGTCGTCGGCACGTTCGCGTTGTGGGCGGTCGTGTTCCTGGAGTTCCTTCCCGTCCGGACCGGGCCGGGCGACGCGCTCGTCACCGAGTTCTTCAACGGCAGCCAGTTCTTCGTCGTCCTCGCGCTCGGCCAGCTCCGGCGGCAGCGGCACGCGCACCGCCGCACGCTCGCCGAACGGCTCGCGGCCGGGGACGCCGAGCGGCGCTCTGCGGCGGCGGCCGAACGACGGCGCCTCGCGCAGGACCTGCACGACGTCGCCGGGCACCATCTGAGCGCCATCGCCGTCCACAGCGCCGCCGCCGCGCGCGTGCCCGACCCCGGCGTCGCCCGCGCCGCGCTGACCGCCGCCGCCGACACCGGCCGCGACGTCCAGGACGCCCTCGCCCACCTGGTCGACCTGGTCGCCGCCGACACCGCCGAGGGCCGGCTGGACCGGCTGCTGCCGCCGCTGTGCCACGGGCTGACGCGGCTCGGCGTGCCCGTCACGCTCACGTTGGAAGGACGGGCGCGGCGGATGCGGCCCGAGGTCGTGACGGCCGCGTACCGGATCGTCCAGGAGGCGCTGACGAACGCGCTGCGGTACGCGCCGGGCGCGTCCGTGGCGGTCGACGTCCGGTACGCGTCAGGCGCGGTCCGGATCGCCGTGGCCAACACCGCGCCCACCGGCGCGGGCGCCGGCGGCGGGCTCGGCGGCGGACGCGGCATCGCCGGGATGCGCGAGCGCGCCGAGGGCGTCGCCGGGACGCTCGCCGCCGGGCCCGAGCCCGGCGGCGGCTGGGCCGTCCGCGCCGACCTCCCGCTCGCCGCGCCCCGCCGGGGACCGGGCTGGCCCGAGGTCGTCGACGGGACGGCCGTCGTGTTCTGCGCCGTCCTGCCCGTGCTGCTGTCGTTCGTCCCGCCCGAGCCGATGGTCGGCGGCTGGCCGGTCGCCGCGCGGGCCGCGATGGTCGTCGCGCTCGTCGCGCGGGCGCTGCCGCTGTGGTGGCGGCGCCGCGCGCCGTGGCGGGCCTTCGCGGCGCTCGCCGTCCTGGACCTGCTGTGGACGGCGACGGCCGGGGTCGCCTCGCAGACCGCGTTCGCCGTGCTCGTCGTCGGCTCGCCCGCGTCGCTCGTCGCCGTCTACGCCGTCGCCCGGTACGCCGCCGGACGCACCTGGCCCGCGCCCTTCCTCGGCGCCGTCCCGTGGGCGGCCGGGCTGACGACCGCGATCGCGGTCGACCCGCGCCACCACACCGGCGACCTGGCGTTCGGCGTGCTGGCGGGCGGCGGCGGCGCGCTGCTGCTCCTGCTGCCGTTCTGGGCGTGGGGACGGACGGTCGCGCTCCGCGTCCACCGCTTCGAGTCCCGCGCCCTGGAGCTGATGGCCGCCCGCGCCGGGGAGGCCGCGCTCGCCGAGCGGCACCGGGTGGCGATCGGCCTGCACGGAACGGTCCTGGACCACACGTCACGCCTGGTCAGCACCGCCGAGTCCGGTCTGACGGACGGCGCCGACATGCCGCGGGCCCTCACCGCCGTCGCCGGGCACGCCCGCGCCGCGCTGACCGAGATGCGCCAGTTGCTTGCTTCGCTGGAAAACTGACGAGTGAAACGTCGGTGCCCCCTGCTACGTTATCTGAGCTTATTTCCGAGATCTTTGAGCATGGAGGTACGAATGCGGCGTATTGCTGCCGCTGCTCTCGCCGCCGGTGCCGTCCTGGCCGCCACGGTGGCCGTCGCGGGCCCGGCCGACGCGGCCACCGCCCATAGCTGGCAGACCGCGGACGGGTGGGGCACGCTGCGCGGGTACGGCACCTGGACCCACACGTCCTCGGGCCACAGCGTCAAGCTGTACTTGCAGGACTCCCGGTCGAACGGCTGGTCCCCGGGCGTGCAGTTCCGGACCTACAACTCCGGCTACGCCAAGAAGACCGACTCGGTCGTCTACTACTTCGT
Source organism: Actinomadura rubteroloni (assembly GCF_002911665.1). Classification (NCBI taxonomy): domain Bacteria; kingdom Bacillati; phylum Actinomycetota; class Actinomycetes; order Streptosporangiales; family Thermomonosporaceae; genus Actinomadura; species Actinomadura rubteroloni. The sequence continues at coordinate 1,706,317 of NZ_MTBP01000002.1, forward strand.
GGACAACCGCACGGGCCGTCCGGCCGACGGCAAGTTCAGCCAGTACCGCGGCGCGTACACCAAGGGCTACAACAGCCACCTGTACGTGCGTGAGGTCGGCGTCCGCGTGTCGGACAAGCACCTCACCTCCGGTCCCTGGAAGAAGCTCTACTGAGACTTCCGGCTCCCGGCTCCCGAGGACCCCGTCGCGCCCCAGGCGCGGCGGGGTCTTCCCGTTCGGCTCAGCCCGCGTCGCCGGGCCGCTCCGGACGCGGCGGTGCGGCGGCGGGCTCGTCCGCCGTCGTGCCGGACGCCGGCTCGGCCGGTGTCGCCGGGTCGTGATCGGTCGCGTCCGTCGCCGCGGCGGGCTTGCCCAGGCCCACGGGCGCGGCGGGCTCGGGGGCCGGGTCGGCCTTGGTCAGGTCCACCGGCTCGTCCGGCTCGTCGCCGGCTTCGTCGTCGGTGTCCAGGAGGACGCCGACCACCGCGCGGATCTTGTGCTCGGGGATCGCCCCGCGCCGGAGCAGGCGCGGCACCACGCCCGTCAGGTCCACGATCGTGGACGCCTCGCCCTCGCCGGACGCGCCGCCGTCCAGGTACACCGCGACCGTCTCGCCGAGCATCTCCTCGGCCTCGGCCGCCGTCCGCGCGGCCGGGCTGCCGCTCAGGTTCGCGCTGCTCACCGCGAGCGGCCCGGTCTCCTTCAGCAGCTCGATCGCCAGCTCGTGCATCGGCATCCGCACCGCGACGGTGCCCTTGGTCTCGCCGAGGTCCCACAGCAGGTTCTGGTTCGCGCGGCACACGATCGTCAGCGCGCCCGGCCAGAACTCGTCGATGAGGTCCTGCCCGTAGGTGCCGAGGTCCTCGACCAGCGCGGACGCCGCCCGCACCGATCCGACCAGCACCGGCGGCGGCATGTCCCGGCCCCGGCCCTTGGCGTCCAGGAGCGCCTGCACGGCGCTCGGCGTGAACGCGTCCGCGCCGACCCCGTACACCGTGTCGGTCGGCAGGACGACCAGCTCGCCCCGCCGCACCGCCGAGGCCGCCTCGCCGATCCCCCGGCTGCGCTCCACCGCGTCGGAGCAGTCATAACGTCGGCTCACGATCGTCTTCCTCCCTGGTCCGCGCGGGCCGTCAGTCGGCGACCAGGCGCGCGGTCACGAAACGGTCCCGCTCGGTGAGGTCGCGCCGGTTGCGCACGTCCCGCCAGCCGTTCTCCTCGGCGAAGACCCAGTAGACGGGGTTGCCCTGCCGGTCGCTGTGCTCGACCGCGACACGGCCGCCGGGCCGCAGCAGCCGCCGCGCCGTGCGCTCCACGGCGCGGATCGCGTCCAGGCCGTCGTCGCCGCCGCCCCACAGCGCGTCCGCCGGGTCGTGGTCGCGGACGTCGCGCGGGACGTACTCCCACTCGCTCATCGGGATGTAGGGCGGGTTGCTGACGACGAGGTCCACGGTGCCGTCCAGCTCGCCGAGCGCGGTCGCGAAGTCGCCGTGGTGCAGCCGCACCTGGCCGCGCTCGTCCAGCTCCTCGACGTTGCGGGACGCGTGGACGAACGCCGCCGGGTCCTTCTCGACGGCGTGGACGCGCGCGGTCGGCGCCTCCAGCGCGATCGACAGCGCGATCGCCGCCGAGCCCGTGCCGAGGTCGACGACGAGCGGGTCCCGGACGTCCATGTCCCGCAACGTCTCCAGCGCCCAGCCGACCATCACCTCGGTCTCGGGACGCGGCACGAACACCCCGGGACCGACCTTCAGCTCCAGGTACCGGAAGAACGCGCGGCCCGTGATGTGCTGCAACGGCTCGCCCGCCTCGCGCCGCGCGACGAACTCCCAGAACCGCGCGTCGAACGCACTGTCCGGCACCTTGTGCAGTTCGCCCCGGTTCACCCCGTGGACGGCGGCGGCCAGCTCCTCGGCGTCCGCGCGCGGCGACGCGGCGCCCGCGTCGGCCAGCCGGGCGGTCGCCCGCGCGATCTCGTCCAGCAGCAGGTTCATGATCCCTGGGCTTCGTCCAGACGGCGCTGGAGTTCGGCGTCCACCAGCGCCTGCGTCACGTTGTGGAGGTCGCCGTCGAGGACCTGGTCGAGGTTGTACGCCTTGTAGCCCACGCGGTGGTCGGAGATGCGGTTCTCCGGATAGTTGTAGGTGCGGACGCGCTCCGACCGGTCCACCGTACGGACCTGGCTCTTGCGCTCCGCCGACGCCGCCGCGTCCGCCTGCTCCTGCGCCATGGCGAGCAGCCGCGACCGCAGGATGCGCAGGGCCTGCTCCTTGTTCTGGAGCTGGCTCTTCTCGTTCTGGCACGACACGACCGTGCCCGTCGGCAGGTGCGTGATCCGGACGGCCGAGTCGGTCGTGTTGACGCTCTGCCCGCCCGGCCCCGACGAGCGGTACACGTCGATGCGCAGCTCGTTCGGGTCGATCTGGACGTCCACGTCCTCGGCCTCGGGCGTCACCAGCACGCCGACCGCGCTGGTGTGGATGCGTCCCTGCGACTCGGTCGCCGGGACGCGCTGCACCCGGTGGACGCCGCCCTCGAACTTCAGCCGCGTCCAGACGCCCTCTTCCTGGGCGCCCGCGGCCTTGATCCCGACCGTCACGTCCTTGTACCCGCCGAGGTCGGACGGGTGGGAGTCGATGATCTCGGTCTTCCACCCGACGCGCTCGGCGTAGCGCAGGTACATCCGCAGCAGGTCGCCCGCGAACAGCGCGGACTCCTCGCCGCCTTCGCCCGCCTTGATCTCAAGGATGGTGTCCTTGTCGTCGCTCGGGTCGCGCGGGATCAGCAGGTGCCGGAGCCGGTCCTCCAGCTCGACGGTCCGCTTCTCCAGATCGGCGGCCTCGGCGGCGAACGTCGCGTCCTCGCCGGCCAGCTCGCGGGCGGCGGTCAGGTCGTCCTCGGCGCCGCGCAGCTCCCGGTACGTCTCGACGATGGGCCGCAGCCGCGCGTAGCGCTTGCCGAGCCGCCGCGCCTCCGCCTGGTCGGCGTGGACGGCCGGGTCGGCGAGGCGGGCCTCGATGTCGGCGTGTTCGCTGAGCAGATCGTCGAGATTCACGGTGCGCGTCCTGGGCTTGGCCTGGCGGCCGGCGGCGAGCCTCCGAGGGCGGGCCCTCGGAGGCTCCTGGTCCTCGCGGTGCGGCGGACCGGCCTACTTGCGCTTGCCGAACCGCTGCTCGAAGCGCGCCACCCGGCCGCCCGTGTCCAGGATCTTCTGCTTGCCCGTGTAGAACGGGTGGCAGGCCGAGCACACGTCGGCGCGGATCTCGCCGCTCTCGGCGGTGCTGCGGGTCTCGAAGGTGCTCCCGCACGTGCACGTCACGGTCGTGACGACATAGTTCGGGTGGATCTCGGGCTTCATGGGTTCTCCTCGCCTAGAGCGGTCGCCGGGCGGCCCCGCTCGCACGACGCGGGCCGTGTCGGGAGGGGAGGCGCGAACCGGTACCGCAGCGGTTGCACTCCAAGTGTGCCAGATACCGGAACGTGCCGAGGTCACCGGGCATTCCGTTCACCGGTCGCGGTGACCCAGATACGTGAGGACGGCCATGACCCGCCGGTGGCCGCCCTGCGCGGGCTGGAGGCCGAGCTTGGCGAAGATGTTCGAGATGTGCTTCTCCACCGCGCCCTCGGTGACGACGAGGTGCGCGGCGATGGCCCCGTTGGAGCGTCCCTCCGCCATCAGCGCCAGCACCTCGCGCTCGCGCGGCGTCAGCGCCTCCAGCGGGTCGCCGGTCCGTCTGCGGCCGAGCAACTGCCCGATCACCTCCGGGTCGATGACGGTGCCGCCCGCCGCGATCCGGCGCACCGCGTCGATGAACTCCCCGACCTCCGACACCCGCTCTTTCAGCAGGTAGCCGACGCCCTCCGCGCCGCCGCCGATCAGGTCGGTCGCGTACCGCTCCTCGACGTACTGGGACAGGACGAGGATCGGCGTCCCCGGCACCCGCTCCCGGGCCGCCAGCGCCGCGCGCAGGCCCTCGTCGGTGAACGACGGCGGCATCCGGACGTCCACGATCGCGAGGTCCGGCCGGTGCTCCGCGACGACGGGGGGCAGGCCGGGGCCGTCCCCGACGGTCGCGACCGTCTCGATGCCCGCGTCGTCCAGCAGCCGGACGAGCCCTTCCCGCAACAGCACCGAGTCCTCGGCGATCACTACCCGCATGGCCCCCATTCTGCCTACCAGGAGCAGGGCAGGTCGGCGCGGACGATCGTGGGGCCGCCGGGCGGGCTGTCCACGATGACCATCCCGTCGATGGTGGCGGCGCGGTCGGCGAGGCCCGCGAGACCGCCGTCGGGACGGACGACCGCGCCGCCCACCCCGTCGTCGATGATCTCCACGACGACCCAGGAGTCCTCCCGCGCGACCCGGACCGTCGCGCGGGTGGCCTCCGCGTACTTGGCGATGTTCGCCAGTGACTCGGCGACGATGAAGTACGCGATGCTCTCCACGGCCGCCGGGGGACGTTCGGGCAGGTCGACGGTGACCTCGACCGGCACCGGGGCGCGTCCGGCGAGGCCCGACAGCGCCGGGTCCAGGCCCCGGTCGGTGAGGATCGCCGGGTAGATGCCGCGCGCGAGGTCGCGCAGTTCCTGGATCGCCTCGCGGGTGCCGGCGTGCGCCTGCTCGATGAGGTCGCGGGCGCCCTCGGGGTCGTTGTCGAGCTTGGCGCGGGCGCGGCCGATGTCCATCGCGACGGCGAGGAGCCGCTGCTGGGCGCCGTCGTGCAGGTCCCGCTCGATGCGGCGGCGCTCGAACTCGACGGCGTCCACGCCGCGCGCCCGGCTCGCCCGCAGGTGCTCGGTCTTGGCGCGCAGCTCACGGTTCTCGGCCTGCGACGCGTTCGGCCCGAGCAGGAACGTGGCGTAGAGGGCGTGCGCGATGGCCATCGTCCGCGTGACGTACACGGCGCCGACGAGCAGCGCGGCGCCGATGACGCTCATCGGCAGCGCTTGAAGCGGGTTCCCCGCCCAGTACGAGACGACCCCGACGTTCACCTCGGTGCCGCCGCCGATCGCGACGATGAGCGGCAGGAACAGCAGCGTCCCGGTCAGCGCCCACATGAGGACCGAGGCGAGGAACTCCACCAGCCCGATCGGGAAGCGCAGCGCCAGGTAGATGAGGTCCTTCCAGGTCGCCGGGTCGAAGACCATCGCCTTGAGCTTGGGGAACGGGTTCGCGCCCTTCGGCAGCGGACGGTACGGATCCCGGATCCGCACGCCGAACGCCAGCCCCACGAGCCGCCGTTCCATCATCGCCGCGGCCCGCCAGGCGAGCATCATCAGCACGAGCAGCGGGAAGCCGATCCAGATGATCGTCAGCGCGCCCGACACGGCGATCCCGACGACCAGCCCGATGAAGTAGGCGAGCCCGAAGAAGAAGCTGAGGCCGAGGTACACGGCGGACGTCCAGGTCAGCGACGAGCCGAGCATCCGCGCCGGCCGCCACGCCCCGGTCGCGACCGTCCCGCGCCGGGTGATGCTGAGTGCGCTCACAATGTCCCTCCGTGCCGTCCCGCCCTGACGTGCTCCAGCCTCGCCGACCCCGGCCGTGTCCGGCCATGGAGCGTCCCGCCGAGCCGCCGGTGGGGTTAACCCCACCCGGCCCGCGGGCTGGCCCGCTTTCGGCTGTCGGGCCTGGCCCAGTGCTCTCGCCCGTGCCGGTCCGCGACCGTGGTCGCCATGACAAGAGCGTCGCATCCCCCCGGAATCCGCCGCATCGCGGCGGTCCTCCTTCCCCTCGCGGCGGCCGGTCTCACGTCCGTGCCGGCGCACGCTGCGGCGACCGACCGGACGAGCCCGGCCGAGGCCAGGCGGGTGGACCGCGTGCCCGCGCCCGTCCTGCGCTGGACGGCCTGCCGGACGACCGCCGAGTGCGCCACCGCGCGGCTCCCGCTGGACTACGACGATCCGCACGGCCCGACGATCGAGGTGGCGCTGCTGCGGGTGCGGGCGAAGGATCCCGCGCACCGGCTGGGCACCCTGTTCGTCAACCCGGGCGGCCCCGGCGACTCGTCCCGGGACCTGGCCGCCCTGGCGCCCCGGTTCCTCAGCCGCACGCTGCTCGACCGGTTCGACACCGTCGGCGTGGACCCGCGCGGAGTCGGCGGCAGCCGCGTGCGGTGCTTCGCCACCGAGGCGGAGCAGCAGCGCGCCCTGGCCCCGTTCACGACCGTCCCGTTCCCGGCCGCCCGCGCCGACCAGCGCGCCTGGACGTCCGCCGCCCGGACGCTCGGACGGGCCTGCTCCACGACGGGACGGCGGATCGCGTCGGCGATGTCGACCGCCGAGACCGCCCGCGACATGGACGTCCTGCGCCGCGCCCTCGGCGACCGCAAGCTGACCTACCTCGGCGAGTCCTACGGGTCCTACCTCGGGCAGGTCTACGCCAACATGTTCCCCGACCGCGTCCGGGCGGTGGCCATCGACGGCATCGCCGACCCGCGCGCCTGGGTCGGGACGCCCGCCACCGCGAACGTGCCCGTCTTCGACCGGCTGGGCTCGGCGCACGCCACCTCCCGGGCGCTGCGCGAGCTGCTGGAGCGCTGCCGGCGCGTCGGCCCGTCCCGGTGCTCGTTCGCCGACGCCGACCCGCGAGCCCGGTTCGACCGGCTTGCCGCCCGGCTCCGCGACCGTCCGCTCCAGCTCACCGGCGAGCCGGCGCCCTTCACCTACGCCGACCTGATCGGCGACACCGCCGACCGGTTGCGCGAGCCGGACGGGTTCACGGGCCTGATCGCCGAGCTGACCGACCTGGCGCAGCTCACCGAGCCCGGCACGACAGACCGGGTCCGCTCCGCCGCCGCGCGGCGCCTCCGCGCGAAGGCGGCCTACGACAACCACCCCGAAGCCCAGTCCGGGGTGCTCTGCACTGACAGCCTGCACGCCGCGTCGACCGCGTCGTGGCCCGCGGCCGCCGCAGCAGCCGACCGCCGGACCGCCTACTTCGGCGCGTACTGGGCGTGGGCGACGGTCCAGTGCGCCCACAACACCTGGACGGCCCACGACGAGGACGTCTACCGAGGCCCGTTCGACCGCCGCACGGCCGCGCCCGTGCTCGTCGTCGGGAGCAAGTGGGACCCGGCCACCAGCTACGACAATGCGGTCAACGTGGCGAGGCTGCTGCCCAACAGCCGCCTGGTCGCCAGCGACAGCTGGGGCCACGGCGCCCTGCTGACGTCCGCGTGCGCCACCGACGCGATCTACGGCTACCTGACCGACCCGCAGGCCCCGCGGCCGAGGACGACCCGCTGCCACGGCGACGACCAGCCCTTCGAGCCCTGACGATGCGACCGCCCCCGCCCGGAGGTCCGGACGGGGGCGGTCACGCGCCGAGGGTCAGCGGTCGTCGCTGATCGTCGTCTTCTGCACCTGGAGCATGAACTCCGCGTTGGACTTGGTCTCCTTCATCTTCTCGATGAGGAGCTCCAGCGCCTGCTGGGTGTCCAGCGCGTGCAGGACGCGGCGGAGCTGCCACACGATCCGCAGCTCCTCCGGCGCCATGAGGATCTCTTCCTTACGGGTGCTGGACTGGTCGACGTCCACCGCCGGGAAGATCCGCTTGTCGGCCAGGGACCGGTTGAGCTTCAGCTCCATGTTGCCGGTGCCCTTGAACTCCTCGAAGATGACCTCGTCCATCCGCGAGCCGGTCTCGACCAGCGCGGTGGCGAGGATCGTCAGCGAGCCGCCGTTCTCGATGTTGCGCGCCGCGCCGAAGAACCGCTTGGGCGGGTACAGCGCCGTCGAGTCGACACCGCCGGACAGGATGCGGCCGGACGCGGGCGCCGCCAGGTTGTAGGCCCGGCCGAGGCGCGTGATCGAGTCCAGCAGCACGACGACGTCGTGGCCCAGCTCGACCAGCCGCTTGGCCCGCTCGATCGCCAGCTCGGCGACCGTCGTGTGGTCCTCGGCGGGACGGTCGAAGGTCGAGTGGATGACCTCGCCCTTCACCGACCGCTGCATGTCGGTGACCTCTTCGGGCCGCTCGTCCACCAGCACGACCATCAGGTGGCACTCGGGGTTGTTCTCGGCGATCGCGTTGGCGATCGACTGGAGCACCATCGTCTTGCCGGCCTTGGGCGGCGACACGATCAGGCCGCGCTGGCCCTTGCCGATCGGCGACACCAGGTCGATGATCCGCGTCGTCAGGATGCCCGGGTCCGACTCCAGCCGCAGCCGCTCCTGCGGGTACAGCGGGGTCAGCTTGCTGAACTCGACCCGGCCCTTGGCCTGGTCGGGCTCCATCCCGTTGACGGTGTCGAGCCGCACCAGCGCGTTGAACTTCTCGCGCCGCTCGCCCTCGCGGGCCTGCCGGACGGCGCCGGTGACGACGTCGCCCTTGCGCAGCCCGTTCTTGCGGACCTGCGCCAGCGAGACGTACACGTCGTTCGGGCCGGGCAGGTAGCCGGTCGTCCGGACGAACGCGTAGTTGTCCAGGATGTCCAGGATTCCGGCGACCGGGATGAGGACGTCGTCCTCGGTGACCACCGGCTCCTCGAAGCGCTCGCGCCCGCCGCGCCCGCCCCGGTTGCGCTCGCGGAACCGGCGCCCGCGCCGCCCGCGGTTGCCCTCGTCGTCGTCGGGACCCGTCTGGCCGCCGCCCCCGGCGTTCTGGCCGCCGCGCTGGCGGTTCTGCTGGTCGCCGCCGCGCTCGCCACGGTCGCCGCGCTCGCCGCGGTCCCGGTCCCGGTCCCGGCCGCCACGGGTGCGCTGCCGGCCGCCCTCGCGTCCGCCACCCTGACCCTGCTGGCCGTCGCCGTCCTCGCCCTGACCCTGGCCCTGGCCGTCGGCGCGCCCCTCGGCGCGGCCCCGGCGCTGCTCCCGCTCGCCCTGCGGCTGACGCTCACCGCGCGCGGTCTTGTCGGCCGTCCGCTCGGCGCGCTCGCTCTTGGCGGGCTGCTCGGCCTCGATGCTCGTCTGGACGGCCGCCTGGCCGTTCACCGCGGCCTGGCCGGTCGCGACGGCCGGCTCGGCGTCGCGCTTGGCGGCGACCCGGGTGCGGCGCGGACGCTCGGCCGGGGCGTTCTCAGCGGCTCCCTGCTCGCCGCCCCCGGAGCCCTGCGCGCCGCCGCCCTGCTTGTCCTGGATGGCGGCGATGAGCTGGCTCTTGCGCATCCCGGTCGTCCCGGTGATGCCGAGGTCGGACGCGAGCTTCCGCAGCTCGGGCAACACCATGCCCGACAGGCCGGTGCCGGTCCGGCGGCGCCGGGGGGCGGCGGGCTCGGCGCCGCCCTCGGCGCCCGGAGCCGTCGCGGTGGCGTCCGTCAGGAGTTCGCTGGATTCGCTCACTAAGGGTCCTTCCCAGGGAGCGGGCGTTGGCCGGCGATCGGCCAGTCAACCCGGTTATGCGGCCCGGCGGGGGCGCCGAGTCGGGCTTCGCCGGTCGCGGTGGGACCGCGACCCGCGGATTCTGGGCACAGCCAGATGATGGACGGGACGGTTTGCTCGCGGGTGTCCCCAGTACCGCCACGTCCGCAGATTCGGTGGGATGCCGGACAACGGATTGTCACGGTCTCGGGAAGCCTAGTACGCGGGACCCGCCGATCCCGGAGGTCGGACGGGTGACGCACGGCTGACGAGCACACGGCCCCGAACGGGGCATCTGGTGCGGCATTCAGCCTAACATCACCAGGGCGCACTGCTATTCCCCAGAGGTCGTTGTGTTCGCATTTTACCTGCCGGATCTCCACGCCCCGCCGGACCGGCGCGGCACGGGACCCGTGCGGTCGCGGGTCAGGCCCCCGCGCCGGTCGTCCCCGGTCGGACGCCCGCGCCTCGGGGGGCGACGTCCAACGGGTGTACGTGCCAGCTTTTACCCGTCCGCGCATCTATCGAATCAAGTCGTGATGCGGTTGTGAAGGCCAGGACAGTAGGTCCTGCCCCGGAAATGACCGCCGGGACCCCTTCTTCCCGCAACGCCGCGACGAGGGCGGCCGATTCCGGCATCGCGGGCGCCCGGTAATCCTGGTGCAGCCGGTCCTCGGTGGCGTCGAGGAGGACGGCGTCGTCCAGCCCGCCGGTGAGCGCCGCGACGAGCAGCGCCGCGCGGCCCGCGTTGGCGGCGGCGTCGGCGTGCGGGACGGTCGCGGGCAGGAGTCCGCGCGCCCGCTCGGTCGCCAGCCGGGTGTCCGGGACGAACACCACGACCTGCGCGTCCTTCGGTTCGAGCCGGACGAGCCGGGGGCCGTGCGGGGTCGTCCAGGCGATCGTCAGGCCGCCCGCCAGGCACGGCGCGACGTTGTCGGGATGGCCCTCGATCTCGGTGGCGAGGCGCAGCGCGAACGCGTCGTCCAGCAGCGCGCCGTGCGGGTGCAGCGCCCGCGCGGCGAGGATCCCGGCGACGATCGCGGCCGACGACGAGCCGAGCCCGCGGCTGTGCGGGATGCGGTTCACGCAGGTCAGACGGATCCCGGCGACGTCCCCGAGGGGCTGCGGCGCGACCGCGTCCAGTTCCGCGAGCGCCTGGCGCAGCACCTTCACGATCAGGTGCTGCTCGCCCCGGTCGGCGACCTCGGCGCCCTCGCCCGTCACGTCCAGCGCGACGCCGGTGAACGCGGCGCCCGCCGGGTCGATCTCGACGGTGACGTCGTCGTACAGCGCGAGCGCGAGGCCGAGGGAGTCGAAGCCGGGGCCGAGGTTCGCGCTCGTCGCCGGAACCCGTACGGTGACCGGCTCCGGCCGCGCCGTCACGTGAGGCCCAGCGCCGACGCCGCCGAGTGCGCGTCGACCTTGACGGTCATCGGCGCGGGCGCGCCGGAGATCGCCCAGTCCGGGTCCTTGAGGCCGTTTCCGGTCACCGTGCAGACGACCTTGGAGCCGCGCTCCACGTCCCCGGCGGCGTGCGCCTGGAGCAGCCCGGCCACGCTCGCCGCGGACGCCGGCTCCACGAACACGCCCTCCTCGGCGGCCAGCAGCCGGTACGCGGCGAGGATCTGCCGGTCGGTGACGGAGTCGATCGCGCCGCCGGACTCGTCCCGCGCGGCGATCGCGAGGTCCCACGAGGCGGGGTTGCCGATGCGGATCGCGGTCGCGATCGTCTGCGGCTTCAGCACCGGCTCGCCCTTGACGAACGGGGCCGCGCCGGACGCCTGGAAACCCAGCATCCGGGGCGTCCGGGACGCGACGGAGTCCGCCGCGTACTCCCGGTACCCCATCCAGTACGCCGAGATGTTGCCGGCGTTGCCGACGGGCAGGCAGTGGACGTCCGGGGCGTCGCCGAGCGCGTCCACGATCTCGAACGCGGCGGTCTTCTGCCCCTGGAGCCGGTACTTGTTCACCGAGTTCACGAGGGCGACCGGGTAGTCCACCGACAGCTTGCGGGCCAGTTCCAGGCAGTCGTCGAAGTTGCCGTCCACCTGGAGCAGCCGCGCGCCGTGCACGAGCGCCTGCGCGAGCTTGCCCATCGCGATCTTGCCCTGCGGGACGAGCACCGCGCACGTCATGCCCGCGCGCACCGCGTACGCGGCGGCCGACGCCGACGTGTTCCCGGTGGACGCGCAGATCACGGCCTTCGCGCCGTTCTCGGCGGCCTTGCTGATGGCCATCGTCATCCCGCGGTCCTTGAACGACCCCGTCGGGTTGGCGCCCTCGACCTTCAGGTAGACCTCGCAGCCGGTGAGCTGCGACACCCGGTGCGCCGGGACGAGCGGCGTGCCGCCCTCCAGCAGGGTGATGACCGGCGTCTTCGCCGTCACCGGCAGCCGGTCACGGTACTCCTCGATGAGGCCGCGCCAGGCGCGAGCGGTCGCGTTCACGTCGATCTCCTAGGACGACCTGCGGTTTCTCCGGCAAGTGTAAAGCCGCGGCGACGCGCTACTCGTCACCTTCAACGCGCATCACGCTCGCCACCTCGCGCACGCTGTCAAACTCCCGCAGTTTCTCCACGGTCGCCGACAGCGCCGCGTCGGGCGCGCGGTGGGTCACGATGACGAGCTGCGCGTCGTCCCCGAGCCCCTCCTGCCGGACGGCCTGGATGGACACGCCGTGCCGCGCGAACTCCGTCGCGACGGTCGCGAGCACGCCGGACCGGTCGTCCACGTCGAGCTGCACGTAGTACCGGGTCACGGTGTCGCCCATCGGCAGGACCGGCAGCGACGCGTACGTCACCTCGACCGGGCCGGGGCTGCCGCCGACGAGGTTGCGCGCGACCGCGACGAGGTCCCCGAGGATCGCCGACGCGGTCGGGGCGCCGCCCGCGCCCGCGCCGTAGAACATGAGCGAGCCCGCCGACTGCGCCTCCACGAACACCGCGTTGTACGCCTCGCGGACGCTGGCCAGCGGGTGGCCGCGCGGGATCATCGCCGGGTAGACGCGGACGGACACGCCCCGGTCCGCGCCGTCCGGGCCGGGGACGCGCTCGCAGATGGCCAGCAGCTTGACGACGCTGTCCATCTCCTTGGCGCCCGCGACGTCCGCCGCCGACACCTCGGTGATGCCCTCGCGGTGGACGTCCGCCGCCGTCACGGGCGTGTGGAACGCGAGCTGGGCGAGGATCGCGGCCTTGGCGGCGGCGTCGAAGCCCTCGACGTCCGCCGTCGGGTCGGCCTCGGCGTACCCGAGCTCCTGCGCCTCCTCCAGGGCCTCCTGGAAGCCGGCGCCGTGGGTGTCCATCTGGTCGAGGATGTAGTTCGTCGTGCCGTTCACGATGCCCAGCACGCGCTGCACCCGGTCCCCGACCAGGGACTCGCGCAGCGGGCGCAGCAGCGGGATCGCGCCCGCCACCGACGCCTCGTAGTACAGGTCGGCGCCGTACTCGCGGGCGGCGGCGAACAACGTCGCGCCGTCCTCGGCGAGCAGCGCCTTGTTCGCCGTGATGACCGACTTGCCGGACTTCATCGCGGCCAGCATCAGCGATCGCGCGGGCTCGATGCCCCCGATCACCTCGATGACGATGTCCACGTCGTCGCGGGTGACGAGGTTCTCGGCGTCGGTCGTCAGCAGCGCCGGGGCCACGCCCTCCCGGACGCGGTCGCGGCGCCGCACCGCGACGCCCGCCAGCTCCAGCGGGACGCCGACCCGCGCCGCGAGATCGTCGGCCTGCTCCTCCAGCAGCCGCACGACCTGGGTGCCGACCACGCCGCACCCGAGCAGCGCCACCCGCAACGGTTTCACGCTTCGACCTCCGCATCGAGCCGCAGCAGGTCGTCCGGGGTCTCCCGGCGGACGATGACCCGCGACGTGCCGTTCCGCACCGCCACCACGGCGGGCTTCGGGACGTGGTTGTAGTTACTGGCCATCGAGCGACAGTACGCACCGGTGGCCGCGACCGCGACCAGGTCGCCCGCCGTAAGATCTTCGGGCAACCACAGGTCACGCACGACGATATCCCCGCTCTCGCAGTGCTTGCCGACAAGCCTGGCCAGCATCGGCCCCTCGTCGGACGTGCGGCTCGCGAGGGCGCAGGAGTACTCGGCGCCGTACAGGGCGGTGCGCAGGTTGTCGCTCATGCCGCCGTCCACCGAGACGTACGTGCGGATGCCCTCGACGTCCTTGACCGTCCCGACCTCGTAGACCGTGACGCCGCCGGGGCCGATGACCGCGCGTCCGGGCTCGACCGTCAGCGTCGGCATCGCGAGCCCGTAGGCGCGGCACTCGCGGGCGACGATGTCGCGCAGGCTGTCGGCCATCGTCTTCGGGTCGATCGGTTCGTCGCCGGTCGTATAGGCGATGCCGTAGCCGCCGCCGAGGTCGAGTTCGGGCAGCTCGACGCCGTGCTCGTCGCGGATCGCGACCAGCAGCTCGGCCAGGCGGTGCGCGGCGACCTCGAACCCGTCCGGGTCGAAGATCTGCGACCCGATGTGCGAGTGCAGGCCGACGAGTTCCAGCTCCTTCAGCGCGAGGACGCGGCGGACCGCCTCCAGCGCCGCGCCCGAACCGCGCGAGAACCCGAACTTCTGGTCGTCGTGCGCGGTCGCGATGAACTCGTGCGTGTGCGCCTCGACGCCCGTCGTGACGCGGACCATGACCTTGGGCCTGGTCCCGTGCCGCCTCGCGAGGTGCCCGAGCCTGGCGATCTCCTCGAACGAGTCGACCACGATGTGCCCGACGCCGGCCGCCAGCGCCGCGTCCAGTTCCTCGACCGACTTGTTGTTGCCGTGCAGCGTGATCTTCTCCGGCGGGAACCCGGCGCGGAGCGCGACGGCCAGTTCGCCGCCGCTGCACACGTCCAGGCCGAGGCCCTCCTCGTGGACCCACCGCGCGACGGCCGTGCAGAGGAACGCCTTGCCCGCATAGTGGACGTGGCCGTCATGGAACGCCTGCGCGTACTCCCTCGCCCGCGTCCTGACGTCGTCCTCGTCGTATACGTACAGCGGCGTACCGTACTGCTGCGCCAGATCCCGGACGTCGACGCCCGCGATCGTGAGGACGCCTTCGTTGCGTCGCGCGTTCTTGGGCCAGACGTGCTCGGCCAGGCCGTTCAGGTCGTCCGGCGGCGGCAGCGGGTGGTCCTCCGGAAGCACGTCCGCGTGCCGGCCGCCCGCAGGATGGACCCTGCTCATTCGTTCGTTCCCCCGCTCGTCATATCCGCTCCCGCGGTGTCTCGCCCAACATCGTCAGTCCGTTGCCGAGGGCGACGCGCGCCGCCCGCGCCAGTGTGACGCGGCTCGCGTGCGCCGCCCCGGGTTTGGAGTCGCCCATGGGGAGCGCGGGACAACGTTCGTGGACGTCGTGGTACGCGGCGGCGAGCCGCTCCAAACAGAAGGCGAACGGCCGGGGATCCTGTTCCCGCTCGGCCTGCGCGGCCCGGCCGGGAAGATCGGCGAGGTGCTCGGCGAAACACTGTTCCGCTTCCGCCTCCACCCTCGGCTCCCCCGCCCGCACGCCCGCCTCCGCGGCCCACCGCTCAGTCCAAACTGCACGCGCATACGCGTACCGCACGACGAACCCGGGGTTCTGCCAGGTGCGGGGCCGGTCGTCCCAACCCATGCGGGGAACGTCGGCACGCCCAAACGCGGCCCCTTCACCGATCGCCCCGGTGACGACACGCGCGGGATCGACGGTGATGACGAGCATCCCGTCACCCTGAACGTCCAGAACCCCGTCGATCTCACGGAGCCGCCGCGCGATCTGTTCGGCGTCCAGGCCCGCCTTGAGCGCGACCGCGGTGGCGTACCGACCGGCTCCACGGACGCTCAACACCAAGTCACCGGGCGCGAGAGGGCGTCCGGCTGCGCAGGCGAGGGCGGCGCCCAACTCCGCGGGGGTCACCCTGGTGAGACTATCTGACCACTATCTGGACACCACAGCGAGTTTCCGGACCGTCTGGATGAGCTGATTCGGATCGAACGGCTTGGTCACGTAGGCGTCGACGCCGATCTCATGCCCCCGCCGAACATCATGCTCCTGCGCCCGCGCAGTGATCATGACGACCCGGATGTGCCGCGTCCCCTCGTCCTCCTTGAGCCGCAGCGCCGTGACCCACCCGTCCAGCCGAGGCATCATCACATCGAGCGTGATCACGTCCGGCCGAACCTCACCGACCCGCTCCAGGCAGTCCTGCCCGTCCACGGCCGTCTCGACCGCGAACCCCTCCAACTGCAGGTTCACCGCGATGAGCTGCCGGATGACCTCGTCGTCATCGACGACCAGCACGCGTCCCAGTGGCTCGCTCACGCCAACGAAAGTAGCCGACTCCCCGCTCCCCCGCACAGCGAACCAACACCCAACACCACCCCCGCAGCCAGGACACCACTCACGCACGCCCAAGCCCCCCGCTGACGACGCACCCCCGCCCCCGAACAAACGAGGTGCACGACCACCGACCAACCCTGGTAACCTTTCCTCGCGCCGCAAACCAGCGGCCACGCCCCCTTAGCTCAGGGGATAGAGCAACGGCCTCCGGAGCCGTGTGCGCAGGTTCGAATCCTGCAGGGGGCACCTTCCGAGAACAGCCAAAACCCCGGTTGACCAGGCGCTATGCCAGTCACCGGGGTTTTGTGTCCGTGCAGCCGAATGCCACCGAAAGCCGCCGTGCGTCACCATCCACGGAATATTCACGGAACGGCGTCGGTGGCATTGTCCCAGGTCGCGCCCAGCAAAAGAGCCCCGGCACGGAACACCGGGACTCTTCACACTAGCGGCCAAGTGCCGCGTCCATCCGCGCGAACCAGTGGCCGTCGTCGCCGTCCAGACAGTGCGCGTACGTCCGTTGCAGCACCTCGACACTGTGGCCGGCCCACTCGGCGACGTAGACGGCCGGGACTCCCGCGTTGAGCCTCCAGGACACCCCCGCGTGCCGGAAGTCGTACGGCTTTCGGGCAAGCGGACTCTTCACCTGGGCCGCCGCCAGCGCCTTCGGTCTGGCCTTGTCGAGCACCTGCCACAGCGTCGAAGGCTGATAGACGCTCCCCCGCGTGGTCTCCCGGACGGCCCGGACCGCGTTGGTCGAGGTGAACACGACCCACTCGTAGCGTCCGGTGACCAGGCCCTTGACGGCCCGTTCCATCTGCTGCGGCGTGCGCGGCGGCTCCACGGAGATGGTCGGGACCTCGTCGGGCACCGCGCCGTAGCCGCGCAGCCGCGTGGACAGCGACTCGGCCTGCTCCTTGGTGCGCGGGACGAGCACGCGCCACCCGAACAGCGGCTTGGTCTCGAACCACGACAGACCCCCCACCGGCCGGAACAGCCGTCCGTCCGCAGCGGTCCCGTAGGCGTCCAAGTGCGCCATGAGCAGCGTGACCAACTCGGGCGGGATCGGAACCGGCCGCCGCGTGCCCTCGGCGCGTCCCTTGAGCCCCCGCTCTTCGTGAACCTCGCCGTCGTCGGTCCACTGCTTGCCCGCCGCCGACATGACCCGCTCCAGCTCCAGCGTGCCCCAGCCTGTGGCCGGAAGGGACACGCAGTTGTCCCGGCGCAGGTAGACGGCCTCCGACGGCCGCATCATGCCGTAGTACATGCAGCCGAACAGCGCGACGAGGCGAGGCCCCTGCGTCTTGCCGACGTCCCCGATCGCGTCCAGGAGCGCGGCCACCTGGTTCGGATTGGGCACCCGCCGCTGGTCGATCTCGTGCACGACTTCCGGCGGCTTCCAATCCACGTCGTCGGGGTTGGCGAGCGGATTTGCCGAAAGCTGTTTCTCCCGCACGGCGTACTTGAGCGCCCCGTAAAAGACCCGACGCCGACGCCGGTAGTACTGGGGCTTCGAGGGCTTGCCGTTCAGGTTCGTCGCGCACGCGTCCAGCGCTTTCGCGACCGTCTTGGCGTCCTCCAAGGCCGACACCGGGACCGACGCCTTCGCCACCCATTGCAGAGCCGCAGCGATCTCGTCCGGCTTGTCCGCGTCCCTGCGCGGCGGGTTGAACGCGTAGTTCCGGAGCGCCAGCCGGAGCGTCTTCGGGTCGGGAGCGCCCCGCCGGCTCTTCACCAGGACCGGCGTCACGGCCATCAAGCCCTCGACAACCGACACACGGCCCTTACCGGCGATCTTCGGCCACCGGTCGTCAATGAAGTCGCAGGCCAGCGCATACCAGGTCGTGGCCGCCTTCTCCCAGGCCATCGAGTCGGGCAAGCCCGCTTCGACATCGAACGCCTCACGCTCAGCAGCCGACACCAACCGCGACTTGTAGCGATCAGCTTGCGTCTTCCGCTGGAACGTCTCGGAGTGCTCGCGGCCGGCTACGGCCCAGCGCACCGTGTACGAGCGCACCGAACGCTTGCCGTTCCTGGTGGTGTAGTTCGGCCGGATCTCCCACACCCGGACCTTGTTCGACTTCACGCCGCTTCCTCGCTGAGTCCGTCGAGCCATTCACGGAAGTCGCAGCGCCGGATCCGGAGTTCCCCATTGGGGAGCTTGAGGCAGGCCGGGGCAAGGCCGAGTTCGCGCCAGCGGTAGAACGTCCGCCGTGAGAGCCCGCCAAGCTCCGCGAGAACCTGCGGAACTGTCATCAGTTCGAGGTCGTCACCGTTGCTCACGCTGCCTCCCGAGCAGTTGCCGAAAGTTCGGGCGCCGTCGCCCGTTCCAGTTGTTCGCGTCGTCGGATGCGTTCGTTGATCAGGTGCAGGAGCCGCCGGTCAGGCGACTTCACGTCCGGGTCGGCAGGTCCGGCGCGTTCCCACACGAACGGTCTAGTCGGGTCGGGCGTGGCGACGTGAATGCCCGCTTCGGCCAGCCGCGCCAGCACCCAAGCCGTGCGGTCGTTCTTGTGGTCGGTGAGGGTTTTTCCGGACCATTTGCGGGAGACCAGGACGCGGCGTCCGCCGTAGCCGAGGTGTTCGGGCCGGTGGGCTTTGCCCTTGCAGAAGCCGGGGACCAGCCCCTTGCGCGGGTTCTTGGGCTGGACGCCGTAGCGCAGCCAGTTCGCGCACGTGGGCGAGCATGGTTCGTACCTCAGGGCTTCGACCATCCGGTTAACGTGCTCGCGCTGCCTGCCGGTGGTGGGTTCGTGGCATTCGGCGGTGTTCTTGACCAGGTACTTGGTCAGGTAGCCAATGAGCTTGCGGGACTGGGGACTGTCGGCCACGACGCCTTGTGCGTCGATCTGGCGTCCCAACCGAGCCACATGCAGAGGTTCGGCGGTCTGGTCCAGGCCGATGCGGTCAAGGGCGTCGTCCCAGGTGGTCAGCACTTCGCCGGTCTCAGGGTCGAGGTAGCCGCCGCTCTCTCCCGCCGCCGCATCCCACACCGGCAACCGCTCCCCGGAGTACACGACGCGATCGGTAGGCGGCCACCACACTTGGTGGTACGTGGCCGCGACGACGCGGCGCAGGTCGGCACGGGAAATGGTGCCGCGAATGGCCATGTGCAGGTGTGGGGCGAGGCGGCGTTGGGGTTCGACGGCGGCGAAGTACTGGACGTCGTAGCCGACGAAGCGGCGCAGGTTCTGCACGAACCGGTCGACCAGCTTGGAGAAGTGCAGTGCGTCCCGCGCCGCCCGCGTGTAGTCGTAGGTCGCCGGATCGACCGGAGTGCCGTCCGAGCGGACCCGCCCGTAGGAGTCGAGGGGCGGCGGCGCTCGCGCCGTTGGCGCGGCCTGCCGCCCGCGCGGCCGGCCGCGCATCGCTGCGTGGCCGCGCTTATCGGTCACCGGCCCGGTCCGCTGGGGTCGCGCCGCCCAGGACGAGTCGACGCCGGAGCGAGGAAGCCGTTCCGGCGACGAGGAGCAGGCCGTGAACGTGGTCGGGCATCGTTCCTGTCACGGTCGGTTAGGGGAGTCGGTTGCGCGTGCGCTACTGGGGAACCCCGTGGTTCCCCAGAACCCCTCCTGGACCCGGAGGGCACTCCCGCGCGAATCGGCCTGTCAAGGGTCGAGCACCGTTCGCGCGGGAGCACCCACCGGACAGGTCCGTTCGTCTGTTGCGGTCGGCGGCTGGCGAGGGAGACAAGCAGGCTGTGGAACCGGTGCCGCCCGATGCCCGCGTGGCAGACTCAACTCATGACCGACCGGTGGCCCGAGATCGATGAGAACATCGTGAGCCACCGCATCATCCCGGCCATGATGATCTTGCGAGAGGTGTTTGGCTACGACATCCGCGAGGCAATCGATGCCTTCGACGCCCGGTACTGGTTCCTTCGCGAGACCCGGCCGGATGACTTCACGGTCGGCCCCGAGGAGTACGGCAGGCACTTCTACAGCTGACGTTCAAGATCCGGAACATGCGCGGAACGGGCGGGCGTAGGAGGTTCGGGACGGACAGCCCCAGCACAGGCCAGCGGTCCTGTGGCCGGTGATCTGGGAAGCGCCCTCCGGAGCCGTGTGCGCAGGTTCGAATCCTGCAGGGGGCACTTTCCCGGAACAGCAGGATCTCCGGTCGACCAGGCGAAACGCCGGTCACCGGGGTTTCTCTCACAGGGCACCAGAATCGCCGACCACCAGCCGTCGCGGAACTTCTGCCGTTAATCACGCAAGATCATCTCGAGTAATTGGGCGCGCCCAGCGCACACTAGGACTTTTCATTCGACGCCGCGTGGCGCCGCGCCGACTCCCGCCAGAACGTCGTGCGGCCGGGGCGCCGGGCAGCCACGCGAAGTCGCGCATCGTGACGCATCCGCCGTCCGCTCCGGTCTCGGGCCTGGCGCCCTAGTGCTATTGGCAGTGGTCGCGGCGCTGCTCGACGCGGGCGAGTACGTCGGCCCCCAGCTCGCTCGCAAGATCTGTCATCTCTGCCAGCTCAGCCCGAGTGACCGGCCGGTCTTGCTCGACGAGCCAGTCCGCAACCGATTCGATCGCCAGGCCATGCTCAGCATGCGCGAGGAACTCCGTGCCCCAGCGAACTTGTTCAACCGTCAAGCGGTCCGCCAGCAGACGCAGGAGCGCCGCCATGCGCGCCTCCCATTCACCAAGGGCGAGGTAGCCCTCATCGCGGTACAAGCCCATGAGGCATCTCTATCGGCCTTCCGCCACATCGCCAAATGGATTAAGGCGTGCTGTCGGCTGGGTTGGAAGGGGCGGGGATCCGTCGACCCGATGTGTTGAGGATGGCGGCACCCTTCGGCCGTCACTCCTTGATGGCTCTACGTCCCTCGGCAGAACCCGTCCGCCGCCGGGCACGTCACGTCGAGTAACTCCCCGTCAAGGCGTGTGACGGGCGGTAGTTGGACGGGCTGACGGAGACTCGCCTGATGCGTCGGGCGCGGGCGAGGGGGCGGTGGGTTGGTTATAGGGGGGATTCTTCGTCTGGGTCGGTGGGGGTTTCGGGGCCTGTTGTGGCGAGGGTTTTCATCCAGTCGTCCAGGTCGGTGCGGAGGACTCGGGCGGTTCCGTCGATGACGGTGTGGGCCGGGGTGTTGCCCTCGGCTCGCCACTGCTGCCATTCCTCGGGGGTGATGTCGAGTTCTACGCAGATCTGCGGGACGGTGAGCCAGCGGCTCGGCTGGGTCTTGTCGGCCGGCCTCGGGAGGACTCCCGTTCTGAGGGCGTCGCGGGCTTCGGCGGGGTTGAGCCAGGGGGAGTCGCTGAGGGAGCGCATCCGGTCCTGCCAGGCGGCCAGGTCGGCGCGGTGGACTCGGGTGACGCCGTCGGGGCCCGTCGTGGCGGTCGGGGCGGTGCCCTCGTCCTGCCAGGTGTCCCAGACCTGCGGGCTGATGCTCAGCAGGGTGCAGAGTTCGGGCAGGGTGAGCCACCACAAGGCGGAGAAGTCCTGCGGGGCGGACGGACGATCGGTGGTCATCTGGTGATCCATTTCGTGGCGTCCATGAGCGGGGCGTAGCCGGGGCCGTCGTCGGCCTGGTGACGCTTCGCGGTCGGGGCCACGGCCGCGGTCTCACCGCCGGGCGGGATCGCCTCGTGGTCGTCGCCGACCGGAAGTTCGGTCACATCGTCATCGTAGATGAGGCAAGTGTCCCGCAGGCTCGATCGCGCACCTTCCGCGCCATACGCGCCCGCCCCTCCGGCTTGCCGGGACGTTCGCTCAGGTCAGGACGTTGCCACGCATCAGTCTTCGGCGGCTGCGTGGGGCGCCGGTCTTGCCGGGGGTTCTTCCGGATGGGGCGACGGGGGCCGAACAGGGCACCGGTCTCGCCTTCCGCATGTGACCGTCAGGGGCGTTGGGGCGGGAGCGCGTTGTGCTGGAGTCGAGTGGCCCTGGCCCGGTGCGTTGGTGACTGCCTGACGAATTCAGTTTGTCATCTAGTGCGCAAATCATCTGCGGTAGGGGCGGGGCTCATCGTTAGATCCAACGGGCGGCTCACGCGCTTTATTCCTGCACGTCGTGAGGCATATCTCACCGTTCGCGACGGTCATTTCGCGGGCGTTGCGGCGTCTTCTTTGTGGTGGCGCGGGGTTGGGCTTCGGCCCTCGGGGAGGACGTCGTGGAGTTGCGGCATGTCGAGGCGTTTCTGGTGCTGGCGGAGGAGTTGCACTTCGGGCGGGCCGCTGGGCGGATGGGTGTCACGCAGGCCCGGGTCAGTCAGCTTGTGCGGGAGTTGGAGCGGGAGGTGGGGGCTCCGCTGTTCGAGCGGACGACGCGGCGCGTCCGGCTCACGGCGCTCGGGATGAGGTTCCGGGAGTCCGCGGGGGCCGGGTACCGGCAGATCTTCGAGGCGTTGCGGGACTCGCAGAGTGCCGCCCGGGAGGTCGCCGGGGTGCTGCGGGTCGGATATCTGCCCGGGCTCGGCGACTGTGCCGTTCGGCTCGCCGGTCAGATGGAGGCCCGGCATCCGGGGTGCGAGGTCGTTGTCGGAGCGCTCGGATTTCCCGCTGCGCTGCTGCCGCACGACCTGCTCGTCGACGGCGCCTGGGACGTCGTCCTGTCGTGGGCGCCGTGCGGGGACGGCCGGGCTCTGGCCGCGGCGGGGCTGGCCGCCGGGGCGGCGCTCGGCCGTTATGAGCGCGCGGTGCTCGTTCCCGAGGGGCATCCGCTCGCGCGGTGCGAGACCGTCCATGTGGACGTGCTCAGCCAGTATGAATTCCTCAACCCGAGCAACAGCGTTCCACCGGCATTGCGGAATCTGTGGACGGCGCAGGGCACGCCCTCGGGGCTGCCCCTCCGCTACACGGATGACGACCTGGCGGCCATGGCCGGCAAGGACGACCTCACGGCCGAGGACCTCTTGCTGCTCGTCGCGCGCGGGCGTGGGCTGTACCTGACGGTCAACGCCGTGCAGAAGCGGTTCAACTTTCCAGATCTCGCGTTGGTGCCCGTCCACGGGGTTCCGCCCCGAGGCGGTGTGCCGATCTGGTCCGCTGCGGCGGAGAACGCTACGATCCGTTCTTTCGCCGCGCTCGTCGGCGAGCACGGGCAGCGGGTCGCGAAAAAGTCTCACGAATCATTCATAAGCCGCGCTTAATGATGTGTAAGCGGATCGGCGTTGATGAACGGCCATCGGTCTTGAAAAGATGATCGACGGTGTCGATCACCGTTTGTCGCCGAAATCGTGAAACATTACTGAGGCGGTCATGTCCATCTTCAGTCATCGCAGCATCCCCTGGCAGGCCCGCGCCACCGTCCTCGCGGTGGTCCTGGCCGTGTCGGGCGCGGTCGCGGACGGCGGGCCGGCGCTCGCCGAGCCGTCCCCGTCATCGCAGGTGTACGACCACAGCAAGGAGAAGGGCACCGCGCCCGGTGCGCACGGCGCCCTGACCAAGGCGTTCTCCACCACCGAGCTTTCGGTGAAGTTCAAGACCGATCGCGGGATCCGGATCCGCGGGCACCGGTTCGAGGCGGCCGACGGCGCGGACGCCGACAAGATCACGGCTCTGCTCGCCAAGTACCCCGGCGCCTGGATCAAGCCGCTGTCGAGCCGTCCCGAGAAGGACGTCACGGACGAGCGGGTCAAGCTGGAGAAACGGTCCGGCCAGAAGCTGCCGGACCTGAACTCCTGGTTCACCGTCTTCGTGCCGAAGGGCCTCCAGTCCCTGCGCGACGAACTCAACAAGCTCCCGTTCGTCGAGATCGCCGTCGCCAAGCCGGCGATCAGCTCCCCCACCGAGCCGCTCCGCTCGTACCAGGCCTACCGCAACGCCGTCGGGTCGTCCGCCGGCACCGGTATCGAGGCCGACTTCGCCAACGCTCAGGCGGGCGGCAAGGGTGACGGGATCACCGTCACCGACATCGAGGTCAGCGACCGGCTCGGCAACGGCATCAACGCCACTCCCGGATCGGCCGCGGCGGGTGGGAAGCACTCGCTGATGGTCGACAACACGTCCGCGCACGAAGTGTGGGCGTGGGGCGACAACACCCTGGGCCAGCTCGGGGACGGGACGACGACCAACCGTCCGGCCTCGCTGACGAAGGTGTCCGGGCTGACGTCGGTGAAGGCCGTCGCGGCCGCCGGATCGTTCTCCGTCGCGCTGAAGACCGACGGCACCGTCTGGACGTGGGGCGCCAACGACCACGGGCAGCTCGGCACCGGCAGCTCCGCCCCCAAGAGCACCGTCCCGGCGCAGGTCGGCGGGATCACGAACGCCGTCAGCATCAGCGCCGGGTCCACCGGGAACGTGCTGGTGGCTCTGGCGGACGGCACCGTCAAGTCCTGGGGCAGCAACGCCTACGGGCAGCTCGGTAACAGCAGTGTCACCGGCAACTCGAACGTCCCGGTTACCGTCACGGGATTGACCGGCGTCTCCACCGCTTTCGGCGCCGTCGCGTCCGGGTGGGGGCATTCGGCCGCCGTGCTCGCCAACGGCACCGTCAAGACCTGGGGGCTCAACGCCAACGGGCAGCTCGGCGACAACACCACGACCAACAACCCCACGCCGACCGCCGTCTCCGGCCTCACCGGTGTGAGCGCGGTCAGTGCGGGCGCGTTCCATACGCTGGCCCTGTTGTCCAGTGGGGTCGTCAAGGCTTGGGGCTACAACGCCCAAGGTCAGCTCGGCGACGGCTCCACGACCGACCGGCACTCCCCCGTCTCGGTGTCCGGGCTGACGAACGCCACCGCGGTCACCGCGGGCGACCTGTTCAGCGCCGCGATCCGCAACGACTACTCCGTCGTCGGCTGGGGCGACAACGACAAGGGGCAGCTCGGCAACGGCAACAACACCGACAGCACCGTCCCCGTCCAGATCTCCGGCACCGGATCCGCCGGGACGATCGCCGCGGGCAGCCGGCACGTCGTCGCCAACTTCCTCGTCGCGGACCTCGACGTCTGGGGCGACAACGCCAACGGGCAGCTCGGGACGCTCTCGACCGCGAACAGCAACGTCCCCGTCCACCCGAACGATCTCGCCAACACGCAGTGGAACAGTTGCCACGAGGACCTGGCGAACCGTCCGGCGCCCGCGGGCGCGCCCGTCCAGGTGCCGCAGCTCGGCGGCAGCCCCTGCTACCCGGGCTCGCACGGGACGCCGGTCATCGGCATCATCGGCGCGCAGGACGACAACAACCTCGGCATGGCGGGCATCGCGCCGCACTCCAAGCTCCAGCTCACCCACTACGCCACGCCCGGCGGGCCTATCTCCTACGCCACGTCCCACTCCCAGTCCGGTGACGTGATCCTTCTGGAGCTGCAGGTCAACGGCTACCCGGTCGAGATCGACCCGCTGGTGTACGACCAGATCAAGCTGGCCGTCGCCGCCGGGGTCACGGTCGTCGAGGCGGCCGGCAACGGTGACCACAACCTGGACAACCCGAGCGATCCGGACGCCGTGACGATCATGGGACGGCCCGACTCCGGCGCGATCATGGTCGGCGGGGGCGAGCCGCCGAGCCTCGGCGGCGTCAATTGCGAGGGCTCCAACCGTCCCGCCGCGCGCACGGCCATGGCCTACACCACCTACGGCACGCGCGTGGACGTCCAGGCGTACGGCGCGTGCGTCGCGTCCGCCGGAACGCCCGGCTTCCAGGACCTGTCGGCGACCCAGACCGACCCCAACAAGATGTACCGCAGCACGTTCAACGGGACGTCGAGCGCCAGCCCCATCGTCGCCGGGGCCGTCGCCGCGCTCCAGGGCGTCGCCAAGCAGCGGGGCGCCGTCCTGACGCCCGCGCAGGTCCGCCAGATCCTCAAGCAGACCGGCACCGCGCAGCCCACGGGCGACACCCGGCACATCGGCCCGCTGCCCAACCTGCAGGCCGCCATCAATTCCCTCTGACCGTGAGCGCCGCCGCACCGGCCGACCGGTGCGGCGGCCCGTTTCACGGGTTCAGGTGGACGGGCAATGTCACATGGCCATTGGAAATGAAGCTCGGACTGGGCTTCAGTTCCTCGGCCGGCACGGCCAGGGACAAGTCCGGGAAGCGCTCGAAGAGGGCCGGAAGGGCGATCGCGGCCTCCGCCCGGGCCAACGGCGCGCCCAAGCAGAAGTGGACGCCGTGGCCGAACGCCAGGTGGTCCTTGGTGGGACGCGTGACATCGAAAGCGTCCGCGTCGCCGCCGTTCAGTTCCGGATGACGACCGGCCGCCGAATAGGACGCGAGAATCGCCTCTCCCTGGCGGATCGTCGGGCCGCCGGGGATTTCGACGTCCTCGACGGCATAACGCAGCGGAAGATGCGCGACCGGCGCTTCGTAGCGCAGGGCTTCCTCAATGGCGTCGTTCCACGTCGCCCGGCCTGCGCGAATGTGCGCCAACTGGTCGGGGTGGGTCAGCAGGGCCGCGATCGCCTGGTCCAGAAGGTTGACCGTCGTTTCGTGGCCCGCCGAAATGACCAGCAGCAGCGTGTCCAGCAGTTCCTGCTCGGCGAGGACGGATCCCTCTTCGTCCCGCGCGTCGATGAGCACGGATGTCATGTCGTCGCCGGGCGCGGCGCGTTTCGCGGCGACCAGGTCGGCCAGCAGCGCGTACAGGGCGTGCGTGTTCGCCGTCTGCTGCTCGACGGTGAGCGTCGTGTCGAAGACGCCGTCGACCATGCGGCGGAAGTCCGGCCCGGAACTGGCGGGCAGGCCCATCAATTCGCTGATGACGCGGATCGGCAGCGGATAGGCGAAGCGTTCGCGCAGGTCGACGGGCCCGGACGAGGCGGCGAGGTCGTCCAGGAGCGCGGCGGTGATCTGCTCGATGCGCGGGACGAGCGCGGCCGTGCGCCGGGCCGTGAACGCGGGCGCGATCAGGCGGCGCAGCCGCCGGTGGTCGTCGCCGTACGCGGTGAACATGTTCTGGACGGCCACCCACAGGTCCAGCGGCCAGATGCCGACGATCTCGTCGGGGAACTTCGGCCAGTGGCGGTGGGCGCTCTTGGAGACGCGGGGATCGGTCAGCAGCCTCTTGAGGACGTCGGGGTCGCTGACCGCCCACGCCTCGACGCCGAGGACGTCCACTCGCGCCGCCGGGCCGCGGGCGCGGAGTTCGGCGTCCTCGGCGTGGCGGTCGCCGCCGTCGGCGCCGAGGACGAGGATCTGATCCTGGCTCATGCGGGCCTCCTTGACGGGGGACGCCCGGCAATACCGGGAAGCCGTCCCCGACTTGCTCGGGCGCACCGAAAGCGGCGCTCTCGAATAGGGCAGTGTAGGTGCCCCATCCCGGCAATGCATCAGGAACCGGCGAGTAAATGCCAAGACGGCACGAATTGGCCGCCGACCGCCGTGGCTAACGGCGGAATCCCGCGATTGAGCGGTCCAGAATAACCGACGCCGCCGCGCCATGGAAGGCCCTTGCGTAATCACGCGAGTGCCGTATGCTGCCGTCCTGCTCTCGGGACCCCGTGGAGTTCCCACCCCCGCATTGGCCACTGCACACCGGCCAAACACTCCCAACCCGATACAAAACGGACAGCTTGATGACCACCCCACCCGTCCGCCCGCCCGTCGACGCGAAATGGCCACGCCGCGCACGGCGTTCTCCGGCCGGCATTGCGGAAATCCCGCGTCCGGGCGTCCCGCGGCCGCGGGCATAGTCCCCGGCGCGGACCGCCTTCGCTCACGAGGAACCGATGGACCAAACCCTGTTGACGGCGGCGCTCGCGTGCCTGGCCGCCGGGCTCGCCGCCGTCGCGGTCCTGCTCCTGCGCCAGCGGCAGATCACCGCGCGCCTGCGGCAGCGCAACGACGTGCTCGCCTACGAGATGCGCCTGCGCGAGGACGAGCTGCGCCACCTGGTCACCACGCGCCTCCCCGCGCTGGCCGAGGTCCCGCGCGACCATCCCGTGCCCGTCCCCGGCCCGCTGCACCGGCGGCCGGGCCGCGCCGACGAGCTGGAGGCGGTCCTCCACCTGGCCGCCGACCTCGTGGCGCGGGCGCGGACGCAGGCGGAGCAGTCGGCGACGGCGACGCTGCGGGCGATGATGCGCGCCGTCCAGAGCCTGGCGAACGAGCAGCAGGTCGCGATCTCGGCCATGCAGGAGCGGCACGACGACCCGGCCGTCCTGGAGGACCTGCTCCGCATCGACCACATGAACGCCCAGCTCGGCCGCCGCGCGCAGGCCACGGCGGTGCTGTGCGGGTCCTGGCCGGGGCAGCAGCGGTCGGCGTCGTCGCTCACCGACGTGGTGCGCGGCGCGACGTCCCGGATCCGCGACTACCTGCGCGTCCGCGTGACGTCCGAGGTGGGCGTCGCGGTGGTGAGCCGCGCGGTCGAGCCGGTGGTGCTCGCGCTCGCGGAGCTGCTGGACAACGCCGCCCGGCACTCGCAGCCGAGCACGCCGGTCGAGGTGAACTTCCAGCAGGCGCACAACGGCGTCGCGATCATGATCGACGACGCCGGGGTCGCGATGGACGGCGAGGACCTGGAACGCGCGACCCGCACCCTCGGCGGACGGCGCCGCATCGACGTCCACGCCCTCGGCGACCCCCCGCAGGTCGGCTTCGCCGTGACGGGCCTGCTCGCCGCGCGGTACGGGTTCTCGGTGTCGGTCGACACGCGGTCGCCCTACGGCGGCGTCCGCGCCGTGGTGTTCCTGCCGACGGCCCTGCTCACGCGCGTCCCGGACGAGATCGCACCCGTCCATACCGCCCCCGAGCCCGCCGACCGGACGCGGACGACCCCGGGCGGCCTGGTGAAGCGCCGCCGCGTGAGCGCCGCGCCCGCCGAGACGAGCGGCCTGAGCGGACCGGCGCCGGCCCGGCCGGGACGTCCGGCGCGGGACGTCGCGGCGGGCATGGGCGCCTGGCAGCGCGGCACCCGGTCCGGCCGCGCCACGGCCCCGCCCGACAGCGACCCGCCCGCAAGCGAAGGGGAGAACCTCCGGCCATGAACGACGTCTTCGACAACAAGCTGGGCTGGATGCTGGACGACGCCCTCCGGATGCCGGAGACGCGGTACGCGATCCTGCTCTCCGCCGACGGGTTGCTCGTCGCGCACTCCGCGCGGATCGACCGGGACGAGGCCGAGCGCCAGGCCGCCGGGATGGCCGGGCTCCAGTCCCTCGCCCGCGCCACCGCCGAGTTCTGCGGCACGCCCGACACCGTGTGGCAGCAGACCGTCAGCGAGTTCGACGACGGGTACGTCTTCCTCGTCGCCGCAGGTCCGGGCGCGTACCTGGCGGTGTCGGCGAGCCTGCACGTGGACATGGAGGCCGTCTCGTTCCGGCTCCAGGAACTCGTCCAGCGGCTCGGCGGGGAGCTGACGAGCCCGCCCCGCCACGTCGGCGGCGCGGCGTGACGGCGCGCCGCAGCCGTCGGGCGCTCGTCCGGCCGCACGTCGTGACGGGTGGACGGGCCCATCCGAGCCGCAACATCTTCGACCTCGTCACGCTGGTGGCCGGAACCGGACGCGCCGCCGCCGGGCTCACCCCCGAGAAGCGCCGGATCGCCGCGCTGTGCCGGGACGGCGCGCTGTCGGTCGCCGAGATCGCCGCGCACCTGGCGCTGCCGATCAGCGTCACCAAGGTGCTCGTGTCCGACCTGGTCGACAGCGGGCACCTCTCGCCGCGCGTCCCCGGCCCCGCCGACGAACCGTCCAAGATCGAGATCTTGCAGGAGGTGCTCGATGGACTCCGCGCTCGCCTCTGAGCACGCGCTCCACCTCCCCGACACGGTCCGGACGGCCGTGAAACTGCTGGTCGCGGGGCCGTTCGCGGTCGGCAAGACGACCTACGTCGGGACGCTGTCGGAGATCCGCCCGCTGCGCACCGAGGAGACGATGACGCAGGCGGGCGCGCCCGTCGACGACCTGACCGGCGCCCGCGACAAGACGACCACGACCGTCGCGATGGACTTCGGCCGCATCACGATCGGCGAGCGGATCGTCCTCTACCTCTTCGGCGTCCCCGGCCAGCAGCGCTTCACCCCGCTGTGGAAGGACCTGGCGCGCGGCGCGTACGGCGCGCTGATCCTCGTGGACACGAGCCGGCTGGAGGCGTCGTTCGACGTCATCGACCTCGTGGAACGGCAGGGCCTGCCGTACGCCGTCGCGGTCAACCGGTTCGACGGCGCGCCGGTCTTCCCCGACGACGAGGTCCGCGAGGCCCTCGACCTGCTTCCGTCCACACCGCTCGTCACCTGCGACGCGCGCGACCACGCGTCGTCGGTCCGGGCGCTGATCACGCTCGTCCACCACCTGCTCGCCGCCGACGCCCCCCAGGAGCACGCGTGACCCCCGCCGAGCCGTCCGGCTGCCCCGTCGACCACCGCGCCGCCCTGTACGGGCCGGAGTTCGCCGCCGATCCCGGCGCCGTCTACGCCGGACTGCGCCGGTACGGCCCCGCCGCGCCCGTCGAGCTGGCGCCCGGCGTCCCGGCGACGCTCGTCATCGGCTACCAGGCCGCGCTCGACGTCCTGCGCGACCCCGCGACGTTCCCGAAGGACGCCCGCGAGTGGCAGCGGACGGTGCCCGAGGACTGCCCGGTGCTGCCGATGATGATGTACCGGCCGAACTGCCTGTTCACCGACGGCGAGGTCCACGCGCGACTGCGGCGCGCCGTCACCGACAGCCTGGACCGGGTCGACACCGGCGCGCTGCGCGGCTACGTGGAGCGCAACGCGGACCGTCTCATCGACCGGTTCTGCGCGGACGGCGAGGCCGACCTGCTCGGTCAGTACGCCAAGACGCTGCCGCTGCTGGTGTTCAACGAGATGTTCGGCTGCCCGCCCGACATCGGCGACCGGCTCGTCTACGGCATGAGCGGCATCTTCGACGGCATCGACGCCGAGAAGGCCAACGCCGAGCTGACCCGGGCCGTCGCGGACCTCGTCGCGCTGAAGAAGGAGCATCCGGGCGCGGACGTGACGTCCTGGCTCATCCACCACCCCGCGCGGCTCACCGACGAGGAGCTGATGCACCAGCTCATCGTGCTCCAGGGCGCCGGGACGGAGCCGGAGCAGAACCTCATCGCCAACGGGCTGCGGCTGCTGCTGTCGGACGACCGGTTCGCGGGCGACCTGTCCGGCGGGAGCCTGCCCGTCGAGGACGCGCTCGACGAAATCCTCTGGACGGACCCGCCGATGGCCAACTACGGCGTCACCTACCCCGTCCAGGACGTCGAGATCGGCGGGGTCCACCTGCCCGCCGGCCGGCCCGTCGTGATCAGCTTCGCCGCCGCCAACACCGACCCGGCCAAGGAGTCGGGCCCGCGCACCGGCAACCGCGCCCACCTGGCCTGGAGCGCCGGCCCCCACACCTGCCCGGCGCGCGGCCACGCCCGGCTCATCGCGTCCGTGGCCCTCGAACGCCTGCTGGACCGCCTGCCCGACCTGGAACTCGCAGTCCCCGTGGACGAGCTGACGTGGCGCCCCGGCCCCTTCCACCGCGCCCTGGCGTCCCTCCCCGTCCGCTTCCCCCCGGTCCACGCCCCCGCGCCCCGGCAGTACGCGACCCCCACGCCCGCCCCGGCCCCCACTCCGACGTGGACCCCCGAGCCCCGCCGCTCCTGGTGGCAGTCCCTCACCCGCTGGTGGCGCGGCGAGTCACGCGGGTAGCTCGCCGGCTCCGGGCAGCACGCGGTGGCCGCGCAGCCGGGTGAGCGTGGGCCGGCGCGGGGTCGCGCCGACCTCCAGGCGCAGGCGCATCGCGGTGAGGAGCGCGGTCACCGCCCCGACGGACGCGAGGAACGCCAGGACCGGCACCGCGCCCTCGCCGGCGACGGCGAGCAGCGCGGCGCAGAGCACGGAGAGCGCCAGGCCGGTGATCGCCGACGCGCGCAGGGTCCGGCGGAGGCGCAGCGTCCGGTCCAGGGACAGGACGCGGACGGTGAACGTCCTGCCGCACGTCGCGCAGCGCACGGGCTCGTCCCGGCGGCCGTGGTCGGGCCGCTCCAAGGCGAGCGGATGCACCGCCCACCGGTCGCGGGTGACGACGACGCCGGGGGTCGTCGAGATGAGATGCCCGTAGCTCAGGCCGATGTACGGGCCTAACGGTCGTCCGGCCATGCCTCCTCCTGGAGGTGCGGTGCCCCGAACGCTAGTCGCGTCCGGGGCGCCGCACCTGGCCGGATGAGGTCAGAGCTTCTCGACCGGGGCGAAGCGCAGGACCAGGCGTTTCACGCCGTACTCGCCGCCGAAGTCGACGCTGGCCGCGGCCTTGTCGCCCTCGCCGTCCACCGCGACGACCGTGCCGAGGCCGAAGGCGTCGTGGGTGACCTTGTCGCCGGGGGTCAGGGACGGGACGGCGCGGTTGCCCGGGCCGGAGGCGAAGCCGCGCGCGGCGGCGGCCGTCAGGGCCGAGGGGCGGGACGGCTCCTTGCGCACCCAGTCCACCAGCGCCGTCGGGATCTCGGCGAGGAACCGCGACGGCGGGTTCACCTGCGGCGTGCCCCACGAGCTGCGCATCGACGCCCGGCTCACGTACAGGCGCTGGCGGGCGCGCGTGATGCCGACGTAGGCGAGGCGGCGTTCCTCTTCCAGTTCCTTCGGGTTGCTCATCGCGCGCAGGTGCGGGAAGACGCAGTCCTCCATGCCCGTGAGGAAGACGACCGGGAACTCCAGGCCCTTCGCGGTGTGCAGCGTCATCAGCGTGACGACGCCCTGGTCGCTCTCGGCGGGCCGCTCCCCCGGCGGGACGGGCGCGGTCTTCGCGCCGCCCGGGATCGAGTCCGCGTCGGCGACCAGCGCGACCTGCTCCAGGAACTCGACCAGCCGGCCGGTCGCGTCGCCGTCCTCGACGCGCTCCTCGTTTCGATCCTCGAACTCGCGGGCCACCGACTCGAGTTCGCGCAGGTTCTCGATGCGCGTCTCGTCCTGCGGGTCCTTGGAGTTCGCCAGTTCTTCCAGGTAGCCGGACCGGGTGAGCACCGCGTCCACGATCTCGGCGGGCGTCCGGGCGGGCACCAGCTCGCGCAGCCCGTCGATCAGCGTGACGAACCCGCGCACCGCGTTGATCGACCGCGTCGCCATGCCGGGGACGTCCTCGGGGAGCCGCAGCGCCTGCCAGAACGAGATCCGCTCGCGCGACGCGTGCGCCTCGACGCACGCCTCGGCGCGGTCGCCGATGCCGCGCTTGGGGACGTTGAGGATGCGGCGCAGGCTGACGGTGTCCTCGGGGTTGGCGAGGACGCGCAGGTAGGCCAGCAGGTCGCGGACCTCCTTGCGCTCGTAGAACCGGACGCCGCCGACGACCTTGTACGGCATCCCGACCCGGATGAAGATCTCCTCGAACACACGGGACTGCGCGTTCGTCCGGTAGAACACCGCGACGTCGCCCGGACGCGCCGCGCCCGAGTCGGTCAGCCGGTCGACCTCCTGCGCGACGTGCGCGGCCTCGTCGTGCTCGTTGTCGGCGACATAACCGACGATCCGGGCGCCTTCCCCCTGGTCGGACCAGAGCCGCTTGGGCTTGCGGTCGGCGTTGCGCTCGATGACCGCGTTCGCCGCCGACAGGATCGTCTGGGTGGAGCGGTAGTTCTGCTCCAGCAGGATCGTCTTCGCGTCGGGGTAGTCGCGCTCGAACTCCAGGATGTTGCGGATCGTCGCGCCCCGGAACGCGTAGATCGACTGGTCCGCGTCGCCGACGACGCACAGTTCGGCCGCGCCGAGGCCCTCGACCGGCGCGGTCAGCTCGCGGACGAGTTCGTACTGCGCGTGGTTGGTGTCCTGGTACTCGTCCACCATGACGTGCCGGAACCGGCGCCGGTAGTACTCGGCGGCCTCGGGGAACACCTGGAGCAGGTTGACCGTCATCATGATCAGGTCGTCGAAGTCCATCGCGCCCGCCTGCTGGAGGCGCGCCTGGTACATCTCGTACGCCTCGGCGAGCGTCTGCTCCATGTGGGTGGACGCGCGGGACTTGAACGTCTCGTAGTCGATCAGCTCGTTCTTCAGGTTCGAGACCTGGGCGCTGAACGACTTCGGCGGGTACCGCTTGGGGTCCAGGTCCAGCTCGCGGCAGACCAGGGCCATGAGCCGGGTCGCGTCCGCCTGGTCGTAGATCGAGAAGCTCGTCGGGAACCCGAGACGCTTGGCCTCGCGGCGCAGGATCCGCACGCACGCCGAGTGGAACGTCATGACCCACATCGCCCGCGAGCGGGGGCCGATCAGGGCGTCCACCCGCTCCTTCATCTCGGCCGCGGCCTTGTTGGTGAAGGTGATCGCGAGGATCTCGCCGGGGTGGACGTCGCGCTCGGCGAGCAGGTAGGCGATGCGGTGGGTGAGCACGCGCGTCTTGCCCGACCCGGCGCCCGCGACGATGAGCAGCGGTGATCCGGCGTGCTCGACGGCGGCGCGCTGCTGCGGGTTGAGGCCGTCCAGCAGGGGATGAACTTCGGTCTTCGACATCGCCGTCGAGTCTACGGGCCGGGACCGACGGTTTCCGTCCGTCCGCCCGTCCCGCGCTTCTGTCGGGGGCGCCTTCTAGGCTGGCCGGGTGGCGAACGTACTGGACGACTCCGAGATCAGCCGGGCCCTCGTGGTGATGGCCCACCCCGACGACGTGGACTTCGGCGCGGCCGGGACGGTCGCGCGGTGGACCGCGCGCGGCATCGAGGTCGTGTACCTGCTCGTGACCGACGGCGACGCGGGCGGCTTCGACGACGACGTGCCGCGCGAGCGGATGGCCCCGATGCGGCGGGCCGAGCAGGAGGCCGCGGCGGCGGTGGCGGGCGTGCGCGACGTCCGCTGGCTCGGCTACCCCGACGGACGGGTCGAGGCGACGCTCGCGCTGCGCCGCGACATCGCCCGCGTCATCCGCCAGGTGCGGCCGGACCGGGTGCTGACGTCCAGCCCCGACCGGGACTACACGCGCATTTCGCCCAGCCATCCCGACCACCGGGCGGTCGGCTCGGCGACGCTCGACGCCGTCTACCCCGACGCGCGCAACCCGTACGCGTTCCCCGAGCTGCTGGCCGAAGAGAAGCTGGAGGCGTGGACGGCCCGTGAGGTGTGGCTGAGCGCCGGCCCGTCCGCCGACCACCACGTGGACGTGACCGACGAGTTCGACACCAAGATCAAGGCGCTGCGGGCGCACGCGAGCCAGACCGAGCACATGGGCGACCGGCTGCCGGAGATGGTACGCGAATGGCTCACCGCGAACGCGCAGCGGGCCGGGCTGCCCGCCGGACGGCTCGCCGAAGCGTTCCTCGTGGTGCCGACGGCCTGACCCCGGCGCTGTATCGGGGCCCACAAACCGCGGACTCGCTTGTGGGCCGTCCCCGGACATGGTTACGTCGGCTTGGTCCGTACCCGGGGAGCCGCCATGACGTTGACGTTCGAGACCTCCGCCATGTCCACCGCGCCCGCCGCCGAGATCTTCAAGCACCTGGCCGTCGCGGCGGCGTGGAACTCCTGGGGGCGGTTCCCGACGAAGGTGCACCGGACGCGCGCGGGCGACGGGACCGGCAACGGCGTCGGCGCGGTGCGCAAGGTGCTGCTGGTGCGCGAGCGGGTGGTGACGTTCGACCCGCCGTCCCACTACGGATATGTGGCGCTGGCGGGGCTTCCGCTGCGCAACTACCGGTCGGACGTGTACCTGGAGCCGCGCGCGGGCAACACGCGGATCCGCTGGACGGCGGAGTTCGAGCCGAAGGTGCCGGGGACGGGCCCGGTCGCGCAGCTCGTGGTGGACCGGATGCTGACGTCGTTCGTCCGGCGGCTCGCGCGGCACGTGGAGCACTGCCCGGCGAACTGCCCGGCGCGCGATCCCGAAGCAATTTGATAGGAATAGTCGACTAAGCGTCGGTGTTGGCGCGACCATGAGCCTTGGTGTCGTGCTTTATCCGCCCGAGTCCGGCAATGCCGTGGACGGCGTCGTCGCCCATGCCCGCGAGGCCCGGGACGCCGGTCTGCGCTCCGTCTGGTGGGGCCAGCGGTTCGACTACGACGGGATCGGCCTGGCCGCCGTCGTCGGCCGCGAGGTCCCGGACGTGCGCGTCGGAACGTCCGCCGTCCCGATCTTCGAGCGGCATCCGATCCTGGTGAACGCCCAGGCCCAGACCGCCCAGGCCGCGACCGGCGGACGGTTCCAGCTCGGGCTCGCGCTCGGCGCGCCCGCGATCGTGGAGCCCGCGTTCGGCCTGAAGCACGAGCGGCCGGCGCTGCGGCTGCGCGAGTTCCTGACCGTCCTGCGGTCGCTGGCCGACACCGGGACGGTCGACTTCGCGGGCGAGACGATCACCGCGCGGGCCGTCCGGCCGGTCCCGCTGGCGGGGGCGGACCCGGCGCCGCTGCTGGTCGCGGCGCTCGGCCCGCACGCGCTGCGCGTCGCCGGGGAGCTGGCCGACGGGACGCTCCCGTTCCTCGCGGGCCCGCGCACGCTCGGCGAGCACATCGTCCCGGCGATCACGGCGGCGGCGGAGGCGGCCGGACGTCCCGCGCCGCGCGTCGTCGCCTTCCTGCCGGGCGCGGTCGTCCCGGCGGCGGAGCTGGACGCCGCCCGCGCCACGGCCGAGGAGCACTTCGCGTTCTACGACCGCATCCCGTCCTACCAGCGGGTCGTCGCGCTGGAGGGACGGGAGCGGGCGGCCGAGCTGGTCGCGCTCGGCGACGAGGACGCGCTCGCCGCCGAGATCCGCCGCTACTTCGACGCGGGCGCCACCGAGGTCGTCGTGTCCCAGAGCGACCTGGCGGGCGACGCGGCCCGCCGCCGCACCTTCGCGCTGCTCGGCGAGCTGGCCGGCTGACACCGTCTCAGCGGCGGCGGGTGGAGCGGACGAGCAGCGCGCCCGTCGCCGCGACGGCCAGCGCCGTCAGCCCGTGGATGCCGAGCGCGGCGCCCGTCGATCCGTGGTTGCCGAGGACGGTGAGCATGTCGCCGAGCGGGACGGCCGCCATCGCCAGGAACGTCCAGCCGAGCGCGCGGTGCTCGCGGCGGGCCAGCAGCGTGAACGTGATGAGCCCGGACGCGAGGTCGCGGACGCCCTTCACCGTCAGGAACGCCGCCGCGTCGCCGTGCGGCCAGGCGGGGAGCCCGAACGACGGCGCGTTCGCGCCCGGCGCGACCAGGTAGGCGAGGCCGATGTAGGTGATGAACCCGCCGAGGACGACGGCGAGCGCGGTGCCGAGGCGGGACGGCGCGTCGTCGTGGCGGATGCGCCGGACGTGGTTCGCGTACCGGCGGCGTCCGATCGCCTTCCACAGGAACCGGGCGGGGGCGGGCATTCCGCCGAGCATGAGGGCGCGTTCGTCGTCGTCGGCGTCCTCCAGGACCAGGCCGAGGAACAGCAGTGCCTGGAGCTTCGGCGTGTGCTCGATGAAGTGCTCGCCCGTCGACGCCCACTCCTCGTCGGTGAGGTGGCGTTCGGCGAGCGGGAGGAGGTGGCGCTCCTCGTCGTCCAGGTGCTCCACGAGAGCGGCGCGGTGGCGGGCGAGGGCGGTGACCAGGGCGTCCCGGGCGGCGGCGGACGCGCCGTCGCGCCAGGCGGCGGTGCGCGCGGCGACCTCCTCCAGCGTCGCGGCGACGTGCCGGTGCTGCTCCTCCATGCGCAGGACGATGTCGGCGTCCAGGTCCACGCGGGCGAGCAGCGGCGGCCAGAACAGCTCGTCCTCGCCCGTGTGGTGGACGTGCAGGCCCGCCCGGTACTGGTCGAGGAAGTCGGCGAGCACGCGTGCGCGGCGGACGTCGCCCGGCGCGACGGCGGCGATCAGCTCGCCGAGGACGCGGGTCTCGCGGCGGAACGCCCGGTGGACGATGATCATGGCGCGGCTGCCGGGGTGCAGGGTCGGTGCGGTGACGGTCATCGGGTTCTCCTTGTTTCGGCGGCTTGGTGAGAAGACTCGTCCGGGCCGCTTGGAACCGGCTTGGACCGGGCGCTTGGAATCCACTGGGAGCCGCCTACGATGACCGGCGATGGTCGTGCTCACGGTGCTCGGGACGTTCGAGGCGGCGGTCGGCGGCACGCCGGTGCCGCTCGGCGGCCCGCGCCAGCGCGCCGTGCTGGCGCTGCTCGTCGCCGCGCGCGG
This sequence comes from Actinomadura rubteroloni, assembly GCF_002911665.1. Lineage (NCBI taxonomy): Bacteria > Bacillati > Actinomycetota > Actinomycetes > Streptosporangiales > Thermomonosporaceae > Actinomadura > Actinomadura rubteroloni. The sequence goes on from NZ_MTBP01000002.1 coordinate 1,743,866, forward strand.
CGCGGTCGTCCCGGTGGACCGGCTGGTGGACGACCTGTGGCGCGGCGAGCCCCCGGCCAAGGCCCTCGCGTCGCTCCAGGCGTACGTGTCGAACCTGCGGCGGTTGCTGGAACCGGACCGTCCGCCGCGCGCCCCGGCCCGCCTCCTGGTCAGCGCGCCCCCCGGCTACGCGCTGCGCCTGCCGGACGACGCCGTGGACGCCTGGCGCTTCGCCGCCCTCGTCCGCGCCGCCCGAGACGCCGAAGACCCGCGCCGCCTCCTGGACGAAGCCCTGTCGCTCTGGCACGGCCCGGCCTTCGCCGAGGCGGCCGACGAGCCGTGGGCCGCCCCGGAGGTCGCGCGCCTGGCGGACCTGCGGTCGGCGGCACGCGAACTGCGGGTCGCCGCCGCCCTGCGCGCCGGCGACACGACGGACGCCGTCGCCGAAGCCGCCCGCCTCACCGAAGACGAACCCCTGCGCGAAGAAGGCTGGCGCCTGCGCGCCCTGGCCCTGGACGCGTCCGGCCGCCGCGCCGACGCCCTCGCCGTCCTGCGCTCGGCCCGCCGCGTCCTCGCCGACGAACTGGGCCTCGACCCCGGCCCCGCCCTGACCCACCTAGAACAAGCCATCCTCACGGGCACAACCCCCGACCCGGCCACCCCCGGCAACGCCGCGCAAGGCAATGCCGCGCGCAGCGGTAACGCACACTGCGGCGGCGCCGTCGGCGGCGGCGCGGACAGCGTCGAGTCGACGGCCCCGGCCACCACGCCCGGCGGCGCGCAGAGCGGCAGCGCGCAGAGCGGCAGCGCGCAGAGCGGCAGCGCGCAGAGCGGCAGCGCGCAGAGCGGCAGCGCGCAGAGCGGCAGCGCGCAGAGCGGCAGCGCGCAGAGCGGCAGCGCGCAGAGCGGCAGCGGCGCGCCGCCTGCGCTGGCCGCCGCGTACGGCGGTAGTGCGTCTGACCGCGATGGTGCGTACGGCGGCGCCGTCGGTGTGGGCGTGGCGGGGTCGGGGGTCGTCGGGCGGGACGTCGAACTCGGTGCGCTGCTGGGCGCGGCCGGGGACGCGCGGGGCGGCGGGCTGCGGATCGCACTCGTTATGGGTGAGGCGGGCATCGGCAAGTCGGCGTTGCTCGGCGAGTTGGCGCGGCGTCTCGCGGCGGCGGGCTGGCGGACGGCGACCGGCCGCTGCCCGGAGGACGCCGGGGCGCCGCCCGCGTGGGCGTGGGCGGAGGCGTTGCGCCAGGTCGCGGCGGACGTTCCGCCGCCGGGCGACGCGCTCGACCCGCTGCTGTCCGACACGCCGCGCCCCGACCGGAGCGACGCCGCGACGGCCCGTTTCCGGCTGCACCGGGCGGTCTGGGCGTGGCTGGGCGCGGCGGCGGGTGACCGTCCGCTCGCGGTCTTCCTGGACGACCTGCACTGGGCCGATCCCGCCACGCTCGCCCTCCTGGACGGCGCCGCGACCGCGCCCGACGCGCCGCTGCTGGTGGTCGGGGCGTTCCGCGCGGACGAGTCCGAGCGCCTCACCGGGACGCTCGCCGCGCTGGCCCGGCGGTCCCCGCTGCGGCTGCCGCTGTCCGGATTGTCCGCCGACGCGGTCGCCGAACTCGTCGCCGGCGAGGGCGGCGCGGACGACGCCACCGTCGCCGCGCTCGCCGAGCGCACCGGCGGCAATCCGTTCTACGTGCGCGAGAGCGTCCGGCTGCGCAACTCCGAGGGCGCGCTCGTCGCGCTGTCGGAGGTGCCCGAGGGCGTCCGGGACGTCCTGCGGCGGCGGCTGGCACGGCTGCCGGAACCGGCGGTCGCGGTACTGCGGCTCGCGGCGGTGGCGGGCGACGACGTCCGCGCCGACGTGCTGATCGAGGCGGCGGACGCCGGGGAGGACGCGGTCCTGGACGCCCTCGACGCCGGCATCCTCGCGGGCCTGCTCACCGAGCCCGCGCCGGGACGGGTCGGGTTCGCGCACGCGCTCGTCCGCGACACGATGACCGCCGACCTCAGCGCGTTGCGGCGCGGCCGGATGCACGCGCGGCTCGGCGCGGCGCTGGAGCGGATCGAGCCGGGCGACGTCCCGGCGCTAGCCCGGCACTTCCGCGCGGCGGGGACGGCCGCGACCGCCGACCGCGCCGTCCGGTACGCGGTGCGGGCGGCGGAACTGGCGGAGGACCGGTACGCCCACGAAACAGCGGTGGACCTGCTCACCGGCGCCCTGGATTCTCTTTCCGACGACGACCCGGCCGAGCACGTCGCGCTGCTGTGCCGCCTGCTGCGCGCGCAAACCCGCGCGGGCGACCTGACGGCCGCACGCGCAACCCGAGACCGGGCCGTCGCGCTCGCCGGAGACCGCGACGACCTGCTCATCGCCGCCTTCACCGCCTGGACCGAGCCGACCCCGTGGCAGCGCCGCCCGTACGGAACGGTGGACGAACAGTCCGTCGCAACCCTGCGACGTCTGCTCGCCACGCCCACCCCGAACGGCACTCCCGGCACGAACTTCGGCGACACGACCAGCGCAGGCCGCCCGGACGGCACGGGCGGCACGAGCAGCGCGGACACCGCGGGCCGCCCGGGGGGTGCGGGCCGACCCGGAAGTGCGGACGGCACGGACAACGCGGACGACACAGGCGGTTCGGGCGGCACGGGCGGCACGGGCGGCACGGACAACGCGGGCCGCCCGGGAGGTGCGGGCGGCACGAACAGTGCAGGCGGCACGAGCGGCACGAGCGGCACGGGCCGTGCGAGCGGCACGGGCGGTGCGAGCGGCACGGGCGGTGCGAGCGGCACGGGCGGCGCGAGCGGTGCGGACGTTGTGACGCGTGCTCGCCTGCTCACGGCCTACGCGGCGGAGCTGGCCGGGACGGGCGACGCGTCCGCGCGGGCCGCCGCCGAGGAGGCCGTCGTGCTCGCCCGCCGCCTCGGCGACCCCGCGCTGCGGGCGTTGTCGCTGACGACGCTGGCGAGCGAGATCGTCCGCCCGCGCTCCGGCCTGGACGCGATCGCGAGCGAACTGGCCGATCTCGGCGTTGAACACGACCTGCCGGCCGTCCGCTGGTTCGGGACGTTCAGCCTCGCACGCGCCGCCGCCCTGGCCGGCGACCCGGACGGAACGTCCCGCCGCACCGCCGAGGCCGCCGACCTGGCCGCCCGGTACGCGATGCCGGAGGCGACCACCGCGACCGGCACCGCGCTGGCCGCGCTGGACGTGGCGGCGGGCCGGTTCGACGCCGCCGAACGCCGCTACGCCCGCGTCGCGGACGAGATGCGCCGCCAGGGCTCCCTGCACGCGGGCTTCGAACTCCTGGCCCGCGCATCGCTCGCCGTCGCCCGCGGCACGCTCCACGAACTGGCCGACGACAAAGACGAGATCTTCGCCGCCATAGGCCCGCTGTCAGCGAACATGCTGGCCGCCGCGCTGGCCGCCGCCGACCGCCCCGCCGAGGCCCGGACGATGCTCGCCGCCGCCCCGCCGATCGCCCCCGACTACCTCTTCACCTTCTTCACGACCTTCCGCGCGCTGGCCGTGATCACGCTGAACGACCGGGACGAAGCGAAAGCCCTCTACAAAGCACTGCTCCCCTTCCACGATTCAGCGCCCGCAGGCCTGGAGAGCATGTCGGTGGCGCTGAGGCCCGTCCCGCAGACGCTCGGCGAACTGGCCCGGCTCCTCGGCCGTCCCGACGAGGCCCACTTCCGCGAGGCCCGCGCCGTCGCGGAGCGCTGGAACGCCCCGCACTGGCACTAGACGAGGCGGCGGGCGGCGGCCCAGCGGGAGAGTTCGTGCCGGTTGGAGAGCTGGAGCTTGCGCAGGACGCTCGACACGTGCGTCTCGACCGTCTTCACCGAGATGAACAGCTCGCGCGCGATCTCCTTGTAGGCGTAGCCGCGCGCGATCAGCCGCAGCACCTCGCGCTCGCGCTGGGTGATCTGGTCGAGTTCGGGGTCGGCGGGCGGGGCGTCGGACGCGGCGAACGCGTCCAGGACGAACCCGGCGAGCCGGGGCGAGAAGACCGCGTCGCCGTCCGCCACCCGGGCGATCGCGTCGGTCAGCTCCGGACCGGAGATCGTCTTGGTGACGTAGCCGCGGGCGCCGCCGCGCACGACGCCGATGACGTCCTCGGCGGCGTCCGACACCGACAGCGCGAGGAACCGCGACGGCACCGCGCCGTGCAGCCGCCGCAGCACCTCGATGCCCCCGCCGCCGGGCAGGTGGACGTCCAGCAGCACGACGTCCGGCGCCGCCGCCTTGATCACGGCGACGGCCTCGTCCACGTCGCCCGCCTCGCCGACGATCTCGACGGACGGCCCGAGTTCGGCCTTCACGCCCGTCCGGAACATCTGGTGGTCATCGACCAGCACGACCCGGTTCATGATCTCTTGATCTCCAGCCTGACCTCGGTGCCCTCGCCCGGCGCGGTGCGGACGGCGGCCGTCCCGCCGTTCCGTTCCATACGTCCGATGATGGACCCTCGCACGCCCATCCGGTCGCCGGGGATGGCGTCCAGGTCGAAGCCCTTGCCCCGGTCCCGGACGAAGATGCTGACCGCGTCGCCCTCGACCTCGGCGAACACCGACACCGGCGCCGCGCCCGAGTACTTGGCCGCGTTCACCATCGCCTCCCGCGCCGCCTGGAGCGTCGCGCCGAGCCGTTCGTCCAGCGCCGCGTCCCCGACGACGACGATCTCGATCGGGACGCCGTGCAGGTCCTCGACCTCCCCGGCCGTCTCGCGGATCGCGGCGGCGAACATCCGGCCGGCGTCCGAGCGCGGCTGGTAGAGCCAGGTCCGCAGCGTCCGCTCCTGGGAGCGCGCGAGGCGCTGCACCTCGCGCGGGTCGGACGCGTTGCGCTGGATCAGCGTCAGCGTATGCAGCACCGAGTCGTGGATGTGGGCGGCCAGTTCGGCGCGCTCCTGGGACCGGACGCGTTCCTGCCGTTCGGCGTCCAAGTCCTGCCAGAGCCGCACGACCCACGGCGTCGCGATCACCGACACCCCGGCCAGGATGATCAGTGTGGCGATGACGACGTACCGGGCCTGCCCCGCGTCCACCTGCCGCGCGACGAACCCGGCGACACCGCCGACGACGAGCAGCAGGCCGACGATGCTGCGCAGCCACATCCGGCGCAGCGGCATCACCCACCGTTTGCGCTGGTCCCGGTCCGCCTGCTGCCAGAGGATCGCCGCGCCGACGCCGCCCGCCAGGAACGGCCACAGCGCGGCCTGCGCCAGGTTCGTCCCGAAGGTCAGCGTGGACAGCCCGACGGTGACGGCCGCGTAGGCGAGGAGCTGCCCCCAGTCGCGTCCGGCGATCCGCGCGGGCTCGTCCGTGTCGCGCGGGACGAGCAGCCAGAACGCCCCGTAGGCCGCGACGCCGAGCCCGCCGCCGATGGTGAGCAGCACGAACGCGACGCGGACGATCGCCACGTCCACGCCGAGATGGTCGGCGAGGCCGCGCGCCGCCCCGGCCAGCAGTCGGCCCTCGGACCGCCGCTTCAGCTCCCCCATGCCGTCGATCGTCACACGCGGGGCCGCGCGGGCGCATCAGGGGGCGTCCCTGATGTTGTCCCCAGGGTCCGCTCAGGGGTGTACCCGATACCGCGCGGGCGGGCCGCCCGTCACGATGGACGCATGGACGAAGCGATCCCACGGCTGGTGCGGACGGGCGAGGGCCGCGTGCTGGCCGGCGTGTGCTCGGGGCTCGGCACCCGGACGGGCCTGGACCCCGTCGTGTACCGAGTCGGGTTCGGGCTGCTGACCGTCGCGCACGGCGAGGGCGTGCTGCTCTACATCGCGGCGGCGCTGCTCATGCCGTCCGCGCCGGACGTGACGGCGCCCGCCGAGCGGCTGCTGCGGCGCCGGTTCGACGCGACGACCGTCCTTGCGATCCTCGGCGCGCTGTGGGGCGCGATCGTCGTGACCGGGGTGTTCGGGACGCAGTTCTCCACCAGCGCGATCTCGGTCGTGACGCTGTTCGGGCTGGCGCTGCTCGTCGCGCACTCCCGGGGCGTGGACCTGGCGGAGCTGGCGCGGACGATGCCGGAGCGGCTGCGCGGCCACCCGATCGTCCCGGCCGCCGCCGCGCCCGTCGAGCTGGACAAGCGGCCTCCGGCGGACGGCGGGCTGCCCCCGGGGATGATCGACCTGGCCGCGTACTCGTCCGGACGCGAGCCGCTGCCGGACGAGCCGAAGCCCGCCAAGCCCCGGTCCCCGCTCACCCCGGCCACGGTCTGGACGGCGCTCGCCGCGGGCGCCGCGACCCTCCCGTTCACCGGGGACCTCGCCGCGACGCGGGTCGTGCTCGTCGCGGGCGGCGTCGCGCTGGCCGTCGTCGCCGCCGGCCTGCTGCTCGGCGGCTGGTTCCGCGCACGCGGGCTCGTCCTGGTCGGCGCGCTCCTCACCCTCACCCTTCTGACGGACGCGGTGATCATGCAGGCACCTAAGGGGATGCGGTTCGGCGACGTCGATTGGAGGCCCGCCACCGTGGCGAGCACGCAGCAGGGTTATCGCATGGCCGTCGGTTCGGGACGGCTGGACCTCACGTCGCTGCCCGTCCGCGCGGGCGAGCACGTCCAGATCAAGGCCGAGGTGCTGATGGGCGAGCTGAAACTGACCGTCCCGCGCGGCGCGCGGGTGAACCTGTCGGCGTATCTGCTGGTCGGGGACCTGACGGTGGAGAGCCGCACGGTCAACGGGCCGCGCGTGGACGTCCGGCAGGTCCTCGAACCGGACGCGGCCGTGCGGAACCCGCCGGTGATCGACCTGCGCGTCCGGACGGGCCTCGGCGACGTGGAGGTGCACCGTGGCTGACCGGCGCTTCGACGCGGGCGCGGTCGTCGCCGGGCTGTTGTTCGGCGGTGCCGCCGCGTGCTTCCTGGTCCAGGGGATCACCGGGGACGCCGTCCTCGGGATCCGGACGCTCGTCGCGGCCGTGTTCTGCGGGCTCGGCGTGATCGGCGTGGTGCGGGCGGTCGGACGCGTCCGGCGGACGGTCAGACGGCCGCCGCGTGCAGGGTGACGGCGTAGGCCGGGGACGGGTTGACGACGGCGCGGGTGCCCGGCCCGCCGTGGACGCGGACGCGGCTCGGCCGCAGCGGACGCTCGGTGACGCCGTCGCCGCTGATGAACACCTCGGTCAGCTCGCCCGCGACGAGCACGCAGACCTGGGTTCCGTGGGCGGCGTGCGGGCCGGAGCGGTGACCGGGCGGACGGACGGTGATCCACGTGCGGACGCCGTCCCGCTCGTCCAGCGGAATGCGGACGGGCGCGGCGGCGTCGAACCGGACCCGTCCCCACCAGTCGGCGGGCCGGGACGCGAGGTCGAGCACGCGCGCGGCGAGTTGCCCGGCGGTGGCGGGACGGGGGGCGAGCAGGCGGCCGTGGGGGTCGTCCTGGCCGCGCATGGTCAGATCGGGAACCATCGGTGGTCCTTCGTGAGGGCGCCGGAAGAGGGGCGTGGCTGACTCAGGTCAGCGGCGACACGAAGGACACAGCGCGCTGGCCACGCGGCGGAGGGCCACGGGGCTGCGGAACGGCAGGCGCGCTGTCACGGGCTCTAGGAGACACGCCGGGACGGGCCGCTGTCAAACCGGAGCGTCCGTATCGTCCCAGTTCACGCCGTAAGTCATTGATCGCGGTCTGGCGGCGAACCGGGGACGGTCGTAGGGTCGCGAGGCAAGACCCCCGACGATAAGGACCGAAAGATGAAGCTCGACCACGAATTCACCGTGCCGGTACCGGTGGATCGGGCGTGGTCGGTGCTGCGGGACGTCAAGGGCGTCGTGCCGTTCGTCCCCGGCGCGACCCTCGACGCGGTCGACGGCGACACCCTCACCGGACGGCTCCGCGTCAAGGCCGGGAGCATCACCGTGACCTATCGCGGCACGGCCCGCGTGACCTCCGCGGACGCCGTCGAGCGCACCATCACCGTCGAGGCGGACGGACGCGAGGCGCGCGGCCCCGGAACCGTCACCGCGACCCTCACCGCGCGCCTGCACGACGCGGACGGCGGGACGCTCGTCGCGCTGCACACGACGCTGAACGTCACGGGCCGCATCACCGAGCTGGGCTTCGACACGCTGACGGGGGTGGGCGAACGGCTCGTCGCCCGGTTCGCGCGGGCCCTCGCCGACGACCTGGCCGCCCGTCCCGGCCCGGAGGCCGTCCGGGTGCCGGTCGAGGAGATCACGCCGAAGACGATCAGCGAGACGCTGCCCGAGCCGGGCGTCCTGGCCCGTCCGCTCGTCCCCCGGCAGCGCACGGCGGGCCCGGACGACGCGCCGCCGCTCTCGCTGCGCGCGTTGCCCGAGCCCGTCGCGGCCCCCGTGGCGGCGCCGTCGATCGCCCGCCGCGCCGCGCCGGCCGCCGTGGCCGCGCTGCTCGCCGCGCTGGTGACGATCCGTCTCGTCCGGCGCCGCCGCGCCTGAACTACCCGGCGGTCTCGGGCCGCCGCGCCCGCGTGAGGAGCGCCGCCGTCACGACGAGCAGGCCCGCGAGGACGAGCCGGTACGCCACGTCGCCCGTGCTCTGCGGCGGGTAGGCGATCGCGGTGATCTCCCCCGGGATGACGTAGAACGCCCCGGCGATGGCGAAGCGCGGGCTGCGCGTCGCCAGCGTCGCCCAGATGCCGGCGAGCATCAGGCCGCCTTCCATGCCGACCCGCAGGAACGGGAACGTGACGTCCCAGTGGTGGGCCGCGAAGCTCGCCGCCATCTCGACGACCGGGATCGCCGTCCACCACCACGACCGCGCGGGCAGGTTCCTGCGGTGCAGCACGGCGAGGACGACCGCGCCCGCCGCCAGCAGCCCGTATGGGATCAGCGACACCCAGTTCCCGTACTCCGGACCGAGGTACCCGACGATGCCCTGGGCCGCGTGGAGTCTGCCGTCGCCGGAGTCGCCCAGGCCGGTCATGCCGCGCGCGGTGGAGAGCGCGACGGCGAGCGCGAGCGGGACGGCGGCGAGCGTCCAGCCGCGCAGGAGGACGAGCAGCAGCGCCGCCGACACGGCCGTCCACACGATGGTCGCCCCGTCGGCCAGCGCGTAGGCGAGGTTCACGGCGGCGATCACCGTGAGGCCGAGGTGCGTGCCGTCCGCCCACCACGGCGCGGTGCGGCGGCGGACCCGCTCGGCCGCGCCCTCCCGCACCAGTGCGAACGACTCGCGCGCCGAGGGCCGTCCGGACGGCGCGGCCTCGCCGAGCGCGTTCAGGATCTCCGCGCCGTACGCGGCCCGGTGCGCGGCCGGGTAGACGCGGAGCAGGAGCCGGTACCAGGTCTGCGCGGCGCTCATGCCTGCACCGTCCGGAAGCTCGTGCGGCGGGTGACGACCTTGGCGGCCTGTTCCATCCGCGCGGCCTCGGCAGTCACGGCGTTGCGCCCGTCGTCGGTGAGCCGGTAGTAGCGGCGGGGACGGCCCTGGACCGTCTCCTCCCGGTCCACCGCGACCAGCCCGCCGCGCGCCATGCGGTCGAGCGCGCCGTAGAGGGTGCCCACGGCGAGCCTGACCCGTCCGCCGGACTGTTCACCGGCCCGTTTGATGATCCCGTACCCGTGCAGGGGTCCATCGAGGAGTGCCGCCAACACGAAGTAGGCGGGCTCGCTCATCGCAGCGTCAACCATACGGCTGACGATATATCACGTCGCGAAGTATCGGCCTGGCCAAGTCCGGTCAACGATCCCGCCAGCACCGGCGCCGCCGCCCGGCCCGTCCGCCGCCGCACACGGTCCGCTGTTCTCCGTGCAGACGATCGGAACCCGCCGGATCGCGGACGCGGCGGACGACCACTGGTGGACCCGAGCCCACCGAAACGCCCTCCTACGCGAAGTACGCCACCTCACCCCGCCCGGAATCGCCCTGGACATCGGCGCGGGCGGCGGTGCCGTCTCCCGCGCCCTCATGTCCCAGTCCTGGGACGTCACGGCAGTGGACACCTCCCCGTCCGCCGTGGCCCACTGCCGCGCCATCGGAGTGGACGCCTACGAAGCGGACGCCCGCTGGCTCCCCCTGCCGTCCGACGCCTTCGACCTGGTCACCTGCTTCGAGACCCTGTCCCGCATCGAAGAGGACGACCAGGCCGCACACGAACTGACACGCGTCCTGCGCCCAGGCGGCACAGCGCTGATCACCGTCCCCCACGACATGGCCCTCTGGTCCGCCCACGACCTGACGCTCGGCCGCGTCCGCCGCTACTCCCGCGACGCCGCGACCCTCCTCCTCACCGAAGCCGGCCTGACAGTGGACGCCCTAATCAACCTGAACACCCTGCTACGCCCCTTGATCCGCCTGACCCGCCACCGCACCCCAGGCTTCGAGCACACCGCACGCCACCGCACAACGAACCGCCTACTGACCCTGACCCAATCCACCGACCGCCACCTGCAAACCCTCCCCGGCACAACCCTCTTACTCCGAGCCCACCGCCCCACCTAACACCCCCACGACCCCGCCCAACACCCGAGCGACGCTCTCGCAAGCGACGCCCGGCACACGGCCACCTGACGCCAGAGCGCCGCGCACGCGGGCGACGCCCGGCACGTCCACCGGCCGTCGCGGCCACGGCCTCATGGGGCGAGGGGCGGGCCGTCGGGGCTGGTGCCGGTCGGCGGCCAGGCGGCGGTCTCGTCGCGGCGCAGCCGGGAGACCTCTTCGACGCGGTCACCGGGGATGACGACCTGGGTGACCTCGACGGCCTTCTCGTCCAGCGCGCTGTAACTGGTGCGGACGATCTCCCAGACCGGCAGGTCGGCCGGGATCAACAGCAGCTTGGACTCCTGCGCGGTGGGCATGCGGACGCGACGGCGCTCCAGCCACTCCAGCGGCCCGTGCCCGGCGGCCTCCACGGCGTCGATCCACGCCCCCGGCCCGGTCCCGTGCGGGTCCCGCACCTCGGGCACCTGCGCGGACACGCGCGGATGGATCCACGTCACCGAGATCTGGAACGCCGGCTCGCCCTCAGGCCCGGTCACGCGCAGCCGACGGACCGTCGGCTGCCCCACCGGGACGTTCAGCATGTGCGCCAGCCGCGCGTCCTCGATCGGCTCTTCACCGGCCTGCGGCTCGACGTGATGGACCCACCGCTCATTGCCCATCGCGGCCGGGAACGAGTACCCGGCGGCGAACTCCTCACCGTCGCGGACGTGGCGGGTATTGCGCCGCACCACATCCGTGCGCATCACGACCCGGCGCTGCTTGGGCCGCACGACCGTCCCCCGGCGCGGCACCGACACGACGCGGCCGTCTTGGGCGAGCTTGCCTATCGCACGGGCGACGACGTTGCGGCTCACGCCGTACGCAGTGGCGAGCTTCTCCATCGGCGGCAGCGTCTCGCCTTGGCCCCACTCGCCGGCGTCGATGCGCTGGGAGAGATCGTCGGCGATCGCCTGATACCGCGATGACCCCACGTACCCAACCTCTCACAGACTGATTTGTTGAAACATATTGACGTAGCCAGGAGCCTACCGGCAGCATGAGTCCAGGATTTGTTGAAGCAAAACCTGGCGTCGGTGCAGCCGCCGGTGATCTACCCGCCACGAGCCAACCACACGATGAGGTCGGTTGCTCGCCGGTGACTGCACTCCGCGCGCAGCCGACGGAGAAGGAAGCGTGCCCGGGACGATCCGGGCGCGGCTTCCGGGAAGGGGCCAACGTGGGCCAATCGAAAGGCGTCGTCACGGCGATCGAGATCGCCATTGCCATGTCCGCGGCGGGCATCGGAGTGATCACAGGTCTGGTGACCTATCTGTCCATGCCGCGCGTCCGGCGCTGGGCGCGCGGCCATCGGGGTGCGCGGTGAGCGGGCCGGAGAAGCGTCCGGAGATCGTCCGGATCGACCACCGCGAACCGCTCCCGGGCTACCGCGAGCCCGAGGGCCGGTGGATGCAGCCCTACATCACGCTGAACGGGACGTGGATGTGCCGCCTGCGGCGTCCGCTGACCCACCAGCAGGAGCGGGCGGGCCTGCTCTTCGTCATCGCCGCACTCGACCTGGACGGCCTCAAAGCCCTGATGAAGCACGAGGACGCCAAGGCCGCGCGACTGGCCGGGGAGCCCGGCTGATGCTCACCGACACCGGCCACCTCTGCACGGTGTCGTGCTTCTACTGGCCCTGGAGCTGCCCCGACGCGGCGCCCCAGACGGCAGCCGCAGCGACGGCGGCCGAAACCGAGCCAGCCGACGGCGAACCGGCCGGGGAGGACGGTTCGCCCGACGCGACCGTCCCGTAAGACCGCCAACCAGAAACCGAGATCCCGAAACCGGAACCCCACCATGACGAAGAAGCCCGAAGAGCCCCAGCAGCCGACCCTCTACACCCCGGCCGAAGTCGCGAACTTCTTCCGCGTCGACCCCAAGACCGTCACCCGCTGGGCCAGGACCGGAACCCTCAACCCCGTCACCCTGCCCTCCGGCCACCGCCGCTACCACGCCTCCGAAATCCACCGCCTCCTCCAGGTCGGCAACACCCCCGACCCCGACACCAGGCCCGCCGCCGACGGCGCCGCCATCCCGCCCCCCTCGAACCCGCGCGCCAACGCCATCCTCAACGCCGTCATCCGCGACTACTTCGACGGCGACCCCGTCGCCCTCATCAAAGCCGTCCGCGACGGACTCCACTGACCAACACCCAGCGTGAAGAGCCCGGCATCCCGAGGGGGGATGCCGGGCTCCACACGTTCCCGACACCCCCCGCCCTGCGGCCCGCCGCAAGGCAAGCCAGGCAACCCCCGCACCCAAAGGTCAGCGGCACAACCGCGCGGCGCCTCGGCGCGGCAGCGCAGCACGGCACGGCGGGATGGCATGGCGCGCTGGCACGGGCCGACTGCGCGCACGGTGCCGCCGCAACGCGGAACGCAGCGCCAGCGGCCGGACGACGCGCCCGTACGGCGTCGCGGTGCAGCGCGGCACGACGGCGCAGCGGCGCAGCGGCGCAGCGGCGCAGCGGGATGGCATAGCGCGCTGGCACAGGTCGGCAGCGCGCACGGTGGCGACGCAGCCCGGGAACGCAGCGGCAGCGGTCGGACGACGCGGCCGTGCGGGGCGGCGTGCAGCGCGGCGGTGGTGCATGGGCGCAGCCGGGCGGCGTGGCGCGGTGGCGGGGGCGTGGTGCGTTCGGGGTGCGGTTTGAGGTTGTTTCGGCCTTATGGGTGGGGTGGGAGTGGTCGTGGCTGGGGTCGTTGGACGGGGTCCGTGGGGCTGGGGAACGGTTATCCGCCCTGGTCAGGGCGTCTGACCGGATAGTCATGCCGTGGCCGTCAACGCCAAATCACGATCAAGCTGGTGTTCTTTGTCGGACTGTGTTGCGCCGAAGGCGTTGGTTCGTTCCAGCTCGGTCACTTGGGTAGGGGCGCATGAGCACTGTCGAGATTCAGCGCGTCGCCGCCGCCGACGACGACCACTGGTGGTACCGGGAGCGCCGGGCGCTCCTCATGCGGGAGGCGGGACGGCTCGTCGCCGGTCGCGCCCTGCACATCGGCGCGGCGCGTGACGCCCGCGTCCTCATCGACCAAGGGTGGGAGACTGTCGTCATCGGTACGTCCGGCGCGGACGTGGACGCTGCTCGGTGCGACGGCGTCGACGCCCGGCTCGGCGACCCCGAGGCACTGCCCCTGGAGGACGGCGAGTTCGGCTTCGCCTCCGCGCTGGACGTTCTGCCGACCGCCGTGGACGACCGCGCGGTCGTCGCCGAGCTGGCCCGCGTCCTGCGGCCGGGCGGCGTCGCGTTCATCACCGTCCCCAACGATGTCGGGCCGCGCCGGCCGGGGCCGCGCGTGGCGACGCGCGCGGACGGCCGCTGGGCTCCGCTGGACCCGGCCAACCCGCTGCCGCGCCGCTACCGCCGCGCGTCGCTCGCCGAGCTGGCCGAGGGCGCGGGCTTCACGATCGACCGCGTGCGGTGCTGGAACGTCCTGCTCCGGCCCGCGCTGCGCCGCCACCGTGCACGTCTGCTGGACGGCACCACGCCGGACCTGTCTCCGCGCACCAACCGCACGCTGCGCACCGTGTCGCGGGTCGAGCGACGCCTGCCGCTGGGCGCCCTGCGCGGCGACTCCTTCCTGGTCCGCCTCCGCAAGCCGATGTAGTCCGCCGGACGCGCAGACGAATTTCTCGTCCGCCTCGGCAAGCCACGCCAGTCCGCAGACACGCGGACGAATTCTCGTCGGTTCCGCGAGCCGCTGAAGTCCGCAGACGCGCGGGCGAATCTCGTCGGCTCCGCAAGCCGCTCCAGTGCGCGGACGCGGAGACGAATTTTCGTCGGCTCCGCAAGCCACTGAAGTCCGGGGACGCGTCGGCGAACCGGCGACCTCCGTCGGCTGCGGCGGCGATTCGGCTCGGCCCGATGAGTTTCGACGGGTCCGACGGTCCGCATCGGTGAAGAACAAAACGAGCGGAGGAGGAATCGTCATGCGGATCGACGGCGTGCTGGCAGGTCTCGCGGTATCCGATCTCTCGCGGTCCCGGCGCTGGTACGAGACGGTCTTCGACCGTCCCGCCGACGCCGAGCCGATGCCCGGGCTGGCGGAGTGGCACACCCCCGGAGGCGTCGTCCAGGTCGTGGCCGACCGGCGGCGCGCCGGCGGATCGCTGGTCACCGTCCGGGTTCCCGACGCCCGGCGGGCGCTGACCGAGCTGGCCGAACGCGGCGGGCCCGTGGGCGAGCTGGACGACACCACGTCCGCCTTCGTCCTGTTCGCCTCGGTCACCGATCCCGACGGCAACCTGATCACGATCGTCCAGGACCGTGCGGGCGCGGAGCGCTGAGGTCAGGCGGGGATCTCCACCTCCTTGCGGTCGGGAAGGACGCGGGCGAGGACGCGGGCGGCGGCCTGGCCGTCGTCGGACGGGCAGAAGCGGCGGCGGAACGCCTTGTAGGCCGGGGCGGAGCGGCGGGTCACCGCGTCCAGGTCCCGGAGCGCGTCGATCACCTCGTCGGACGTGCCGAGCAGCGGCCCCGGCGCGGTCTCCGCGAAGTCGAAGTAGAAGCCGCGCACATGGTCCCGGTAGCGCTCCAGGTCGTAGGTGTAGAACAGCATCGGCTTGCCCGTCACCGCGAAGTCGAACATCGAGGACGAGTAGTCCGTCACGAGCACGTCCGCGACCAGGTACAGCTCCGCGATGTCCGGATAGTCCGACACGTCGATGACGAACGGGTTCTCGCCCGGCTTCGGCTTGTCGGTGACGAGGTAGTGCGTCCGCAGCAGGAGCACATGGTCGTCGCCGAGCGCCGCGGACGCCCGGTCGAGGTCCAGTTCGAGCTGGAACGCGCGCTTGCCGATCGCGAAGTGGAAGTCGTCGCGCCACGTCGGCGCGTACATCACCACCTTCTTGCCGGCCGGGATCCCGAGGCGTTCCCGCACGCGCAGCGCGACCGCGTGCCGCTCCGGACGGTTCAGCAGGTCGTTGCGGGGATGGCCCGTGTCGAGAACCGGGCCGTCGTACCGGAACGCGCTGCGCAGGAACGGCACGACGTACGGGGTCTGCGCGAGCAGCAGGTCCCACTGGGGGACGTCGTGGCGCATCCAGTCCGCGCCCTCGGTCCGCTTGTAGGGCATCGCGCGCAGGTCGTAGCCGACCTTCTTCAGCGGCGTCCCGTGCCAGCACTGCACGTACGTCTGGCCCTCGCGCTTGTCGAACCAGTCCGGCTGGCGCCAGTTGCCGACGACGAGCCGGGCCCGCGCCAGCGCCTCGTAGTGCTCGCGGCTCCCCGACAGGACGGTCCGTGCGCCGTCGGGCGGCGGGAACTGCCCGTCCGCCGTCACCCAGACGCTGTCGAAGCCGAGATCGCTCCGGCGCAGCTCCTCGAAGATCGCGCGCGGGTTGTCGGAGTACTGCCGTCCGTTGAAGCTGTCGAACACCGCGAGGTCGAGCAGCGGACGGGTGCGGTAGCGCGGGTAGTCGGCCGTCCGGAGCCGGGCCTGCGCGTGGCCGCCGCGCTCGGCGACCGGCAGGCCGACCTTGACGCGGAGCTGGAGCCCGTCGTCCTTGGCGGCGTGCGGTTCGATCTCGTGGAACCCGACGATGCGCGGCACGGGCAGCCCGCTCGACGCACCGCGCGCCACCACGACCGCCGTCTCGTCCGTGCCGAGCGCGCACAGGACGTTCCAGCGCCCCTTGCCGAGCGGGAGTTCGACCCCGAAGCGCGGCATCCGCGACGGACGCAGCACCGCCGTGAACCGATCCCCGTGCCATTCCACCGGCACGCTGTGCTGCTGCCCGGACCGTTCGCGCCGCACGACGAACGCGGCCGGACGTTCGGCGCCCGCGTACGTCCCGGACAGGACGAGCCGGTCGTCCTCCTCCCAGGCCACGCGCGTGACCACGGGCGCGGCCTGCCGGACCACCGCGCACAGCTCGCCGCCCCGGGTGCGGGTGACGACGGCCTCGGCGCGGTCGCGGGCGGAGATCCGGTGGCAGGCGTCGGCGGTCGCGGCCACGTCGTCCAGATGCAGCGCCAGGCCGCCGCTCAGGGTGAACGTCCAGGTCAGGACGGGTGCGGCGTCGGCGGGCGCGAGGTCGGCCAGCGGCACCCGCGCCCAGAACGACCAGCCGCCGCCGGGCTGCGCGGCGACCTCCGCCGGGACCTTCACCGACGTCCCGGCCCCGGCGCGGGCGACCAGCCGCAGGCCCTCGGCGGGCTCGCGGGCGAGCAGGCCCTCGATCTCCAGCGCGTCGCCGGCGCGGCGGTGCGCGGTGACCAGCGCGTCCGGACGGCGGACGCGCAGCCGGAACCCGCCGGTGCCGAGCGCCCACACCCGCGAGCCGTCCGGCAGGGCGACCGGGACGGGCCAGCGGTGCCGGGCCGAGCGCGGCGCCTGGACGCCCGCGCGCCGCCGCACGCCCCGCGCGGACACCTCGGCGGCGAGCCGCCAGTCCACCTGGCGGCGGCGGCCGAGGACCTTGAGGTCGGCCGGGTCGATCTCGGCGACGAAGCCCGTCCCGTCGCAGGAGACCGCCGCCTGCGCCGACGCGGCCGTGACGTCGGGCCGGGTCACGCGGGTGATCGGGACGCGCCGCAGCCCGAGCTTGTCCTGCGCGACGAGCCACAGCCGCAGCCGCATGTCGCCGGGGGCCGCCGCGCCGATCCGGTCGACGTAGGCGTGGCCCTCGACGCGCAGCCGCCCGTCCGTCCAGGTGACGGTGTCGACGCGGGCGACGGCGCGCAGTTCGTCGGTGACGTCGTAGAGCCCGGCGGGCAGGTCGCGATCGGCGTCGTCGAAGAACGGGTAGCCCGCGTACCAGCGGGGCCGCAGCCCGCCGCGCTTGACGACGGGCGCGCTCTTCGGCCCGCCGTCTCGGATGAACGCCAGGACTTCCAGCAGGTCGTCCAGGCGGCGGTGTTCGAGCAGGTGGAGTTGGAGGCGCAGCAGCGCGGGCAGTTTCTCCCGGACGGCCGCCCCGGTGCGCCGGACGGCGTCGGCGCCGAGGTCCACCAGGGCCGCGCGGTCGTCGTCGGGGACGCGCGGCAGCCCCTCCAGCAGCACCCGGACGTCCACGTCGATCAGCGAGTGCTCGTCGAAGGCGGGCAGCAGGTCGGGCGCGCCGCGCTCGATGCGCTCCCGCAGCGCGAGGGCCATGCCGACGCGCTGGGCGAAGTTGTCGCGGTCGAACCGGCCCTCGGTGATCGAGCCGGACCGTTTGCGCCACCGGTAGACGACGTCGTCCAGCACGTCGATGCCGGACGCGGCCAGGTGCGCGCCGAGCGCGACCGGCACGTCCTCGTAGAGCCCGTCGGGGAAGGTGAGGCCCTGGTCGTCCCAGAAGCCGCGCCGGAAGACCTTGTTCCAGACGCAGCGGTCCCGTACGAGCAGCGGACGCTCGCCGAACCGGACCCCGGCGCCCGGACGGGAGAACACGCCGTCGTGCATCCAGGACCGCCAGGCGCGCTCGCCGTCGATCCGCTCGACCCCGCCGGTCGCGAGGTCGGAGCCGCTGCGCTCCAGGGAGCCGACCATGCGCCGGTAGGCGTGCGGCGGGACGACGTCGTCGGCGTCGGCGAAGGCGAGGTAGCGGCCGGTGGCGCGACGGATCCCGGCGTTGCGCGCGGGGCCGGGGCCCTGGTGGCGCTCGTGGACGACGCGGAACCGGTCGTCGCCCGCCGCGAACCGGCGCGCGATGGCGGCCGAGCCGTCGGACGAGCCGTCGTCCACGACGATGACCTCCAGGTCGCGCAGGGTCTGCCCCGCGAGCGAGCCCAGGCACGCGCGGACGTGCTCCTCGACATTGTGCACCGGCACGACGACGCTGAGTTTCGGGGACACTTCGCCAACCTCCCGTCAGACCGCCGGGTCGGGGGTCTCCCGACGGCGCTGACGATGCTAACGGCCCGTGACGAGCCGAGCGCAAGTTGCGACGAACTTGTGGATAACTTCGTCCCCGCAGACGCCGGGGGCGCGCCCGCCGATCGCGGACGCGCCCCACCTGACCTGCACTGACCTGCGTTTAAGACCGGTTCACTCGCTCCCGAGCACCCGGTCGAGGATCCGCGCTCCCGAGCGTCCGTCGTCATGCGGGCAGAACTTCTCCTGGAAGGCCCGGTACCGGTCGGCGTTGCGGGCGACGAGCGCGTCGATGTCCCGGACGGCGGCGATGACCTCCTCCGACGTCCGGAAGAGCGGCGACGGCGCCACCTCGTCGAAGTCGAAGTAGAAACCGCGCACATGGTCGCGGTAGCGGTCCAGGTCGTAGGTGTAGAACAGGACGGGCTTGCCCGTCACCGCGAAGTCGAACATCGACGACGAATAGTCGGTGATGAAGATGTCCGTGACGAGGTACAGCTCGGCGATGTCCGGATAATCGGAGACGTCGATGACGAACGGGTTCTCGCCCGTCTTCGGCTTGTCGGTCACCAGGTAATGCGTCCGGAGCAGCAGCACGTGGTCGTCGCCGAGCGCGGCCGTGGCGGCGTCGATGTCGAATTCGAGCTGGAAAGCGCGCTTGCCGACCGCGAAGTGGAAGTCGTCGCGCCACGTCGGCGCGTACATCACGACCTTCTTGCCGGCCGGAATCCCGAGCCGTTCCCGGACGTCCAGCGCGAGCTGGTGCCGCTCCGGACGGTTCAGCAGGTCGTTGCGCGGATAGCCGGTGTCGATGATCGGCCCGTCGTAGCGGAACGCGCTGCGCAGGAACGGCACGACGAACGGCGACTGGGAGACGAGGAGGTCCCACTGGGGGACGTCCGTCTCCATCCAGTCGGCTCCCTCGGTCCGCTTGTACGACATCTCCTTGAGGTCGTAGCCGACCTTCTTCAGCGGCGACCCGTGCCAGCACTGCACATACGTCTGGCCCTCGCGCTTGCGGAACCAGTCGGGCTGCCGCCAGTTCCCGACGATGAGCTTGGCACGCGCCAACGCCTCATAGTGCTCGCGGCTGCCTTGCAGAATGGTGCGGGCGCCGTCGGGCGGCGGGAACTGGCCGTCCACGGTGACCCAGACGCAGTCCATTCCGGTGTTGCGGCGGCGCAGTTCGTCGAAGACGCCGCGCGGATTGTCCGACGCCTGCCGTCCGCTGAACGCGTCGAACACCGCGAGGTCGAGCAGCGGCTGCTCCCGGTAGCGCGGGTAGTCGACGACCTGGAGACGCTTCTGCGCGTATCCGCCGCGTTCGTCGGGCGCGAGCGCGACGCGGATCCGCAGTTGGAGGATGTCGTCCTTGCCGCTGTGGATCTCGATGTCGTGCCAGCGGACGGTGCGCGGCGCGGGCAGCTCGCGGATCGACCCGCGCGCCACGACCACCGGGACCTCGTGGTCGCCGGTGGCGGCGAGGACGTGCCAGTTCCCGCGCCCGAGCGGGATGTCGGCGCCGAAGCGCGGCATCCGCGACGGCGTGAGCTCGGCGGTGAACGCGTCGCCGTCCCAGGTGATCGGCACGCGCTGCTCCTGGCTCGACCGGCGGCGGCGCAGCACCAGCTCGGCCGGCCGCTCGGCGCCGCCGGACCAGTCGCCGGCGAGGACGAGCCGGTCGCCGTCGGCCCACGCGACGCGCGTCACGACCGGGACGGCCGCCCGAACGATCCCGCACAGATGGTCGAACCGGGTACGGGTCACCGCGAAATGGACGGCGGGCGTCCGTCCGGGCACGGCGTACCGGGCGTCCGCGCTGCCCTCGGTGCCGTCCAGCAGGAGCTTCGTGCCGTCGCTGAGCCCGAGCGTCCAGATCTCGCCGGCCGCGCCGACGCTCGGCGTCCACGCGAACGACCGCTCGTCGCCGAGCCGGGCCAGCGGGAGGCGGGCGCGGAAGGCGAGCGTGCCGTCCGGACGGGTCTCGGTCTCCAGCGGCGCCGACAGCTTGACGCCCATCCGGGTGATCGACGCGGTCAGCTTCGTCCCGCCCGGGAGCGGCTGCGCGAGGACGCCCTCGAACTGCACGTCGTCGCCGACGCGGCGGTGCCCGGTGACCAGCGCGCCCGGCTGCCGGACGCGCAGCCGCAGCCCCCCGGACGGGATCACCTGCACGCGAAGGCCGTCCGGAAGCGCCCACTGCAACGGCCACTTCTGCCGCGCCTGCCGGGACTGGGCGAGCGCGCGGCGGTGCTTGACGCCGTGCGCCGACACCTCGGCGATCACCCGCCAGTCCACCTGGCGGCGGCGGCCGAAGACCTTGAGGTCGGCCGGGTCGATCTCGCCGACGAACCCGGACCACTCGTAGGAGATCGCGGACTGGCCCGAGTCGGCGGTGACGTCCGGCCGCGCCACGCGCTGGATCGGGATCCGCTTCAGCCCGATCTTGTCGTCGGCGAGCAGCCAGAGCCGGATCTTGGCGTCGTCGCGCGTCGCGGCACCGGCCCAGCGGATGTAGGCGTGGCCCTCGATGCGCAGCCGGTCGCCGGACCAGCGGACGTCGTCCAGCGCGGCCACCGCGTCGAGTTCGTCGGTGACGTCGTAGACCGAGTCCGGAATGCGCCGCTCGGCGTCCTCGAAGTACGGGTACTCGGCGTACCAGCGCGGACGCAGCCCGCCGCGCTTCACGACCCCGGTGGACTTGTTCTCGCCGACGCGGACGAACCGCAGCACTTCGAGCAGCTCCGGCAGCATCCGCCGCTTCATCAGGTGGAGCTGAAGGCGCGTCAGGGCGGGCGTGCGGCGCAGGACGTCGTCGCCGATCCGGTCCAGGACGGCGCCGCCGACCTCCATCAGGCCGGGACGGTCCTCGTCGGCGGTGCGCGGCAGGCCCTCCATCAGGATGCGCAGGTCGACGTCCACGAGCCCGTGCTCGTCGTAGTCGGGGACGAGGTCGGGAGCCTTCGCGGCGACGTGGTCGCGGACGTGCAGCGCCGTCCGCACGCGCTGGGAGAAGTTCTCCAGGTCGTAGCGCTCGTCGGTGATGGAACCCGAGCGCTTGCGCCAGTGGTAGACCACCTCGTCCACGACGTCGATCTTCCCGGCGGCGAGGTGGGCGGGGATGGCGACGGGCGCGTCCTCGTACAGGCCGTCGGGGAAGGTGAAGCCGTGCGCGTCCCAGAACGAGCGGCGGTACACCTTGTTCCACACGGTGCGGTCGCGGACGAGCCGGGGCCGCTCGGTGATGTGCGTCCCGCGCGTGGTCTTGCCGAACACGCCCGCGTGCAGCCACGACTGCCAGGCACGGTCGCCGTCCAGCCGGTAGACGTTCCCGCACGCGAGGTCGGAGCCGCTGCGCTCCAGCGAGCCGACCAGCAGGCTGTAGGCGTTGAGCGGGACGACGTCGTCGGAGTCCGCGAACGCCAGGTACTCGCCGGTCGCGTGGCGGATGCCGTTGTTGCGCGCGGCGCCCGGTCCCTGGTTCTTCTGCTCGATGATCCGGAACCGGGGGTCCCGGGAGGCGTACTGCTTGGCGATGACCGCCGAACCGTCCAGCGAGCCGTCATCGACGATGACGATCTCCAGGTCGCGCAGGGTCTGCTCCGCGAGCGACTCCAGGCACGCGTCGAGGTAGTCCTCGACGTTGCACGTAGGGACGACCACGCTGAGCTTGGCGGACATTCGTACCCTCCAGAAGGTCCTCGGCGGGGGGATGGCCACGCGACCGGGCCGTGCGGGGGTCCGTGCCGGGCACCGGTGGGCACGCGGGACGCGACGACACGGGGACGACGCGACGCGAATGACAGGAGATTACCCGACCTTTGGCTACAACAGCGAGCAGACGGCACCTTTGCCAACACTCGGGAAATACACAGCAAACGGCTGTGACGTGCCGTGATTCACCCGGGAACACGTACCGCGGTGATCTCCGCGGCGACCGCCGTTCGCACCGCCGCGGCGAGCACGGCGAACTCGTCCGCGCGCGGTGACGTCGCGCGGAACGCCAGGCCGACGCGGCGGTAGGGGGCCGGGGCGGCGAAGCGGTGCGGGACCAGGCCGGGCGCCGCGCGGGTCTCCACGGCGAGCGCCGTCTCCGGGACGAGCGTGACGCCGAACCCGCCGGACACGAGCTGCACGAGCGTCGCGAGGCTCGTCGCGTAGGTCGAGGCGGCGGCGCGGGCGCCCGCCTCCCGGCACACGTCCAGGGCCTGGTCGCGCAGGCAGTGGCCCTCGTTGAGCAGGATGACGTCCAGGTCGGCGAGCGCGGACCGGGGCAGCGGACCGGCGGGCAGCGCGGCGGCGGCGGACGCGACGAGCACGAAGTCCTCGTCGTAGAGCGTGAGTTCCGTCACGCCGGACGCGGGGACGGGCAGGGCGAGGAGCACGACGTCCAGGCGTCCGGCGAGCAGTTCGGCGACGATCTGCTCGGTCTGCTCCTCGTGGACCGACAGTTCCAGGTCGGGGTAGTCGGCGGCCAGGCGCGGCAGGACGATCGGCAGCAGGTAGGGCGCGACGGTCGGGATGACGCCGACGCGCAGCGGGCCGACGAGCGGGCCCCGGACGGCGTTGACCTCCTCCTCCAGCCGGTCCAGCTCCGCCATGATCACCTCGGCGCGGCGGGCGGCGCGCTCCCCCGCCGGGGTCAGCAGGACGCGCCGCGTGGTGCGTTCCACGAGCCGGGTGTCCAGCGTCTCCTCCAGCGCGGCGACGGCTCCCGACAGGGCGGGCTGGCTCATCCGCAGCGCGGCGGCGGCGTCGCGGAAGTGCAGATGCTCGGCGAGGGCGAGGAACGCGCGCAACTGGGCGATCGTGGGCCTGCTGATAACCGTCTCCTATGGGACGCCGGGGTACCGATCGTTTTCACGGTACCCGGCGTCCGTCCTCAGGAGCCCTCGGCCATCCCGGCGACCCGCGCGAGCATGGCGGCGCGGTCGTTGAGGTGCGGATACGACTCCTCGGGGATGGGCAGGCCGAGGAACGAACACAGCGGCTCCCACCCGTCCCCGGCGCGGTAGACGAGCAGACGGTCTTCCGGGACCTCCCTCTTCACCGTCTCGTTGCTGCGCAGGAACACTTCGATGGCGTATTCACGGTCTTCGAAACGGCCGCCGAAGACGCCGTCCCAGACGAGCGCGTTCAGCATCGCGTACATGTCCTCGCCGACCGCGCCGGCCGGCTTCTCCTGCGCGATGCGGTAGATCGTGGCGAGCGTGCTCTCGTACCAGGCGTCCGGGTCGCGCTCGGTGAGGATGATCTTCGCCTCGGGGTGGCGCGCCGCCAGCTCGCGCCAGAACCGGGCGGCGGGCCAGTCGAGGGTGGAGCGGTAGCCGCGCAGCAGGCCGTCCCAGTCGGCGGGGCCGCCGTGCGCCACGCGGGCCCAGGCCTCGATCTGGCCGGGCTGGTCCAGCACCTCGGTCATGTGGTGGCACGGGCCGAGCCCGAGGGTCTCCAGTGCGGCCTTGAGCGAGGTCGTGCCCGTCCTGCCGAAGCCTGCGCCGATCACGTTGAGCATGGGAGCTCCCGATTCCGGAATTGCGTTCCATCACGGACGGCCCCACGTAATCACCCGCGAAAAGTCTTCCGACATCACCAGTCAGCCACAGTTACTAATCGCCGGAAGCCGGTCGGCAATACCGGCCAAGTCGGCAAAATAGGGAATCATTTCGACGCCGCGCCGGCACGCCATCGCTCTTTCGGGGGTTCAAGAGCGTCCGGGCGTTCCGATCAGTTCGGTGACGAGGAATTCCAGCAGGCCGAGGCGGTCCGGCGTCGTCCTCGGCTGGACGAGCAGGCCCTCCACGAACACGACGACGGTCGTCGTGACGCGGTCGAGCCGGTCCGCCGCGACGTGCGGCGCGAGCAGTGCGCGCAACCGTGTGCACAGGCTGTTCTGCAGCGCCGCCTCCAGTTCCGCGGCGGCCGGCGAGTGCCGGGCGCGCTCGTGCAGGGCGTGGGTGAGGGGTTGCAGCGCGGTGAGCCGTTCGACGGCCCACCGCAGCCGGACCATGACGTCGCCGTCGGCGGGCGGCGTGCCGAGGTCGGCGGCGTAGATGTCGGCGAGGGCGGCGGCGAACAGATCGTCCTTGGACGCGAAATACCACGCGACGGCGGTCCGGGCGAGACCCAGTTCCTTGGCGACCGCGCTGTGCGACAGCGCCGGGTAGCCGCCCGCGCGCAGCAGGCCGACGGCGGCCTCCCGGATCTCGGCGATCTTGGCGTCCCGGTCGACGTCCTGTCTGTTGCGCGGCATGCCCGGACGGTATCTCAGCGGGTGCGCTCCCACGCCTCCTTGGCGTCCCGGACGAGCGGGTGGTCGTGGCCGACGACCAGGTCGCCCGTCGTCCCGGCCCGCTCCCGCGCGGCCGTCGCCAGCGTCGCCCGCGTGCCCGCCGGGTCGTCGTAGGCGCTTCTGACGGCGGGCGGGTAGAGGACGCGGTCGTGCCCGTCCCGCACCGCCGCGACGATCTCCGCCGCCAACCCCTCCGGGGTGCCCGTGCCGAACAGGCCGTCCAGCAGGTCCACGAAGCCGGGCAGCAACCGGCTCGCGCCGAGCGCGGCCGTGTCGACCGGGCCCGGGATGACCTCGACGACGCCGACGCCGGTGCCGTCCAGCTCCATCCGCAGCGTCTCGGTCGCCTGCGCCAGCGCGGCCTTCGCGGCGGCGCTGTGCCCGAGTCCCGGCCACGCGACGAGCTGCCGGATCGACGTCATGTTGACGACCGCGCCGGTGCCGCGCGCGACCATGCCCGGGACGAGCCGGGCGATCAGCGCGAGCGGCGCCCACAGATCGACCTCGAACATCTGCCGCGCCTCCGCACGGTCGCCGACCGCCCACACCGCTCCCCCGGCCTCGCTCCCGGCGTTGTTGACCAGGACGTCGACCGTCCCGGCCTCGGCGGCGACCCGTTCCACCGCGCCGGGTTCGGCGAGGTCGGCGACGAGGACGGTCGCGGCGCCGTCCAGCAGCCGTTCCAGCACGGCCAGCCGTTCGCGGCGCCGCGCGACGGCCACGACCTCGGCGCCCGCCGCCGCGAACGCCCGCGCGGTCTCCCAGCCGATGCCGCTCGACGCGCCCGTCACGAGCACGCGTCGTCCCTTGATCTCCATGGCCTCTCCTCTTGTCATAGCGACAAGACTCACCGTAACCCAAGTCTTGTCACTGCGACAAGAGAACTTTGGTCGGCGGACGGTCGACCAATGGCCGAGGCGGACGGACGGGCGCGGTCCGTAGCGTCCTCGGCATGAGACGTGCGCTGCCCGCGATCGGGCTGTTCTTCCTCGCGCCCGCCGTCGGCGAACTGCTGCTCGGCGCGACGTCGCTCGACGCGATCGCCCTGCTGCCCGTCATGGCGCTGCTCTACGGGGGCGGGGCGCTGCTCATCCGCGAGAGCGTCCGCAGGACCGGACGCGGGTGGTGGTCGATCCTGCTGCTGGGCGCGGCGTACGCGCTGGTCGAGGAGGGCCTGCTCGACCAGATGCTGTTCAACACGCACTACTCCGACCACTACGACATGGTGTCGGTGACCTACGTGCCGTTCCTGGGAACCGGGGCGTACGGACTGCTGTCGACATTGGCGGTGCATGCCGTCTGGAGCATCACGGTACCGATCGTGCTCGTTGAGGCCCTGGTACCGAGCCGCGCACGGGAGCCGTGGCTCGGGAGTCTCGGCCTACCAGTGGTCATCGCGCTGTTCGTATTGGGCACCGTGGTGGTCGGGTGGGGCACCTACGAAGAGCAACACTTCATGGCGTCCGGTTCGCGGCTGATCGGTACGTCGCTGGCCATCGTCGCGCTCATCGTCGCCGCGTTCCGCGTCCGGCCCGCTCCGCCGCATGCCGGGCGCACGGCGCCGCGTCCGCTGCTCGCCGGGACGGCCTCGCTCGCACTGACCGCCGCGTTCATGGCCGTCCTGCAGCCGAGCTGGTGGGGCGTCGCCGCCGCGCTGTCCCTCGCCGCGACGGCCGCCGCGCTCGGCGTCCACTGGTCCCGCGCGCACGGCTGGGACCGGCGGCACACGTTCGCGGTCGCGGCGGGCGCGACGCTCACCTACGCGGGCGTCGGCTTCACCCAGCCGCCCGACTCCGGCTCGTCCGGGACGGTCAACCTGATCGGGCATATCGTGTTCGCCGCCGGCGCGGTGGCGCTGCTGTGGGTCGCCGCGCGGGTCAGTTCCCGGTGTTATGCGCCGCGATGAGGGCGAGTGCGCGGTCCCGGTCGCGGGCGTCCAGGGCGTCCACCAGGTCGGCGTGCAGGCGGTGCCGCTCGGCGATGTAGTCGGGCAGCGGACGGTCGGCGGACGGCAGCACCGACAGCGTGTGCGTCTCGATGACCTCCAGCAGCCCGTGGTAGAGCGACGCCAGCAGCCGGTTCGGGCTGATCGCGGCGATCCGGGCGTGCAGCCGCCAGTTGGCGTGGACGAACGCGACCGGGTCGCTCGCCTTCGCCGCGTCCGCCATGACGTCCAGGTGCTCGCGCAGGCCCGCGATGTCGGCGGGCGAGGCGTGCCACAGGGCGTCCTCGATGAGCAGCGGATCCAGGGCGTCCCGGATGCGGATGGCCTCGGCGACGTCGGCGGTGCCCGCGTCCAGCGCGAGGACGGAGTTGCCGAGCCGCACCATCGGGGACTGCTCCGCCGCGAACAGCCCCCCGCCCGGCCCCGGACGCACCGCCACCAGCCCGCGCGCCTGAAGCAGCCGCAGCGTCTCGTTGAACGTCCCGACCGAGACGCCGAGCCGCGTCCGCAACTCCTCCTTGGTGCCGAGCCGCTCGCCCGGACGGGCCGCCGCCACGAGGTCCGCGACCCGCTCGGCCGCCTGCTGCGCACGCCCGGCCGAACCCGACCGCAGCGCGGGCGCGTCGGCCGCGTCGTCGTACCTCACGGGCGCCTCCTTGAAATGAATATGACGAATAGCATCCCATCTCAAGGCGACCGGCTCAACGCGTCCCCCTACCCGGCGTAGGCCGGAGGCGGGCCGAACAGCCAGTTGCCGGGGGCGTCCGGGTCCGTGCCGGTGTAGTAGTCCAGGACGCACCTGGTCAGCTCGCCGTGGTCGATCGCCCCGTCGCCGTCCAGGTCCAGGCGCGCGAACGCCGCCGCGATCTGGTCGTCCGGCAGGCCCGGCGCGTGCCCGTGGATGAAGGCGGTGTACTCCGTCAGGTCGATCGTGCCCGAGCCGTCGCGATCGGCCACGGCCAGCACCGCGTCGGCCAGCTCGCCCAGCGTGCGCCGCGCCAGCTCGGGATCGTGGACGAGCGCGGTGCAGGCCGTGACGAACTCGTCCCTGGTCAGCCGCCCGTCGCCGTCGGCGTCCAGCGGCGCGTGCAGCCGCCGCCAGATGTTGAGATACGCGTCGATCATCTCCTGCTCCGCCTCGCTGCCCGCCGGATAGCCCAGGGCGCTCGCGGCGCGGCGCCCCATCTCGACGTGGTCGGCCTCGGTGAACGCGCCGTCGCCGTCGTCGTCCAGCCACCGGAAGCTCGCCTGGAACTTGGCGAGAACGAACGGGTGAACCTCAGTGCCGTCCTGCATCGTCGACTCCGTCCTCTTGACCCCACTGAACGGCCCGACAGTACGGACAGGTACGACATGCGCGCGGACAGTGCCGCACGAACCCGTCCAGAAACTCACCCTTCGGCCACTTCACCCAGCAACCCATGCCACCGGTCTGTGACAGGACGGAACGCTTCGCCCGGCGCCCACCCGGCCGTACGGCGTTCAGCCTGTGGTCGGGTGGCGTCGGGATCGGACGTTGACCAGGTCCCCCGCGCGGGGGACCGGGCCTCCCCCCGGCTTGGGACGACTTGACGACGCGGCTTCTCTACCTTTCGAGTCCCCGACCGAATTCAGTGGAGCCACCATGTCTCGCGTCCTTTCCACGCTCGCCGTGGCGGCGTCACTCGCCTTCGGCTCCGCCGTGGCTCCGGCCGCGCACGCCGATACTTATGTTCCCGCCGACGACGGCGGGCGCATCATCGACGTGCAGCGGGTGGACGAGCAGACCATCGACCTCACGATCGACACGCCGCTCGTGGACTCGTACAAGCCCCGGATCAGGCTCTACACGCCCGCCGGATGGAGCCGGGACGCGAACCGGACGTGGCCGATCGTCTACGCCTACGGCGGCGGGCCCGGGACCTACACCGAATGGGCCGGCGCGGAGGGCTTCCCCGAGACGGCCAAGCGCAGCGACGCGCTCGTCGCTCTCGTGGACGGCGGGAAAAGGCAGGGCTTCACCGACTGGTACAACGGCGGGAAAGGCGGCAACCCGCGCTGGGAGACCTTCCACACCACGGAGGTCCTGCAATTGCTGGAACGGAATTTCCGGGCGTCGCGGAAGCGGGCCGCGATGGGCATCTCGTCCGGCGGCCAAGGGGCGGTCACGTACGCGGCGCGGCATCCGGGGCTGTTCACCTACGTCTCCTGTTTCAGCGGGGTCCTGCACCTCACCGGGCCGGGGGTCCCGCTGGCGCTGACGCTCACCGACTACGGCTCGCCCGATCCGACCGTCCCCGACCCGCTCGCCAAATGGGGGAACCCGGTCTTCGACCGGCAGAACTGGATCGACCACGACCCGTACGTCCGGGCCGAAGGGCTGCGCGGGACCGGCCTTTTCCTCTCGGCGGGCGACGGGACGCAGGGGCCGTTCGACGACGACCTCGCCACCGACATCGCGCGCGACGGGCTGCTGAACGGCTTCCAGCTCTACTTCTTCGGCGCGTCGGGCGAAGCGATCGTCGGCGCCACGACGCGGGACCTCGTCGGCAGGCTCGGCCGGCTCGGAATCCCCGTCACGACCGATCTCTACGGACCCGGATTCCACCAGTGGGACTACTGGATCCGCGAGTACAAGAAGGCGTGGCCGCTGATGATGAACGCGATCGGCGGCTGACGTGCACCACTTCCACGGCCGGTGAGCAGCGATCGAGGCCGCTTTGTCACTGCCCGGCGGAGGTTTCCCGCCGCCGTTCTGCCACATTGGCGTCGTGGACGAGAACGGCAGATCCCTCATGTGGCAGGCATGGTCGATGGCCGGAGCCTGCGTGGTCGTGGACCTGTTCATGCTCGTCTTCATCAACTCCGCCGGGGCCGACGGCCGGTGGGTGGCGGTGCTCGTCGTGATCACCGCGGCCACGGACCTGGCGCTCGCGGGACCGCCGAAGTCCGCCGAACTCGTCGCGGTCCTGCGGGCCGCGGTGGTCGTGCTCGTCCCCCTGTTACTGCGGCAGCCGTACCTTTTCGAGATTCCGATCAGCCCGGGGCAGATGGTCGCCGGTTACCGCGCCGGCGCCTGGCTGCGGTTCCCGGCGGCGCTGCGGGCGCTCGCGGCGCTGGCCCTGGCGATCCTCGGCTACGCCCTGGTCCGCGGCGGATGGTGGCTCGACCATCTCTGGGCGGCCGGATTCATCGCGGTCGGCATCGCGTTCGTCCCGTGGATGGTCGGACGGTCCATCACGTCCCATCTGGCGCACCTGTCGCGGCTGGAGCTGCTGGCCGAGCGCCGCGCCGCGGCCGTGTCGCGCGCGGTCGCCGAGGAGCGCAGCGCCATCGCCCGTGACCTGCACGACGTCATCTCCCACCACGTCAGCGCGATCAGCATGCACGCGGGCGTCGCGCGGATGGAGCTGGCCGGGGCCGCGCCCGCCGGCCCGGCCTCGGCCGCGCACCGCTCGATGTCGGAGGTGGAGGACGCGAGCCGGTCCGCGATGGCCGACCTGCGCCGGATGCTGGACGTCCTGCACGGCCAGGACCCGTCGCCCGACCGGCGCCAGCCCGGACTCGGCGACATCGACGAGCTGCTGGACCGGGTGCGCGCCGCCGGGCCGACCGTCCACCTGACGGTCGAGGGCGACGTCGGCCGGCTGCCCGCGGCGCTGGACCTCGCGGCGTACCGCATCCTCCAGGAGGCGCTGACCAACGCGCTCAGGCACGGCGACGGCGGGCAGGTCACCGCCTGGATCGGCCGCGCGGACGGCCGCCTCGCCCTGGAGGTCGGCAACACGCTCGGCGCACCGCCCCGCCGGGACCCGGCGTCCCCCGGCCGGGGGCTGGCCGGGGTGCGGCAGCGCGTCGCCCTGCACGGCGGCGAGTTCCGGTGCGGGCCGTCCGGGGACGGACGCGTCTGGCGGCTCGCCGTGCGGCTGCCCGTGGGGGACGAGTCATGACGCTGCGGATCCTGCTCGCCGACGACCACGCGATGTTCCGCTCCGGCATGCGGGCCGCGCTGGAGACCCAGCCGGACCTGGAATGCGTCGCCGAGGTCGCCGACGGGCGCGCGGCCGTCGGGCAGACGGCCGAGCTACGGCCCGACGTGGCCGTCCTCGACATCCGGATGCCGAAGCTGGACGGTCTCGCCGCCGCCCGCGCGATCCTGTCCGCGCCGGGGAATGCCACGCGCGTGCTCGTTCTGACGACGTACGACCTCGACGACTACGTCCGCCAGGCGCTCCAGGCGGGCGTCGGCTTCGTGCTCAAGAGCCTGCCGCCGGAGGAACTCGTGCAGGCCGTCCGGGTCGTGGCGCGCGGGGACGCGCTGATCGACCCGTCCGTGACGCGGCGGCTGGCCGAGCGGCTCGCCGCCGGGATCGCGCCCGCCGCCCCTCCGCGCGAGCTGGCGCGGCTGACGGCCCGCGAGAGCGAGGTGCTGATGCTGATCGCCGACGGGCTCAGCAACGGGGAGATCGCCGCGTCGCTCGGCGTCGGCGAGGAGACCGTGAAGACGCACGTGTCGCGCGTCCTGACCAAGCTGGGGCTGCGCGACCGGCTCCAGGCCGTCGTCTACGCCCATCGTCATCGCATCGTGGAGCACTGAGCGAAGCCGAGGCCGGCGAGCGCGTCCCGGCCCCGCCCGCCGAGGGCGAGCGTGCGCGCCGCCTGGTACCGGCAGCCGGCCGCCGTGAACGCCGGCGCGGTGGCCAGCAGGCGCGGGACGTCCCCGTCGAGCAGCGCCGCCGCCCGGTCCACCTGCGCCGACGCGACGGGGTTCCCGGCGACGGTGGCGCGGGCCG
The DNA here is from genome assembly GCF_002911665.1 of Actinomadura rubteroloni. NCBI lineage: Bacteria > Bacillati > Actinomycetota > Actinomycetes > Streptosporangiales > Thermomonosporaceae > Actinomadura > Actinomadura rubteroloni. The sequence goes on from NZ_MTBP01000002.1 coordinate 1,775,116, forward strand.
CCGCGACGCGCTCCGCGGCGTCCGGGTGGCCGGCGAGGACCGACGCCTCCGCGCGCACCGCGACGTACCAGTGCAGCCACACCCAGCAGACCCACTTCCACACCTGGTCCGGCTCGGGCGCGACACGGTCCAGCGCGGCGTCCGCGTCGCCCCGGTCGAGCAGGACGACGGCGTCGCAGATCGCGCCGTAACCCAGGTCGTGCTGCGGCGCGGTGTCGGCCCGGCGGACGACCGCGAGCCAGTCCGTCCGGGCGTCGTCGTCGCCGCGCAGGCCGTGGATCATCGCGACCGACGCGGCGGCGGCGCCGAGCGACAGCGAGCGCGGACGGCCGCTGTGCTCCCACGCGTCCCGGAACCGCGCGGCGCCGGTGAGCACCGCCCCGGCGTCGCCCGCGAACGCGTCCGCGACGAGCAGCCAGGACGTGGCGTGGTGGCTCGCCTCGGCCAGCAGCGGGTGGGCGGCCAGCCGCGTCCCCCACCGGCGGGACCGGTCCAGCGCGCCGACGCCGAGGGCGGTCCCGGCGGCGACGGTGAGGGCGTCGATCAGCTCGTGCGTCGCGGCGGGCGTGGGCGGCGCCCCGGCGAGGACGTCGATGCGCCGCCGGGCCGCGTCCGCGACGGCGAACGCGTCGCCGGTCCAGCTCCGGGCGCCCGACAGCGCGTCCAGGGCGGCGGACTCGGCCACCGGGTCCCCGGTGCGCCGGGCCAGCTCGACGGCCCGTTCGGCGGACGCGACGGTCTCCGCCGCGGTGTGGCCGGTGTCGCCTTGGAGCGCTCCGAACGCGTCCGCGAGCACGGCCGCCTCGGCGAGCGCTACGGCCGCGTCGCCGCCGGACAGGGCGCGGGCCTCGGCGAGCAGCGCCGCCGCCTCGTCCTCGGCGGGCAGGTTCGTGAAGGATGTGGAGAAGCGGTACGCGGCGGTCGCGGCGGCGGCCAGGTCGCGTCCGGCGGCGGCGGTGTCCCCGGCTCGGCGGGCGGCGTCTGCGGCGGCGCGGTGCAGCCGGTACAGGTCGTCGCCGATCCTGCGGCATCCCGCGACGGCTGCGGCCCGGCGCAGCGCTCCGGCGTCGTCGGCCAGGACGCCGGCCTGCTCGAACCGCTGCTGCGCCTCGCCGAGCAGGTTGCGCTCGAAGGTCAGCTCGGCCAGCGACAGGGCGAGGGCGTGCGCGTCGGCTCGGTGTTCGGGCTGGTCGGCGGCCCAGGCGAGGGCGGCGCGCAGGTCGTCGAGCCCGGCGTCCGGCGGCGCGGCCGAGCACCAGCGCAGGTGCCGGGCATGGACGCCGGTGAGTTCCCCGGCGTCCGCGAGCCGTTCCGTCCCGTACTGACGGACGGTCTCCAGCGCGTGGTACCGCGTGCCCGTCGCGGACGGCGTCACGGCGAGCAGGCTCTGTTCGGCGAGCCGGCCGAGCCCGTCGGCAACGGCCGCCGCGTCCAGCGGCGCGAACCCGGCGACCTGCGCGGCGGCGCCGGGGGTGAACGGCGCGACGAACACCGCGACGCGGCGGAGCAGTGCGCGGTCCTCCGGTTCCAGGAGGTCGTGGCTCCAGTCCAGGACCGCGCGCACCGAACGGTGACGGTCGTTGGCGCGGGATCCGCCGGTGAGGATCCGCAATGGGTCGCCGAGGCCGTCGGTGAGGCCGTCCAGTCCAAGCGTGGGCCACCGCGCGGCGGCCAGCTCGATCGCCAGCGCCATGCCGCCGAGCCGTTCGCACAGGGCCGTGATCCGGTCGCGGACGAGCGGGTCCGGCGTCCAGCCGACGGCCGTCGCCCGGTCCACGAACAGCGCCGCCGCGTCCGACGCGTCGCCGGCCCGCGACAGCGGCGGGACGGCGTAGACGCGCTCGAACGGCACCATCAGCCGGGCCCGGCTCGTCACGATCACCCGCAGCCCCGGGCAGGACGTCAGCAGCCGTTCCAGGAAGGGCGCCACCCCGTCGCGGACCTGCTCGCAGTTGTCCAGGACGAGCAGGGCCTGGCGGTCCGCCAGCGCGGCCGGGACGGCGTCGGCGACGTCGTGCCCGAGTTGTTCGCCGACGCCCACGGCCGCCGCGACTGCCGCCGGGACGCGGCCCGGATCGGTGACGGGGACGAGGTCGGCGAACCACACGCCGTCGGGGAAGTCGGCGGCCACGTCCGCCGCCACCGCGAGCGCGAGCCGCGTCTTGCCGACGCCGCCGGGCCCGAGCATCGTCACCTGCCGGTGCGCCCCGACGGCCTCGGCCAGCTCCGCGCGCTCGCGCGCCCGGCCCACGAACGACGTGAGCGGCACCGGCAGCGCGGGCGCGGGCCGGGTCCGCTCGGCGGCGCGGCGGGACAGCGCGCGGCGGTCGGGCACGTCCAGCTTGCGCAGCAGGGACGAGACGTGCGACTCGACCGTCCGGACGGAGATCGTCAGCCGCGCGGCGATCTCGGCGTTGCTCCGGTGCTCGCCGAGCAGCGCCAGGACTTCGGCCTCACGGGCCGAGATCACCGGAACGGTCACCCATTCATTATCCGTGGTGTGTTCCGTGGTCAGCACGGATGCGGCTTTTGCCCGGTTCAAGAAAGGCTGTGACCACGGCGAACACGCCGGACCCCCGACCTCCAGGAGCGACCGTGAACCCCGTCCCGCGCTCGCGCGCCCGGCGCCGCGACGACACCGAGCACCGGCTCGTCCACGACGCCGATCTGTGGGCGGCGACGGCGGACGGCGCGCCGTACCTGGTGCCGCTGTCCTTCGAGTGGGACGGCCGGACGCTGCTGCTGGCCACGCCCGCCGCGAGCCCGACCGGCCGCAACCTGGCGGGCGGGACGGTCCGGCTCGGCCTCGGCCCCACCCGGGACGTCACGATGATCGACGGGACCGTCGAGACCCTGGACCTGGACGCGCTGCCGTCCGGGCGGGCCGACCGGTTCGCGGCGCGCACCGGCTTCGACCCGCGTCGTCCCGGCACGCCGTACCGCTGGTTCCGCGTCACCCCGCACCGCGTCCAGGCATGGCGCGAGGCGAACGAACTGCCCGGCCGGGACCTGATGCGCGACGGCCGCTGGCTGATCTGAAAAAACAACTGAGGAGACGATGATGAGCACGAAGTACGAGGGATTCACCGCCGAAGAGCGGGCCGCGATGAAGGACCACGCCCGCGAGCAGAAGCAGGCGGCGCGCCGGGGCACCCGCGCGGACAAGGCCGAGCAGGCGGCGCAGGACGTGCTCGCGAAGATCGCCGAAATGGACGGCACCGACCGCGTCATGGCCGAACGCGTCCACGCCGTGGTCACCGCCGCCGCGCCGATTCTCGAACCGAGGCTCTGGTACGGAATGCCCGCCTACGCGCTGGACGGCAAGGTCCTCTGCTTCTTCCAGAGCGCGGCCAAGTTCAAGGCGCGCTACGCGACGCTCGGGTTCAGCGACCCGGCGAAGCTGGACGACGGCGCGATGTGGGCGACGGCCTTCGCCCTGACCGAGGTGACGCCCGAGGTCGAGGAACAGATCGCACGGCTGGTGACGCGCGCGATCGGCTGAACCGCGTCCATGTCCGGCCCGGCTCGGGAACATCCGAGCCGGGCCGGACACGTTCTGACGTGCGCGGACGCCACATCCAATGGACACTGCCGTCTGTTCGGGTAAGCCAGATGTTGCCGACGAGTAAGTATCCATGGTCAACTCGCGCACATATCGTTCCTCGTGTTCCGTAATCGGCCGAACACACCCCGACGACTATTCTTCGCAACCGACGCGTGCCGGCCTCTTTCTCGCGCCGCCCACGCCATGAGGAATATCGACCGCCGCGATCATCCATGCCTTTTTCGTCCGCGGCCCGAATCCAACGGGCCGTGCGCTTTGCGCTGCGCGTGAAAAGGGTGAACGCACGCCGAAGGAGGCCCTGTGGGGTTAGGAAGACTCGATCTCGTCGGCAAGCTCTACCAGCCCGCGGTATGGCCGAAGGTCGCGACCGCCGCCCGGGGCGCGACACCGGACGCCCCCGTCGTCGTCGACCTGGACCCGACGACCTTCTGCGACCTGGCCTGTCCCGAATGCATCAGCGGAAAACTGCTGAACCAGGGCCGGCTCACCCCCGCCCGGCTGGCGGAACTGGCCGACGAGATCGTCGCGATGGGCGTCGACGCCGTCATCCTCATCGGCGGCGGCGAACCGCTCGCGCACCGGGGCACCCGCCGCGCGCTGGCGACGCTCGGCGCGGGCGGCGTCGCGATCGGCGTGGTCACCAACGGGACGCTGATCGGCCAGAACCTGGACGAACTCAGCCGCTACGCCTACTACGTGCGGGTCTCGGTGGACGCCGCGTCCACCGACACCTACGGCCGCTTCCGTCCCGACCGGCAAGGCCGCAGCGTCTTCGACCGGGTCATCGGGAACATGCGCGCATTCGCCGCGAGAAAGAAAGGCGCGCTCGGCTACTCGTTCCTCGTGATGACGCGCGAGGACGGCACGAGCAACCACCACGAGGTGCTCGCCGCCGCCGAACTGGCCAAGGACATCGGCTGCGACTACTTCGAGGTCAAGGCGATGTTCGACGACGAGCACCACATCGTCGGCGTCGCGGACGCGATCCTGGAGTCGGTCGAGAGCCAGCTCGCGATGGCGCGCAAACTCGAAGGCGACGATTTCAGCATCATCGACTCGTCCACGCTCGCCGCCCTGCGCGCCGGCGCCGGACGCGACCAGCCGAAGGACTACGCCACCTGCAAGGTCGCGAATCTGCGGACGCTGATCACTCCGTCCGGCGTCTACATCTGCCCTTATCACCGGGGAAATCCGAAAGCCCGGCTCGGCGACGCGGTCACCGATTCCCTGCCGGTGATCTGGCGGGACGCCGACCGCGCCGTCATCGACCCGCGCACCGACTGCACCTTCCACTGCGCCCGGCACGATTCCAACCTGGAACTGGACCGGATCGAGGCCGGAAAAGGCCGCGAACTGCTCGCCGCCGACGACGACCTCTTCCTTTAGCAGCCCCGAGCAAGGAGACGCGACGTGAGCCCTCGATCGGTCAAGGTCAACTCGTGGAACGGCTGGGACCCGCTGCGGCACGTCATGGTCGGACGGGCCGACGGAACAATGGTCCAGGCCCCGGAACCGGCCGTCCGGCGCGACTTTCCCGACGACGGTTTCCCGCTCGGCGCCTACGGCCGGATCCCCGACGAGATGACGGCGGCGGCGAACGAGCAACTGGACGGTTTCGCCGCCTTGCTGGAAGGCCGCGGGATCCGGGTGGAACGGCCGGAGCCGATCGACTTCAGCCAGCGGGTCGGCACGCCGGAATGGACGCACAACTCGATGTTCGGCTGCATGCCGCCCCGGGACGTCCTCATCACCGTCGGCAACGAGATGCTCGAAGCCACCATGTCCTACCGCAGCCGGTGGTTCGAGTACCTGTGCTACCGGCCCGTCCTGCAGAAGCTGTTCGAGGCCGACCCGGACGCGCGCTGGGAGGCCGCGCCCAAGCCCCGCCTCACCGACGCGTCCTACAACACGGGCTTCTGGGACACCTACAACCAGCTTCCGCTGGAGGAGAAGCTGGACCGCGTCCGCCGCAACGACCTCGCCCTCACCGAGGCCGAACCGCTGTTCGACGCCGCCGACATCGCGCGCTGCGGCAAGGACCTGTTCGTCCAGCTCTCGCTGGTCACCAACCGCAGCGGGGCCGACTGGCTGCGCCGCCACTTCCCCGACCACCGCGTCCACCCGGTCTCGTTCACCAACACGCACCCGCTGCACATCGACGCCACGTGGGTGCCGCTGCGTCCGGGGCTCGTCCTGCACAACGGCGAGCGGCCCGCCGAGCCGGAGCTGACCGAGTACTTCAAGGTCAACGACTGGGAGGTCCTGGAGGCGGTGCAGCCGGAGAGCTGGCACCACGAGGCCCGGCTGTCGTTCTGCAGCCCGTGGCTGTCGGTGAACATGCTCAGCCTGGACGAGAACACGCTGTGCATCGAGGAGCGGGAGGTGCGGCTGGCCGACCAGCTGACCGCGTACGGGTTCGAGATGATCCCCGTCCCGTTCCGCGCGGCGGCCCCGTTCGGCGGCGGCCTGCACTGCGCGACCTGGGACATCGAGCGCGAGGGGACGCTCCAGGACTACTTCCCCCGGCGGCATGGCCGGTTCTGAGCGCGCGGTCGAGGGAGTGGTGTTCGACTTCAACCTCACCCTCGCGCGGCTCGTGCGCTGGGGCGGCACCCACCAGGCGGTGTTCGACCGGCTGGGCCTACCCGAGGCGGGCCGCCGGTGGGGGGACCGCTGGCGGAACGGCCCGCTCGACGGCGAGGACCACCGGGAGCATTCGGTCGATCCGGTCAGCTACCACCGCTGGGAGCTGGACCGGCTGCGCAATCGCGCGCGGCGGTGCGGCGTGCCCGCCGACCGGGTCGAGGACGTCGTCGTCGAGCTGGACCGCGTCAACAAGGCGCTGGTCATGGAGCCCTACCCGGACGCGGCCGACGTGCTCGGCGAGCTGCGCCGGCGCGGCCTGCTGGTCGCGGTCTGCTCGAACTGGTTCTGGGACCTGCCCGCCGCGCTCGACCAGACCGGCCTCACCGGCCTGGTCGACGTGGCGGTCACGTCGGCGCGGGCGGGCGCGCGCAAACCGCATCCGCTGATCTTCCACCGCACGCTCGCCGCCTGCGGGCTGCGACCGGACGAGACGGTGTTCGTCGGCGACAGTTGGCACGCCGACGTGGAGGGCCCGCTCGCGGTCGGCATCGCGGCGATCCACCTGTGCCGCCCCGGGGAACGTCCGCACGAGGGGCGGCCGGACGTTCCCCGGGCGTCGTCCCTGTCGGACGTGCTGGACCTGGTCGGCGAACGGACGCGCGCGTGACCCGGCGGCTAGCCGCCCAGCCGGTCGAGCACGTTCCGCGTCACCCGCTCGACCTGCGGATCCATCCGTCGTCCGACGATCGTCGGCCAGTCGGTCGTGGCGGCGGTGAACACCGTGCCGCCGCCCGGGACGGTGTGGACGCCCATCGTCGCGGCGGGCGGGCTGGTGATCTCCGGTTCGCGCGGCGGGCAGTTCCAGTGGTGGAAGCGCATCGCGTAGTAGTCGGCCACGGGTTCCAGGACGTGCAGGCCCAGGATCAGGAAGGAGGGCGGCGTGCCGTCGGCCCCGGTGGCGCGGGCGACACCGGCGGCGTCGAACGCGAACGCCGCGCCGTCGCACTCGTAGCCGATGAGCGGCGTCCCGGCGCCGAGGAAGTCCTGCGGGCCGCCGTCCGCGCCGTCGCGCAGGCCCGTCCCGGCGAACGCCCAGTGGCCGGCGTGCTGGACGGCGAACCCCCCGCGCGGCCGGTCGCCCGGCCACTCCCCCGGCCACATGCCGCCGTTGCGGAAGCTGACGCCGGTGAGGGCGTTCTCGGGGCGTCCGGCGCCGTCCGGCGGCCACCACTGGTCGGTCGCGGGCAGGTGCGGGAAGACGCCGTCGACGTGGTGGTCGGTGTCCGCGACGATCGCGGTCCCGTCGTCGGTGACGTGGGTCCGCCACCAGCAGGTGTTGGCGCTGAAAAAGGCGATGTTGCCGCCGGAGGCGACGAATTGTTCGGCGTGCGTTCGCATCGCCTCGGTCCAGTATTCGTCGTGCCCGACCGAAAGAAGCAGGCGGTAGCGGTCCAGGAGTTCCGGATCCTCGTGCAGATCCAGATCTGTGCAGAAATCGATCGCGTAGCCTTCTTCGGCGAGCCACTTCACGAACGGGGCGTCCCAGTAGGAAAGGTCGTCCACGCCGCCCGGACGGCGCATGCTCACCTTGTGCCCGCCCGGACGGACATAGACCGGATTCTCGTACAGGCTGCTGTTCCGCGCGCCCGTGCCATTGTCGGCGCGGTTGTAGGCGTGGCGGGTGAACGTCGACTTCTTGTAGAGGATCGGCCCGGACTCCGCGCCCGGCCGGGGCCGGACGACGAAGAACTCCCGGCCGAACCCCCGCACGCCCTCGGGCGGGGCGCCGCCGGGCTCGGTGACGAAGACCGCCAGGTAGAGGCCGGGACGCTCCGGCGCCGCACACGTGAACGCGGGCCAGTTCCAGTCGGCGGCGGGCGACGCGGGCTCGCCGGGAACGTCCGGGTGCGGCGGCACGGGCGCGACGCCTCCCGGGAACCAGGGCGTGTTCCCGGCGAACTCCAGCCGTTCGGCGACGCGGTAGAAATCGGCGCGGAATCGTTCGGCCGTCGTGGAGACGTGGAGCGTGAGAACGTCCCCGGATCGCACGCTCTCCCGGCCCGGATAACCCTCGATCACGTTCGCCCTCCGGAATCGCCGAAAGTGTCGGGAAATCCTACCGTGCCAGAGATCGGAGAGACATGCCGGAATACCGCGACCAGGCGCTGCTGCTCGGCCTCCAAGGGCTCGCGCTGCTGCGCGGCGCCATCGACGGAACCGACGGGTTCATCGCGGCGAGAACGCACGAGATGCGCGAAGTGCTCGCCGAACCGGAACCGCCCGGCAAACCCGTCGCCGATCTCGACGTGAGCATGGGATACGCCTCCCTTGCGGCGGCCTATGACTCCGAACCGGACGCATTCATCCAGGTCGAGGAACCGGTCGTCCGCGCGTTCACCGACGGGCTGCCCACAGGGACGGCCCTGGACGCCGCCTGCGGCACCGGCCGCCACGCCGCCGCCCTGCTGGCGCGGGGCCACGACGTGACCGGCGTCGACCAGTCGGCGGAGATGCTCGACCGGGCGCGTGCGAAGGCCCCGAAGGCGCGGCTGCTCCAGGGCGACCTGACCGCGCTGCCGCTGCCGGGCGACACCGTCGACCTGGCGGTGTGCGGCCTGGCGCTGTCGCATCTGCCCGACATCGTCCCGGCGATCCGCGAACTCGCCCGCGTCACCCGCCCCGGCGGACGCGTGATCATCACGGACGTGCACCCGACGATGACGGCGCTGCGCGGCACCTTTCTGTTCCGCCATGACGACCGGCTCGGACGGATACGGAACCATGCCCATCCGGTGAGCTCGTATCTCGCGGCGTTCGCGGCGGCCGGGCTGGACGTCGAGCAGTGCGCCGAGCCCGAGTCCAACGGCACGCTGCCGCCGCACGGGTACGAGCGGCGGTACCCCGACGCCGCCCGCGCCGCGTGGGCCGGCCTGCCGTTCGTGCTCGCCTGGCGGTTGCGGGTACGCGGGTGAGCCCCGTCGCGAGCTGCCTGATGCTCAGCCGCGACCGGCTCGGCCCGGCCCGGCGCGCGATCGGCTGCTACCGGCGCCAGACGTACCCGCACCGCGAGCTGGTGATCGTGTCCCAGGGGACGGCCCGCTACCGGGCGGCGCTGGCGCGGTGCCTCGCCGAGGCCGACGTCCCGGACGCCCGGATCGTCCCCGCCGACCCCGCGCTGCGCCTCGGCGCGCTGCGCAACCTGGCCCTGGACGCGGCGCGCGGCGCGCTGGTGTGCGTGTGGGACGACGACGACTGCAGCCGTCCCGACCGCCTGCAACGCCAGGTGGAGCGGCTGGACGCGGGCGGGTTCGACGCGGTGTTCCTGTCGTCCTACCTGCACCTGTCCGAGCCGGACCGGGTGCTGCGCTGGCTCGACCACCGGAACGTCCAAGATCCGCCGGAGCACCCGCTGCTGCCCGGGACGATGCTCATGCGCCGCGACGCGCGGTTCCGCTACCGCGAGACCGGACGGCACGAGCACCACGGCGAGGACTGGGCGCTCATGCTGGACCTGCGCGAGCGCGGACGCGTCCACATCGCCGACGACCTCGCCCTGCTGTACCTCTACACGTTCCACGGGGGCAACACGTTCTCCCGCGACCACCACGAGCGGATGTGGCGCCGGTTCAGCCGCCCGTCGAGCGTCGTCGCCGCGCACGCCGGCGAGCTGCGCGCCGCGCTGGCGCGGTTCCCGGTGGCCCCGCCCGTGGACGTCCACGGCGCCGAGGGGTTCGTGTTCACGGCCAAGGCGGCGCGGTGACCGCGCGCGTGGTGACGTACGACGACCGTCCGGACCTGTGGACGCGCCTGCCGGAGCTGTTCGACGGCGTGTGGCCGGAGTACAACCTGCACGGCGACGTCATGTCCGGCGGCCGGTGGAAGCGGATGCACGACGACTTCGGCCGGTTCCAGCTCGTCCTGCACGACGCGGCGGCCGACGACGTCCTCGCCGCCGCCCGCGCGGTGCCGATCGCGTGGGACGGCGCCGACGCGACCCTCGGCACCGGCCTGGACGCCGCGATCGTCGCGAGCTTCGCCGCCCGCGACGCCGGGACGCCGCCGACGGCCCTGTGCGCGATCGGCATCGAGGTCCCGCCCCGGCACCGGCGCCGCGGCCTGGCCGGCCGGATGCTCGGCGAGCTGCGCGACCTCGCCCGGCAGCACGGGTTCGGCGCCGTGGTCGTCCCGGTTCGTCCGACCTGGAAGGAGCGCTATCCGCTGACGCCGATCGAGCGGTACGCGCGCTGGCGCCGCGACGACGGCACGCCGTTCGACCCGTGGATCCGCGCGCACGTGCGCGCCGGCGGGCGGATCGGGCCGGCGCTGCCGCGCTCGTCGCGGATCACCGGGACGGTCGCCGAGTGGCGGGCGTGGACCGGCCTGGCGTTCCCCGACGACGGCCCGTACGTCTTCCCGCACGGGCTCGCGCCGCTCCGCGTCGACCACGCCCGCGACGCCGGGGAGTACTGGGAGCCGAACGTGTGGGTCGTGCACCCGCTGGACGAAGGGAACGCGCCGTGACAGCGATCCGGTTGGCCGTCGTCGGATGCGGCGCGGTGACGCGGGAGTGCCATCTGCCGGCGCTCGCGCCGCCCGGCCCGTTCCGCGTGACGGCACTCGTGGACACCGATCTCGGGCACGCCCGCGCGGCGGCGGACGCCTGCCCGGGGCCGCCGCCGCTCGTCGCCGACGACCTCGGCGCGGTCGCGGACGCGTTCGACGCGGCACTCGTCGCGACGCCGCCCGCGAGCCACGTCGACCTCGCGCTCCGCCTGGCCGAGGCGGGCAAGCACGTCCTGGTGGAGAAGCCCGTGGCGTGCTCGGTCGCCGAGCTGGACCGGCTGCGCGGCCTCGACGGCCCGGTCGTGGTCGTCGCGCAGGTGCGCCGGCTGTTCCCGGCGGCGTCCTGGGTGCGGGCGACGCTGGCGGGCGGCGCGCTCGGACGGATCCGGCGCGTCCGCTGGGACGAGGGGATGCCGTTCGCCTGGCCCGTGACCAGCGCGTTCACCCTCGGTCCTGCCGCGTCCGGCGGCGGCGTGCTGCACGACCTCGGCCCGCACGTGCTCGACCTGCTCGACCTGTGGTTCGGCGCCCCGCCCACGCTCGTGTCGGTCGCGCACAACGCGTCCGGCGGCGTCGAGACCGAGGCCGAACTCGTCCTCGACGTCGCGGGCACGCCCGTGTCGGTCGCGCTGAGCCGGCTGCGGACGCTCGCCGGGGCCGTCCGCTTCGAGGGCACGCGCGGCACGCTGCGGGTCGACGCGCAGCGGGCCGCGCGGTACGTCCACCGGGACGCCGACGGCACCGTCGTGGCGGAGGGCGACGTCCCGGCCGACCCGCCGGACACCCGCACCCGCGCCGGCCTGTTCCGGGAGCAGTTCGCCGAGTTCGCGCGGGCGATCGGCGGGCGCCCGACCCGGCTGCCCCGCCCGGACGAGCTGCGGCCCGTCACCGAGCTGATCGAGCGGTGCCACCGCGTCCCGGCGGCGCGGCTGCCCCGGCCGTGGGCGCCCGCGCCCGCGCGCGTCGCCGTGACCGGCGCGTACGGGTTCATCGGCGCGGCCGTCGTGGAGGCGTTCGCGGACGCGGGCCGCCCCGTCACCGCCGTCGGCCGCAGTCTCCCGGCGTTCGCGCGGCTCGCGCATCTGGACGTCGTCCGCGCCGTGCGGGACGTCCGCGACCCCGGCGGGGCGTTCGACGGCTGCGACGTCGTCGTCCACGCCGCGTACGGCAACGCGGGCTCCGAGGACGAACGGTGGTCGGTCACCGTGGACGGCACGGCGGCCGTCGTCGCGGCGGCGCGGGCCGCCGGGGTGCGGCGGCTGGTCCTGATCGGCAGCATGGCCGTGTACCGGTCGGCGGCCGTGCTGGACGAGACGTGCCCCCGCATCGACCCCGGCCCGGACGACCGGAGCTACGCGGCGCAGAAACTGGCCGCCGAGCGCGCCGCGTTCGACGGCGCGGACGGCATGGAGGTCGTCTGCCTGCACCCCGGCGTGGTCTACGGCCCGTGGGGGCCGAATTGGACGGTCAAGGCGCTCGCGAAGCTGCGCGCCGACGATCGCGGCCTGCCGAGCGGCGAGGGCGGCGGGATCTGCAACGCCGTCCACGTCCACGACGTCGCGGCGGCGACGGTGTTCCTGAGCGCTTTGGACGCCCCCGCCGCGTCCTATCTGCTGCGCGGCCCCGACGCCCCGACATGGGGACGGTTCTACGACCGCTACCGCGCGATGCTGGGCCGTCCCGCGCACGGCGCCGCCGACGACCCCGCGTGGCCGGACCGGCTGCGCCGCTTCTACGCCGACCCGACCGTCATCGACACCGCCCGGCTGCGCGCGGCGGGCTTCACTCCCCGCACGGACCTCGCGGCGGGCATGGCGCAGGTGGCGGACTGGGCGGCGTGGGCGGGGCTGCGGTGATCCGGCGGGACGGCGTCGCGCTGACCGCGTCCGTGCTGACCCATCCGCGCCGGGCCGCGCTCGCCCGGCGCCTCGCCGACCACGACGCGGTGTTCACGCTGACCCCGGACCCGGACCCGGACGGCTCGCCGACCGCGCTGCGCACCGCGCTCGCCGCCTGGTCGTCCGTGCCCCCGGAGGCGACGCACCACCTCGTCGTCCAGGACGACATGATCCTCGCGGACGGCTTCCTCGACCGGGCCGTGCGGGCGGCGGCGGCGCTCCCGGACGCGGCGCTGTCGTTCTTCACCCTGTGGGACTCGCGCAACGCGGGCGCGGTGCGGCTCGGCGCGCTCGCCGGGGTGCGCTGGGCCGCCGCCGCGGGCGAGTACGCCCCGAGCGCGGCGGTGCTGCTGCCGCGTCGGGTCGCCGCCGGGTTCACCGCGTTCGCCGCCGGACGCGCCGGCGCCTGGCCCGACGACATCCTGCTGCACCAGTACCTGCGCCGCGCCGGGACGGCCCGGTTCGTCGCCGTCCCGAACGCCGTCGAGCACGCCGATCCGGCCAGCCTCGCGGGCAACCGCTGGCGCGGGCCGCGCCGCTCGGCGTGCTGGCTCCCGGCCGACCCGGCGGCGAAGTCGGAGGAGTCGCGGATCGAGGGCATGTCCGCGCTGCCGTTCATCAAGTACGGCAAGGCGCTGTGCTCGGTGCGGGTCGACGCCACGCGGTGGCACGACGTCCCGACCGAGCGGTACCTCGCCGGGCTGGGCGTCGCGGTGCCCGCCGGCCCGCCGGGGATCGAGCGGGAGGTGTGGCTGACCGGCTTCGCGCTCGGCGCGGCGGCCCGCGCGGACCGGTCCGCCGTGGTGACGGGCCGGGCCGTCCCCGACTCCGGCGTCGTCGCCGCCGCTCTCGCGAGCATCGGCCCCGGCGGGCTCTGCCACCACCGCTCGGCCGAGGACATCGCCGAGCTGCGCGCACCGCTGGCCGCGATCGCCCGGCGGGGCCTGGACGCGGGCGCCGAGCACCGGCCCCGGCGCGCTCCCGCGCGCACCGGCGTAACGGTCGTCGGCGACGCGCCGCTGCGGGAGTTCGTCGCGCGCGGGCTGCGCGACCACGGCCGGGGCCCGGGCGGACCGGCGGTCGTCGACCTGACCTCGGCGCCGTCCGGCACGATCACGCTGACCCGTCCCGGCCGCGCGCCCGAGGTGATCGGCGTCGGCGACCTCTACGGTCCGGGCTGCCCGCCGGCGTCGCCGTTCGGCGCGGTCGTGTTCGCCGCCGCGATGGGCGTCCCGCACACGGTCACCGCCGATCCGGGCGCGCTCGTCCGGCCGCTGCACACCGAGGACCTGGTCACGGCGCTGAACCGGATCCTCGGCGGCGATCCGGCCGTCCCGGACCCGCCGGCGCTCCGGCTGGACACGGTCGTCCGGGCCGTCCGGGAGGCGGTGCGGCCGGTCCCGGTGACGTTCGCGTCCGGCGCGTCCGACGCCGGGACGCCGCCGGACGGCCTGTCGTTCGGGCTGCGCACGTACGCGCAGTGGCTCGCCTACGAGTACTCCCCGGCCTTCCCGGACGCCACGCCGTGACGGGGCGCCGCCGCCTCGACCACCAGCGTCCGCGCGCCCGGCACCTCGGCGGCGAACCGCTCGTCCAGGACGCGCGCCACCGGCCCGGCGTCCGCCCGCGCGCACACGCCGACCAGTGCCCCGCCGCCGCCCGCGCCGGTCACCTTCAGCCGGACGCGCGCCATCTCCCAGGCCAGCGCGCGGATCCGCTCCAGCCGCGGCGTCGACATCCGCTGGCAGTCGCGCATGACCGTGTGCGCGGTCTCGATGCCGTCGGCGAGCGCGGCGAGGTCGCGCCGTCCGATCGCCCGCCACACCGCGTCGCCTGCCGCGTCGGCGGTGCGGACGTACCGCGCGAGCCCCGGATCCCGCGCGGCGACCTGGTCCCGGACGAACCGGATGTGGTCCCGGGTGTCCTTGCTGGTGCCCGAGTCCACGACCAGGACCACCCATTCCGCCGGGAACGCGACATGCCCGGCCTGCGCGGGCAAGCCCTCCGCGCGCCCTCGAAGCAGCGTGACGCCGCCGAGCGCGATGGCCAGATGGTCCATCCCGCCGCCGTTGAAGATCGCGAACTCGAACTCGTACGCCCAGCGGACCAGCGTCGCGGCGTCCACCCACTGGGCCGCGAACGCCTCGAACAGGCCGAGGATCAGCGCGGTGGACGACGAGAGCCCGCCCGCCAGGGGCGCCCGGCCGCACGCCCACGTCGCGGGCGGCGCGGCGTCCAGGCCGGGAAGGCGCGTGCGCAGGAAGTCCCAGATCTGGCCCGCCCACGGCTGGACGGGGATCCGGCCCGGCGCGTCCGGGTCCGGGGCGCCGATCCGGACGACCGTGCACAGGTCGAGGGCCACGCACACCGAACGGCCGCCGAGCCAGTCCAGGTCCTCGCCCGCCAGGCACGCCCGGACGGGTTGAGCGGACGCGCGACCCACGTGACCTCCCAGCGGCGTGAACACCCGAACCAGGAGAACAGCTAGAAATGACGGTGGAATCACGAACGTCCAAAATCGCCTATCCGAGCAACGGCGGCACCGCCCACGGGTATCTCGCCCTGCCGCCGTCCGGGTCCGGGCCCGGCGTGGTCGTGATCCAGGAGTGGTGGGGGCTGACCAGCCACATCGTGGACGTCGCGCACCGCCTCGCCGCCGCCGGGTTCGTCGCGCTCGCCCCCGACCTGTACGGCGGGACGACCACGCACGACGTCGCCGAGGCCGACCGGCTGATGCGCGCACTCCCCGTGGAACGGGCGGCGGCCGACCTCGGCGGCGCGGTCGACCACCTGCTCGGCCTGGACGCCGTCACGGGCGACGCGGTCGGCGCGGTCGGCTTCTGCATGGGCGGCGGGTTCGTGCTGACGCTCGCCGCGCAGCAGGGCCCGCGCGTCGGGGCCGTCGTCACGTTCTACGGCGTGCTCGACGGACGTCCGGACTTCACCGGGCTCACCGCGCCCGTCCTCGGCCACTTCGGCAGGCTCGACACGACGCCGTCCCCGGCCGGGGCGCGGCGCCTGGCCGACCGCCTCGCCGCCGCGTCCGGACGGCGGCCGGACGTCCGCTTCTACCCGGCCGACCACGCGTTCTTCAACGACGAGAACCCGATGGGCGCCTACGACGCCGACGCGGCACGGCAGGCGTGGGCGGCCACGCTGACGTTCCTGCGCGCCCACCTTCGCACCGCGCCCCCGCGCGAGCTGCGCACCGCGCCCGGCGACCGGACGCTCGCGACGGCGAGCCGGGTCGTCGCGCGCCGCCCCCGGCTGCCGTTCGACTGGGCCGAGGCCGACGACTTCACGCTCGCCGAACCGCTGCCGCTGCGCCGCGTCCCGGCGGACAAGCTCCTGCCGTACGCGTTCGACCTCGACGCCCGCGAACTTGTGCTCACCTTCCACGCGGACGTCGGGGCGGCGGCCCGCGAACCGTTCCTCTACGTCGAACAGCGGACGAACGCCCGCTACGTCGTGCGGGTGCCGTTCGAGCACCTGGACCGCGCCTTCGGGCCGCCCGACCCCGCCGCCGCGCCCATCCTGATCTTCTCCATCGGCCGGACGGGCTCGACGCTGCTGAACGCGCTCCTCGGGTGCGCGACGTCGCGCGCCTACTCCGAGCCCGACGCGGTGACGCAACTGGCCTTGCGCCGTCCCGAATTCGCCGCGCTGGGCACGGCGACCCACCGGAACCTGGCCTGGCACGCGCTTTCGGCCCTGCTCCCGTCCGGCGGCGGGTGCGCCGTCAAGTTCCGCTCCCAGGCCGCGCGGGCGATGCCGGACGTCCTCGACGCGTTCCCGTCCGCCCGCTTCATCTACCTGCTGCGCGAGCGCCGGGCCTGGGGCCGTTCGGTCCACCGCGCCTTCCCGGGCACGGACAGCGACGAAGCCGCGCGCGAACTCCTCGACGGCGTCCGCAGCCTGGCCTTGATGCGCTCCGCCGATGTGGAAAGCCACGTCGTCCACTACGAAGATCTCGTGGCCGCCCCGGAGCACGTCGTGGCCCAGCTCCTCGGCACCCCGGACCTGTCCCCCGAGACCACCGCCCGGATCACCGCGGTCATGGCCCGCGACGCCCAGGCCGGGAGCGAGATCGGACGCACGTCCGCCGCCCCCGAACCCCGGGGAGAGCGCCGCTGGCTGGCCGACTTCGACGCGGCGTGGGCGAAGATCCGCCCCGCGCACCTGATCGACCGGCACTGCCCCCGCCTGGAAGCCGGGGGTGCGGCTTAGATCACCTCGCGCGGCATTGACGACCGTGCACGGGTGCAACAAGATCAGTTCCCAATCTTTCCTACTCGTAAAGACGGAAATTGGGAGTTCACATGAGGTCCGTTGCGCGCCGGCTGGCGGCCGTCTCCGCCCTGCTCGCGCTGGGCGCCGCGCCGGCCGTCGCACCGGCGCACGCGTCGGCGCAGGTCACCCGGCAGGCCGCCGGGTCGTACGCGCGCGGACCCGCGCCGACGCTTGCGGGCATCCGCGCCGCGCTCGGCCCGTTCGCCTACTCCACCGTCACGGTCACCGCCGCCCAGGCGGGAGGCGCGTTCGGCGGCGGCACGATCTACTACCCCGACGACACGAGCCAGGGCACGTTCGGCGGCGTCGCGGCCGTCCCCGGCTACCAGAGCGCGGAGAAGGCCGTCGCCTGGCTGGGGCCGCGCCTGGCGTCGCAGGGGTTCGTCGTCATCACCATCGCGACCAACGGCCTCACCGACCAGCCCACCGCGCGCGGCAAGCAGTTGCTCGGGGCACTGGACTACCTGACCGCTCAGTCCCCGGCCGCCGTCCGTCAGCGCCTGGACCCGAACCGCCTCGCCGTCACCGGCCACTCGATGGGCGGCGGCGGCACCCTCTACGCCGCCTGGACGCGGCCGAGCCTCAAGGCCGCCGTCCCGCTCGCCCCCTGGCACACGATCAAGAACTGGTCGGGCATCACCGTCCCGACCCTGGTCCAGGGCGGAACGCAGGACACCACCGCCCAGGTCGGCACGTTCGCCGAGCCGATCTACCAGAGCCTCACCGGCGCCCGCGAACGCGCCTACGCCGAGATCGCCGACGCCGCCCACGGGACGTTCGTCCGCGAGAACCCGCTCATCGGCGCGCTCGAAGTCGCCTGGCTCAAGCGGTTCGTGGACGACGACGGCCGCTACGAGCAGTTCCTCTGCCCCGCCCCCGCCGACTCGGAACTCACCGAGTACCGGGACTCCTGCCCCTCTTCCTGACCCGCGAGAGCCCCGGTGCGGATCGGTTCCACCGACATCCGCACCCCGGCGGCCGCGCCCGACCGAAGGAGTCCGGCCGTGAAGGCGATCATCGTCATGTTCGACAGCCTGAACCGGCACATGCTGTCGCCGTACGCGCGGGACACGTTCGTCGACGCGCCCAACTTCGCCCGGCTCGCGCGGCGGGCGGTGACGTTCGACCACTTCTACGCCGGGTCGATGCCGTGCATGCCGGCCCGGCGCGAGCTGCACACCGGCCGGTACAACTTCCTGCACCGGAGCTGGGGGCCGCTGGAGCCGTTCGACGACTCGATGCCGCAGTTGCTGCGAGACGCGGGAGTGCACACCCATCTGGCGTCCGACCATCCGCACTACTGGGAGGACGGCGGCGCGACCTACCACACCCGCTACTCGACCTGGGAGTTCTTCCGCGGCCAAGAAGGCGACCCGTGGAAGGGCGTCGTCCCGGAACACCCGCCCGCCGACATGCGCGCGGGGATGCTGGCCCAGGACGAGGTCAACCGCCGCTACATGCCCACCGAGGCCGAGCACTCCCAGACGCTCACCGTCGACGCGGGCGTGCACTTCATCGACACCAACGCCGGCGCCGACCGGTGGCTGGTGCAGATCGAGATGTTCGATCCGCACGAGCCGTTCTTCACCAACAACCCCGAATATTTGGGGAAGTACGGCGGCGACCGGCCGGGTCCCCGGTTCGACTGGCCGCCGTACGCCAAGACCGTCGAGCCCGCCGAGACCGTCCGGCGGGCGCGCGACGAGTACGCGGCGCTGGTGTCGATGTGCGACCGCTCGCTCGGACGGGTCCTGGACGCCATGGACCGGCACGGCCTGTGGGACGACACCCTGCTGATCGTCAACACCGACCACGGCTTCCTGCTCGGCGAGCACGGCTGGTGGGCCAAGTCGGTGATGCCGTGGTTCAACGAACTCGTCCACCTGCCGATGTTCGTCTGCGACCCGCGCACCGCGGGCCGCGACGTCCGGCGCGCCGCGCTCGCCCAGACCATCGACATCGCGCCGACCGTGCTGGGCTTCTTCGGCCTGGCGCCGACCCCGGACATGCAGGGCCGGGACCTCGCCGACGTCCTGGAACGGGACCGGACGATCCGCGACGGCGCGCTGTTCGGCATCCACGGCGGCCACGTGAACGTCACCGACGGACGGTACGTCTACATGCGCGCCGCCGCCGACCGCGCGAACGGGCCGCTGGAGGAGTACACCCTGATGCCGACGCACATGCGGTCCCGGTTCGCGGTCGCCGAACTCGCCGAGTGGGAGCCCGCCGAGCCGCTGGCGTTCACCAAGGGGCTGCGGACGATGCGCGTCCCGGCCGGCGGATCCGCCCGGCTGTCCAACCCGTGGCTGCACGGGACGCTGCTGTTCGACCTGGAGACCGACCCGAAGCAGGAGCGCCCGCTGCTGGACGACGAGGTCGAGCTGCGGATGCTGCGGTTGTTGCAGCGCCTGCTGCGCGAGAGCGACGCGCCGTTGTCGCAGTACCGGCGGCTGGGCCTTCCGCGCGACGCGCCGGTCACACGCGCGCATCTGCTCGTCGCGGCCCAGCGCGACCGGGCCGCGGCCATCGCCGAGCCGCTGCCCGCCGTCGCGCTGCTGCCCGCGTCCGGGCTGCTGACCCGGCCGCTGCTGCACCTGGCCCGGACGGCACTGCGGCCCGTCCTGGAGAAGCACGTCCCGTTCGTCCTGGACAGCGAGCTGGTGGCGGCGATGCCGCAGTTGTCCCTCTACGACCTCGCCCGGTCGGGCCATCTGAGCACGCGGGACCTGCGTGCGCTCGCGGACGACCTCGCGGCGGAGACCGAGGACGTGCGATGACCGGCCCGGCCTAGATGAGCAGCGGCGGTCGTCAGTCGGCGGCGCAGCGGAAGCCGGTGTTGCCGCTGGACGAGTCCGGCGTGTTCTTGGTGCGCGCCGAGACCCGGTAGCGGTTGCAGTAGGAGTCGTGGCAAAGGTACGAGCCGCCGCGCATGACGCACGTCTCGCCTTCGGCCCACCAGTCGGCGTTCCATTCCCATACGTTGCCGACGGCGTTATAGAGCCCGTAGGCATTGGGACGGTAGGCGTCCACGGGCGCGGTTCCCACATAGCCGTCCTCGGCCGTGTTGACGTGCGGGAATTCGCCCTGCCAGATATTGCAGGGCCAATGGCCGCGCGGCGTCAGCTCGTTCCCCCACGGATAGCGGGCCTGGTCGAGCCCGCCGCGTGCGGCGTACTCCCATTCGGCTTCGGTCGGGAGGCGGCGCCCGGCCCAGGCGGCGTAGGCGGCGGCGTCGTTCCAGGAGACGTGGACGACCGGGTGCCGTTCGCGTCCCTGGAGCGTGCTCTCCGGGCCTTCCGGCGAGCGCCAGGTCGCGCCGGGGACGCCGCGCCACCACGGCGTGCCGGCCGGCGTCGGGAACGCGTCGGCCGTCCCGGGCGGCAGCAGACCGGCGAACACATAGGACCAGCCGAACTTCTCGGCGTCGGTGACGTGCCCGGTGGCCTTGACGAAGGCGGCGAACCGGGCATTGGACACCGCGTGGGCGTCGATGCGGAACGGCACCACGGCGACGTCGCGGACGGGACCTTCGCCGTCGCCGGGGTTGGCCGTTTCGTCCTCGTTGCCCATCCGGAATGTGCCGCCGGGCAGCCGGAGCATGCTGTTGAGCCCGGGCGGGCGGGGCGCGGGACCGTCCGCGGCGCGGCGCGGCGGGACGATCGGCACTGGCAGCGCGTCGGATGCGGCGGGGCGCGCCGCCGCGCAGCACGGAGACTCGGCGGTCATGTTCTATTCCTACCAGAATGGTTGACAACAGTCCGAAACCTACTCCACGATCACGACTGCTGTCCCCTTCGGCCCCCTGGAGTCTCCTTTGAGCGGTTTCGAGCCGTCCCGTCGCAACGTGCTGGCCGCCGGTGCCGGCGGCGCACTGGCAGCGGCCCTCGCCGCCCGTCCCGCAGCAGCCGCCCCGGCACGCGGGCCGAACATCCTGTGGCTGATCAGCGAGGACAACAACCCCTACATCGGCGCCTACGGCGACCCGGTCGCGCGCACACCCACCATCGACCGGCTCGCGCGGGACGGCGTCCGCTACGAGAACGCCTTCTCCGCCGCACCCGTCTGCGCGCCGTCGCGGTTCGCGCTCGTCACCGGCCTGCCCGCCGAAAGCTACGGCCCCGCCGAGCACATGCGCGCCACCGGCGAACTCCCGCCCGACACGAGAACAGTTCCCGAATACCTGCGAGCGGCGGGCTACTACACCACGAACAACTCCAAGACCGACTACAACTCAACGATCAAGCCGAAAGAAGTGTGGGACCAGACGAGCGCGACCGCGCATTGGCGGAACCGCCCCGCCGGTGCCCCGTTCTACTCGGTCTTCACCTACATGACGACCCACGAGTCGCAGATCTTCACCGCCGAACCAGGACGCACACGCCCCGAAGACGTCCGCGTCCCCGCCTACGTGCCCGACGTGCCCGCGATCCGCGAAGACCGCGCCCGTTACTACGACCTGATGGAGAAGATGGACGGGCAACTCGCCGCCCGTCTGGCCGAACTGGAAGCCGACGGGCTCGCCGAGGACACCATCGTGTTCTACTTCGGCGACAACGGCGGCATCCTCCCCCGCAGCAAACGCTTCTGCTACGACAGCGGCCTGCGGACGCCGCTCATCGTCCGATACCCGCGCAAATGGGCGCACCTGGCCCCCGCACGACCCGGCTCGGTCATCACCGCGCCCATCACCGTGTCCCTGGACCTCCCCCCGACCGTCCTCGAACTGGCCGGCATGCGCGCCCCCGCCGCCATGACGGGCACGTCCCTCACCGCGCGCCGCCGTCCGGCGTACGCATTCGGAATGCGCAACCGAATGGGCGAGCAGTACGACATGGTGCGCACCGCGCGCGACGAACGATTCCGCTACATCCGCAATTACGCCCCGCACCGCCCGTACGGGCAGCACCAGGCGTACGCATGGCAGCAGAAGGGCTACCAAGCCTGGGAACAGGCCCACCTGGACGGCGAACTCACGCCCGTCCAGGAACGCTTCTGGCACGAAAAGCCCGCCGAAGAACTGTACGACCTGCACACCGACCCAGACGAAATCCACAACCTGACCGAGAACCCTCGCTACCAAGGCCACCTCAACCGGCTTCGCCGCGCGCTCGACGACCATCTCCTGAGCGTCAACGACAACGGCTTCATCCCCGAAGGCTCACCACTAGAAGGCTACGAAGCGAGCCGCGCCCCCGACGCCTACCCCCTGCGCCAAGTACTGGACGTAGCCGGAACCGCGATCCGCCGCAATCCCCACGACGTCGCAAGACTCACCCGCGCCCTCGCCGACGACAACGAAGTAATCCGCTACTGGGCCACGTCCGGCCTGCTCATGCAAAAAGGAAAAGCCGCCGCACCGGCCACCTACGCCCTGACCCGAATCCTCACCGCCGACCCGTCACCGCACGTCCGCATCATCGCCGCCGAAGCCCTGGCCCGCCTCGGCGGCCGCACCGAACAGGCGGTAGCCCACCTCGCCGGAACACTGGACGACGAGAGCATCAGCATCCCGATCCGCCTCCAGGCGCTCACCGCGCTGACATCCCTGGGAGAAACGGCACGACCCGCACTACCCGCGATCCAGCGAGCCGCACGATCCAAGAACGGAAACGTCCACGACGCCGCCCTCTACCTGAGCCTCGTCCTGACCGGCGAATACACACCCACGACCCCGATCTTCGGCGGAACCCCCGACTAACCCATCGCGGCGTCGTCGCCGTGACCGGCAGGAACGGCGAGGAGTCAGCCATCGCGCCGGTCAGCGGTGGCCGACGACGTTGACCACCTTGCCGTCCGGGTCGCGGACGAAGAAGCGCCGGACGCCCCACTCTTCGTCGGTGATGGGGTGAACGATCTCCGCGTCGGTCGCGCGCACCGCCTCGTAGACCGCATCGACGTCCTCGACCTCGATACTGAGATCCGGGTTCACCGGGGCCGCCGCGTCCTTGGTGACGAGGATGACCTGAGCGGTCGGGTTGGACGGCGAGACCAGGTTGACGACCCAGCCCAGGTTCATCTCCTCGCGAAACCCGAGGAGTTGGTAGAAGGCGCTGCTCACCGCCGGGTCGGCGGTCGTGATGTCGGGCACGGCACGGCGAATCGTCATACCAGTGGTTTACCCGAAACCACCGGATCGAGATCCATGGGGCACGCCCTTATGAGGATCGAAAACAGCCACTGACGCGCGGAGTGGTGACAAGGGGACGCGTGTCCACGCACGGACCGTCGCGCCGCTCCCGCTGACGCGGCGATCACCAGGAGCCCTCTTGATGATCAAGCCGGGCGGACGGGCCCGTCCCGCAGCGCCCACATGCCCCGACAGCCGCCTCCGCCAGCACGAACCGGCAGGCCGCAGCCCCAAGACCTCCAATCCGTGGGGTTGACCTTCCCCCGGGGGAAGGGCTGAACGTGACGGTGCATGCCGAGGGGGCTGCCGAGACAGTTTCGTCATCGGAGGAATTGTGCGGACGTGGTTCATCACGGGTGGGACTCCCGGCGGGTTCGGGCTGGCTTACGCGGACGCGGCACTCGCCCGGGGCGACCGGGTGGCGATCACGACGCGGCGGCCCGCGACGCTGCGGGAGTGGGCGAGGGCGCATGGTGACCGGGTGCTGGTCCTCGAGGTCGATGTGACCGACGGCGGTCAGGTTCGGCAGGCCGTCGAGGCGACCGAGCAGCGGTTCGGGGCCATTGATGTCCTGGTCAACAATGCCGGTCGCGGCTGGCACGGCTCGGTCGAGGGCACCGACGAGACGGTGGTGCGAGGGACGTTCGAATTGAACTTCTTCGCGGTCGTCGCGGTGCTGCGGGCGGTTCTGCCGGGCATGCGGGCCCGGCGGGAAGGGTGGATCGTGACGATGTCGTCGGTCGCGGGCATCGGGGGGGTGCTGGGTTTCGGCTACTACACGGCGGCCAAGTCGGCGATCGAGGGCCTGACGGACGTGTTGCGCGAGGAGGTCGCACCCTTGGGCGTCAAGGTGCTCACTGTCGAGCCGGGCGCGTTTCGCACCAACGCCTACGCGGGTTTCGCCGATGAGCCGGTCGGTGACATCGCCGCCTACGATTCGATGCTCGAGTCGGTGCACGCCGCGATGGTCGAGCAGGACGGCGAGCAGCCGGGCGATCCCCGGCGCGGGGTGGCGCAGGTGCTCGCGGCGATGGCCGAACCCGAGCCGCCGCGACGCATCGTGCTCGGCGGCGCGGGATACGACAGCGTCATCGAGGTCCTCTCCCGCAAGCTGGCCGACGTTCGCTCCCACGAGACGCAGGCCCGCGCCGCCGACTTCCCCGTCCAGGGCTAGTCGGTTCCAGGTCGTCCCACCGCGCGGACCCGCTGGGACGACCAGCCGGCCAGCAATGCCAATGCCTGCTGGGAGGGGCTGTCGGGCTCGACGCTGTGTATGCCGAGCGTGAGCCCGACCTCGCCGGCGGGGGTGAACGCCTCGTAGCCGAGTTCGAGTTCGCCGACGACCGGGTGGTGGTAGCGCTTGCTGCCGTGGTCGCGGACGTACACGTCGTGCGCCGCCCACCAGCGGCGGAAATCGGGATCGCGCACCGAGAGGTCACCGACCAGTGCGGCGAGTTTCGGATCGTGCGGGTATCGGCCCGCGTATTTGCGCAGTCCGGCGACGACGGTGCGGGCCGTGGCGGCCCAATCGTCGTACAACTCCCGGGACTCGTCGCCGAACAGGTAGCGCACCATATTGCGGTCGTTCGGCGCGAGCGCGTCGAAGTCGGTGTAGAAAGCGCGAGCCAGCGGGTTGGCGGCCAGGACGTCGGACCGGTGACCGAGGACGAGCACCGGAACATCGGTGATGGAGTCGACGATGCGGCGCAGGCCGGGACGCACGCGTTGTGTCGGCGGCGACACCGGTTGGCCGCGGGTGGGCGCGGCGAGGGCGTACAAATGGTCGCGTTCGGCCGCGTCGAGTGCCAGCACCCGCGACACCGCGTCGAGCACCGCGCTCGACACGCCCTTGG